>CAYWXK010000036.1:33075-39016 GCA_964462515.1 uncultured Pirellulales bacterium
ACCGCCTTTTTTATAATTGATTGCGGCTTTTCCAGAATCCTGCCGATGCACTTATCCTCCGTCTCTACCAATACCGAAGCCAACTGTTGTTTTTGCGTTTCACTCAAAATCTCGTTGCCCTTGACATACCTTTGTATGGCAAAAGAATACAATAGCCCAAACCGCGCAGCGAAAGCAACTTTCCTCGAACTCCCCGAAGCAGACGATAGTTCGCTATCAAGCAATTTCAGGAGCGTCCCATCCCAAAGCTCGTATTCCACCGTCCAGGTAGTGTATTTCTTAATACGCATATCAGTTATCTGCAGCAGCAGCTCCTCGCCCTGAGGAATATTTATATCAGCGGCAAATCTCGCTATCAAAGCTATAGTCTCCGGACCGCTGCCGTCAACGACCGCTTTAAGTCGGTCTATCAGCAACCTCGCCACCCTCACATTTTCCGCCCCCCCGGTATTCAACTGTTTTATGATAGCATCGTTAGTTATGCAATGGGCCGCCCAATAGCGAATTATAGTGTTTTTATCCTTCAACCTCGCAATAGCCAAATCCGCCAAACGCAAATCTTCCAGGCCATCAACTAAAATCAAAAGATTAACAAAGACTTTGACTCTGCGCTCCTCCGGAAATCGCGATGCCTCTTCCATTCCTGACAAAAGGTATTTATATGACGACTCCGAAAACTGCTGAACATATTGACGTTGAATACCTCGCCTGCGCAAAATTTCCGCCCGAGCCATCCCTGTCGATGTCCAATCTTTCGGCCTTATTATCTCGCGAATCGCTTCCCCAAGAAAATTGTCAATAGTGAACAAATCTGTATTATCAAGTGCCTTTTTCTTAAGGACCGCATCAATTCCCTGAGTGTTGATGACAGCTCTGCTTAAATCCACTGCTGATGCAAAAACCGCAATCAACATTGCGAAAACCACACACTTTATCTTCATTATTTCAGGCATCCTAAACACCAACCCGTTTTACATTAGCCAAACCCGGCCTCCCTCAATGCCGACATTATCCAGCTTAACTTTCAAAACCACCTTTGTCAAACAAATTCATAACGCGTTTTTTTTCAACCTCGGTTTAGTTTGTTTAGCCGTCGCCGGCTTGTCCTGAGCTTGTCGAAGGGAACGGCGACGGAACAACAATATACGCCAGACAACACGCCGCTCGGCCCCGCATCAATTGAACTGTAGCGGGCATTTCTTGCAAAAAACAGGATGGATTCGATTTTGGGTGAACCATTGGTGCGGGGTCGGGATTTCATTAGAAAAACAGACGTCAATGGTGCCCCACGTGCAAAGCCCGTGGTTCCTCCCTTTTTCCCGCCTTCGCTTAGCCCGCTTCGGCGGGCGAAGAAAGGTCGGCGACTGCGAAGGTGGATAAAAAACCAACAAAAACATCCGCAGTTGAACAAAAAACTCATAAAATTGTATTCTATCTCCGATTTAGATTGACAAATTGGGGCTGTTTTTATTAAAAGATTTATTAATGACCGAATTATCCACAAAACTCGTTCGCATTGACCCTCTTCGCCTTTTTATGGAGCGCACCAGCCAGATGGTCACCGATGCGACCATCTTTGCCTCTGATGCCGTAAATCTCGAACCTGATGCCGTCCGCCAGCTTTTTGATGCCGCCTGCCTGCCCCCCGCCAGAAAAGTCCTTGCCACCGCCGACATCCATGTTGGCTTTGGCATCCCTATCGGCGCTGTATTAGGATTGGACAGGGCCATAATGCCCGCCGCTGTTGGTTACGATATTAACTGTGGTATGCGGCTCCTCCACACACCCTTCTTAAAAGGCCAAATTGACACCGACAAAATCGCTATTGACATCGCCCGCGAAATCCCGCTCGGCGAAGGACACGAAAATCTGCATCTGGACAAAACCGGCCTCGAAGAAGTCATTACCAAAGGTGTCGCCTCAATACCCACACTCGCACAAAGAATCGGCCATCGCGCCTGGGAGGCATTCGACCCTCAAGAGTTTGCCGAAGACCTCAAAAGAATTGAGGAAAACGGCCGGCTCCGCGCCGACCCAGCCGCCGTTCCAAATGCCGCCACACAGAAAGGCTCCGCACAACTGGGCACACTCGGAGGCGGAAACCACTTCATCGAAATCCAATACGTCCAGGAAATCTTTGACCAGGATTTGGCCAACAAATTCGGCCTATTCAAAAATCAAATCGTCGTTATGATTCACTCAGGCTCTCGCCGATTCGGCTACGAAGTTGCCGACCGATATATGGACATCGCCGCCTCAAGTCCCGAAATGGCAGGCCGAAAAAAGATGCTCTCATACCTCTCCACCGAAACCAGCACAGGCAAAAACTATATCGCCGCCATGGGCGCTGCTTCCAACTTCGCTTTCACCAATCGCCACATTATGGCACTGCTTGTCAGACGCTGCTTTAATAGAATGTTTGGACCCACCCCCCTAAAGATGGTCTATGATGTTGCACACAATATAGCAAAACTCGAAACTTATCCCGCCTACGGCGGGCAGCTTTGGGTCCACCGAAAAGGTGCTACCCGTGCCTTCGGCCCGAAGCAAATGGCTGCAACAATATTCGAACAAATCGGTCAGCCAATTATCACTCCAGGCTCAATGGGCACCGCCAGCTTCCTGCTGGTTGGAACCGGCAACGCCGAGGAATCTCTCTCGTCAGTCAATCACGGGGCCGGCAGAGTAATGAGCCGCACCGCCGCTCTCGGAAAATCCCGCAGAGGTAAATCTATTGCGCCGCCCTCAATTAGTGACGAAGAATTCAAACGCAGTATGGAGGGCATAAAGCTCATCACCGGTGACAGGCGCCGAATCAAAGAGGAAGCGCCAGCCGCTTACAAAGACATCGAAGAGGTTGTCCGAATCGTCGTCGAATGCGGCTGGGCCAAACCAGTTGCAAGAATGCTCCCATTAGCCGTCCTGAAAGGATAATAAACCCCTTCTGCCGCAAATGCCCCCCAAAATACCCTAAAAACCATAAACAAACCATTGCATTTTCCCGACAAATTCCTTATCGTAATATAGATACGAAGTGGTGTTGGGCAATTTTAACAGACTAAGGAGTAAAATGGCTCATATTCGTTATTTTGCGTATGATATTTCTAAAATCGGACACCGCGCTGCGAATAGCGGCCTGAGAAATTTTCACTCTTTCTTTTTAACCTTCGCCTTTTTACTTTCCATTACAGTCTGCCTCTCTGCAAAAACCCAGCTTTCTGATACCTTAAAAAACAAACCAATTTTGCTTAAACCGGTTCAGCCTGTCCTTAACCAAATCGAGCTTAACAAACGAGCATCGAATATCGAACCTAATGAAATCAAACCCCAGAAAGCCGAACCCAATACTCCTGCATCCCTCGAACCCAATGAGCGAACATCGAGCATCGAGCCTAACCAGCCAAAACCTGTATCTGATCCCAACAAAGTCGAACCCAACGATGTTAAACCACCTCCACCCGAACCTAATCAGCCCAAATCCAAGCCTGCTCTAACGCGTGTCTCTTTTCACGATAAATTCGTTGAATTCTTCAAAACCCATGTCAACGATAATGGTATGGTCAACTATAAAGCCCTAAAACGCAAAAGACCTGAGCTGAAAAACCTCCTCGATGAATTCGACCACCTCGACCCAAACGAATACAACCGCTGGCCAAAAGAAGACAAAATTGCATTCTGGCTCAACGCATACAATCTCCAGATGCTCAAAATCATCACCGATAATTACCCCATCCAGGGCTCACGCTGGCTCAATCCCTTCTACGGCCCAAACAGCATCAGGCACATCAAAGGTATATGGACAGATTACAAGTTTATCGTAATGGATGAAGAGTTCACTCTGGCCGTGGTTGACCAGCGCTTCTTCCGAAAAGAATTTGCCGAACCCACGGTATTCTTTGCCCTATCACACGCCAGTCTTTCCAGCCCGCCTCTGGGCAATGAGCCATACTATGGCGATAAGCTCCACCAGCAATTACAAAACCAGACCAAACGCTTCCTCGCAAATCCCCTGGCATTCAGAATAGATAGACAGAACAAAAAAGTCTATTTATCCGCCATATTTCAAGATGCTTGGCACGGCAAAGAATTTATTAGCAAGTTTGGCACCGATAAAAAGTTTAAAGACCAGGACCCCGTCACTCGTGCGGTCTTGAATTTCATCACCAACTATCTGTCCAGACAGGATATAGATTTCCTTGAAGTAGAAAATTATTCCGTTAAATACTTAAAATATGATTGGACCATCAACGATGGCTCACAAAATCAATGAAATATTAAATCCTTAAAGGGACGCTAAAAAATGACAAAAAAACCGATTTACTACAATCCCAATATCGATACCGACAATTACCTCTTTACCAGCGAATCCGTAACTATGGGCCATCCCGACAAAGTGGCCGACCACATATCCGATGCAATCCTCGATGCTTGTCTTGCAAAAGACCCGAATAGTCGCGTCGCGTGCGAGACGCTTGTGAAGGATGCAATGGTTGTCGTCTCAGGTGAAATCACAACTTCCGCCAATATCGACATTCCAACCATCGTGAGGGACACCATAAAGAAAATCGGCTACGACGACCCCGAATTGGGATTTCATTACGAGAATTGCGCAATATTGGTTTCAATAGGTAAGCAGAGCGCCGATATCTCGCAGGGTGTCACCGAAGGCAAAGGCCTGCACAAAGAGCAGGGTGCCGGCGACCAGGGCGTAATGTTTGGCTTCGCCTGCACAGAAACACCCCAGCTTATGCCTATGCCCATCCAGCTTGCCCACGCAATAACCAATCGCCTGGCAAAAGTTAGACAAACTCGAAAGCTTCCCTGGCTGCGACCCGATGGCAAAAGTCAGGTTACTGTTGAATATAAAAATCGCAAACCCAATCGCATCCACACTGTCGTCGTCGCCGCTCAGCACGCACCGAGCATAACCCACAGGCAGCTACGAAAACAAATAATCGAAGAAGTCGTCCTGCCTGTTCTGCCAAAACGGCTTGTTGACAAGAACATCGTATTTCACATCAACGAAACCGGCCGGTTCGTCATAGGCGGCCCAAAAGGCGACTGCGGCGTCACAGGTAGAAAAATCATCGTCGATACCTACGGCGGAAGAGGCCGACACGGCGGCGGCTGCTTTAGCGGAAAAGACCCCACAAAAGTCGATAGAACCGCAAGCTATATGGCCCGTTACATCGCAAAGAACATCGTCGCCGCAGGACTCGCCGACATCTGCGAGCTCCAGCTATCTTACGTCATCGGCGTCGCCCAGCCGACCTCCGTCCTTGTCAACACCGAGGGAACTGCAAAGATAAGCGAGAAAAAACTAAGTAAAATCATAAGAGAAGTTTTCCCCTTGACTCCCAAGCAAATGATTGCCCATTTGAAACTTGCTCGGCCAATCTACGCCCAGACTTCTTCCGGCGGCCACTTCGGACGAAACCTCCCGGACTTCACCTGGGAAAAAACCGATTATGCAGCCAAACTCCGCAAAGCCGCTGGATTGTAGTAAAAAGAGAGGTAATGCGCAGGACTTGTGCTTACAAAAAGCCCGACCCATCGGGCTTTTTTATTTGTCCAATGCAACGGCTAAATCCTGGCGTTTTTTTTGTAAGTTTTTTGCCTCTGCCTTGTCTAATATGGTAGTTATGGCCAGAACCAGTGACGACCGGCTCCTGGTTGAACAATTCAAGCAGGGCGATATTGCCGCTTTTGAGAGAATCGTCAGCGAATTCTCCGCCGATATTGCGGTTCTGGCCAATCGACTGCTCGGCTGGCCCGGCGAGGTCGAAGATGTCGTTCAGGATGTATTCCTGGCTGCATTCATGGGCCTTAAAAAATTTCGCGGCGATTGCAGCCTCAAAAGTTGGCTCTTTACCATAACAATAAACAGTAAGCGTTCACCCATTTTCGAGTAATTGAAGTACACTTTAGTAAAGTTTTGTCT
>CAYWXK010000037.1:0-37464 GCA_964462515.1 uncultured Pirellulales bacterium
GACAAAACTTTACTAAAGTGTACTTCAATTACTCGAAAATGGGTGAACGCTTACCAAAGATGTTTATAACCGATGCTAATTTGAATCTGCAATATCTTAATTTGTCCTTTTGTGAATTATAACTTGCTTTGTTGAAATCTCCTGAAAAATTATGGGTGTTTCTCCAGTCGGGGTGGGTGGACGATTATCGAACTGCTGTATCTATTTATCCTGTTGTTCTTGACCTCCAGATAGTCCCGTAAGTGCTTTGTTGTCATAGAGCTCAGAATCAGATTATTTGGGTATCAGCCGCCACAATTAATCTTCGGGCACTGTATCATCTTCATCGGATTGCTCACAAGGTTTTTTTTCGTGCCAGTCGAACCAGCATTGCCTGGGTTCTTGGTCAGTACCCTCAGGCCAGTGTCGGTATTTTTCGCAGGATTCACATTTTTGCTGGTCAATCAGGTCGTGGCTTTCGGGACAAAAACGAGAATGGCCACTTTTCCTGGCTCTTGTTTTTCTAATTGGCCTTACAAATCTCCTCCTTGATGGAAGACCTCGCCGCCCCCGAACATTACCCGTTCGTCTGCCAGGCAGCTCCGGCAAGCGTGGCTGAATATCGGCCTTATCTATAGGTGAATCCTGCAAATCAGATGGCTGTTCACTTTCCAATATATCTTTGTTTTGATGACTTACCTTATCTTTCTATAGTTTTGATCTTTGTATTTTGATCATTGATTTTCCTTCTGATTTCGGCTATGATGCTGTTGGCAGCGCTGGGACGCGACAACCTTTTAAGAAGCCGAAAAAGGTAATGGTTCGTGGTTTCTTGCCACATGCCATCTGTTACTCGCGCACTGGTACAAGCCCAGCCCATCCAGATGGTTTCTGATAGGGCAGAATTGACTAACATGCCCCCGGGACTCCCGGGAAGAGGCATCAAAGAAAAGAATAACTGCATGAATGCTGTTATTTAATATTGTTTAGTTGGCTGTTTGGAGACGCCCATGACTGATAAATCCCGTTTCTCACGTCGTGTCTTCCTCATGCGGTCTGGGGCCACCAGCATTGGATTGGCCACGGCCGCCGGACTGAACCTGCTGCCCAATTGGTTACATGCTGAGGAACCACCTCCTGACTGGTCGGCTTTGATTGGCAGGATTGCGGATGCGGAAATTCGTGCTGGGGTAGAGGCCGCAATTACCAAAAATCTTGTTTCCGCTGCAACCGAGAATCATTACCCGGGGCATTTTACGATTACCGCGGATGGCAGTGCTTACGGCGGTGACACAACCTGGCCAGGGTTGGATTCGTGGCAGATGACCGGGGCGTATCTGCTCCTGGGCCGCAAGCGTTTGGTCCTCGACTATTTCGAGTTCGTGCGAGCATCTCAACGAAAAGACGGCAACATTCCGTTTGCCATCTTTACAGGCGACACACGGCCTGGGGGTCATTTGCGCGGTCTGAAGTACCCGGAAGATGTGTTTACCTATAAGCCGCCCAATCGCGAAGGTCTGCCCGCTTCCAGTCAGGAGACGCGCACGTGGATTGGTCTGTTCGAGCATTGGCAACCCAAAGCGAACCCTCTCAGCACACTGGGAGCAATCTGCTACATTCTCACGTCTGCAGAAATCTTTGACGCCACCAGTTCTGTGGCGTGGCTGAGAGAGAGACTTGCTTCGGTGGAAGCAGCAGCGAAATACCTGCTGAGTTGCAAGAGCGACAACGGGCTGGTCGGCGGCTCGGGGTTCTACACAGAATTACCGCCGCGATATGGCTGGGACGGTGTGACGCAGTGTTACGTCGTCCGCGCCTTCCGCGAATTGGCGAGGCTATTCGGCACAGTTGGAGACAAGACAAGTGAAGCCGTGTGGACTGGGCATGCCAATAAACTGGAGAAGAGCTTTATTGCCGCCTTTTGGCGTCAGGACCATTTTAGCGAGTACATTCACGCGGAACGAGGACCGGTCGATTCGCACGGGCTGTCAGATGTTAACTGGGCAGCGGTTGCGTTCGGCATTGCCGTCGACCGAAACCTTGAGCTGCTCTGGCCGCGCCTTTTGGAGGAGCCGGGGTTTTGGCACGGAGACATGCCGACGCAGACGGTCACGAAGCCATTTACTTACGAGAAATGGGAATACAATGAACCTGTGCCGCTCCAGGTTTCGCCGCTGAATGACGTGGCCGCAATGGGACGAGTCTGGTATCTTGAAGCAACTGCCTCCCAGCGCATGCACGCGCACGACCGTCTTGTAGAATCGGTACGTAAAGTCTGCCGAGCCGCGAAAACGGACGGCTATTGGCGTGAGCGGTACCATCCACTACCCAACGGCTCTGTTGCGCCTGCTGGCGCAGCGAAGTACTGCGAATACGCGGCCATCCTTGTCCGGGTGGTCTTCGGGAATCAAGAAGTCTTCTGCCAATGACCCAGCCCGGTCCTGGGTTTGGAGAGGCTTACTATGGAAGATAACGTGAGAACAAACAGGCTGCTTGGCCCCTGGGAAGTAAATCCGAGGTTGGCTCTCTAAGATTGTTGTGTTATAAAATCCCCGGGCGGATACAATTGCTTGAGATTGGAGAAACTATATTATGGTTTTTAAGCGTTTAAATGGGAAATCTCATTTCGAGATTCCTATGGTGCTGGTGTGTTCACCCTACGGCATTCTCCAATCCATCGGGAAGGGCCGTTAGACTTGGGGAAGTGAGGAATCCGTCATGCCGATAATGTATTTTTCCCTGACGTTCCATCGAGTATTTAGTGTCCCAGCGTTAGTGGCCGGTCTGTTTCTCTTGCAGAGTGTTCTCGCCACTCCCCCTTCCATTAGTTACCCAGAAACCGGTTCCCTGGCGAGCAGCATCGACCTGCGCCCAACCTTTGAGAAATGGGACCTTGGACCGCGCGTTCAGGGCAAACGGAACACTTGCTCAGCGTTTACCATAGCTGGAGCTTTGGAGTATGCCTTGGCGAGCAAGAGAGAGCGGGGGACGCGATTGAGCGTCGAGTTTCTCAATTGGGCTTCGAATCAGGCACTGCGCCAGACGAAAGACGGCGGCTTCTTCTCAGACCTCTGGAAGGGGTTTATGATTTATGGCGTATGTCCCGAGCAGGATATGCCCTATCAGGACAACTTTGATTCAGAGCGAGAACCAAGTCAGGAATCAAGGGAACACGCACTGGAGCTGCGTAAGCTTGGGTTGCGGTTGCATTGGATCAAACCGTGGAATCCGAATACAGGACTTACTGAAGAACAGTTCATTGATATCAAGCACGTGCTCAACAAGCAGTGGCCGGTCTGCGGAGGATTTCGCTGGCCCAAAGATGTGCAGTGGAAGAACGATGTTCTTGAAACTCCACCGCCAGAAGGTGTTTTTGACGGACACAGCGTCTTGATTGTCGGCTACCGTGACGACCCGGAACAGTCCGGCGGAGGTGTGTTTCTTTTCCGCAATTCCAACAACAACGGCCGCGACGGCTACATGACCTATGAATATGCCCGCGCATATACGAACGACGCTGTGTGGGTCGATTATAAAGAAAACGAGGGCCTGCAATCCGCCCTACCATTACACTCCGATGTGCTCGGCCCACTTGGCTTGTCCCCCAAGGGACGGAATCGCCGTGTCTCAAGCAATCAGCAGCCCGGTTGGCACAGTGAAAACCTTGACATGAACTGGCTGATGCCCGGCCAATCGATTGATATGCCGGTGCTCGAAGGCCCGGGCGTTATCACGCACATCTGGTTCACAAGCCATTCGGGCTGGGTAGGTGAGCTGAACTCTTTGACCTTGCGTATCTACTATGACGATAGCAACGAGGCAGGAGTGGAAGTCCCGCTGGGCGATTTTTTTGCCGTCGGACACGGTAAACCCGCCGTGGTCGAGAGTATCCCAGTCCAGGTTTCGCCCACGGGATCGCTCACTTGTTACTGGCGGATGCCCTTCCGCGAGAAAGCCAGAATCGTGGTGACCAACGATAATCCCGACCGCTCAACTGGTCTTTATTGGCAGGTCGATTGGGTACAACTGGATGACCTTCCTCCCGATACGCCCTATTTCTATGCTCGCTACCGCCAGGAGTATCCAGCCGTCGAAGGCTGTGACTACCTGATAGCCGACCTGAAAGGCAGCGGCTACTACGTGGGAACGGTGATGTCTGTAACGTTGGGTCAAAACGGCTGGTTCGGCGAAGGGGATGATTTCTTCTACATCGACGGCGAGACAGTCCCCAGTTTACAGGGGACTGGCACCGAAGACTACTTCAACGATGCCTGGGGATTTCGAAATCGAACCAGTCTCTGGTTCGGCCAGCCACGCTGGCAAGGCGACACAGCCGGTGACAGCGGCGTCTGTTATCGCTGGCACCTGCCTGATTCGGTACACTTCACTGAGTCTCTTAAAGTCACCATCGAACACAAGGGTAACCGCGATGACTCGGAAGATGGTTTCTTTCTCGAACGGCCCGATTTCATCAGCAGCGTGGCATATTGGTATCAGACTGGGGAGACGAAAACGACCTTTCCACCGTTGCCACCCTGGCATGAGAGACGCGTTCCCTGGTATCATCAACATCTCGTGAAAACATACCGCTATGCAAAGACTTCAGGCAAGACCAAGGTCGAGGTGCAGACACAGGGTTTCTTCGGCGCTCGGCCTGTGCTCACCTGGAACAACAAAGAGCGAGGCGCCGTGCTTACATTGCCGTTCGGAGTACCACAAGACGGTCACTTCGCTGTGCGCCTTACCGCGGCCAATGGTCCGCTAAACGGCACCTACGATGTGGAACTGGATGGCAAGAGGGTCCTCACCGCCAATTTCCGCACGCCGGAAGATGGCGAAGCGGACATAGCGTTAGGCACACACAAGCTCAAGAAGGGCGACCACACTATTGCCTTCCGTGCGACTAAGAATGTCGAGCAGGTCGGGTCGCTGGGCGTTGAAATCCTGCGGTTGTTGAAACTGCCGCCCGAAGCCAAGCGTGCCGAGCGCACACACCACGAAGCCCATTTCATCCGACTGGGCATCGGCCGCGCTATTTATGCGTATCGACTGGCATTTGATACGCTCCCTGATTCGCTGGAAACGTTGGTCGAGAAGGGCTTCATGTCGGACCGTTATCTTCGTGACGAGAATAACCACCCGCTGAAGTCCTGGCGCGAGGGTAACACGATAGTCGTCGAAAGCCCTGGCAAGGACCACTGGAAACATAGCTGGATGGGACTCGACCCGCGACGATAGGAGAAAGAAGAAAAAGAGGCGGAAGCATCCCATAGGATACACTCATTCATGCGAGTTGGCTATTCCTTGAATTGGTGCGATTACCCGTTTTGGAGGGGGTAGAGGAAGAAGCCTCCTTGTGTGTGTAAAATAGGTTTTTCTGAAGGATTTGGAACCCAAGACAAGGAGGCAAAGGCAGGGTACGCAAAGCCTTTCTTCTGCACAGGGTCACAGCGGTCAAAAAGTAGATTCCATTCCCAAACCAAACGGAACATTCCGCCGGCAGATACAAAGTATCGAGCTAACTGAAAAAACCACTATTGGCTTTCTGAATCAGTTCTTTACCAGCTATATGGAATTTTTAAGAAGGGTCGGCCAGTATGAGCTGTCCAACCAGCTGGAAAATCGCATTGAACGGCTCATTTGTAATATCGCCCGTGACGAGCAACGGCCCGGCGTGGTGCAGGCACTGTTTTATGATAAGGACAGGGCTATAGGCGATTGTGGCTTTATTCATGTCTCCATAGAACGCAGACGCCGTGGCAGCGATGAAATAGCATCTTCAGAGACCATCCAGTACACTGGTAAAAAAGAAGATATCGATGCAGATATGCAGCAGGCAGCTTCCTATGCCTTCCGTGCTGCTGATTTATATATGAAGCGAGCCGGCTATCCCGATGGCCTGACTGAGCGTTTAGTTCGCTGGGAGATCGCCAATATTCAGGGTGATACACTTAAACTCGGGCGGCGATTTGAGGGAGGCTCGGCGGCCCTTCCCTTAGCAGTTACAATCATCTCAGAGTATCAGGCCAGACCTGTATCCAATGATATAGCCTTAACAGGTGCCTTTACAGAGGCCTCTATCGCCGAGGGTCGTATCCTTCCGGTTGATGGCGTACCTGAAAAGGTCAAACAGGCAGTTCTTTCAGAAAATAAACTTATATACGTCCCCAGCACAAACATAGCGGAGCTTAATGAAAAACCTGCTTTGCAAAACCTTATCCGTGAATATAACTCTCGCATTGTTTCCGCAGAGACCGTAGATTCCCACGTCTGTAAAGACGTGGGAATCTACCGAAACTTTGTTTGAAGCCCATATGTGCCCAAAATGTAGGTCAAGGCAGCTTGAGGCCTATACGTAGGACTGAGTTAGAATCTTTGCATTACTGCGCTATTCATAGACATTGTTTCGACTTTTTTGCCTGCTGACCAAGCCAATAATAAGGCTCCTGAGTGTGTTTTTTTGAACGGGTCGTGATTCATCTTTCCCGGTATTTGAATATCCTCTCGTATTCCTTGTGGGAGCACCATTCAAGTATTATGGCTATGATTTCTATTCCCTCCCCGCCCAGCGAGTAGAACAATCGCCACGCGTTTGGTAGGTCGTATTTGTACAGATTGTTGATGCCATACTTTTTGATGTATTCCCTGGGTATCAGCCTTTTGTGTATCGCTGTTCCACAGTCGGGCTTATTTTTGATATCTTCCATGGCCCGGCAGATAAACCTGTAAAGGTCCTTGAATTCTTCATTCCTGCTTAGTTTCTCAAAGTTTCCCTTTACCTTCTCATCAGCGAAGTATATCTCTACCATCAAATCGCCTTCAGGTCCGGCTTTGCTTTGTATCTCCTTACGAGCTTCGGATTGTACACCCAGACTATCTTTGCTTCTTTATCCGACATGATGAATCCCTTTGCATAGAAATACTGGATTATAAGCTTGAGTGTTGGATATATCACCGTTCTTGGCAGTGCCTTGTATAGCTCGGTTACGCTACATGCACCAATTCTCTTTATGGTTTCCTCTACCATGATTACTGTATCGAGTGTTGGTGAGTGTGCGTTTTTGGAATTTTTGACTTGTAAGAGCCTTTGTGCAGTCTGATTTTCCATGGCCAGCCTCCTTTCTGATGTCTTCTTTCGAAGGCATGAAATTTTTCTATTTATATATGAATATTTATACTTAAATACTTTTCGGTTATGGGCAAAGGCAAGAAGTGCTAATTGGTGTTCTCATGGGGCAATGAACTACGCTTTGGTGAAGATAGGCAGCCCCTCCTCTAAAAAGCGTTGGAATGACACGCCGCTTAGAACAGAAAAGATTCGGAGCTCTTACGAAAGTAACCTTTTTTGTTATTCGAGCACATGCTACTGGAAGAATAAGTAGTTCTCCGAGGACTTGGGTGAGGATTGCTACATAGCTTGCTCGATGATACCGATTGGCGGTGATGCTGTGTAACTCCGCACTTCAAGCGGCATCTCTAAATTGGGCTCGACACCCACTGGCAAGAATGATATCCGAATAGCACCGCGGATCGCCCACCACGTGAGCTCCGAGCTTCTCATTTATTTCAATAGGGCTGATGAAGGACTACGTTCATTTTCGAAGGGCCTTGCCTAAAAGTGTTATGCCGTCTCACCCACGCTGCTGCTAATCCATCCAACAGGAGCGGACATAAATATTAAGTATTGGTTCGTAAAAGAATAGCAATGCCAAGTCGCAAAAGGAAATACCTTGGTAATTGGCAGGCAAAACAGCGTTAACAATACTGAAAAGAGGGGTTGGTCTATTGAAAAGCTGTCTGAAAGATGCGTGTTATGGCTGGCTATGACCTTGAAAATTAGCCGCTAATTTTTAAGCCTGCTAACAGGTTCATGTCATCAGTAGATAGGTTGACGGAGGACACCGGCATTTTAGAGAAGACCAAGAGTGCTTCCATCTCCAAAAACTTTGAATACCGACATCGATAGTCGGAAAACTTTATATTACATCCGTGAGCGGTATGACGTAAAGAAAGTAACCTAAAGGTTTACCGCATATTAGCCGATAGCAGTATTAAGAAAAGAGCCGTTAATCAAGAAGGCTCATATTAAACTTCTAAATTGGGGCGGATAGTCGAGTACGACAATGAAATTGCCATATTAGGTTTTAGCAGAGCTAAGTAGTTGGTTCTTTTTAATTAACCCAGCAAATAGCTGTCCTTACATGTACAAACTGGACAGGAAAGAGTTGAGCTGGAATATGCTGCTTGGCAGCTCGCATGTTGCTCTGGGATTAGTATGAGCAATAGAGTGTAAAAACGGGTATACCTGTTTAATGTGTGCTGAAACGTTTGATGATTTTTGAGAAAAAAGATGAAAGGAGGTGAATTAAGATGGCAGTAGAAAAAGCAATAGGCTCTTCAAGTCTGGTTGAGGTCATTGACCGAATCCTGGACAAGGGCGTGGTGGTCGATGCCTGGGTCAGAATCTCGTTGGTGGGTATTGAAATTCTCGCCATTGAGGCCAGAGTGGTAGCTGCATCGGTTGAGACCTATCTGAAGTATGCCGAGGCGATAGGCCTGACCGCAACAGCAGCATAGCGATTGGCCGAGAGGCCAAGTAGTTACATCCTTAAAATGGGGGTTTATGCGTCTATAGGATTCTTGCCGAGTCATCCTTTCGAGGTTATTTGGGGTGATAAAAAGCATGGCTCGCCAAGAAGAACCCCTCTTTGGAAAAACAAAAAAACTTGTACCATGCTTGCAATTGGGGTCAAAGAAAATAGTGTCGAGAATGTAATTGCTTCTTACGAGAGCAGGATACAGAATGTTGAAACTCTTTTCGAGACAGCCCATCAAATCTTCCATGGCCTTCAAGAATCCGTCCTTGATACCCGACAAGAGCGGGCAGAAATCAATGAGCAGCTCAGGGATACTCTCGCCAAGAATGGGTCACTCCGAAAGAAAGACTTCGACAGTATGATAAGTGTTATATCATCTCACCATGACCAGGAGGAACGAGAGGTCAGGGATTTATCGAAAAACTATCTTAGCGAGCAGACAGACCTTGTTCACCAGTTAAGGGAAAGATTGAAACAATTTAGGGATGCCCTGGCCAAAGGTGAGGCTCAAAGGGTCAAAGGATTCGAAATAGCGATTAAAGAAATTTTTGCCGAACAGGAAAGAAGAAAAGAGGAGGTTATTGCCAAGCTCAAAGAGTTCCAAAAAGAGCAGCAGGAAACGGCAAAAATGCTTAGAAATCTTTCGGATAAAGGGAGAGAGCTCAGGATAAGGGACCTTAAATCAATGTTAGCCGAATTCCAGAAACAACATAAAGAGCGAGTGGCTCGCCAGGAAAAGAGAAAAGAAGAAGTGCTGACTATGCTTGGCGATTTTAAGAATGCAAGATTAGAAGTAACCCATAGCCAGACGGCTGCACACAAGGGGGCTTAAACCGCAATACCAGAGATTATGAAAGACGTCATACATAACATTATAACTTTTTACGAAATGCGTGCACAGACATTGGGTGTTCTGGTTGCTAATACCCAGAGAGTCTTGGAGGAGTTCGGGCCGGATACAGAAACGAAAGCCAACGAGCAGAGGGAGAAACTGCAAAATTTTGTAAAAGTTCTGACCATCGACGTAAATGATATGCTCACAAGGTTCTGGTTTCGGAAAGAGCGTAAGCAGATAAACCACGAACAGATGACCGATGCCGAGGTAAAGAATTTAGCGGATTTTGCCAATTTTGCCGAGACTCTGGCGAAAGATATACGTTCGTTGCTGATTCATTTTGAGGATGTTCGTGGCCAACAATTTGAGGAAGGATTTGATAAAGAAGTAAAACAAATGGAAACTTACGTCAAAAAGAAACTAAAAGAGTTTGAGAAGACTTTAACTATGAGAGAGGACAACTTGAAGAGTCGTTTTAGTAACTATGTCTATAATCCTATCCAACAGTATTGGAAAACTCTTAAGATGTAGGTTGCTTTGTAACGACCTGAGCATTAACGAAGCAAATAGCTGTAACAAAAAATAGAAATTCGAAATGTGTTTATGAGGTATGAGGCAATGCGAGCAGAAAAGAGCCAATACGACTTGGCACTGTTAGACGAGGAGATTGATAGGCTAATTGAGACCATCGCCGGAGTTCCTTATTCGGCTCTGCCACTGGAGCGGCCGGAGGTCGTTTGTTTTGCTAAAAGAATCGAGGAATTAACCGGATATGATGCCGACCGGATTCTTGCTGATAGGCAACTTTGGATAAATATTATCCATCCTGATGACCGAGAACGGGTATTTGCTGCTTTTAACAGGTGTAAAAATTGGAGAATCCCGTTTGAAATAGAATACCGTATTATTCGTAACGACGGGTCGGTGCATTACATTCTCGATAAAGGTGAGCCTGTCTTTAATAATAGAGGCCGGGTAACCCAGATAGAGGGCATAATAACTGATATTAGTGAATACACAAAGGCGAAGATATGTGCTTGTCAAAGAAATCCAGAAGCAACAATGCTTAATAATGTAAGTTCAGGTGTTTTCCAGAAAATTTGAAAAATGGTTTTCGAAAGGAGATTCAAAATGGCGATGACGATAGCTGAAGATATGAAAAACCTTACAGAGAACATCATCATTTCTAACAATGTTCGGTTAAAAGCACTGGGTGAGTTAGTTACTGACACCCACAAAACCCTGAATGGGTTTTCTATGGATAGAAAGAAGATGGCTGCACAACAAGCCAAGGATTTGGCTGATTTCGTAAATGGCCTGTCTAAGAATGTGCAAAGCTTACTGAAAGAAGCCCAAAACATGGTCACTGAGTTCCGCAAAAGCAACAGACAGATGGGTAAGGAGCAGGCAAAGAATTTGTCAGATTTTGTCAATAAGCTGACCAGCGAGGTAGGTTCAATGTTGGGCAGCTTTGAGAAGGACCACACCCAGATGTCAAAGGAACTAAAGAGCAAGCTCGCCAGAGAAATAAAGGATATTCAGACACAGGTTAAAAACATATTGGATGAAGCCGACAAGCTCATAGGCGAGTATAGCTCTGATATGGCCCAGGCAAAGAAGGCATGGAAAAATATGTCCGCCACATTAGCTAAGGCAAGAAAAGGTGGGGTAATGCCAAGGATTGATGCTGGTGAAAAAGTATCCACAGTTGGGCAGGCAATCGGTAAAGGCAAGGGTGCAAAGAGGGCTGGAAAGAAAAGCAGCAAGCAAACCGTTGATGTGGGTATCTAACGAGAGTTGAAATTGCCTGATGCCAAATTGCTGATGGTGGAAATGCCAGCTAAACATAAAAGCGAATTCAAGGATGGGCTAAATTATGAGCCGGATAACGTGTGCTTTTTGTAAGGGCACAGGTAAAGACCCATTCAATCTGTTATCTGTGCTTGCTAACTGCCAGATATGTAGTGGCACAGGGACAGTTCATATAGAGAACCCCATAATTGGGTGTGCATTTTGCAGAGGCACAGGCGTCCACCCTCATACGCGGATCAGTTGCACTGCCTGCAGAGGCAAGGGCAGCATTACGCACAAAGGGACTAAGGAACAATGCCCAAAGTGCGGCGGCAAAGGCTATAAATCGAGCGAAACCCTCCCATGCAGTCTTTGTGGAGGTAAAGGATTTATTAGAGAGAAACGGGTTAGAGAAAATCTATACGAAGAGGTCTATCAAAATGATTGATGAGATGACAACCGTATTGGAACCAGCTCCTCTGCCGGATTTTGTGGAAACAAAGTATGTCCAAGATATTATCAGCAGGGCCCTTTCTTATATCAAAGCAGGTTTTCCGGTCCATTTTAGAGGACCTTCCGGCACGGGCAAGACAACACTGGCTATGCACCTGGCAAGCAAAATCAAAAGGCCGGTGGTGTTGATTCACGGAGATGAAGAGTTCACAACATCCGACTTGATAGGTGGTGAGTATGGCTACAGGATTAGAAAAGTTGTGGACCGCTTTATTTCAAGGGTCCTAAAGACAGAGGAAGATATGGTAAAGCGTTGGGTGGATAACCGCCTGACCGTCGCCTGCAAATATGGTTTTACGCTTGTTTACGATGAGTTCACGCGTTCCCGGCCGGAGGCAAATAATATTCTTCTCTCTATTTTACAGGAGAAGATGATGGATCTGCCGGTGGGAAGAGGTGGTGAGCAGCCATATTTGAAGGTTGACCCGAATTTCACTGCCATCTTCACGTCCAACCCTGAGGAATATGCCGGCGTTCACAGGAGCCAGGATGCCTTAAGGGACAGGATGATAACCCTGGATTTGGACCATTTTGACTATGATACTGAAGTAGCCGTCACGCGGGCAAAATCCAAACTTTCCAAATCACATACTGAGATGATAGTCAATATCGTAAGAGGTCTAAGAGGATCCGGAAAGTGCGAATTTGCACCCACCGTGCGCGGCTGCATTATGATTGCAAAAACTCTTAAGGTTCAAAATCTTACTCCTTCTAAGGCAAATAGTGCCTTTATGCAAATGTGTCAGGATATTTTAGCTTCTGAAACAAGCCGGGTTGGCTCCAAAACAAACCAGAACAGGGTCAGAGAAATAATAAAGGAGATAGTCGAGAAAGAGCTGAGCCGTGGAAGAACTATAGATACGCCGGTGGAAACCGACAAAGAAAACATTGCTTTAGATGTCGTTAGCGATAATGAAGCAGAGGATAAAAAGCAGCAAATAGAAAGTCTGGTCGGAATACGATAGGGAGGACACATTAAATGAAAGGAACATTACAAACCCCAGGTGTTAGAGAGATAAAGAGCGTACATTCTGTCGGCGCGAGGTCTATCCCGAAAGCTCAACGGTCAAGTTATCTGGAATTATATGTGCTTGGTAGCGAGAAGAATAGATTGGAAAAAGAAATCTTTGCATTAGATAAAAGAAGAGATGCGGCTAAAAAACGATTAGACAGTGCCTGTAAGCGGATAAAAAAGTTACAAAAAGAAACGCACGAACGGCAAAAGATTAAAACTTACAGAGACGTACCCACAAAGCCGCTTAAGACGATGGCTATAAATTATTAATGGACGTTAAAGGGACACGAAATGGCCAAAGACAAAAAGAAAAAAGATAAAGAAACCGAAGGTTTGAATATCGATTTTGGTATAGGAAAGCTGGGCGTCGGGCTTGGGGGCCTGTTAGACGGCATCGGAAACCTGGTTGACCTGGCCGCCAAATTGAAAGATGCTGGCGGCGAAATCAATAAAGAAGGCGAGATTGACCTGAGTCATCTTAAAAAAGGTATGAAAGGGGTATTTGGGTTTTCGGTGAAGACAGCGGTGGGAGGTAAGCCTATAGTTGAGTCATTCGGCAATGTTAAAAAGACCCCCGCTGGGCCTACAGTCGAAGAAGAGAGAGAGCCTATCACAGATGTCTTTGACGAAGAAGAGGAGGTTCGAATCTATGCGGAGATGCCGGGAGTAAACGAAGGGGATATAAAATTAGATTTGAAAGAAGATATATTAGAACTTAGCGCGCAAACTGGGGATAGGAAATACCGCAAAGAAATCTTACTGCCGGCAAAGGTAAAAGCCGACACAATGAGCTCTTCTTATAACAACGGCATCTTAGAGGTCAGGATCAAAAAGTGAACCACGTTAGAAATATGCATTAACAGAGGTTACATAATTCAAAAAAGCAGTAATAAGGAAGAAAATTAAAAATCTTTTCTAATATTTCTAACGTGGTGAATGGGATTAAAAGGGCTAAAAGTTCCTTCGCTAAAGTTGATTTTGTTTGGCGGAAAAGGCGGCGTAGGAAAAACAACCTGTGCTTGCAGCACAGCCCTATATTTGGCTGAGGATTTTAAGACGTTGATTTTTTCAACGGACCCGGCCCATTCGCTTGCCGACAGCCTGGGACAAATAATCGGTGACCAGATAAAAGAGGTAAAAGGAATAAAGAACTTAAGCGCTCTTGAAATAAACGCAGAAAAGGCTTTAGACAAATTCAAAATACAACACCAAGACCAGATAAAGAAGATAATCGATACCAGCACTAATTTGGATGCAGAAGACATTGATTCTATCCTGGCTTTACCTATCCCGGGTATAGATGAAGTAATGGGTCTTAAGACGATGACTGACGTTATGGACGAATCTGCATTTGACAAATACATAGTAGATACAGCACCTACCGGCCATGCTTTAAGACTTTTAACCTCACCAAGACTATTAGATAGCTGGATTAAGATAATGGCAAAGATGAGGTGGAAATACAGGTATGTGGTTGAAACGTTTGCTGGAAAATATAGGCCGGACGACGGTGATGATTTTCTGATGACTATGAAAAGAGTTGTAAAGAGGATAGAAAACCTGCTTCGCGACCAAGATAGAAGCGAATTCATAGCAGTTACAATCCCGGAAGACATGGCAATTTTAGAGACCGAGAGGTTGATAGATAGTTTGGGCAAATACGGGATAAAGGTGAGGCAGTTAGTGATAAATAACGTCTTAGAATCAGATGATTGTGAGTTCTGCAGAGAAAAAAGGAAAGAACAGCAAAAGTATATGAATCAGATAAGGGGAAAATTTGGAAAGTTAAAAATAACAATTGCTCCGTCTGAGCCTGGCGAAATCAAAGGGCTAAAAGCATTGACGAGTTTTAAGGAACGGCTGTTCAGTGGACAATGAAAAAGAAAGACAACAATGATGTGATATTGAAGGTGACGGAAGCTTTGCCAAAAGACGTG
The DNA here is from genome assembly GCA_964462515.1 of uncultured Pirellulales bacterium. Taxonomy (GTDB): domain Bacteria; phylum Planctomycetota; class Phycisphaerae; order Sedimentisphaerales; family Anaerobacaceae; genus CAYWXK01. Next base: position 14,668 of record CAYWXK010000037.1, read on the forward strand.
GGCAGAGCTATCGCGAGAATAGACCCTGAAGACATGGCGAGCTTAGCCCTTGAGGTGGGAGAGATAATAGAGATAGAAGGCGCAAGGAAGACCGCTGCTAAAGTAATGCCTTGTTACGCAGCGGATAGAGGCAAAAAGGTCGTTCAGATTGACGGGATTACAAGGGAAAACTGTAAAATAGGACTTGATGAAAAGGTAACGGCTCGGAAAATAGAAAGTAATCCTGCCAGGAAAATCACGCTTTCTCCTTTAACTGTGACAGGGACACTTCAAAAAGATAAAGATACCAAGTACATCGGTTCTCTTATAGAAGGCCTGCCTTTGACTTCAGGTGACAAAATCCGGGCAAGATTGTTTGGCACCAGAACCTGTGATTTCATGGTGGAGGACACAATTCCTGAGGGTGTGGTATTAGTTAGTCCTGCTACCGAAATTCGAGTAAAAGCAAAAGAAGGTAAGTTAGAGAAAGCTAAAGTATCTTATGAGGACATAGGTGGACTTGGTACTCAAATCCAGAGAATCAGAGAGATGATTGAGTTGCCCCTAAAATATCCTGAAGTCTTTGACAGACTGGGAATCGAGGCCCCTAAAGGTGTTTTCCTATACGGCCCCCCAGGAACCGGAAAGACCTTAATTGCCCGCGCCGTAGCAAACGAAACTGATGCCTATTTTACGAGCATAACCGGCCCTGAGATTATGGGTAAATTTTACGGTGAGTCCGAAGCTCGCTTAAGAAGTGTATTTGAGGATGCTCATAATCATGCTCCAGCCATAATCTTTATTGATGAGATAGATGCCATCGCCCCTAAGAGAGAAGATATGGGTAGTGAAAAACAAGTTGAAAGACGCGTTGTGTCTCAACTTTTGGCGTTGATGGATGGATTAGAGTCCCGCGGGCACATCATAGTTATCGGGGCAACAAATATCCCCAACACCATAGACCCTGCATTAAGAAGACCAGGCCGGTTTGATAGAGAAATCTCTATTCCGATACCTGATAAAAACGGGCGATTAGAGATATTGGAAATTCATACAAGAGGCATGCCGTTAGCAGAAGATGTCAACATCCAAAAATTAGCTGAAATTACCCATGGATTCGTGGGAGCTGACTTAGAAGCATTGGGGAGAGAAGCAGCCATGTCGGCTCTAAGGAAGTTCCTACCCAAAATTGATTTTGAAATGGCAGATATTCCTTACGAAGCATTGCTTAAATTAGAAGTAACGATGGATAATTTTTTGGAGGCGATGAAGGAGGTCGAGCCATCTGCAATTAGAGAAGTATTCGTTGAGGTGCCGGATGTGAAGTGGAGTGACGTAGGGGGTCTTGAGCACATCAAGCAAGAGCTCAAGGAGGCGATAGAGTGGCCGCTCAAATACTCAGATGTTTTCAAAAAGGCTAATACCCATCCCCCTAAAGGAATTTTACTTTACGGCAAACCAGGAACAGGAAAGACACTTTTAGCCAAAGCGGTTGCTAATGAAAGTGGGGTCAATTTTATCTCTATCAAGGGCCCGCAGCTTATCAGCCGTTACGTAGGAGAATCGGAACGGGGGGTAAGGGAGACATTTAGAACGGCAAAGCATGCTGCGCCGACAATACTTTTTCTTGATGAGATAGATAGTCTTACACCCAGAAGGGGCTCCAGCTCTACAGACGCTCATGTAACCGAGAGGGTAATAAGTCAATTTCTGACCGAAATGGATGGGATTGAGGAGCTCAAGGGCGTCGTGGTATTAGCTGCAACTAACAGATTGGATTTAGTTGACCCTGCCGTTTTAAGAAGCGGCAGATTTGACCTTTTGTTTGAGCTGCCTGTGCCCGATGAGAAAACCAGAGAAGAAATATTCAGGATACACACCAAGAATAAGCCGCTGAGCGAGGACGTTGATTTGGAGAGACTGACCAAAGAAACGGAGGGTCGGGTCGGCTCGGATATCGAGTTCATCTGTCGAAAGGCTTCTATGTTTGCAATAAGAGAGTTCGTCAACCAGCGCAAGGATAGCAGAGACAAAAAGACAGACTTCAAAGTTTCAAAGCAGCATTTTGACCAGGCTATCAAAATGCTAAAAGAGCAGAACGGTAGGTAAGAAGCGAATGGGCCGTTGAATCCTTGTTGCGAAAAGGTCTGTTATGAGCAAAGTGGGCAAATATATTTACGGGGTCATAAACTCGAATGCAGAAGAAGTTTTCGTTCCGGGCGGAATAGGCGCTCTTGAAGATTCCTACCGGCTTACAGGACCTACAGAGGTCGTAAAGGACAGCACGATTTTTAGTCGGACTTATACCATCTCCTTCCGGGATATATCCGCGGTCGTAAGCGATGCGGAAATAGTCGATTATACTCGTATGCCTAAAGACGCTTTAGCCAGAATGCTTCTCAAACATCAGGAGGTAATCGAAAAGATTATGGCTGAGTCCGCCACCGGCGGAATTATTCCTATGAAGCTTGGGACATTTGCTGACAACGACAACGAAGTTAGGGAGATCTTAACAAAGGGATACAGGACAATCAAAGATATATTTGGAAGGGCCAAAAACTGCATAGAGATTGACGTTGTGGCTACATTGAATGATTTTAATTCCTTTCTGCAAGAGGTTTCGCGGGAAGACGAAATAAAACAGCTTAAACAATCACTATTAAGTAAAAAAGAAGTTGTTACCGTAGATGACCAGATGAAGGTAGGTGTTCTGGTTAAAAAGTATTTAGATAAGAAAAGAGAAGAATACGCAAACCAGATACAATCTGCCTTAAATGAAATTGCTCAAAACTTCAAAGCTCATGACCTTATGGATGACAAGATGGTCCTTAACACGGCATTCCTTATGGACCAAACCAAACGGCAGGATTTCGAGCAGAAAGTCGCCCAGCTCAATAATAAGTTTGAAGAGAAGCTGAATTTTAGATGTGTGGGTCCGCTCCCACCGTATAGTTTTTATACTCTTGGGGTGAAAAAGGCACAATTTGAAGAGGTAGATTGGGCGAGGAAAAAATTAGGGCTTACAAACAACTTTATAACTGCAAGTGACATTAAAAAAGCCCATCGCAGATCGGCCTTGACCTGCCACCCTGATAAAAATCCGGATACACCAGGCATAGAAAAGAAATTTGATGATATGACCAGAGCCTACAAGATTCTTCTCGATTACTACCGGGCTTCCAACCCAACACCAGAAACAGACGGCTGCTATTTTAATGAGCAAGCTTTTGAAAAGAACGCCGTGTTAGTGACGACGGCAGAGTGATATGGAAAAAGAAGGAAAATATATCTATTGCATTATCGAGACAAAACAAGAACGGCACTTTGGTCCTGTCGGCATTGGGGGAAGAGGTGACGATGTTGTAACTATCGGTTATGACGATATAAGCATGGTGGTAAGCAATTATCCTATAAGCCGGCTTACCGCTAACAGGGCGAACATGTTAGCCCACCAAAAAGCTATTGAGGAAGTAATGAAAGAATTTGATAGTGTCCTTCCGGTTCGCTTTGGCACCATTGCTTCTGGTCCCGATGAAATAAGAAATCTACTGGATAGACGTTACAAAGAATTTAGAAATACTTTAAGAGATATGGACCACAAAGTAGAGTTAGGCGTCAAGGGAAGATGGATGGATATGGGTGTTATTTTTAACGAGATAGTAGAGGAAAATGAAGTAATAAGGAACTTGAGGGAACGTTTAAAAGGAAGAGACGGCCAAGATATCCAAACAAAAATAGACCTTGGGCAATTAGTTAAAGAAGAATTGGATAAAAAGAAACAAAAACAGGCAGAAGAAATTGTGGATAGGCTAAGAATAACGTCTTGTGACTATAAACTCAACAAAACCATTGGCGATATGAATTTCATGAATGCGGCTTTCCTGGTGGACAAGGGAAGAGAAAAAGAGTTCGACAATATCATAGATGATTTAGGTAACCAATATAAAGCCAGAATGAACTTTATGTATGCGGGACCATTGCCTGTATTCAATTTCGTCAACATCGTTATTTACCCAGCAGAGTGGGAAAAGTAAATCCTGTCGGAGATAACATGTTTATAATCGATAGCATATTGCTCGCACCGCTAAAAGGCGTTGTGTGGCTGGGCCAAAAGCTTAACGAGATAGCTCAAAATGAACTAAATGATGATGGACGCATAAAAGAAGAACTCATGGCATTGCAGCTGCGGTTTGAAATGGATGAGATAAGTGAGCAGGAATATGACGAGAAAGAGAGAGAACTTTTAGAAAGATTAGATGCTATTATAAAAGCCAAAGAACAGGAGACATAAAAATGGCCAATATAGATGAAGTTAGAGAAGCTGCAGCCGAGTTCTTGAAAAAAGCCCTTAATGTAAAAGAGGTGCGGGTAATTGGAGCAGCAAAGGTCAATAGCCAGTGGGATATAGAAATTGAGGTTTATGAGGAAAGTTCTTTTTTGAAGTCTCTCGGCCTTCCTACAAAGGTGCAGGATAGAAATATCTATACAGTGAAGGTAAATGATAGCTTGGAAGTTGAATCCTACGAGCGCCAGGGGCATACATTGGTAACCAGATGATAACAGATATGCACAAAACCGAAGAACAGCTTGTCTACTTATTTTGTGTTACAGACAAAGAGCCAAGACCCAAAGAGATAGATAGCTTGGCGGGCAATCTTTATTTTGTCTGCCATAAAGGCCTCTATGCCGTGGCTGGCAGGGTTGAAGAAAGCGAATTTAGTGAACAAAACCTGAAGAGGAACTTGGCTGATTTAGAGTGGATTAAGGCAAAGGCGAACATGCACGAAAAGATAATAGAAACAGTTATGGGGAATTCATCCGTAATTCCCTTTAAGTTTGCAACTTGCTTTAATACAGATGACAGCTTAAAAGCGATGCTCGAGGAATACGCGGAAGAATTCAAAGCAATTCTAAAAAAATTAGAAGACAAGGAGGAATGGGGGGTCAAAATCTACTGTGATATAGAAAAGCTAAAAGATAGCCTTGCCAATGATGAACCGGAGATTTTGGAAATTGAGAATGAAATCAACTTATCTTCCCCCGGCAAGGCCTATTTGCTTAAAAAGAAAAAAACCGAGTTGATAGAAGATACGCTGAACAAAAAAATCAACGAATATGGTCAAGATAGCTTCCAGCTATTGAAAGAATTGAGTTTCGAGGCTCGTATAAATAGGCTGCTGCCGAGAGAGGTAACCGAAAGAAAAGATGATATGGTTTTGAATTCCGCCTTCTTAGTTAGCAAAGACAAAGTGGCCGATTTTATTAATATGGTAGATACCTTAAGGATGCATTACGAAGACAAAGGACTTTTCTTCGACTGCACCGGCCCCTGGCCTCCATACAATTTCTGCGGCCTTTCAAAGCAAAGCATGCAAAATGGATAACGTAGCAACAGCCTCAAAAGATGTAACCCTTTTGGAAATCCTGGACAGGGTTTTGGATAAAGGTGTGGTTATATCCGGAGATATAGTTATTTCTGTGGCTGATGTTGACCTTATATACCTGGGATTGAAGGTTTTGCTCAGCTCAGTAGAAACTATGGAACAGTTAAGAGGTTCACCATTTGCCAGCCCGATACAGGAGCCGAGTTAAGATGGATGCGGAACTTAAAAAAACATCTGTAGTAATAACAGTTGCAGAGCCAGAGCAAACAAAGGATTCTGATGCTGAAAGAATTAACATTGACCCAAAGAATGTAGAGAAAGGATTAGCAAAGCTTGTTCTTACGCTTGTAGAGCTGATAAGAAAACTATTGGAAAAGCAGGCTATGAGAAGAGTAGAGGCAGGTTCCCTTTCTGAGGAGGAAATAGAAAGAGTGGGTGAAACTTTGATGAAACTGGAAAATAAAATGAAAGAGCTAAAAGAGATATTCGGACTCAAAGATGAAGAGTTAAACCTGAATCTCGGTCCTTTAGGAGATTTGATGTAGAAAGAACAATGCCTAAAGAAGATGCTAAAATAAGTTGCCGGACATTCCAAAAGCAAGAGTTGGCGATTAAGGATATCATAGATAAGATTAACAGTGCCAAAGATGTTTTAGGAAAGGCAGAATTTGCTGAAAAGCTACAGGAAGAAGTGAACGTGCTTCTTTCCTGTCAGGATTACAATGAAAATAATGGAGATTGCAAGAACTGCCATTTCATTGCAAGTGTCCGCAAGAAAACAGCCGGTTTGATCATAAAGGCAAAAAGGTTGGCATAATAGAAGCAGGGGATAAACAATGGCAGAACAAAAAATGATGCATGCTACCGAGGCTACCAATCTTGCCGACATCCTGGAGAGAGTTCTGGATAAGGGGATTGTTATTGCAGGAGATATTAAGATTCAACTTGCTGATATTGACCTCCTTAATATCAAAATAAGGCTCTTGATTGCCTCTGTAGATAAAGCTATGGAGATGGGGATAAATTGGTGGCAGCAGGACTCTTATTTGTCTTCAAAGGCAAAGGAAACCGATATTGAACAGGAAAATAGAGAGCTGAGAAAAAGGTTACAGCGCAACGAGGAACGCAAAAGACGATTAGAAAGGGCGCAGGCAAAAATATCTTAAGCCCGGATTTTCCGAATAAAGTATTGCTTTGAACATGGTTTTTGATAGTATAGTGGTGTATGTGGAAAATCCCTGCTCTATTTTTTTCTCAAAACTGAAAGGAGGCGATGTCTAACGAGCATGTCATGAATTGCGAAAACAGGTTGGGAAGTCAAAAAACAAACATTCAATATTAACAATTTAATATGGAGGTACAGAAAATGTTAGCTGTAATCGAATGGGAAAATCTTATTGCTGACCCGGTCCGCCAAATGTTGGCCAGAATACTCAGCTATCTTCCTGTCCTACTGGGTGCGTTAGTAATTCTGATAGTAGGCTGGATTGTGGCCAGGGCAATCAGACGGATACTTGACTGGCTGCTTAAAACAATACGCTTCAATGCGCTGGCTGATAAGGCAGGTATATCAGCGATTCTAAGGAAAGGCGATTTGAAAACTTCCGCCAGGGAGGTGGTAAGCGGCCTGGTTTATTGGCTGATTATGATTATGGTGCTCGTTATGACTGTTGACGCTCTCGGTCTGCCCAAGGCATCCGATGTTCTTGCAAGCTTATTTGCTTACGTCCCGAATGTCATAGCAGCCCTGCTTGTTCTGGTGGTTGCTATGTTTCTGGCCAGCTTTGTGTCAGGAATAGTTCACACGGCTGCCGGCAATGCCAATTTGCCCAGACCGGAGATATTTGCTGGTGTAAGCCGGTGGGCGATTATAATTTTCGCAGTAACTATTTCGTTAGGAGAGCTTGGTATTGCAACGCTTTTGGTAACTACTACCTTCAATATTATCCTTGGCGGCGTTTGCCTTGCCTTGGCGCTTGCCTTTGGATTAGGCGGTAAAGATGCTGCGGCAAGGTATCTCGAGGAATTAAAGGAAAGGCATTCTGAGAAAAAAAGATGATGAAAAGTTAAGCTGCTTAGGCAATGATAAACTGTTTTGAGTTGGCATACAAAACGAAATCATGGGTGGTGTGCCGGCATCTCCGTCAATGCTCGACTGCCTTGCCGAGACTGTGGGGCTATTGCTTATTGGTCTCGGCTGGGAGCCGTAGCCTGGTCGGGGATAATCTAACACAGTCAACAAGGTGAGTAGATTAACTCGTCAAGGCGAAGACCTGTGCCGAAACCTGAGAGGAATCGCCTATCCTATGAGAACACTGATTTACGTGCCCATTATACATACCAGTGCTGACCTCGGTTCTATAGCTAAAGATGTAACGCAAAGAGGCATTGCGAATTTGGGAGAGGAAATTTGGTTAGAGCATAGAAGGACGGTCGAGGGCTTCTGGGATGCCATATCACGTTATTTTGATTCCGTAGATGTAAAGGGAATGAAAATATACCAGGATGGAATGGTTGCTGATGGCAAAGTGGGTGAGAAAATTGTTGAAGAAACAGCCAAAGCAGGAAGTAAGAACTACCGGTTGGTATCGAGGCTCCTCGAAAGAGGAGCTGTTTTAGTTAAAACAGAAGACTTTATACTGGTCAAAAAAGAGTATGATAGATTAGTTGCTATAACGCAGGCGAAATCAATTATCCGTAAGATAATAGCACTTCTAAAATATAAGTTAGTAAAGAATAGACTCTTAAACAAAAGAGACGCTTTTATTGCGAAAAGAATAGAACAGACTCTTAAGCCTGACGAGAAGGCGGTTTTGTTTATTGGTGCTTCTCACAAGGTCAAAAAGAGGCTTCCTTCGAGCATCGAAATTAAAGAAATAAAAGACACGGAAAAGGTGAGAAGATACCAAAAGCTGCTCCCCTTTAATAATAAATATAGAGAACAATTTGACCAATTAGGTAAGTACCTTGTTTCAGAAGTAAGATTAGAAACCGGCAGCAACGCCCCTGATTTAGGATCAACAGGACCGCTGAACTATGGGCAGGTTACCCAAAGCAAAAACTGAAGGGTCAAAGACGGGGATGTCCCGATTGTCGTTGAGAATTAGTTGAAAAAAGTCATGCGGTCTGGGTAACTGATAGTCGTAAAGATAACAAATGTTACCCAAAGTTTGGAGACCGCATGATGGGAAAAAATTACCACAAGAAGACCAATCGTTCCAGAAGAAAAGTGCAAGAATTCAAGGGCCACGCCGTCACCGTAGAACTGGCCGACGGCAAGGCATGTTTTCAGATGGTCCTACCGATGAGTGAGATGCTCTTTGATGTAGCCCAGGCCATCGAAGAGACGGCCAGTAAAGCGGGGCTACTGATGATGAAGGCCATGATAGACGAGAGGTCAAGCAGGTGGCCAGACACCGCTACAGGCATCAGCCAGGCCGTCAGGCCGTCCGCTGGGGTCATGACGAAGGCCACGTCATCTTTGCCGGACGCAAGGTAGCGCTGGAAAGGCCGCGTGTCCGCGCTGTCGATGGTCAAGAGATTCCGTTAAGCAGGTATCATGCCTTCAGTCACCCACAGCGAATGGAACAAGCTGTCTCAGAGCGGATTCTGCGTCGGGTTTCGACACGGGATTATGCCGGGGTAATAGATGACCTGTGCGATGGCTACGGCATCGAGAAGAGTTCTGTCTCGAGGCAGTGGAAGGTCGCCAGCGCCAGAGAGCTAAAGCAACTACTGGAGCGTCCGCTACATGGGCTGGACTTATGTGTAATCCTGCTGGACGGCAAGGAATTCCACGATTTCACGCTTATAGTGGCTTTGGGCGTGGATTCAGGGGACTGCAAGCATGTCCTGGGCTTATGGCCTGGGGCGACAGAGAATGCAGAGGTCTGCGGAGTCCTGCTGGATGATTTGATTGAGCGAGGTCTATCCATAGACAGACAGTACCTGTTTGTTCTGGATGGCTCAAAGGCCCTGAAGAAGGTGGTCGTTGACCGCTTTGGCAGTGGAGTGTTGATTCAGCGATGTCGTGTGCACAAAGAGCGAAACATCCAGAAGTATCTACCTAAGAATTACCACAAGCTTCTTTCGATGAAGCTGTGGGCAGCCTGGAGTATGACCAAGTATGAAGAGGCGTACAAAGAACTGCAGAAGGTTCATGACTGGCTGGCGTCGATAAATGAGGCAGCGGCCCGAAGTCTGGAGGAAGGGTTCGACGAGACGCTGACTGTGAACAAGCTGGGATTGTCTGGTGAGCTTCGCGGTGTACTTGGCACTACGAACATAATTGAGAGTTGCTTGTCGCGGGCTGATGACCTGTGCCGCAATGTGAAACGGTGGCGGAATGCGAATATGGCTTGGCGGTGGGCTGGGACGGTGTTGTTGGAAGCTGAGAAGAGATTTCACATGGTCAAAGCTTACCGGCAGTTGCCGATGCTCATCGAGGCGTTATACAAGGGTATTGACAGAAAGGAAATTGTTGCGTAAAGTTGGCTGGTCGTTACCTAACCGCAGACGGAATTTCAACGACAAGAGGGACAAGTTCTCTTGCAAAATTGACCTGTCGGATGTAAAGTAAGCGGGAATTTATCAGTACGAGTTTTTCGTTTAGGTTTGGGTTTTATCCTGGTAAAATTCCTTAACTACAACAAAATAACCAAATACAACAATTGTAGTGTAAACTATAAGTTGGTTGTAGTTAAGGTTGTATTAAACAAATTCAACAATATAATTAAATCTCTTAAGACCTTAATATAGCGTAAGTTAAGGGCCCGTAGCTCAGCGGTAGAGCAGTGGACTCATAATCCATTGGTCCAAGGTTCGAATCCTTGCGGGCCCAGTTCTTAAAGTGTTGGCCATCAATCGTTTATGGTTGGTGGCCTTTTGGGTCGGAACTGTTAAAAGGCATTTGCAACAGATTTGCAACAGAAATTTCCTCCATTGCTTTGCCACTTGCCTCTCGCGTACGCTCAATAAGGTCGCCGCTAACGGCAAGGTAAAACTGACGAGTAGTCTCGAAACTGGCGTGCCCTGCCATGGTCGTTACATCATATTCCCGTAATCCATTTGCAAACCAATTCGATAGACAAGTGCGCCTAAGGTCATGGAACTCTCCGTCGCCTATCCCTGCCATCTTCAATATGATTCGGAACTGCCGGTCGAAGTTGTTGATCGGATTGGCACCCAGTTGGATAGTCCATTGCCCGTCTTTTCTAAGTTGCTGTATGTTATCGTACCGCCGTGCAGGAATGAATACGTACGGGTACCCTTCGGCCTGCCTTGCCTGGTGCTCAGCAAACAGATGAACCATTTCATCAGTGAGCGGCAGTGTGCGTCTGTCCGTGTCCTTGATATTCCACTCCCAGGTTTCAACGGTTTCTCTCTTTGGAGTTACATCTATGGTTTTTCTTTCAAAGTCGATGTCCTTCCAGGTTGTATTAAGCAATTCACCTCTTCGCATACCTGTGCAAATCGCAGCTTTAATCAGCAGCTCCCACTCTATTGGTTGAGAAACACGTCGCTTATTGGCGCTCAGCAAACCTTGATATGCTCTGGCAGCTCTAAGTAGACGACAGCATTCATCTTTGCTGAAGACCCGGACCTTCCTTCTCGGTCTGCGGGGCTGCTTGACATACCGAAGAGGATTGTCTTCTAATTGCCCCCTCTCAACAGCCAGCTGAAATATTCTTTTCAGATGCCTTATCTTCTTGGCTACTGTTGCCGGACTGTTGCCGGTATCGAGGCAAGATTGCACAAACAGCTCTCCATGGCTATGCCTTATGCAACTGTAATCGACATCACCAATCACTTCTATGAAATGTTCCATCGCAATTCTTGCTTGATACAATGTGCTTTCACGCACCTGCCCTCTTGTTCGGCTAAAACTGTCCTTCAAAAACTCGCTAAGCTTCATGGAGCCGGGTTCAACAATATTCATTCTCAACTCACGTTCAAACTGGGCTCTTTGTCGTTCGGCCTTTCGAGCATCGCTGTGTCTTAAAGATTTCTGCCTTCGTCGGCCCTGCTCATCTGTATAGAGCAGATAATACGTAAATGTTTCACCATCATACGATGGTCTTTTCCAGAGCGTAACCAGGTCTTTCATACTGACCTCCTTTCCGATGCTGGTTCGAGTCGGATTAACCCGAGCTAGATTTTACCCATACATCTTAAGGAGCGCAAGCTGATTATTTCCCTTTTGTAGTTTTTTCTTCTATCCATTTCCGGATTGCCTGTAGTGGGTAAAGGGGCTTTCCACATATATGTATTCTGGGCAGGCCGTGCATCCTCTTTAGGTTTTCAATAACATTATGATAATCTGCAGCTTTGCTGACCTCGGGGATGCGCAAAAAAGCAACAAGTTCTTCCTCAGTCAGTAATTCAGGGCAAGGCGTAAAGCCACCGTTACCGTCGGGCAAGACTACTGCTGTCATTGAATCAATAGAAGAACAAGGCTTTTTCTGGCTCTCTCCCATTATTGTTTTCTAATAAGTGTTGTTTCATTAGGTTTATCGCCACGCTCTGTCTTAATTTGGGATTTTTCTTTCCAGAAGATTATTATTGCGCTATCACCTCAGAAGACCTTCATAGTTACCCTCACAAGATTCCTTTCTATCGCTGCAAATTATTTTACTCAGGCAACTGTAGCCCGATCTGCTTAAGAGTCAGTAGCAGCCCTTTCATCTTGGCGATTCACTCTCATCCTGCGGACCATTGTCCAGTTCTAACTCGTCAGTTTTATTTTTTTCTGGTGACCGCAGCCGTATGAACTTATAAGCCTCCATTGCCACAACCGCCACCTTGGGCAAATCTTCAGCGTTGAATGTATTGGTGTGCCTCCATTCATTACTGTCTTTATCCTTATATGTGCGGTCAATCCTTGTGGAATGTAGCTCTGCAACACTGTTATTGACGACCCTTGTATCGGCCCAAATAGCTGCCTTCACAGCACCACACGTAAATACTCTTATTGGTTTTTTCTTGACTGTATTTTCCATTTGAAAATCTCCTTATCTCTGATAAATAGTATGTGATACAGCCATACACATCGGTGTTTTAGCCCTGCACCGGTTGAATTGAGAGCATCGAAATCTCCCCCTTTCCGGACAAGCCATTGCTTCGCTGGCGATGGTCTTGCAGGAAACAGGCCTATAACCGGCATCAATTGCCTTTTTAATCTTGTGTTGCGTATCAGCATAATCGTATCGAACAGGGTCAAGCCGCGATATTTCGTGGATAAGTTCGATGCCACCCTCAAGATGGGCGAGGTTAGTTATCATCGCCCACCATAAAGGTTCGCTTACCTCTGTAGCATTGCTGCGGCACCATTTTATAAAATCGCAGTGCTCCAGTTTACGCAGGTCACAGCGTATACTTTGGGGAAGCTTTTCACTGGGAGTGCCGAATTGGTCAACTACGGTGTTGAGAATCATATGATGCAATGCCATAGACCTTCCCAGCGGCAGCTCAGTAACAAAATGTGCCCTACGGTGAGGTCTGCCAACTGCAGGCTGGCCTTTGCGGTTCCAAGTTCCCATCAGACGCATAACTCTGCTGAGATTAAACACCGGGTCAAATTTAGCTCCTCTAACCTGCGCTGCCACCTTTGCAGCCGGTTGCATACAGAACTGTCTGAACTTCGTTGCTTCTTCATTTCTGTAGACCGGAATTGGGGCAATGAGCGCCAGTAAATATTGGCCATTCCCGCTGCAGCAAATAGTAGAACTCATAGCCAAGCCCTCTTCTTGACTGAGTAGCTGGGCGGCATGTGAGCTCTGGGCAAGCTCCTCATCAGACGCTGGGTGTCCTTTGCTTCTCTCTTTGGATACAACATCTATATCCCAAAAGCACACTGTGATATATTCAATATCATTGTCAGTGGCACAATTACTGTGCGGTTTTGATTGAGCAGGTACCCAACGGTTTGGTGCAAGATCAAATAAATGCGGTGGCCGAGGCTGCACGCCGATGTAGATTCCGCTTGTCCTTCCTTCCATCTCTAAAACCAGGCGAACAACATCTTCTTCGTTATCAACGTATGCGACTCGCGGCTTAGGGTCGAATATCCGTAATTCACTAACCCCATAACCTTGGTGGCCTAAGAGCTGGTAGTGCTGGCGCATGTTATACGCGGATTCGCATTCAACTATTTTGTCTTGCTGCTTCGCGGTTTGCATTTGTTTGGCCCTCGTCTTATGGTATTGAAAGGTTAAGCTGTGCTTACCACGCTGTAAGACCTTGTTGCCAGAGTTTGTCAGACACGGTTCTAATCTCTCTTGTCAAGACTCATCGCCTATGCACGTATCTAAATGGATAAAGAGACTCCATGCGCCGCTCGATTTCTCTGGGAAACTCCTTCGATTCGTTGCCACGAAATAGCCTTTTGATAAAGCTAACAACCACCGAAAAAAATACAACCAAGCCAAACAAGCCGTAGATCAAAAGCACGATATCTATGATGATCCAGCCACGCTTGTCAGAAATAGCGATGATGTCTTCATAGTTTAGAAAGGGTCTAAACAGTCCCAATACACAAAGAATGCTGATTAAAAGTGCCAGAACTCTCGCAACTGAGCCTTTGAATAATGATTCTTGTGAAAGAACTCTAAAAACAGTAAGGAAAATGATCCCCCACATAGCGGTAACACATAATGGGAAGACCAAATTATATAACAGTGGCTTGAAAGTTTCCATTCTCGGATTTCTCCTTGCTCTATATTCTAAATCTTATTATCTACATTACGATATCGCATACCCGGCTGCGTGTCGGTCGGCTCAGGGCGTTTTCCACCCTTCCCAGTTTGCTAATCAGTTATTTTTTACGGTTTTTTTATCATTAAACTGTTTAGTTTCTTTTTGAGTTTTTCTGTTATTCGGGTTGCCACCGCTTGGTGTGAGTGTGAGTCATCAAGCTGCTTGCTTAACTTCTCGATGACTTTGCCATCGCGAAGCTCAATCCTCCCGATGCATTTCTCCCTATCGTGAATTTTAAACTCAGGCTGCTCATCACCTGCTCCAAGATACCCTTTTGTGCCACACACAGGACAGTCGGGATCAGGTGGAACAGATGCTGTCACGATTTGGCATTTCTGCCTGTCGTAGTGGACAAATTCCTTTCCAATGAGCCCCTCTCCGAAAACCAGACGCAAGAACTGCGATACTGCTAAATTGCTTGCCACACCATTAAGGTGTAATACCGAAGGAGTCGGTGTCTGGTCAGTCCCACGAACATAACCTGCCCGTGCATGTTGTTTTTTTATTTCTTCTGGCAGAAGGTCCAAGGCTGCATCTGAGGGGTCAATAACCCCTGAACACATCAGGCAGCCAGTCTTCCCGGGAATTACTATTCGAACTTGGCCAACAGCCTCGTAGGAATCGTCGTTCAGTATGATCTCGCTACCGATATCAACCAGTGGAACGACATAGCGTACAGCGCATCTGTTAAGAATTTTTCGAGGCCCGTCCCTATCAACGCAACCGAATATCACATTGGCTTCCTTGATGAAGTCTTGCATTTTTTTACTATCGATACCATCGCGATAGCAGAAGGCCTTGATATTTGGCGCCTTGCGACGAGCATAGGATTGAGCGATTGAGGCCTTGGATTCCCCGATATCTTCAGGGCAGGCATAGGGAATACGGGGCAGATTCGAAGCTTCCACCAAGTCGGGATCGCACGCTTTGAGCCATCCGCTATCCCTTCCTACTCCCAGAGCCAATAAACCCTGCCACAACAACGCCCCATTGCCGCCGAGGCCGGCAACAAATACCTTCAATTTTCCCAGCAGACCCTGTTGCCAGCCTGGAATAATACGGTGGCGGGCATAAGGATCTTCGCCTAATGCCTTCGTCACAGTATCCTCTCTAAGAATCTCGATAGGCGAGCCAAGGACTTCTAAACGCTCGACTGGCTCAAAGCATCCTTCCTGGCGGTTCCATACCTGAGCTTGGAAATGTTTTAAACCTTCTCCAAAGACTACCATTATCATTGTTGCTGAGTCCGGTAGGTATTCTGATAAGTATAGGGCGTTCTTTCTGCCGTGATGATCGTCAATGGAGCTGAACCGAGGTTTATCTGTGAATGGGTGATTATGCTGATCTCCTACTGACTTTCTTGTCTCATATGCCAGACCATATGCGATTGCCTGAAACTTACGGGTCGGCTCAACTGAGGCAGAAGACTGGTTCTTTAGCTCATTCTTATCCGGCAGGAGGTGCATATTGGCTATAAATATGTTGCACCTGCGCGAAGTAGCGAGAGAGAAAAGCGAGAAAACCTGAGTCTCATTCCTACCAGCAGCCTGAAAGTGCTTATTCAAGGCCTCAAAGTCGGCATCCGAGTATCTAATAATATTCATTTTCTTCATCGTTTTTTCCTATCGTGCCTTAGTCATGTGGGCCCGCAATAACTCAAAAAACACTATCAAGTCATCTTTGCACGGGTCCCACTGGATTTCTTGATAACACCACCACGCCCAGTCATTGCTGGGACCCAGCCAATCGTGAAAATCCCTTGGCTTGCGGCCATGATACCGCAGGCCGCTTGGCACATAGACGTGCGAATTCCCAACACCGGGTGGGCTTTCACGATAATCATGGGGGATCTCCAATAACACCGGAATTATAGGGAAGTTGTAGCCTGGTGGAGTGTTGAAGTTTTTCACAAAAAGGTGCCGGTACTTGTCGTCCAACGCCACCTGATATGCGTATGACAAAGCACGCACATCGTTTTCCAGCACTCTAGCGTTCAAAGCAGTTCCCCTTCTTGCTATAGGTGCTTCCATGGCGTGACTATAAGGATCGATTGTAATCCGCCCGCGTCTGGGCGTGATTACATTCTCACCTGAGGGTCTTTGAACGATTAATGCGCGATCGTCAGGTATACCGGCGGCTTGCCGAACTTGCCTGACATCGACATTGCCATCACTATCACTGGGAACGTGAATTTCTCTACCACCAACAAATATCCGAGGCATTTTTTTCTCCTTTCAAAATTCGTTTAGCATTGACATTGATTTACACTATTAACAAAATACCCAACCATTTCAGTTTGAAAATGGTGGCGACCGAATTAGACACAGGTACGGTTGTTTGTGGCTCCATACTTTCATAACAAATCTCCTTTAGCCTTCTTGTAATAATGCTCAAGCACATCCCCAAAAAGCTTTATGGAAATACGATCGTGGAACCTTTTGTAATCATTTGCATTCTTGAGATGGCTTAAGAGAGAATCTGCAAGGGCTTTGTCCTTGCAGACCAGCACAAACCTGCCAGCTTCGGCAGGTATGATAGATAATGCCTTAATCGCAGTCTCTGCTTCCCTGTTTGCCTGACTGAAACAGCACTGGCAATACAGCCTAATCCTATTGATAGCCTCTAGAACAGTATCGATTCGAACGTCCTTCAGCGGCCCAATAGGAACCTCGAAAGAAGGCCGGTAATTCTGTCGTTTGCCGAGGGCTCCTAACACTTTCCCGCAAAGATCGTGGTCCCAACCACCACCAAGCACCTGTTCGGGTCGCTCTATGCCGAGTAGATTCAATTCCATCCACCCGGGATCCATTACTCGCGGTATTCGCATAGCGCCGCCGGGTCGACCGGGGTGATATTGATAAATAAGCATGTAGCCTCCATTAACCAATCCTTTGATTATGCGTGATCCCATTATTCTGGAGACTTGTTCTTGTTCGTATATCTCAGTAAGCGGTGACGGAATGCAAACCCCTGCTCTCCTTAAGACCTTAAGTGACAACGCTCGCTGTTGGTCAGTGACCGAATTGTTCGGACGGTGTATGGAGTTTCTGAAGACTCCTGGACCCGAAGTGAACTCGGGCAAATACACGCTGGGGGCTTTCACCGCAACAATTCTATCCAGGAAATCCTTTGTTGCTTTAAAGGGATCGGTACTCATTTCAGATACTCCATTATAGGAGGAAACCCTATCATTAGCGGCAGCGGCCAGATGCTCGGTACAAGGGCACAGGCAGTACCTCGTGGATTTACCCGAAGGTAAGAGGCGGCCTCCGGCGTAAGACCAAGTACTTGCTGGGCAACTCTTGTGTCATCCCCTCGTAAGGAACAGCAAAAATAGTTTTCAATATTACAGCGAATCTTCGGTGAAATCTGGCTCAGAGAGTGACATGGGACCACTATTCCAGTGCGTACTTCTCGAGACAGATTAAGATGTTGCGCCAGCAAAGATACTCCGCCAGGTGTTGCTTGATCCTGACCTGCGTCGAGGAGAGATGTGCAATCTTCCAAAACCGCCACTATGTCAAAGTCGCATCGGCCCGGATTGTTTAGACGATAGGTGAATATATATTCCAATAGCAGAGAGATTACGAAGTTCCAATGCTGGATCGGTAAACCAATATCTTCAACCACCACCAATCTTCCTGGCTGGTCTATAAGACACTGGGGAAAGTTTGACGACACGAAATTGAAGCAAGGAAGATGCAGGGTCAAATCGCTAATGGCCCAGAGTAGACTGGTGATATACTCCCGATCACGAGAGCTCGTGGCTCGCATCGCCTTCAGAGCATCAATCCACATTTGCGGTGTAGACCAAAAATTCGGGGGGCAGACGGCCTGTAACTTATCAATTATTTCTCGTAGCACGCGCTGGGCACTTATTCTGCTGTATGCTTGAGAAAATACCTTCGTCAACCTGTTGGCCCATTCATGTGCTGTGGTGCCAGGAGGCGGCTGAAGCAACGACCAGAAGAAATCCAATATTGACAAAATAATAACCTTATCCGCAAGAAACGGCAGATACGCAAGCTTGCGCCAGGTGTGCTTGAAATCCCAGACGATAACAAGCGTGCTTGCGAGAATCCATTGAATTGCCAGTGTCATAGCTAATGTAGTCTTCCCACATCCAGGAAGCCCCGTGATGGCGGTTCCACTTGCCGACTTATTTAAAGGAAATGGCAGATGCTGACGTGTAAAAAGCATATTGCCAGCCCATATTGATGGCTGATTTGTCAGCAGGCTATTTTTCGGCGGTTCATTGTAAAAAAAAGGCCCGCACACCTCTGCGCTGGCCACTACACTTTCCTGATTGATGCGCATTATTTCCTGCTGTCGAAGCTCTTCTATGTAACAATCATCCGGATCAAGAGCAGCCAGTTCATATAGTACATGTGCGCCGGTATCCATTAATCGGTTCTTGTTTTTCTCATATTCTTTCAATCTCTTGATACCGGCATCAGGGTCAGGTTCGCGATGTTTCTCACCGCCCGCGTCAAACCAACTTTGCCATCCACTAATACTCATTTTCCTATCACCACACCAGTCGATCTAATATTTTGACTAATTCGGATGCTGTCAGGTCTTTGTCACAAAAGTGGCAAATGCAGGTCATAAAGTAATCATTGCTCACCGGGATAACGCAGGCGCTGCAGTATACCCGGCCGCAAAAAAAACAGGTCGCACTATGCCGCAGGCACGTGACAGCAAGACATTTTTGATTAGAACATTCCGAGATATCCTCAAAAGATCTTGGTTGGCAACCGCAATCGTGTCCCGGCCTTATGCCAAATTCCCGATATGTGACATAAGTCATCTGCTCAAGCAGAGTTTCAACAACCTCATAGAATACTCTCACTCGTCCACTTGGAAGGATTATAGGATGCCTGTTTTCTATCTTCCTGCCCGGAGCGAACTGCACCGCACCTACTGGGTCAATAATGTTGTCGAACGGCATAGTAATTACTACGGAAATCCAAGATAATGTTTACAAAACCTCAAGGCCTCTTTGAACAAAACAACAATGCCTATCAACGAACAAATCAAACTGGCAACTATGACAAACACCTTAACCGGCAACTTTGCCACAAATCGCATCGTACTGTTTGTCTTGGCCCCAATATCATCGTCTCGTTCACCCAGCATTTATGTCCCTTTCCATTGCCACACTCTGAACAACCTCTATAATTTTTTGATATTTTCATCATCCGATATTCTCCAATTTGTATTTTTTTAATACATCCGTAATACAATTTTTAAGCCGAATCCTCGGCCCGCTGTCAACGCTTACATTAAACACACCGCGGCAAAAATCACAGTTAAGCACTTTGTCTTTGAGTGAAAGTGGCATATTTAACCAACCCGTTTGAGAAACCGCTCGCCATCGTCACCTAATAAACCGGCATCGCGCTGTAAACGTACGCCCACGCATTTCCAGAGTCCGGTTGCAATCGACCCTCGCAAAACAAGGCCAGGACAAACGCTCTTGTGGCCTTAAAATAGTCTCCTTTGTCTTCAGCATCGCAGGCAATTGCAAGAAAACGTTCTAAACACTTCAGCCACTGGACCTTTTTGTGGTCATTCCTTGCAGAGATGCCCCCATTAGTTTCTTGGGTTTCCTGTTGGAGCATTAAATCTATCTCCAGCCTCACACTTGAAACACTGACTCTCTTAGATTGTTGTAACTCGTCATCAGCCACTATTATTACCCTTTTATTGATCCAATTTTTGATTAGGTATTGGTGTCTTTATTGATTTCGTAAATCTTTCTATTACTTTCTATGGAGAAATTGCTACCATAAGGTAGCTCTATTTCGCATCGCAGATATGTCTCCAAAGCAAAGACTGTTCTGAACTTTCAATCGTGCCAGCTCATTAACATTTTGTCCTATCACTTATTTTCCGCTGCCGATTTTGTTGGATGCTCATCGCAGGCCGGTGGCTTTTTGGCCGACCACATTTACATACTCTCTACTTTCCCTTTACTATGTTTTGAACTTTCTTCTCGCTCAATTTCATCCAACCTTTTAAGACACGCCTTGGCCCACAAGCTGGAAGCTTTTCCGACTCCGTGCATCCTATTGCCTTCCGATGTATCTGCTCCTATCTCCCAGGCCAACTCGTTAAGCAATTCATAGTCCGATACGCCTATCACGGGCTCTCGGCTGTTACGGTCGGTCGGCATGGCAAACTTATGCTCACGAGTAAATCTGCGAACAAAAGCCGGCAAGAGCCACATGCCTAAAAAAAACTCCGGAGATCTAACTGCGTGGCCGTCTACATTTTCCAACCAAGCCCGGAGCTTCTTTAAATCCACGCCACTTAGTATTTCTGTCCTTTCCATTTCTTTTATCTCCTTTGCTAAGTGCCAGCGTTCATTGATAGCACCAGGTTCTCATCATCTACAATTTTCTTGTAAGCAATAAACATTTGTAGGCAAGGTGTCGCCGCGAGCCAAAAATTAATGTGTAGTATCCGTCACCATCATCCGTAACCGGCGGATATTGTAGCAGGCCGTGCTGTTCAATCGATTCTTCTAATACATTTAAGTCCTCTTCGGCGTCGCCCCATTGACAAAATTCGCTGATTTTTTTGTCGAGCGGAATTTCCCTAAGTTCAAGCTTTTCCGGCTTCGACTTATGTGGCGCCCCCTCTGCCTCATTGATATCATTTATGCTTATATCCCCATCTCTATTGTCCATATAAACCTCCTGCAAAAATCAGTTGTTTGTGTATTTCCTAAAATCAAAATAATCGGCAGCTGATTATGGTCTACTGACTAATCCTATAAATTTGCCTACTGATTGGCTGTTTCTGGCCTACCTGCTATTAAGCTACTCTGTCTTATAAGCTGCCCTTTCGATACTGGGCATTATCTGCATCTACAAGTGCAACAATTTTTCGCTTTTTTTCGCGCCTTTTTCGCTTCTTTTCGCGCGTGGTTTATAATTTGTTAGAAACCTTAGAAATTTTTTTCTTTACCTTTCTGCTTGGCTTTCTTTAAACGGGTCTCTGCCCTCTGCAGCAAGCCCCATATTGTGCTGGGATATTTATGTAATTCTTTGGCGATTTCCGTTATCGTTTTGCCGTCACAATGGTAAGATGCTAATACCTGCTGCTGCTTTTTTGAAAAGATAGACAGGTAAGCTTCGTATTCGCTAAACAAATCAATCGGCTCAACATTTTTGAAATTTTTAAGCTTACCCCGGTCCACTTTGCCTGGATCATCCTTTTCTAAATCATCACAGAAGTCGTCGGTCCTCCTAATGTTGTCAAGGTTGAGGTTAATCGTTCCTTCGCCGTGGAGTTTGCCGCCGTATTCCTTGGGCAGTTGTGGCTTCACCAACTCACAAAGTTCCGTGCATTTTTCCCTTTTGGGGCAGCCATTGCAGGGTGACGGTGCTGATGATGTAGCTTTCTCATCGCAGAAATCCTTGGCCAATGGAAGCAATTTCTCCCATAGCGGCAATATCTCCCTCAACAAAGCCTTAAACTCGTCTGCAGAGTATTGTGCGGAATTAGATTGTGATCCCGAGTTTATCATCCGAAATAACTTTTCAAATTCGAAATCGCTTCATTCTGTTCACTCTTGACCCAAGTATTGGTTTTGCAACATTTTTTTTGTAAAATGACTTTTGTGCAGTTAGCAGGAAACATATACAGTTGTCGCCGCTGCTTAAAAAAACGGCTATTATTCCTGCCGTCGCCAAAAGTCGCTGAATTCTTAATGCCGTCGCTTCTATGTGGGAAACTTTCGGAAAGTCGCTCAGAAATTGAAGGTTGGAGAAGTGAAGAATTGTAATAAGACCTTTTTCAATAAAGAGTTATAGGAAATTTAGCAAATGGCAGAGGAAAAGAATAAAAATCAGAAAAAACTTGTTTTTTCTGGAATGTGGGTCTGTAGATATGACAAACCTGCTAACCAAAAGCGAGCTACACGCCAAGAGTGGCAGCTTATTAAGACAATACATCATGCGAAACCATTTCCTTGGTTGGATTGCTTTCTAATTTTTCCCGATTGGCTAAGGGGAAAACAAGAGCGAGACTACAAGAGCCTCTTCTGGAAAGTCGCCTGTGAAGCACCAAAGTATCTTAATGAGTTGGGTATATTAGGTGCCAAGGTACAACCCTACACCCGAAAACTCGACTGTTATGAGCTTCGGCTCCCGAATAACCTAAAACTCGAATCAAATATTACCGAAGCTGTTAAGTTGGCCAATCAAGCTCGTCAAAAATTTCTTAGTTTGAATCAGACTGATACTAACTTAGGATGGGATTTGGTCCAAAAGGCTTACGAAGAATGGCCAGATCCAAAAAGTATTAGCGAGGCCATCGCCATCGCAGAGTACTTGCCGAGAGAATCTGGAAAATATCAGGAGTTTCTGGACAAGATCAAAGACCTTCTTGAAGATTACCAGGATACTCTCCTACAAGCTTTGACGAAAGTGCTGTCGCTTGCCGTGGAAGAGAGGCAGGGTATTAAACGTGATATCGCTTTACGTTCTCTCACCGGATGGATTGAACAATACTTTCGGGTAGATGAAGCGTTAGAACTTCTCGCAGGCCATATCACCAGCCAACCTACTATATCTGATAAGCAAATAGCCGAGTTTATACATTTAGCTAATATGTTGTAAACGGCGGAGCAAAACCGCGGCGGGGATAGAGGCGGAACAAAACTGCGGCA
>CAYWXK010000038.1:0-37338 GCA_964462515.1 uncultured Pirellulales bacterium
GCTCCTTTATCCTGTTTTCCGCCTCACCACGCTGACAATAAACCCTATCGTAAAGTTCCTGCGGCTCACCTTGCAGATTGGTAACGATAAATCTGGAGTTGTCTCCCTTTTGCAAGTGCTCTGCCTTGACTATCACCCTGCGCCGGCAGTCCCAGGTCTGTGCTGCATACATAAATTCACCGAAGATTCTCTGCTTTTGACCTGTCTGAGTAAACTGCTGTTTTGATTGTTCCGTCCACTGCTGCGATAATCTCTCCAATACGACATTGCGGGCAAGACCGATGATATAACCAACGTTGTTTCTGTCGCACCACCTCATAAGCTTCCACCTGCAAAGACCGCTGTCGCCGCGAAAGATAATCTGAACATTCGGCCAGAGCTTTCGAAATCTTTTTACCAGTAACTTCAGAATGGCTCTGCTGTGTAACGCAGGGTCTATATCCGCAGGACGAAGATACGCAACGAGCAACTGACTGCCGCAAAATACATACAAAGGCAGAAAACAATAATTGTCATAATAGCCGTGAAAGAATCTCTTCTCCTGGTTGCCGTGTACAGGGTCATCAGTCGGGTCAAAATCCAGCACCAGCGTATCGGGCGGGGTAATATATGAGGCAATAAAAATCTCGACAAATACTTTGGCGATTTCGGAAAGGGTTTTTCGGTCAATGCGATTTTCCAGCCGACATAACGTAGGAGGCGATGCGAGAGGCAAGTTATCTTTTATACCTCGTTCTGAGATGATTTGAAATAATGGGTCTTCTCTGAGGCTCTGATGGTCGTTGAGGTCTTCATAGCCAACAGCGATGCCGAAGATGCGCTGAGCGAGCATTGTTCTTTGCTGATGAACGGTGAAGAAGGGATTACGCTGGTCGGGAATACATTTGTCGATGGCATCGATGAGACCGATGTGTTTATCAACTTCCCGCAGAAGTAGAACTCCGGCGTCTGATGTGAGAGTGCCGCCGTTGAAATCTGCCGAGATTTTTTTATTTTTTAGACTTGAAAACTGGATGGTTTGTTTGTTACAGTCTGTCATAGAAATGGCCTTTCTGTTTGAGTATTAAAATAGTTACAACTTCTTACACTACAAACAGTTAGGCTATTTTCAATCAAAAAATCAAAAAATTCTATGAAATATTCGGGATAGTCCTGTTTAGCTTCAGCTTGCAGAAGAGATTTTACGCAGCTACCACACAGTCGCCATTCTAACAGTTTTCACCGTCGAACTTGGCTAAACCAAAAAGCGTCTGATTTAGCGGGCTTTGCAAGCCAAATTGTCAGTTATAGCCTTCGTTTTCTTAGTAACGACAACCCACCAAAACCAAACAGGATAAGGGTTGCTGGTTCCGGGACAATGGCTATTGAATCAAGATAGTAGTAAGAACCATCCACTATTAGTCGTTTATCGTAGTATATGGTTCCGATACCAGTTTGAGTGTCAATTGTACTTAAATATAAATATGGAATGGGACCGCTTTTTGTAGGGTCGATACCAGCGTAAAGTGTCCCATCAGGAGCGAAATCCAATGAACCAGTTGTGCTCTCAGGGTCCATTTTTAGCCCAAAAAAGGGAGGCCCAACAGCCGTTGCTTTCATTGATGAAATATCTATCGTATAAAGGATTTTGTCGCCAGTATTCGTGCCAGTCGTTCCATACAATACACCTTCTGGAGAAAAAGCCAACCCATATATGTCGTCATCAACACCTGTGATAGGGCCGAGCGATACTATGTTACCAATACCTATATCATATTTGAATAAATCCGGTGATGTCCAACCTAAAGTAAAATAAACGGCCTTGCCATCAGGAGACACAGTTGTGTCTCCGCCACTACAGTTAACAGGAAGAGGAGCAAGGTATTCCAATGTACCGGCTGATGGGTCGATAAATCTATATAAACTATCTGTCTTACGGCTTACCCCATACAATGTCCCATCAGGTGCGTCTGCTAATTGTAAATGAGTCACCGAGCATGGTATTTTTGTGCCTTTTCCAGTTTCTATGTCAAGACGGTAGAAATTTTCATTCCAGGTGCCATAAGCTATCCATTCGCTTGCTATGACGCCATTGTATGAATTCACACTAAAGAAAATTAGAATCGATAAAACAACTAATGACTGAGACTTTTTAGATCTTGGATTTTTCATCACTAATCCTCCTCAAAATTTATGATACGTGACAAACAATCAGACAAAATCAGGTAGTAAGAGTATAGCCCGTTGGGGTCGACCAATGATTTAATTATTGTTTATTTCTGCAGAGCCTCCAATATATGCTGTCTTCTAACTTTCTGCCTCCTTTGGCACACATAGATTACATAAGAAAGCCTTCTTATTTTCTTGTGAAGAATTTGGTAGGAAACGAATAAGGGTTTCCTCACCACTCTTCCTTATATAGGGTATTTACTCTACATGTAGTGTATCATATCCCTTGCACAAATCAAGTAAAATTTTCCTCAAACTTCGGAGTTTTTTTGAAGTTTCTCTGGAGGGAGTTCAAATTTAGGATGCACCTCCTACGTGTAATGATGTAAGGAATGGTGTCTAATTTAGTATAAGCCCTTATTGCAAAAGGATATGTGTTATAGTAAAACGTAAAGCTCCAACGGAATTTCTATTATCTAATCTGCATAGTTTTCTGGAAAAAACCAGCTAAAGTGTTGGTAATCGGCATGCAAAACAGCCACGGGTCGGCATCCAAATCAGCCACACCCAAGTTACATAATAAGCCTCCATCCGGAGGCGCCAAGCATAATGTTACTTATTCTTAATTTTACCCTTCTGCACAGACTGCTTGAACCTAAAGCTTTCACCGTTCATCTCGAAGATATGACAATGGTGCGTCAGGCGGTCCAGCAACGCAGCGGTCATTCTCTCTCCCTGAAAGACCTGCACCCATTCGCTAAAGGCCAGATTGCTGGTAACCAGCAGGCTGCCTCTCTCATAGCGATCTGCAAAGACCTGGAACAGTAATTCGGCCCCCGTACGGCTGAAGGTAAGATAGCCAAGTTCGTCACAGACCAAAAGATCAGCTCTATCCAGTTGGCTCAGGAATCTCTCCAGTTGATATTGCTTATGAAGCTCCTCAAGGTGATTAACCATTGTTGCGGCCGTAAAAAAGCGTACTCTTCGTCCTTGCCTGCAGGCAGCCAGGCCTAAAGCAATCGCCAGGTGAGTCTTGCCGGTGCCAGGTGAGCCTACAAGACAGCAGTTCTCCTTCTTATCTATCCATTCACCCCGGGATAGTTCCAGAATCTTTTGTTTGTTCAGCGAGGGCATTACACTGAAGTCATAGCTCTCAAAGTCCTTATGGGCAGGGAAGGATGCCTGTTTTATACGGTTGTTAAGGGCATTTGCAGCTCGAGCAGACACCTCTATCTCCGTTAATCTCAACAAATACTGCTGATAGGTGGCATTTTCGGAGGAAGCTTCTTTTGCCAGTTTGTCATACTCTGCCTTCATTGTCGGAAGACGCAACTGTTTTAGATTAGACTTCAACAATAGGTTTTCATTGTCAGACATAACTTACCTCTCCTTGATTTACGGTTAAATATTGGTCAAATTTACTCAGATCAGGTTTCGGAACCCTAATCTGATAACAGTCGATACTTGTCTGACGACAGTCAAGATTTGACTCGGGCGGTTCTACGAATGGCTGATGCTGTGCCAGACGATGGACCTTGTTGATAATCATGTCGGCGTTGATAGTTGAATTAGCAATGCACAGTTCGATGGCCTTTTGAATTCTTTTTAAGGGGTGTTCTGCCAGCAATTGCAGGATGCGTATATAATGTCTGGCTGCGGCGAAGGGCCCGAGGCGATTCTCCAGTAGCTGCCGAAGTGCAGTAAAACAGGCGGGAAGCTGCCAGTTACGAAAAACGTTGGAATGGTCCAGTGCTCCAGGTCGACGTCCCAGCACCGCCAGATAATGTAGCGGGTCTAAGATCTGCTGATTTCGCTGATAACAGCGTTTGTGATAGGCAATCTGGCTGTCTGAGGCCACAATCCTGATATAGAAAGGATATGCCTTAACAGTTACGTTCTCGAATGCCCAGCGGCGGGGGACGCTATAGCGGTTGGTATCAAAAGGAACGGTCTGATATTTATCTGCCTTAACCTCCACTGCTACATAAGGGTCAAATCGATGCTTGGGCAACGGCAAGGCCGATTGTTTATCCCGCTGGAAACGCTCTCCAACAGTCTCTGTCTTGCCCGCAACACGATGCTCCAGCTTCTTTAGGCAGCACTGCCGTAGATACACATTGAGTTCATCGAAGTCTCTTACCTTTGGCACCGGCGTCGCCCAGTCTCGCTGCAGGTCAAAGACGCTGTTTTCAACGTATGGCTTCTCGTTGGCTGCCGCGGGCATACAAAAGCATGGCTCAAAGGTATAGTGACTGGCCAGGGCAGCGTAACGCGGATGCATCTGACGTGTGCGGCCCTTAAAGATATGTTTTACTACCGTCTTAGGGTTATCCCACCATACTTGTCGGGCAACACAGCCATAAAATTCAAATGCACAAACCAGTCCTGTCAGGATGCATTCTACTCTTTCAGTCGGGAAACCCATGGCAAACGGAAAGCTCGAATGGCTCCAGGTGGTAACTAAAACAGGCACCTGCCTCCTGCCCTCTGGAAAATCAACATAGATGTGTCCAAAATCAGCTTCAAGACGCTCTCCCGGCTCGTGTGCCAGAGGAATGAATGTTTCACGCTCTCTTTTGCGGTGTTTTTGGACGTATCTGCGGACCTGGTCATAACCGCCTTTGTAGCCGTATTCATCCCGCAGTCGTCGGTAAATCTTTGATGCTTTATGCCGCTGCTTGACCGGCTGGGTTTGGTCATCGAGCAATATCTGGTCGATTATGTGCTTGAAAGGTCCCAGCACCAGCGCTACTCTCGGCCTGGTTAGGGTGTATAGCCGAGGTTCAGCGTTGTTAAGTGCTTTTCTGACAGAATGATGGGAATGATGGTAGGTTTGGCAAATAGCCCGAATACTCATTCCGTCCCGTTTGGCGGTTCTAATTTTTACGTAATCTTCCACCGTAAGCATCCTTTGTCTCCATAAGTTATTGTTCTCCTATACTTTCGTAAGAAGCCATAACTTACGGAGTTTGCTACGGTGTGGCTATTTTAGATGCCGATTTT
The DNA here is from genome assembly GCA_964462515.1 of uncultured Pirellulales bacterium. Taxonomy (GTDB): domain Bacteria; phylum Planctomycetota; class Phycisphaerae; order Sedimentisphaerales; family Anaerobacaceae; genus CAYWXK01. The sequence goes on from CAYWXK010000038.1 coordinate 5,152, forward strand.
TTCAACTCCCCCGTGGCTGTTTTGCATGCCGATTACCAAAGTGTGTCAGTGCCGGTATTATATTCTCCGAAATCTGCAAGTACGCTGCTCGCACCCCCGTAAGCAAAGTACCATCCCCAGAAGTGGTGTAGGAATCACCACTAAAAAAATTCCATAAGCTGGGCCGTCTATTATATCATACATATCGGCGCTCCTTGATTTATATGTCGATGGATTCGACAAGCTCACCACAGGTTTTTTCAACTCCCCGTGGCTGTTTTACCTGCCGATTACCAGTGCTGCGAAATTTCAGAATCCCATACGTATCCGGCAAAACGATACATATTACTTATCATCTCTTACGTTTGCGTTTCGTTGCCCACCAGGATTCACCAGGGATTATATGTTTAGAGGTTGGCTCCTGATTTCACGGATTATTGAATTCTTAAAGAATCAAACCTTTATTTTTCTTTGCTCAAAATATTTTCGTCGAGCCAACGCTTCAAGCCGGGCAAACAGAACGCCACATCGGTTCCTTCTTCCGAAAAACTTAGCATAATATCTTCTGGATTAGCAGCCGTAACAAACGTGTAATAAGTGAAAACATCTTTATTCTGGTATATTTGAATACGTGAACTCTGAAGGTCAGGGTTTTTGTCTATGCTGGTTATTATAGCGTTGGCCAGAAAATTTTTGAACGTTTCAATTTTATCAGGATTCTTTATATTGATTTCTTTGGTTCCGCCAAACATTACATCGATCTGTGAAATGTGACCCTTACTGAGCGCACGTATTGAGTTCAATCGTTCGGCACACAATTGTCCCATCTTTAGATGAGGTATCTCGTCACTTAAAAATACGGACGCCAAGATAAGAAACGAGCCAAATCCAACAATACCCACACCTCGCCACATATAAGATGAAAGAGATTCATGAGATATGATTTGCCAAATTGTGCCTACAATCAGACCAGGCAAAACACCGGTACCTGCGATTAGCCACGCTTGGTCTTGCACTTTGATGTTAACATCGGGAAATCTAAAATGGAATATCAAAAATGATACAACGCAAGTAGCAAAGATACTAAGAATGAATCTCCAGTACTTTCGAGGGTCTGCATCAGAGGGAGCTACCTTATACCACGTAACACTCCATCCGAAGATTCGGCTCATGAAAATTATGACAACTATCGCAAGCGCTATTGTGAGAAATGGTTTCATAGCTTTTCCTTATTACGTGCTATTCATCCAATATCTTTTATTTGCCGCAATTTTGCGTAAAGCATTCTACGATGTTAATGGAAGTTGCCAAGGCCGTAATGGGCGTAGCAACTCGCAGGGTAATGCATGCGCCACAAGCAGTTATTTTGGTAATCGGCTCTGGCGCTACAGTGCAATACGTGCATATCCCCCAAGTTACTAATTCACTAAAGCCCATTTTCGCTGCCTGCCATCCCAAACACTTCCCCACCCCTCCCCAATCGCATATCGAAAGCATCTGATATTGGGCTTCAATCAGGCTAGTCATCCCGCGCAACATTAAACCTTCACCACGAGCCAGAAGCATTTGCCGGATTGTATCATTTTTTGTCAAATTATCCCAATCGAACCAGTTTTCCCTCCATTTGTTTACGCTTATGGCCAAATCCAATATATCCCACCAGTCTGAGGCCCCCGCAAGTCCGGCATCCAGCCGGCCGTAGTACGAGTTGACTCCATAAATGGTGTTTATGATAAAATCCAAAGCACTCAGCCCCGATGGGTCGATTTTGTTTATCGGGTTATTAAGACAGTATAAATATTTGTGAAGTGTCATCGGCTCTTGGTAGTTACCGGCAACCGGGTCACGACTGGTAAATCTACCAAGAATAGGGTCATACTGCCTGCGGAAGCAATAATACTGCGAAATTTCAGCATCCCATACGTAACCAGCAAAACGATACAAATTGCTCAACATCTCCTTTGTTTGCGTTTCATCACCAACCGGCATTCCCCAGGGGTCATAAGTGTAACAATTTTTTACAGTCCCAGTGTTATCGATTACCTGGCGGACGCTGCCTAAACGATCATGTAAGTAAAAATATGTTGGGGCATTAACAGTAACAGCACCATCATGCTGGGCAATAACCTGATTATTTGCATGAATGTATGTTTTAAGTATAGCATTACTGCTATCAGCGTTAAGAACGAGTAATACGACTGGAACCATACCTGTCACATCCACAATATATTTGTAGTTGTAAGATGTTACCTTGTCCCATATCTTCTTTTTTGTAACTCTGGCACCATCAGGGGTGTACTTGGCCTCTATAAAACTATTGTCACTACCAAGCAGCCCTTTACGCAATCTGCCCTCCCAATCGTACATAAGGGAATAATCGGGTGGTACAGCACTTAGCTGGCTTGTTTGCTGGCCATTTTCATCCCATGATACGACCTTGCTTGCATCGTCATAGCCAAGCACTTGGTCACCATCGAAAGCATATGTTTTCGATACATCGCCGGAGCCTTCATTGTATATATATGATGTCAGATTACCTGCGTCGTCATAGCTGTTTGTATATTCTATGTATGGCTTTGGAGAAATATCGGTGATTTTGGCATATTTCAGACGCGACATCATATCATAATCGTACGTGCAGGTATGACTTACCTGCCCTCCACCAACCTTTGTTAAAGTCTCACTGCAATTGTGGAGCCTACCCAGTCCATCGATATTGCCGGGAGCGGAGGCATCAAAGCTGAAATCTAACCCTGCCACACCGGAAGTGGAGAACGCTACCAGATGGTTATCACACTGACACTCACAGGCATTGTAAGTATAGATAATGGAAGCAGTGCTGCCGGACTCAATACCGTCAAGATAATACTTAAGCTTTTTGCGGTTGCCGTTTTCGTCATATTCAAAGCCGGCGATTAGATTGTTGTCGCCCAGCAACGGTTCAGATACATCTGTTAGCCTGCCGGCCAAATCATAGGTGTATTTTACCCAATAAATGGGGTTGTCAGGATAATCCTGATCTGTGACCTTCACCTCCGTTGGCTGGTCATAGGCACTGGAATAGTCATAATTGACCTTATAGCCATCGTAATCTGTATATGACCTAACTTTTCCGGATAAATACCAGTAGTCAAATGTAAAGGCGCTGCCATCTCCTCCCGGTCGGTCGATTTCAGCTCTATGGTCGGTAATCTGTTTGACCATTCCATATTTGCCCAGAATCCTTGAGGTATACGAATATTCTAGATACGGGTCGTTTTGGGTCTGCGGATCGTCATCATCGTATATTTTGTACTGCACCTTACCATAGTCATCGTATGTGAACCTAATGTGCTTGGCAGCGCCATCAACCCAGACAGTCTTCTGCTTAAGAAGCCCGTTTTGTTTGCAATCAGGTTTGGGATTATCAAAAGTACGTTGCTCTAACGCTTCGCTGTAATAGGAATACTGTTCATAATCGCCGGAAGGATAGATGATTATTTCGGGCTTTCCATGGTAAGTCAATCTGATTCCTGTTTTCTTACCCTCGGCATCCTCGATAACAATGTGATATCCACCTTCTCCTTCAACCCTTTCGCGAGTACCGTCATCGGAATAATAGTAGGTGGTTGTTGCATCTTGTGTATCATTGATTTTCTCAGTTACGGTCCAGATTCGTCCTCTTGAATCATAAGTGTATTCTGTATGAGAGAGAACCGTGGTCCCACCATAATCGTATGAGGTGACGTCTTTTATTTGGTTGTTATTGTAATAACTGATTTCTTTTTTTAAAGCTGGGTTCGTCGCTACAAAGTCGGGCTTGCCTGTAACGGGGTCATATACAGGTTCTTTAGCGAAATAATCACGAATCTTGCGATTGACGTTATCATAATCGCTGAAAATTACCTTTCCAGCGGGGTCGATAACATAGATACGATTTCCAACTGCGTCATAGCCATATTCTGTAGTCTGATTTAGTCCTCCTTCGGTGGAATAGACAATTTGCTTAGTTAATCTTCCTAAAATATCATATTCATAACTGTTCCATTTCTCCAATACCCCTGAATAGGGCTCAAATCCTTCTTGGCCTCTTACAACACTATAAACCTTCTCACAGATTTTGTTCCCTGAGGCGTCATATTTATTTTCCTCATGCTTGATATATTTGAAATAAGTGTCAAATCCCTCACCTTCATACTCAAAGTAGCTATATTTGTGGACAAGCCTGAACATCGAGTCATAAACATAATGAATAAACACTGGTTCATAGGGCGCACCTAACAACTCCCCTCTTATCTCCGTCAGAGGCCTTCCATCAGCGGTCATATGGAAATCAACATATCCGTCGTCTAATTCATATGTTAAGACAAACTTGCCAAGTGCATAGTACTTTACAATATTTCCGGATGTGGGTAATTGTTCATAATATGCGAGGAGAGGTGTTCCGGCTGGAGAAGGTATGACTCTCCCCGGTTTTGTCCCGGGGTCATAGTCACTGTAAAATGTCCGCGTCTCCCACCAGTCGTTTTGATTATCCTCTAAAATATTATCATCATATCGACCTGGCTCAAAGACTACCGAATCATCCATAACATTCTCATCGATATATTTCTTTTTATGGAAATATTGCCTCGTCTCAGTGAGCAGGCCCCGAGGGTCGCCATATATATTCATCTCGACCTTACCAAGGTAATCAGCCTCGAGAATCTTTCGTCCCAGGCCGTCATAGTAATACCTCTTTTGAGGATTTACATTCGGAAGACCACCTTCCAAAGATGCGCCTTGCCATTCTTTGCTCACAAAACCGTAATTATCATATTCATAATAAGTTATATTGCCTATGGGGTCTATACTGCCTTGTGGTTCGGTTTTCTGCCTCAATAATCCTTGCCAATGCTCTCGATACCATGGATCCAATGGGTCCTCTGGATAATATACATATGTAGTATCCGCCCACTCCCACTGCTCCGGCTCCGGAATTGTGCCGTCGATCAGGATTCTTTTCTTGACAAGGTAATTTCCCTGGCTTCCATCTCCTACAGGCGTGCCGTTCGCGTTGCCATAGAGCCATTTCTTTTCAACCCTTGCACCAGTTTTAATAACATTCCCACCTGACTCATAACAGTAACCCTGCCAAGTGGTTCCTTTAATCGGAAAATTATAATTCTGGTGATAAGCATATTCCGTGTACACAAAGTTTGTAGAATCGACATATACTCTGCGATTTAGGACATTACCTCTGCTGTCGTACTCGATTCTGGTCTCTTTACTCGGCCTGTCGTAGTCGCCATCCCCGTCATCGTCAAAATATTCGGTAATCCTCGTCGGCTTGAGTGGGAAATCATTGTTTTCATAATCATATTCAGTGTCAATGGCTCCCCCGCCTCCCATATGTTTCTGGATATAAAACATTTCGCCGGTATAGTGGGAAATCCAGTCGCCGAAGTCCTGATAATTACAAGGGTCAAATTCTCCACCGCCTGAAACTTGAGATTTGAACGTTTGAATATTGTTACTAAGCAGTGCACCCTCCGGACTAGTAACAGCTATTTCCTTCCTTAATAGTTGAATTGCCCCTGGGCCTCCAAATTTCACTTCAGTAGTAGTGATCAAATTACCTTGAATGTCATATTCATAATCATACAACTGATGTAACGCCCAATCCGAGTTATAGACCTCCCATGTGACAGGGTCAGTACAACCTTCTACTCTTTGTAAGAAAGTTCCATCATCACTGTGCTGAGCCTCGGTAATAATCGTTTCCAACTCTTCCCACCATACTTCCGGAAAAATCAAAGTCAACATGAACTCCTGCTCAGCATTATGAAAGTACCTTAAGGTATGAGTAGTATCGCCTTCACCGCTGCCTATCGTTCTATATGTAGGTATCACTGCATAGTATTGAAAACCATGAATCTCATCCGAAGTTATGCCGAACGTGATAGACGGATCATCCGGGCCAGGCTGGTCGCTCTCAGAAAGCGTGATACTGCTACACAAACCGGGGCCAAGTTCATAAGCGAAAACTAATTTTGCAGGCGTTCGGTTATTACTAATCTTATCTAGGAAAATATCCTGCTCGTCCTGCTCATCTACACCAGACCACTCATACACCAGCTTATTGCCGAATCGGTCTGCTTGCTCATCAATTCCCGCTACAACCATCCAGCCCACCAAGCCCTCATCGGCTGGCACAGCCCAAGGACCGGTGAATACTTTATTAAATGTCAACGTCATGCCATCAGGTGCATAGTAAACGTAAGTCACGTCAAACTTCGGTTTATCGGGATCAGTTGTGTCAACCGAATTTACTGTCCGTATGATATAGTGATTTTCTTTATCCAATGGCTTGTATATCACCGTATGCGGTTCTGTATGAATACTACCTATAAACATCTCTCCCCCCAACGGTTGACAAAGCCACAGTCTCCCAATACCCAGCTTGTCGTCATGATAGGCAGGTTTTCCAGCACCATCCGTAATCCAATCATACTTGCAGTCCTCTATCAGGCGGATGTTGTGGTTGTGAGTCCAGCCACAAAATAGAGGTAAGATTCGAGCTCGCGAACCATTGTTATACGTTCTCTTAAATTCAAAGGGAAACGTACCGGGCCAATTGATATTAAAATCAGGAAGCTCTTCATAATGGAAGGTTCGAGCCTTTGCTCGTCCAATGACTGGATATTTTACTTTACATGGCTCAGGGGGCCTGCCATTAAATGAGCGGTCAACTGTTATGATCCCTTCATTATGTTTCCGTCTCAGGTCGTCATAGACTTCAATTTTCAGAAAGTAGTCGCCGTTATAAAACGCTTCGGTGTTCCAGTAACCAACCGTTGTAGCATCCCTGTTAACTGTCTTTCCTGAGCAAACTGTTATCCAGTTGTCAGGGTCGGCTGAATCCAAATCCGCCGGGCAGCACTTGACTATATACTCTCCAAGTATGTCATACCACATAGGACCTGCTACAATGCATCGTCCTTTTAAAGGATTTAATATATCAGCCTCAGGAGCAATTAGCCAAACATCGTCTTCGGATCCTACAATACCTCCTTCATCTCCTAAGGCCACATCTGAAACAGATATTCTATTGAGTTCAAAAGTGAAATATAGGTTCGAACCGGTTTTGAATTCAACCTTCGTGTAACATTGATGAGCAGGACTGAATCTGGCTTCAGGATAAATATCTGCAGGGCTCTCAAGGCCCCAATGTTTCCAGAACACCTTATACGAATGATTTTCCCAGTTAAATTGAATCGTAAATTCAATCCAGGTGTTCTCATAGGAATAGGGATAGGCAGGATTATTGTAATAAGTCTCAGGAGACGTTAGAAAAGCACGACATTGGGCTGCTATCGCGAAGTAATCGATTGAAGTATTCACATAACTTCCATTGTCCAACACCCATATATATGCGTGTTCGCCCTCAACAACGTCGCCAAATTTGATAGAGGCAACCAAAGCAGAGCCATTCATAACGTCAATAAATGAACCTGGTGACGGAATGCAATTGATGCGTGCAAATGTCTTGTCACAGGAGTCACTTGTACTATACGAGATTGTAGAATTGTAATACATTCGGACACGCTGATAAAAATAGTCATTGCTTCCTCCTTGACCATTGTCCTCCATATATTTTGCTTCAAAAACATAGGCCCCCGAACTACCTTCTTCAACCTTCCAACCATCAATCCCATTAACGGTGTTGTTGACGACATATCCCTGGTATGTCTCAAATGAAGTTGTGTACCCGGGAGAATTGTCATATTCGTACGCACCAATGTCGGTATAATCAGGACCGCCTATACCGGCGTTAAGGACAAAGTCAATATCGCGGCGCTTATCCTCTAACACATCGGTATCCGTTGCCATATTTCCGTTAGCAGTATCTATGCAAGGGCTGTCCCCTTTAAGCCGCAGGCCATCATCTGATGTGCCGAGAATACCATCCTCTCCGGCTGGATTACTTGAGTTAGCAAAACGAGGATCCTGGTTAATATTGCCTCCGAGGTCTGTGCCAAAACCAGGCACCCAAGTTCCGTTATCATCCCTGCATCCCTGTATATCACAGTGGCTAATAGTTGGTGTAGAATAGGATGAATTATATATCTCAGGGCCACTGACCGTAGCTGTATCTAACCATAAAATGCAATTAGTCAAAGCTGGGGTAGAATAATAATAATTGTACATACCACCGCCCGAGCCGTTTGTTGCATAATTTTTGCTGAATGTGCAGTTGGTCAGCAGTGGTTTGCTGTTGCTTCCGTAATTATACATACCACCGCCAGATTTTGCAGAGTTCCCACAGAAAACGCAGTTAGTTACCGTTGGGCTGCTGTTGAAATTGTACATACCACCGCAAAAACCTTGTGCGGCTGTATTTCCACTGAAGATACAATTGGTCACTGATACTGGAGAGTAAATATTATACATCCCACCACCATAACCAGCGCGAATGATACTGCCGTATACTGCTTGGTTATTCTTTATGATGCAGTTGCTTAATGTAAGGTTACTATAGCGGTTGGCGACCCCAGCACCCCAGATAGCACTATTAGCTGTAATCGTGCAATTAGTAACCACGGGCGATGCATAATAGCAGTATATGCCCCCGCCCTGGCTATAGGCATAATTACCTGTAATTATGCAGTTATTGATTCTGGGTGAAGTATAGTAGCAATATATGCCACCGCCATCATAAATAGACAGGTTGGCGTTTCCCCCTGTAATAGTAAAACCATCAAGGGTTGCATTGTCAGCTCCTTTTACAACGTTGTAGCTGTCATGGTTGTCAAAACCATCACCATCTATGTCCCCACTTAGTGTGGTAACGTTTTTAAGCCAATCACGCTGTGACCGTAGAGCTTCTGTTCCGGCAAAGCCACCGTAGATATCAACCCCTGTCTTAAGCACAAACGAAGCTGAACGGTCACCAGGTGTTTTACCTCCACCTCGGTCTGGTTTATAGTTATCGTCACCTTTTGCAACCCAAATCTCATCACCTGCCTTAAGGTTAGTATTATTCAAGATATCCTGTAAATACTTAAAGGCATTTGTCCATGATTTGCCATCGCCGCCAGCTTTGGTGATGTCAACATACCAAACCGGAACGACCTCGTATGCTCCCATATCAACTATAGTAGTGTCATAAGGTGGAGTAGGGTCATCGTGATTGCCATCAGCTTTCCGCAGATTTCCAATGATATCTGTGGTAGCACCTTCATTGTCAATGGCGGTATTATTTCCGGTATCAATACATGGGCTGTATGGGCTGTCAGATGGGAGGAGTAGGCCATCATCTTCAGTAGCGAAGATGCCATCAAGCCCCGCTGGGGCCTCAGCATTTAAGAAACACGGATTTTCTCCTGTATTTCCAGTACCGTTGATAGTCCACCCTCCCTGAATACAACTATTATTGACTACCGGTGCTTGCCCATCATCATAATAGATCTGTGTATTCTCATTGCCCCAAAATATGCAATTTGTAATCTGTAGAGGAGATCCATAGTACTCATATTCCTCAATTTGTAGTCCACCACTGTTGCCAGCACTGGCACAATTTTGGTTGAAAGTGCAGTTAATTATTTTCGTAGGAGAGTTATAGTTGTACATCCCGCCGCCATAGAATGCTGAGTTGGAAACGAAAATACAATTGACGAAAGTTGCGGGGAAGAGCAGAGAAGTTTGACAGATAAGTACTCCTCCGCCGCAAAAGGAAGCCGTATTTCGGCTGAAGACGCAATTTTTCACCTTGGGATTACCATATTGAATATACATTCCACCGCCGCCATAGGGTGTCAAGGACGCAGTATTATCGCTGATGACGCAATTGGTTATTGTGGGCGAAGCACTTTCGCAGTATATTCCCCCGCCCTTTTCGTGATAACCGTTCTTGATTGTAAAGCCGGAGAGAACCGAATTGGAGCCCTCGCCTCTATGGAAATAAAATCCACGTCGTTTGTTTTGTTCATTGCCCTGACAATCAATAATCGTTGCTGCAACCACGGTTGGGTCGTTTGGATTGGTACTTCTAACTATAATAGCTCGAGTACCTGTGGCCAGTCCATTACTGAAGTCGATACCGCAATGCACGTTCTGCTCATAAATGCCCTCGTTAGTATATGTACCCTCGGCAACCACAATTGTATCGCCGTTGATGGAAGCGTTTATCGCGCGTTGAATGGAACGAACATCATCTGGCACGTGAATTGTGATAATATACGAAGATCCGTTTGGCTTGCTTTCAGGATTGGCCGGGTTAGTGCCGTGCAAGTATTCACATAAATTATTGTAAGTATCCTCATCTTTGTCGTCTTCCGCGTCGTCAGTACCTACAACAAGATTGTACAGAGTTTCCCACTCGTCGGGCATATCATCATTGTCTGAATCCGGACCAACGTGCACCGTGCAGGTATCGGTATCAGTAAGGCCGCCGTTGTCGGTTACCCTTAATTTAACTGTGCATACTGTATTACTGCTGTATATATGGATGGTCCGGCCGTCAAAGGCCCCATCAGGATAAAAACTGGAAGTTTCCCAGTAATCATAGCTGTTGTCGCCGTCCACATCGAAATCGAATTCGAACTTCACTATACTCCCACCCACATCATGGGAGCTACTGCCATCAAGAACTACGCCCTTGCCCACGATTACGTATTGGCGTAACACTTTCAAAATCGCTTCTGGAGGTGTATTACACCCGTAGCTTACGTTGGAGTTGACAAGCAATCCGCTTAAAATCAAAATGATAATTATAAGTTTTTCCCTCATTTCTTTTCTCCCTTATTGAGAATTGTGACGACTTAACCAGTACCGGGCATACTCAGCCGCTTTGCAGTCAGGATACTTTTCCAGAAGCTGCTGATATACATTCCTTATTTTCGGGGCCGCCTCCGACTCAGACAACGATCCTGATTTTGCCAGTTCTTCCCAATACCGCCCCATTTGAAATAGGGCATTCCAGGCGTACTCACAATTAGGCCAATTATCAACCACCGTTTGATAGTACCTCATAGCCTTTTCCTGTTGACCTAGTCGGCGATAGCAATCCGCTGCAACATTATAAGCATATGCGATAATATCAGATTTCTGTAATTGCGGTATGATTCTTTCCCATGCGACTACGGCTTTTGTGAAAAGCCCTTTGGCCTCGGTTTCACGGCCTTCGTTCTCGCACCGAAAGGCCTTATTATAGTATTCCTCTCCCATCATGAATATCGCTAAAGGCATTTCCGGATGGTCATTAAAATCTGCGATTAAGACATTAATCGTTTTCTCCACAGCCGTATAATTCCCCAGGGCAATGTTTGTCTTTGCCATATCCATTTTTGCCCACATCACCTGCACGTCCTGCGGCCAGTGGTCTATCACGTACTGGTCAAGTTCGTTAGCCTTACCGTAGTTTCCTAACTTGCGATACTCCCAGGCGGTGTCGTGAATGGCCCTTGCTATGTACTTACTCCAGGTAAAATCAGAGAGTAATTTTTTAATGGCAGCTTCAGCATTAGGGTCGTCTCCGAGGGCAAGATATGATTTTATCAGGTCCGCTTGGGCCCACACAGCGTGTTCGGCCTTAGGCCAACTCTGTACCACGTGCTGATAAAGCTTATTCGCCATTTCGTATTTCTTCAAATCGCGATAGTACTGCCCGGTGTCCCAGACTGCTCTGGCTATAAGAGGATTATCATTAAAATTGGTAAGCAATTTCTCAACCGCGATTTCAGCAGAAGTGTCATTACCATCCGCAAGATATGACTTTATCAGGTCAGCTTGTGCCCACAATGCGTGCTCGGCCTTGGGCCAGTTATCTATAACGTATTGGTAAAGCTGGTTTGCTTTTTCGTATCTTCGTGTCCCGCGATACTGCTGTGCTATATCGTGAACGGCTCTTGCTATAAGGGTATGCCCAGAATATTTGGTAAGTAATCTATCAAAGGCAGCATCAGCAGCTACGTCGTTGCCCATGTTGACATATGCCTTTGCTATATCCATTTGTCCCAGGACTGCATAGTCACTGCCCGGCCAGTTGCTTACAACATACTGGTCAATCTGGTTAGCCTTGTTCTGTTTATTTTCGCAGCGATACTGGTATGCTATGTCGTGCACAGCTTGCGCTATATCCTTATGTCCGGAGAAATTAGCAAGCAATTGTTGGTAAGCTGCATCCGCCTGAGGCTGCCTGTACCAGGCAATATAAAGTAAAGCAAGCTCCTTTTGCGCCTGGAAGGCATTATCAGTTCCTGGATTATTTGCGATAATTTGCTTGTAGATTCCCTCAGCCTGTTCATATTGGCTATTGTTTTTGAACTCTTCTGCTTGCTTAAGATCGGCTGCTACATCAGCCAGAAGCTGGTCTGTGAATACAAACCATGAAAAACAGAAAAACACTAAAGGAATAAAGGAAATTCGTCCGCGCATGACTTACACCTCCTGTAAAAGGATGACCGAGTTACTTACTTTTTCTCACTTCCTGGGAGAGGCGTATCTATGGTGCTTTCACAATTTCTAATCTCACAAGGCTACTCGCAGTTGATAGTTACAATTTTTACGAACTTTACCTATAAGTCAATAGGAAAAGGCAGAATTTTTCAAAAAATTTTTCCTGCAAGATACGCAGCTTTCAAAGCCATTCCCCAGAATACCCGAATTACCTTGGTTAAAGGAGGTTGCGTCTCCAAACCAAATATTTGAGAGAAAGTTGAAAATAAGTTTCTTTCTTTTATGGAGAAGGCGGTTCTGAAACAGGAAATGTTGACTGTTTTTTAGAATTTGTCGGATTCTTTGGAGAAACCTATAAAAAAACGAAAAATTCGGCATAAGAATCAGAAGCGTAAAAGGTTTAAAATTGTGTGAGTTCTGAATGTTTTGTATACAGGCATAGGGGGGCACCAATCAACGGTATATTTCAACATTTACACTGCTGACCAAACGAAAGTCAACTTGAGCATTTAATCCCCCTGTTCGTCCGGCACAGCAGAGCGATTGAGTGCTTTTTGTACGGTTTCAATGAAAACCTGTGTTTCGAGGTCGTTCCTTGGGATGAAGCCGTATGCACCAGCCTTCAGCAAGTGGGTGACGGCTAGCTCATTACATTCACCCGTAATAACTACAACCGGAACATCGATTTTGCATTCCCGGAAAGTTTCAAGGACTTCTTTGGCGTTTACATCAGAATCGAATCCATCATCCAAAAATATAAGGTCAAAACGTTCATTGCGAAGCTGGTATAAAGCCTGCGGTAGATTCATAGCGTGCTTACTTTGCACGATGCAGCCACGCAAATGGCACAGGCATCTTAATAAAGACGGCACATCCTGCAATTTGTCTGTTACGATTAAAACGCGGACAGCCCTTTTCCTCGTAGCTTGTGAATCCTCTTTCCCAGGATGGTTTTCCTGCGTCTCTTTCATTCTTAGACCATTAATTTGCGAACATAGGCTCTTTCGAGCAAAAAAGGTGCTTTGTTACTTTTCGTTGCCGCGTGAAAAATTCCAATATAAGATGTTATTTTGATGCCTCTTCTGCATTTCTAACTGAAAACTGGAAGAACCTTTTTTGCATAGCTTATTTAAATAAGGCGTGTGACAAACTTCTTTTGTTGACTTTTTGTCATAAAATTCTCGAGTTTTTTCTTTTCACGTAATTGAAGGCTGCTTTTTTTCTTGACTTCATAGGTAAAATGGTGTAAAGATAAGGATAAGTTTGTAGTACGATGGTATTGAGAAAGCGTCATGGTTAAAGATTTCGCCTTATATCGTGCGTTTTGCTGTACCTGTAGGCAGGGTGAAACCCATGTTTCTGGAGGATATAGATGAAAACGATAGCGTTAATAGTGTCATTCGTGCCAATTCTGTGTATGGTTTCAGCAGCCGCTGGAGAGGTGTCAACCAGGGTATGCTTAGCTGACGGAAATACACCTCTTCCCCCAGTAGACCCCAATATACCCTTCATATATCGAGATATTATGGTTGGAACTAAGCTTACCATTATTGTTAGCTCGGATGTTAATGAATGCTGGGGGGTAGATGGGGGTAGCTTGGCCATCGAAGAAGCATATCGTGATTATGGAGTCCTCTCAGCCAGAGGACCAAAGGTAGGTGAGGATTGGTCAGGGTCTCATCTCCCTGCCGCAGGTAATGAGGCTGCTGTTGTGTGGTGGCCTGATAACGAGTTTGACTTGTACACAGGCTCTACTGGCATACAGGCAGGAGACTGGTTCATTATTGATTATAATGCCCTAGCCGTAGGTGACTGCAATGTGGGATTCTACGACCGCAACATAAGTTGGTCTGACCCCAACTATTATCTAACGTTTTTTCATGTTAGTACACGCGACTTCAATAAAGACACCAAAGTTGACTTTACTGACTTTGCCATCCTTGCTTCACACTGGCAGAAAACGGAATGTAGCGACCCTAATCGGTGTGAAGGGACTGACCTGGACACAAATGGCACTGTTGACCTTAACGATTTAATACTTTTCACCGAATATTGGCTTGAAAAAACGGAATAGCTACCCTTGCTTGTATTAGAAACCAAGTGTCTTTGTTTGCATCATAGAGATAGGGTTGCATCAGTAAAACGAGATAGAGCATATTTGCGGGTTGCTCTTAAGTCATTATCACGTAGATACTGTAACTTCAAATATTGCTTCTGGCCCTGCCTTCGAACATTTTTTTCGATGTTTTGAAAAAAGTTCTAAAAACAATCAATACTCTTCGCCTGCCAGTCGCCCTCTTATATGAAAAAGATGTATATGCGATTGTGAAGTTGTCCTTTTTGAATTCAAGTTTTTGAAAAAGGAGGTAATTATGAAAACAAGACATTTCATTTTAACAGGGGTATTTCTATTGTTTGTCAATTTCGCTGCTTTTGCGGATAGACCCCTCGAGAGACAGGAGATCCTGCAAATCTTTCAGACCCTGACGAGCCAGTCAAAAAAGACTTGGATACCTGCTGGGATGATTGAAGCAACGCACGAAGAATACAGGGCACCAAAAGTAACAGACCCCAACGAGATTGAGCGCCAAATAAAAGAGCGGGTCCAGGAGTATCAAGACAACCCAAATAAGCCCGAATTGACTGAAAATCTACAGAAGATGAAGCTCGATGCCATACCGTTCGACGTCCGCTACCGTCTCTCCAACGAGTACACAATGAATTCCAATGTGGTGGTAAGGTTTGATGGAGAAAGGTTTTACTGGGGAATCAACGTCCAATCACGGACAGACTCAGTAAAGCCAGGCAAAGACTTAGAAGGCAATTTTATGACCAAACAGTTTGACCTGGACTGGAACGCCAGACGTGTTTTCGCGTGGGATGGCGAAAAATACACAACGTATTTTCTGCCTGGAAACCATGCTATAGTTGACTCAACTGGAGATACGCCGCATGTTGTCAACGGTCCTTTGACCGCAGGATTAATCCCCTGGGGTTACGGCTATTATACTTATGAGAACCTCTGCGCAGCCGAATCATCAGCAATCGAAAAAAATGTTGATGGTCAAACACAAATACATCTGACGCTTAATAGTTCTAATGGCTCACGCAAGTTTTTTGTAATGGATCCAGGAAAAGTTTACTCTGTAATATCCTGTTCGATAACAGACACTACGAATTCAACCACATCTACGCACTACTCCAATTACCAGTTGGTGGCAGGTAAGTGGATTCCTACGGCAATTTTGACAGAGCAATATGAGGCGGGGTCAAACAGGCTGTTAGCTAGTGATCTGTGGAATCTTACAAAGATAACTGGTGATATTTCCCCAATCGACAGCTTTAATGTTAAGTATGAACCAGATGCGTTGATAGAATACCGTTCACCTGTTACCAGTAAGCCCGCAATGTATTACCATTCCCATACGGTCGACACTGACCATCTTCTGGCTGAAAGATTGGCTTTTGCAGCCTGGGAAGGCATCCAGCCACAGAACTGCGCAACAATAGCCCTCAAATATGTCGCCTCCCAATTAGGTAAAGAAATCACGGAGCAAGAGCTTGCTCAACTTGTAAGCGAACCAAACAAAACTACAACCCTTTACGCAATGAAGCAGTTTGTCCAAAGTAAGGCGTTTTATTGCCGTGCGGTTAGAACAGATATAAAGACGCTCAAGAACTTGTATGGCTGTCAGGTGATATTACATATCCCCGGAAAGAATCATTTTGTGGTGCTGGCAGGTATCGATAGTGAGTATGTGTGGTGCATAGATCTGGCAAGCGATAAATTCTTTTATCACACAGATATTGATTTCTTCGGCACAGACTGGACAGAAGGCACATCTCTCTTAGTTTCCAACCAGCCCATACAAATAGAGGGCGAATTTACCGAGATCGACGATGGCCAGCTTAACAAGATAGTTGGTGGTGCCGGTTATACCTGCACGCGATTGCTCCAGAGCTACGATGTGATATTCTGTAGTAACCCAGTTCCTGGAGTGTGTGGAGGTTATTACCAGGAGTACTACACAAGATACGGTTGTGAAGCCGCACCGAGCGGTAGCTGCACGGGTTATAGGATGCTCAGATACAAAGAATCACCTTGCATAGAAGACCCTTATGACCCTTTCAATTGTAACGTAACGGGGGAATGGACGTGTTATTATATGAGGGCGTGTGCTTAGCCGCCTCGTTGAGGTAACAGAATGGGCAGGTGGGATAAATCCTATCTGCCTCTTTTTTATTAATGGGCTGTCTATGTTGACTCGTCAGAAAAGCCACCATAGAATAAGAGATTATGAGGCGTTCCTGTTTTACACTTATCGAGTTGCTCGTAGTCATCGCGATTATTACTGTTCTTACGGCTATCTTGTTGCCTTCGTTAAGAAATTCAAGACAGCAAGCCCATGCGGTTCTTTGTAGTTCAAATACCAAACAGTTGTTACTCAGTTTGCTCAGTTATGAAACCGACAACCAGGTCCTTCCTTTTGGTTTTGATAATACTCCGATGGTGCCACCTCGCGGTGGTTATGCCGGAGGTTCTGCGTACGACCGGAGGGGATGGTGGTGGTTTAATTTCATAGAAGGATTCTACACAAAATCCGACAGCAGAAGAACAGTAGTTCGGTGCCCCTCTAAACGGCTAAGTAATCCCAAACTTAAGAATAATATCCTCTGCGGCAATTATGGCGTGAACCGGTCTATATGCAAAAGTTATGATGATATTCCAAGCCGTAGAGAGGAATTTGTTGGAACGCCTTTGTGCAGCAGTGACATTCCAAGTCCCAGCCGGACTATGCTGATAGTTGACAGTGGCTATAGCATAATAAGCTGGTGGCATGCAACAAATATACCTCCTGTTGCTCTTGATAGTCGCATTATTGAAGATACCGCCTATATACCAGGCCTTCGCATCAACCGAGAAAGGGATTTATGGCCCGGCCAGGAGGAGGACGCTATAGGTGGTCGTCATCCAAACAAAACTGTCAACGTTGGATTTATGGATGATCACGTCGATAAAGTAGAAGCTGAAAGTCTATTTGTGGAAAAAACAGCCGATGGTTATAAAAACAAAAATCCCCTTTGGCAGCCAAAATGAAGTGTTATTGTCCTAAAAAGATGTTTCTTTAATAATATCTTGCATCTTGCTGTCGCTCAAATATTCAACATCCATAGAAGACATAAAAATATACTCATCCTCGGCAGGCAACTTTTGGTAAAACTCAGTTTTTTTAGGAAGATTTGTTTTTGGGTCCACAAGGACTCGCCACTTCTTGAATATGGTAGAACCACCATACCGTCCTTCAGTCCACACGAGGTCGTAGATTTGACTGTTTTCTGTGACAACTTTCAGGCTGCCATTAGTTACACGATGCCATTCAGCATCCTTGGGGATTGTAGACATATGGTCAAACGGCATAAGACCTAAAGAGCCAACTATTCTCTCTCTGGTCTCGCTAATTATGTTATCAGATAGCACTGTTGTCTCGACCGAGTTGGAGTCCAGAGGCCTTACCTTCTTAACCTTGTTTTGGAGGTCCCACAGAACCATGTGTTTTCCAGTTTTAGTTATATAAACATTCAGTACCCGTGAGACCCACTTCTCTTGCACAGGTTCCTTTCTCTCAGGTATGAAGCTTGCAACATAGACATTCCTGACCTTCTCAATTGCCCTGTAAATCTGCTCAATCGTAACTGCTTTTGCACTCGGTGTGCTGAGCAGCAGACCGATCCCTATTAACAGGGCTGCAGCAGCCGCGATACCAGCCTTAATTATAGGTCTTAGATTTGTTGCCCTGAGCTTTTGTCTTAATGCCGCTATGGAACTACCAACAAAAGGGGATTCTACAACCCTCACTTTCTCCGGCTCTATAACATCTACATTGATGGGAAAGCCTCTATAGGGGTCGGGTGATTCACTCTCAACGCGAGCTTCAGAGGGCTTGGCTATATTATACACCGTAGCAATTTCAGAATCAGCCCTCTCCGCAATGGCATAAACGGTCTCATGGAGCTGTTGCATTTTAGCCAGACATCTGGGGCACCTGCGGATATGAGAAGTAAGGGATTCCCGAAATCTGGTGTATTGGTCTTTCGCAGGATCAAGGCCGTAAGGCACAACGTAATCAAAAATATCAGATGCTGAAACTTGCTCGCACGGAAATTCTGATTCCTCTTTTTCATTCTCAACCTCTTTGCAGGTAGCCTGCCTGTACTCATATAACGCTTTGCGACAATCAGGACAAATACAAATATGTTTCAAAACATCTGCATCGACCTCCCGAAGAGTCATTAAGACAACAAATAATATGGCAGCCCGGGCTTGAGAACAGTTTACCTCATCTTTAGAGGGTGCCTCTGCAAATAATTGGCTGAGTCTGCTTAGCTGCTTGCGGTTAAGCTGAAGTCTACGAAGCGAATCTAAATCCTCCGAGCACTGTTGGCAGTTATCAAGATGTGCCGTAATTGGTGTTGGTATCCTAATCTTTAGAACAGGGTCTAATAGGGTAGGGAGAAAAGGCTTTACAGTCTGGCAAATTACAGGCTTACCAATGTAGGTAAAGTGAAGTTTCAACATTGTGGCTGTGGCAGAGTTAGCCCGGTTTTGCTCTGGGTCTATGTTATCAGCTTGCAAAAGGGCAACTTTTAGTTCACTAATCTGCTCCTGGCAGTTCTGGCATTGATTAATGTGCTCAATAATATGCTCTGGGATTGATTCGTGCCCCTCTCCAAGAATAAAATCATAGTAGTATAGCTCAGCCTCTTTGCATAACGAATTAGGATTTGCAGCAACCATTTTTATTTCCTCGATTCGACGGTTAAGAGCTTACGAACTTTTGCTAACCCTACGGATATATACCTTCTAACAGTTCCATTCTTTACACCCATTCTCGCCGCAACTTCATTGGTATCCAAGGAACTGCAGTATCGCAAAGTAACCGCTCGAAGCTCACTTTTCCGTAATCGCCCCTTAATAAGCTCAAAGAGCTTATCGGTTTCTTCTTTTATATTAAAGGCGTTTTCCGGACCAATTGTATTGATAGAAAAAATAGATTGTTCACTATATCTATGAACCAAAGCCTGATACCGTTCCACTTTGCGGGCTGCGTCAACAATATCATTGATTATGGCTTTGCAAAGATAGCTTTTAACGTGTCTGACGCGTTCTGGTATCGGGTTGTGAACGAGGGAAAGAAAGAAGTTCTGGAAGATATCCTCTGCTTGAGCTTTATTTTTGACTCTGGAGCCGATCACCGCTCGAATAAAATGGCCGTGTTCTGTAAATACCTTATGTGCGGTATCCACATTATCCCTATAGCTATCGACATCTCCGGCTGTCACTCCTCTATGCCTCCATTAACAAGCGACGGTCTCTCAGGAACCAAAAAAGTAAAAGCAATTATTGTTGTTTGGCAATCAACACTTCTTATTCTTGGCTCGCCTTAATTATTATTTTACGACAACAGAATGACTTCTGCAATTAAATCCGCTGGAAAATAACCGTGGTTCGTTATTTCCGCTGAGAAATAACTGTACCGATCGAAAATTACCGAGAACTGAAATCGTCCAATTTCTTTTCATAACATCTTCTGTTAAAAGCACTTATGATTGACAGGAGACAGGTGTTATCTGGTTTCTATCTCATAAACTGATTACGGCCGAGCTAAGCAGATAAGGATAGCCTTTTTTGAAGATTTTGTTTGTCGCTATTGGCAGTTAAGGGTCATAAGAACTTGGCGTTTCTTCAAAAGGGAATTTATTTCTATCAAGCGTCAATTGTTCGCTTTGCTTGATGATGTTTTGGGCCAGTCCAACAATCTTCTGTCGCAGGACCGCTGGCGCAAGAACCTGCACTTTATCACCATAGCTTAAAATCCACCAGGTGATTTCGCTCAGGCCATCAACGAGGAATTCCACAATTGCGGAACCATCGTCGTTAAAGGTAACCGTTTGAGTGCTGTGCCATTGAGTTTCAGCAACATCGTGAGCCACTTCTGGTGAAAACCTCAGTTTAACATGATAGAGCTTCCCCTCCGGAACCATTGACCACGCTCTGGCAAGTTGTTCCTTAAGGTCGAATTTTTCATCCTCGACGAAACACCTGTCCAATATAGTCAATTTCCTGATTCGATTAAGCTTAAAAGTGCAGACCTGGTCATTGGAATCGGGCTTGCCGAGCACATACCACGTGTGGTCGTTATAGAACAGGTGATATGGGCTTAAATCGAACGCTATGTTCTTGCACTGCTTGGGTAGATAATAATCAACATTTACGACCCGCTTCTTCAAGATCGCTTCTATAAGCTGCAGGAATATCTTGTCACTTACCCTGATATTTGGGATGGGAGGGGTTTTTACAGAGATTCTTTCCAGGACTCTATTGCAGAAAAGCTTTATTTTTTGAGATAGATGATTTTCTATCTTGAGGGCTGCCCGCAAAGATGAATCCATAAAAGGCAAACGAACAAGACCTCTGGTTTTGTGAACAAGCAACAACAGGCCTAATGCCTCTTGAATGGTTAGGTCTGGGGGCGGAAAGAAAAACGTTGGATCTATTGTGTAATGGCTAACCTTGCTGTCATAATGGGCGGGGACCCCTGCTTTCTGCAAATCCTGCAAATCTCTAAAAACCGTTCGGCGGCTTACTCCCATATGTGCTGCCAAATCGCATACTGTATAGGGCTGACCTGACTGAAGAGCAGTCAATATCTGAATTATTCTGCTGACCCTGCTGGTTTTCATAATTGTACCCGTAACGGTATTTTAGAGTTACACACGGTCGATGGAATTTTATTCGTTTTGGCGATTGCGTCAAGCGAATTGAAAAAGAAAATTGGAATGTACGAAAAACTCTATTGCATGTTCGGGTGTTTTCCGCTCTGGTCAATATCGAGTGTGTCTGTGTGGCGAAACTGGCCGCTTACACAAAACAAGTACCTGTATCGATTACATAATAGTGTGGAATTTACAGGAGTTTTTCTTAACGTAAAACAATCAACCGACATTGCCTTTTACGCCAAAAGTTTCAGAAATGGTGTGGAAATTGAACCTTTAACCCTTTAATACTTGACCACATTGCTGAGCAGTTTCGTTCATCGAATTTAATCCGTAATGCCACCCAACTATAGATTTCAACAGTTTCCTGAAAGCCACCGGTAGGCATGTTGATGCAAAGCTATGATGCCGAAATGGCATCGCCAATTAAACACTATACGAAATGTAAACCTTTCTTAACGTCCAGATTGGGGGCTTTTTTACACCTAATAACTATGTGCGAAAGATATTTTATGTTATCGATAATTTCGGTGGTGCAACCCGCTGAATCATTGACTCCCGCACCAATGCTCATGCATGTCAGCCTCTGTGCCGCTGAGAAGACCGACTTTCCGCAGAGTTTTAACTACCCGTTAACTGTGGTGACAAGAGTGGATAATGGCTAAGTAATGGTAGGCTGTTTAAGCCACCGCACTAAGACCGTTCTTAGGCTGCCTTCTGTAAAGGAAGGGCGATGCAAGCCTCCTGACAGAGAATAGACCGTGGACTACCTTTATTCCGGTAATTAGTTTCCCATTTAACCCCTTCCATTTGTTAGTAATTAGGCTGGTATTCCTAATTTTTTCCTTCATAACCATCATTACTACAAATACTTAAAAAATTTCCTGTCGAGAATCTCTGGGTTGGCACGCTATTTGCGAATTACCATTCAAAGGCATAATGTTTTGAGAAAACAAATTTGAAATTTAGGAGATACTAGCATGAATGCTCGTTACACCAAACAGCTCCGGGAGAAGCCGGTTAGCATCATTATCAAATCTCTGAGTTTTGCACCACGGATTCAAATATGCTGTTCTTGTGGAAGATCAGTTTTCCACCCAAGAGCGCCTCCTCTACGCCAGTGACCAGTCAGGTCAGCTTCGATTAAGGCAGCCGCTGGCCAGACTGGTTTTATTTGCTCGAGCCATCATGGCTAAGCCTGCAGCTTGACCTGTGCAAGCGATGAGATATAATTGTGTCCAGCGAAAGTTGGATGTTTCGCTGATAAACTACAATTTTTAAGATGCGAAGTTAGTAAAGGCCTTTGCAAAATTACATGACCCCAACTTAGACATAAACTGATGCATTCAGAAAAGAATACATATCTTATAGTAACTCGCGGATCGATGATTAGACCCAGCGGCAGTCGTATTGATGACGGCAGAGATCTCGTTAGGCAGTGTCTTGACACGATAACAGACTTGTGTGATTTTCCGCCAAAGGTGATGATCCTTTTGGCCACAGTCAGTTTCCAACCTTTCGAGAAACTTCTCGAAGGAATTCAATTTGAACTGAAATCCAGAGTCCTGGACGTGCCACTGGTCGGATGTTCAGTCGCTGGTGTAATCACTGAGCAGGAGGTAATGCTTGAGGGCTGTGCTCTTATATGTATTGCTTCTCGGTTAATTGAGGCCAAGGTCGGCTTGGCTAAGAACGCGATGGATGACACGGATACAGCCATTGATAGTCTGTTGAGCCAGCTCGGTCTGTTAGAAACACAAGAAGACCTTAACCCACAGGGCAATCGGTTTTTGCTCTGCTTTTTGCCTGGGTTTACCGAGGGGGGAAAGTACGATGCTGTGAAGGTTCACAAGGCTATTCGAGCAGCAGTGCAGAGCCGTATTCCTATGGTGGGGGGAGTTGCCGGGGACAACTTCCAACGCAAAGGGGGATGGGAGTTCATAAACAACCAAGTTGAGACCAATGGTGCAGTTGTGGCACTAATTGAGTCGGATATGCGCTTCGGGATTGGGATGGCACATGGTTTACAACCAACAGGAGAGTATCTCCACATTGAGGAAATCGCAGATAACGGCCACAGGATTTTGTATTTTGAGAAAACTTCCGGAAGAGGTGAAGAAGCCAAGCTGGAGAAAAAAACGCCAAAGGAAATAATTGATGAATACTCGGCAAAAGGCCGCACCATCTTTTTCGGCGGTATAGGATCTGAGGAAGATGATCGCATCATATTGTTCCCAAGAATAAGAGAAGACGGCTCTGCTGACATAGCCCTGCCGGTGCACGAGCACTGGCCCATTGAGTTGTTGGAAGCTCAACCTAATAAGCTACAAGAAGCGTCGGGTCAGGCTATGGCGAGGGCGGTACAGAAAGGTCATATTGATGTTTTTCACCTTAGTTGTATCATCGGTTTTTCTTGCGAGGCTCGTTTTGAGTTAGCGAGCAAAATAGGACTGGATGTAAATGTTGTTTTGAAGGAAATGAGGAAAAACTACCCCAGTGTCCCCATTATGGGTGGGCTTGTTTATGGCGAAATTGGGCTGGGGGAACTTGGCCGTTCAGTATTAAGGGGTTGGACGGTTTCTGAGCTGTTGTTCGCTGATCAACCCTCACAACGCGGAATACAGAGGCGAGGCTATGTCGCCCTTGCCAATGCGGGTTATCAAATTGCAAAGTCTGAGTCTGTTAAATACGTCCTATCTAAAACCATGAGCTCAGTTACCACAGCGGGTTTCCCTGGGGGCATGATATCTCTCATTTTTAGAGACAAGGGATCCTACGTAATCGTAGCAAAAGAATCCGCCGGATTAGGCTGGAAGAAGATTGAACTAATAACTAAACGCAAAGCTGGAGAAAGCGATATACTGGCCGTCTTAGCAGAATCTCGACAAGCGGAATTCATACCCGATTCCCGTATAGACAAGCGTTGCGAGCCCGAAGCAGTTAAAATCTGCGGTGTTATTAGCCAATATGTCGTGCCACTGATTGGGATAGAGCAGAGTGTGATGGGTGTCCTGCAAATTGATCTGGGGGATATGAGTAATCTGCGAGATCTTCCTGGGTATCTGAAGACACTCTTTAAAGCTTTTGCAGGCCCAATCGCAACAGCAATTTGCCGATCGTTGCGTCTCGAGGAACTGGCCCTGTCCGATCTTTTTGACAAAGCCATTACCGCAAGTCTTGCCTGCCAAACGATCAAGAAAGCAGTCCAAGAGTTTGTAAACGTTCTGGCCAACAGAAATGACCTTATTGGGACGGACATCATCCACGTACGACTTGTTGCAACGAGCGACCGCTCGCAGCTTGAACTGGTTGCAGGAATAGGGGCATACTATCATGCGGCGCTTCGTGAGAGACCTTTAATTCCTGTGCCTTCAAAACCAGGAAAGTTCGATAGCCCTAGCGTCAAGGCTTTTGTCTCGGGTAGGTCGAGGTGGGTTAATGACGTCGAGAATGACCAGGAATCGAAAGAATTTGTCCAGTCCCTTCCTCAAGAACAGGCCCGCAAGGTGCTTACAGAGGAGCATTCTTATGTGAATATGTTGATCAGGGGTAGGGAGGATGACCTGCCTATTGGTGTGATCATTATTGCCAGCAAAAATTCATTTTTCTTTTCAGAGAGCATGTGGCGGTCAATGCAGACACTTGGCCAGCGACTGTTCTTTGCTATTAAGAATGCGGAAGAGACCGAAGCCAAAGAAAAAAGATCTCGCGAAGTGAAATTCCTCCTTGATATGACCCCACGATTAAGTACAGAGTTAGATCTGAGAAAATCTTTGCGAACCAATGCTGAGCGTATAGCAAGAGCAGCATCGGCGGAGGTCGTTTCCTTTTTCCTGTGGGACGCCAAGAAAGGAGCTCTTGTCCTGCAGGGTCAGTACGGCTGGAAGGAAGATATGATTGGCCGGGCCGTATATAAACTCAAAGAAGGAATGACTGGATATTCTGCAAGATTGGATGACCCACAGTACATTGATGATCTGGCTCGATGGAAACGAAATAAAAGGCAGCGGGAAGAAGGCAGGTACGAAAAAGAGATGTTTCGCAAAAAGTTGGAACACGCCAAATACGAGGTTATTACGATCCCGCTTAGATTCGGGAAGCTCCTCGGCGTCCTGACAATGCAAAACATGCTTTTACCTAACGACCCGGCCACCAAGTTTATCACAAAAGACGACAATTTGTTGAAGGAGGTTGCAGACGACCTTTCAGCCTTTGTCTACGCATCACAGGCTTACGAGAAGCGTATGCAAACCCTTATCGAACACAAGCGCAGTGAAAATCAAATAGTCTACATTGCAACCATCCTTGCACAGGTGACGCATGATTTGCGCAATAAGTTGGAGAGCATACGCGCTGACGTTAGTACTCTTGCCGAGGACGTTCAAAGTGAAGAAGAAAGGAAACTTGTTTACCGGATAAAGAATGTGTGTGAAGAACTCGCATCCCGAATGGAACGATATTTAAATGTTGTTGACCGCGAGGAGCCCCTCAAATGGACTCTTGTTGGACTGAATAGGGTCCTGAACAACGCCATGAAAAGGTGCATGGAGAAAGCGAGGCATCAGAAAGTCCGGCTTGACTTCGTCCCAGGTCCCGAGGTTTATGTGAGCGGGGCGGAAATAGAACTTGAAGACGCGTTTTTTAATATTATGGATAATGGCATTAAGGCGATGGATGAAGGAGGTACATTAAGCGTTACTTTGGAAACATTCGCTGCTGGTAAGCGAGTTCGTATCAGGATCACCGACGAGGGCAAAGGGATCCCCGACGAGGAAATCCCGCAGATCATTGATGGTTTCTATAAGTCCACAGCCGAGAAGCGCCCTGCGATGGGCGTCTTTCTGTCGAAGTCGATCTTCGAACGGCACGGTGGTACTCTGAAAATAAAAAGCAAGATAAGGAAGGGTACGACGGTCTTGACTACTCTACCGTGTTCAGATATGGTACCTGATTGATAATGGAGATTTACAGATGAATTATAAACCAAGGCTATTAATCGTTGAAGACGAATCCGCGATCAGGGAAAGATACGCGAGAATTATGGAGCGCCCTTTGGCGAGCTGGGCCAAGGAAAGTGGTATCGACGGTTTCGCGGTGGACGCGGTGGCCACGAGCCAAGAAGGCCGTGAACTCATAGAGAAGGCACATCGCGACAGTCAACCTTATGAAGCCGTGTTGCTGGACCTACGCCTGCCTTGTACAACTAAAGACTTGGAATTTGGCAAAACAGATGATGAGCAAGGCCGCAATTTGTTGAAAGAAATCAAACTTCATTCCATGACGGCAGTAGTAATTCTCACAGGCTACCCGAGCACTGAGAACTTGGTTCATGCCATACGGTGTGGGGCAACGGACTTTCTAATAAAACCTTTGGTGGATCGCGAGGCCGAGAGAATGCTTTTCATCCGTTTGGTCAAGGCTGTTGGCGTTACCCGAGAGGCCATTCACGAGAAACTGCAGCTTGAACGATTGCTTAGGTATAGAGAACAGAACAGCAAAGAAATACGCGAGCGTACGGCAAAGCTCGTTGTGAATATTGTCTCCCAGATCTACGAGCAGGTGAACGAGCTTGCAGGCACACTTTTACATCGGTATGGACTGGATCCTAGCCACGATTCCGAAGAGCCAATTTGTCAGAACCTAACTACAGTCCGGGAAAAACTTGATGAAATCCCCAAGACACTTTGGGCCGAAACTGAAGATAAAAAGAAGAGCATCCTTCAAAAGGTTGATCTCAGAAGCATTCTTGAGGCAGAGGCGTCTCGGGTGCAGCCATGTTATTTTCACCGCGGGGTGAAGTTGGATTCAGACTTTGCAGACGACCTGAAGACAAAGACAGCGGAGCCGGAACTGCGGGATATAATCGCTGAGATATTGTTTAGTGCCTTGGTAAGCTGCCCAGAAACAGGTACTGTCAAACTCTCTGCCAAACGCAGCGCCGACAGTACAGATATTGTCGTGTCTGTAGTTGCGCCGGGCGAATCCATTGCCAAAAAGGTAGTGGATTACCTTCAGAAAGGTGAGCCGCTTTCAGATGAACTGAGGGACCGCTGGCGCGACATTGCCATACTTCGGCCTTTGGCTCGAGATATAGGGATTCGGATACGGGTCGAAAGACAAAAAGACAGGAATCACATCAGCTTACTAATCCCGGTGATCTCCAATGAGTAAGATTGTTGTTATAGAAAGCCAGCCTCGAGCGAAACAGAGGATGGTTGAATTCCTTAGCAATGACGGGCATTCCGTCACAGAATTTGCCGATGCTGCCAATGCCCTCAAAGCTTTGGAACAGTCCGGGTTCGATACGGATCTGATGATTGTGGCATGGGACATTTATGGAGAGGTGAGTGGGTCTGAGTTCCTCTTACGACTGAAGCAAAAAATGGTCAACTTGCCTGTTGTCGTTGCGGTGCCTGGACTGAGCCTAAATCTGAGTGATCGTGTATTCGAGCTTGGGGCCACTGACCTTTTGCTAAAGCCTATCGACGGTGACCGCCTCCGCCGGGCGGTGAGACAGGCGCTGCAAGATCCGAAACAGGTCGACCCACTGGTTGCCGAGTTGCGTGAAAAGCTTGTTGGGAATTCAACTTTGTTCTTGGATGCGGTTGTGAAATTGGCCCAAGCCATTCGAAGCGGCGATACCACAGTTCTTCTAATCGGCGAGACAGGGGTCGGAAAAGAGATATTCGCACAACTTGTCCACGAAAAAAGCCGAACTCTGGAAACAAAGATTATTGCCACCAACACTGCCGGTTATTCCGCGACGCTAATCGAAAGTGAGCTTTTCGGTCACGAGAAAGGTGCATTTACGGATGCTAAGGAAAGACATATTGGCGCGTTCGAGCGTGCAGGCAAAGGAACGCTGTTTTTGGACGAAATTGGTGACCTCGACCTTTCGCTTCAGCCCAAGCTGCTCCGGGCCATTGAGGAGCACAAATTCTACCGCGTTGGAGGAAATGAAGAGATTAAGTTTCGAGCACGCTTGGTCTGCGCAACAAGCCGAAATCTGGCCGAAGCTGCAAGGATTGGAAGCTTTCGCAAAGACCTTTACTTTCGCATAAATGAGTTCGAGATACGTATACCGCCTTTGCGAGAAAGAAAAGAAGATGTGCGGGCTTTGGTTACCTATTTTCTGAAAGACTCACGTGTTCGTCTCGAACGTGAGGCGCTTGCCATACTTGAGGACTATTCATTCCCTGGCAATGTTCGTGAATTGCAGAATATTCTCACACAAGCCAGAGCAGTATGTTCGGGCCATACTATATTACCTCAGCATTTGCCACACAAAGTTATGCGAGAACGACAAGGGCTACCCGAAGCAAGCCGGGCCCCACAGGCATCTGTTGACCAAAAGAATTTACCAACGTATGCGCAACATGTCTGGCCAGAGTTCCTGTTTGAACTGAGCCATAAAGACGCAATTGACAAGATCACCAGGCAATTCGATAGGGCCTACTTATCACGTAAGATTGAGGAAACAGGTAGCCAAGAGAAGGCCGCTAAGGCTATCGGAACCACACCTAAGACGCTTCGCCAGTGGCTCAAGAAATGTGGCCTTGATCATTCGGGGGGAGAGCATGAGAAAGGCAAGGGATGAGCCTGCATCGATTGAAACGGATATTGCTCGCAGACCACAGAAAACGCCGGGCGCATGTTATCGCATCAACTCTGAGAAATATTTGGAAAGCCAACGTTTGTAGTGTTGCAAATCCCACTGAAGCCCTTGAGGCCGCCGAACAAATTCGGCGAAATTACGTGGGCTTCGATGTAGTTCTTGTGGCCTTTGGTTTCGGTGGATTTCTCCATACCGAAGTTTTCAGGAAATTAATAAAAGCTGGGCAGAACAATGCACTTATTGACAATCAGTCAGATCGCCCGTTACCAAATCTGGTCGAATCTCTTCTATTCGTCCCTGATGACACAGCCATCAACGATTCACGTCTTGTAGGAAACTTGGGCCCCATCATGGGACCTATACCGCCCCAACTACCTACGATATCAAACGCAGGCCGGTGGAATGATTCGCTTAAGCTTCAGGTCAGGTGGCTCGACCCGAATGGCGTGTTATCAAAGGGCAAGGAGATAATACGTCAATTGGTCTGCCAAAATCTGCCGGACGTGAAACACTTCAACCTCTACGGCATTCGACAAGGATTCTCGGGTGCCCGTGTCTTTCGCATCTCTTATCCGTGGCCTGAGCATAGTATGAACCAGATAGATCGTGTGCTCAAGTTAACACCAACCAAAGACTATCAATCCTGGAAATGTATGCACGAAGTTCAGAGCTACCCTAAAATAAGGGAGGGCTTAGGAGGAAGTGTTCTTGCTTTAATACCTGAGATTCAGGCAATTAGTGTGAACCACGGTGAGGAACTCCTCCCTGCTCGGTGCGGCGATTGGCTGGGCGTTATGTACATATTTCTTGGAAACAACCGCTGTGTCGTCGCCGATTTTGAACAGGTCTTTCTTGATCCCCGAGGATTTATTTCTGAACTAGAGTCAATACAGTCCTGCGCTCCTTCAGGTGTTGATGAAATAAATCTGTCTAGTTTTTTTCTGGATAGGCTTATCAATACGATGGCAGATTGGTATAAGCAGAATCATTATGTGAAAATGACACAGTTGTGGTCTGCGGAAGAAGCCCCGGAAGATAAACCTTTAGCGTTTCCACCCTATTGCTTCAGGCCTCGGGAAAAAAATAGAATCATCCAGTCAGTCCATTCAATTGACGAATATGGATTGTCCCTGCGTTGCATATGTTGGAAAAAACATCGGGATCTCGTATTGAGTTGTTTGCCGAAGTGGGGAAGCGTGGGCAAGAGACTACAACCTTTGCTAAAACGTCATTGGGTACTTTTTGGAAACGTCCACGGGGATTTGAACACCAACAACATCCTTATGGCTTTGGACTATGGCGTGCCGTTCCTAATAGACTTTGCGTGCTACCAGTCGGGTGGCCACTTGCTTCAAGACTTCGCACGGCTGGAGGTCGCAATAAAAGTCGAACTCATGGGACGTGAAAAGAGAAATTCACCAGATGGACATGATTTGAATCTGACAACGTTTCCAAAGTGGTGTAAGGCAGAGGACTGGCTTTCTAATTGGCCTGCAGATGATACCGGCCTCGCAGGTCTCGTCGATGAAGAACTCTCGACCATGCGTGCATATACGTTATGTCAGCATGTGCGTTCGCGTGCCGAGAATCTTCACACTCAGATCTTGTCAAGGACTCGTCAAAAACCGAATTTTAGGCTAACATATAGTGTTGCCTTGCTTTATCACACCGTGCGGGCAATAGGTTACGAATCGCTTCCACATCTCAAAAGAATCTTTGCAACATATTGTGCTGGAAAAATTGTTGAGCACCTGCAACGAAGCAGATTGTGAGAACTTGGTGCATATATGAAACAATAAGTTACCAAGGATTGGCACAGTCAACCCTCTCCCTCACTTCGCGTTATTCCAATACAACAGCATGATGGAAGTGACCCTGCGCCTGTAAGAGCTACTTGTAGTTTGGGCTGTAAACAAATGTTTATAAAGCCTATCAATAATTTCATAAAGAGGATTTATGCCAATCCAAAACACAGTGAGCAGGGCAATCGGATATTGCAGGTTATGCAGAAACTACGCAACGTTTTGCGAAGCCTCAAAAGACCCTACCCTAGGAGGGTTTTCGGAAGAAACAAGATTTTCGTGGGATACAGACGTAGATGTAGATTACAAGAGTCTTAGAGATATAGCAAAGAATCGTGCCATCACGACGTTAGAGCATTCCAGTCTTCAACTGTTTCAACAAGCCTTACAAGCATGCGATAATTGTGACTATCGTGAACCTAGGATTGCAAAACTGCTCGAACAAATGCATTAATAGGGAGTAGGGCCTAAGAGCCTGAGATTAATACGCGTCACCCCGATACATTTTAAGCCTGAAAGGTTCGAAGTTGATGCGATATCTGAACGCTTTACTTGTCCTGTCATTGAGAAGTAACATGCCTTCTTGATTTTCGCAAATAAGTGCCGCTACAGATAATATGGAATTGTGCGGTTTCTTCACTGTTGTTTCTTGTTATGATCACGTAAAGCGTATCTGAAAAAACTCCAGCCTGTGTCTGGATGGAGGTGGTGTTATTTTCAGTTTCAATTTTTATCGGTTCCCTACTTTATCTTGACTTAAAAACTCAACAGTGCCTTTTTGCGAAGTGGCAGATTCTTTCTGACAATCTTCGCCATTACCACGTACAATCCACACTTTTTTTGTTAGCAGACTTCCCGGTTCAGTATAGAAAACCTTAACTACCTGCGGCTCGGGGCTCAAGGCTTGAGACGAAAATCATCGGTTCTGGTTGCGAACCAAAGTGCTGTGAATTTCTCACAGCCTTTTTTATTTTCCCCCTACTTGCAGGGCTGCCAACGTGTTTTTCTGGTAAAATCGCGTTTTTGGAAAAAATTGCCTGCTTATACGCACTTCTACGTATTTCTACGTAAAAATAGAAATTTTGAGAATTTAGCAAATTTTCTCTTGACAGGGTTCCTGCTGATGAAAAAATGATACATAGTTATATGTTATGAAGGACGAAATGACTATGAGGAGATTTAGGTCCATGGTGGGAAACAAGGAGGTATATTCTCCCGCGGAGTTATGTCCTGTCTGTATTTTTCCAGCGTATTTTGGTCACTTGGTGTCTATTTTGTAGGCCGAGCGTAGAGCAGGGCTTTTCATGCTCTGATTGAACTAAAATTATTGTCTTAATTAAGGAGGATGTAAGATGAACAACAAAAATTTCTTGCGAGGAGTTGGTTTTGGTACGATTGTTGTTGCTTTAGCAGTGGCGACAGCATTCGGAGGTCAGCCGCTGCAAAATGGCGATTTCTCAGTGGGGTTGACTGGCTGGAATGTTGAATATGGTACGGTTATCGACGGCGGAGGTTATGCACTTTTTGAAGAAGACCCGTTTTACCTGTAAACGGCGGAGCAAAACCGCGGCGGGGATAGAGGCGGAACAAAACTGCGGC
>CAYWXK010000039.1:0-18457 GCA_964462515.1 uncultured Pirellulales bacterium
GAAAGCTTGAAATGGGCATCCGCCGAGCTTTTTCACCACCGCTCCTTCAAAAAAATAATCTACCCGATTAAGTCGGAATTGTCAAGCGAAAAGTCCCTCAAACTGGAATTTTTTTGTAGTTTTTCTGGATGGCGATTCAATTTATAGATAGACTGTCTCATCAGGCTGCTGTCTGAGGGTAGCCTCAGTCTGACCCGGAGTGTCTTAGTTTTCCTGTCTATTCAAGAGCTTTCTTTATTCTGCCATCGAATCTTGGATCCTGCTACTACAGTCTCGGTAGGGACCGGGCAAGTGGCATAGATGGTGTAAGTTGGAAGGAATACGGTGAGCATTTGGACGAGAATCTCAAAGATTTGGTGGTGCGGATGAAGGCTAAGCGGTATGAGCCGCAGCCTGTCAAACGCATTTACATACCGAAGAATGAGCATGAAGAGCGTCCGCTCGGCCTGCCCGCACTGGAAGATAAGATAGTGCAGAAGGGCATTGCCAAGATATTAGAGGCAATTTACGAGCAGGACTTTCTGGATTGCTCATACGGATTTAGACCAAATCACAGTTGCCATCAGGCACTCAATGCTGTGGACAAGATTGTTATGAGAAAACACATCAATTACCCGATGCTAAAAGCACCAGATGAGCAAACATAAGGTATCCAAGAATTAAAGGATAATGTCATAATATTATAGAGCTAAGCTATGCTGTTTTCCTATTTTCTTTTTTACCTTAATTTGTCTGCTTCAGAATCGTTGGTAATTTTCATTCTCTCGCTACGGAACAGCACCTTCCTGCTTGCCCGTCTCTAAGGGTATTGACAAAAAGGAGGTTGTTGCGTAAAGTTGGCTGGTCGTTATGCGACCGTAGACTGAATTTCAATAACAAGAGGGGCAAGCTTTCTTAAATTGCTTACAAGCTTTTTAAACATGATTATTTGTCCGGGAGATGTTTGTAAAATGATTTATCTAACTGAAAAAGATATTTTGGAAGCTGCATCCTTTAATGAAGTATTGGATGCTATTGAGGCATCGATGTATATATATGAAAGAAAAGAATTCCACATGCCGCAACGGTTCCATGTGGATCACGAGGAAAACACTCTCCTCATTATGCCGTGCTTTACAAGAGGTTGTTTTGGAACCAAGCTGGTAACCCTATTCCCGCGAAATCCCCAAAGAAATATTCCCGTTTTGAACGGAATAATGATTCTCAATGACATACAAACCGGAATGCCACTGGCGTTGCTCAATGGCCCTTCATTGACGGCCTTGAGAACTGCCGCAATCGGTGCTGTAAGTATTCGCCATCTTGCTGCAGACAATGCGCAATCAGTTGGGGTGATCGGAGCAGGTGTCCAGGGTTTTCATCAGGCGTGGCTTGCTTGTGCGGTCAGGAATCTCACAGATATTTTTGTTTATGACCTGTACCCAGAAAAAGTTTCGGCCCTGATAGAAAAATTGTCAAATCTAACCTCACATGTTAAGCTACATCAAGCTGCTTCTGTTGAGGATCTGCTGGAAAAAACCCAGGTGGTTATTACGGCGACAACATCTCTGGAACCTGTGTTGCCGGATAAAGAAGATTTATTGATAGGCAAACATTTTGTCGGCATTGGTTCTTACAAACCGAACATGAGGGAGTTTCCTCGTGCCTTATTCAATTTGCTCAAAACAGTTTTTATTGATGCCGATCATGCCTTACAGGAATCTGGTGACCTTATAGTCCCGCTTCAGAACAACTGGATTAAAAAAGACCAAGTTATGACTTTGGGGCGATTCCTAATCGAGAATAGACCACGGGATAAAGTCAGGAAAGGAACCACCTTATTCAAATCAGTAGGCATGGCCTTATTTGATGTTTGTGTTTCCAAGCTAATCTATGAAAAGGCAGTCCAGAAAGGCCTGGGACAGAAGATTATTCTGTAACAGATGCACGCCCAATGAACCACCATATTTTACTCTAAGATCTGGATTGGTTTGTGGTCAGATAGCAAGTACCAATTTAAATATCTGGTTAGTAACTCGAAGAGGGGACGCCTGGTATTTTTAACCTCTTTTATAGAGCGAGAACGACTCGATTACCACATCCATCCTCCAGCCAGCGAGCTGGACCTAATTTGTTAACTTCGAATTAATTGTAGCTAAAAATTCTCTCGAGGGTCGTGTCACCAGCGGTAGTATCGTACAGCAACTTATCAGACTGGTCAGCAAGCTCGCTGGTATGACGGTTTGTAACTGCTACGAGCAATACAATGCAAGTCACCATCTGTATTAATTTTACCTTCACGACCATTTCCCTCATTTTGCAGAAGGCTTCGAGCTAACCAAAATCTTTCCATCAGGTTCAATGGTGAGGTGATCATCTTCTTTGATACTGAAAAAGTCTTCTTTCGACAGAACCACAATAGGTATAGCCTGATGGTACAATTCGTCTGAGACGATACTTCCCAATGCCAGAATGGGATCGACCTTTAGGTTGATTATGGCTGCCGGAGCGACTCTGGTTTTTATACTCTCCAGCAAAGTAGCGCTGGAAGTGCTGGAACCTCTGCCCCAGGGGAATACCAATACTCGGCCTGTAACAATGGTTCCTGAGCGTTCATGACGTCGGTCAATAATTTCTCCAGTGCGCGGACATAAACCTCCCCAGAAACTCAGGGGCTCCTTGGAAACAAGAGCTAAACCTTTAGCTGCACCAGCTACGATTGGTCTTCCGATCAGGATTCTTCCCACACGATTTCCTTTCGGCATACATACCCCTTAATAGCAGACTCAACACATTCGGCCATGCTCCCAAAAGCAACCTGTACCCCCAGTTCACCCGGTGCATAATAAGCACATTTTCCTGAATTAGTCATAATTACCTTTGTACCCGCACAGACCATTGGTGTATGAAAAACACAGGTGTCGAGGGCGATTTCAATCCCGAAGGCGGTTAGCACATCGAGAAGATCACTTCTTTGCAGCAGAGCGAAAGATGTCTGGCAGGAAATAACAACAAACCTAACATTAGTATGAAGTATTTTGCCTTTTTCGGCTTGGTTTTGTATAAGGTTGGCGAGTTCACGAAACTCGTCGAAGGAAAAATGAGGACAGCCTAACACGACCAAATCAAGCTTAGCTCCTTCTTTGGCCGTGGATAAGTCTGAGCGGGATTGTCGTAAATCAGAAATATGTACATCAATAACTCGTTCTGGCTTGCTGCCCTGGAAAGCCTCCTCTAAACTGTTTGCTTCCGGTGTCACTCCTATAGCATGAAAAAGAGCAACCGCACCGGAAGAGGCTGCGGTTGCACACAGAGCCTTCATCTGGTCACCGGATACCTTGACGGAAAGGCCTTCAATGACTGGAATTTTGTCTTCGGCCAGAGATCCCAAAAGATGGCCTAAAACTGCATAGAAATCATTGCTTTGCATAATGTTAGAGTTGATATCTACCAATCGCACAAGTATCTGACCTTTGCGATTTTCTTTTAGATGAAGGCCACATTTTGGAACTCTGCCTGTTATGGCAGCGCAGATGTCTATAAAATCTCCGTATCTATTCGTCCTGGCACCGAGGACTGAATTGGCGTAACAAATAGCATTAGATTCGCCCCAGGCGATTTGCTGGCCAAACCTCGGCGTCAGGTAACTTTGGTAAGGAGCGCAAGTCCAAGTAGGGATACATCCCATATCTGTGTAAGCCTTCGCCTGTCTTATGGCTTTAGCAGCAAAATCTTCACTTATTCCAAATTCTCTCCAATTTTGAAGGTCAAGCGGCCCCATATTCAGGGTCGTAGGGATACATACTTTTGCACCTTTTGTTGCCAAGGTCTCGGCAAATTCCAAACTGGTTTCGCTAAGCAGGCCACATCCATCTATATGAGCTTGGCTGACATCCATCAGCTCCGATGCATCAACAACTTCAGCCATTCTTACCAGGATACGTATGGCCATCTGGGCTGCTTCGCCGCATTGGCCATCTAAAAGCTGCTTGTCAAGCCTGTTTAACTCAACTGGCATCAAATCTCCTATTCACTTAAAGTTAACACAAGTTTTCTTATTATCATACATCATAAATCAGAGAGTAATTAACTTCCAGATTTTTAAGCTGACGCTGTTGCCCTAAAGTAGGCAAAGTTCAAGGATAACCGATAATGCTTCTATTGAAACTGAGCCTTCTATATGGAAACTGCTTGTTATGTAATAGTTATCTTCATACTGACCACAAGCTGTGCAATCGCCTATTCTTCCGCTGCCTGCCGTGTGGCGATGGGTACGTACCCTGCCTCCAAGCCCGGCGGCGGGGTTACAATCAGGGCAGGGTCAATATCCGCCAGTGTTCCAATCGTCGGTGGCGTCAGGTAGTCGCGATCTCTCGTCCAGTGCCGGTGAAGTTTTTCCACTCGCTTCTGCAGAGCCTCCCGCTCGTCGTCCGTTAAATCGGCGTTTAGCAATGCAGGCTGGTCGGCGAATCGATACCAATAGTATGTCACCACACTGCCGTCTCCCGGACGCACCTGGAATGGTCCCGCCACAGGGCCGGGCTTCTTCCAGCAGCTATACGGATCGTCAGGGGTGACGTAGGGATCAGAGGACCTCTCGGTGGGCCGACTAAAGCGAACATTGGCAAGTCCTGTTTCGGCCGGGACGTCTTCAGGGACCACCACGACCCATTGTGGCTTCTTGCCATCCTCATCGACCAGGCGATAGTACTCGGGCAGTGTCACCAGTGAACTATGCTTGGTGTCTCTTTTCGTAACCAGTTGTTCGTTCCACCGGTACCCAAAGGTACATGAGTCAGGCGCTATGGGAGTCGCAAGAGAATTCCAGGCAAGAGGCACTCTTTCTTCCCGGGGGACAGTGGGTGTATATATCCTCCAGGTGGCTCCCCCTCGTCCTGGGAAGTTGTGTACAACAGCCCCCAAGGGGTTGATAGCGCCACTGGTCGGGGGGCCGCCCTCAAACCAAGCTTTCACGGCATCCCAGAGCGCCTTCTTACTGTAGGAGGTCACACGGTGCACGACCACCGAATCGCCCTTCGGTCCTCGGGGAAACGAGGTGGGAGCGATACGGGCGTAAGTATCCCCTTTGGCGTCAACGGACTGGACACTGGGGACATACTGAGTTTCCATCTGTAACGCCCTGTTGGGCTGGGAGGGACGGGCATCCAGAAACATACCAGCCAGGCGAGGATCATCCACAGATGCGCGGGACCAGAAATAGGGGGTAAAGAAAGCAACCGGGCCTTTAAAGTTGCCCGTGTTTAGAAACAAGGTCCAGCAGTTGTTTCCAGTGGGAACGTTCTTGCCGGCCGTGGTGGATTTGGCCTCGGTCAGCGGAAGCGGCAGGTATCCGTAGCCGAACAATTCACCGCAGGTGCCCTGTTTCAGATTCAGGCCATCGGGGGGCCACAGCACCCAGGGGCTGAGTTGGGCCACACCATACTTGCCCATGGGATTATCCCAGTCCCTTCCTTTGCCGGCCCCAGGTCCATTGGCCCATGCACAGAAGTTCAGAGCCACCCCGCCCATAATGAACTTCGGCGTTTCCGTGGCAAATCGAGTGTCACGCCACCAGCCCAGGCCTCCCTCGATATCGGAATAGAGTTTGTCAGGCTCGGGACCGTCATACTTAGCATGCATCCAGGTGCCGAACAGGCCTGTCTGAAAAAGATTCCCCGGATATTCCTGTAACAAAGGCCAGGCTGCTACATACATGGAGAACCCAGCGTCATACGTCTCTGGGACTTTATCGTTAGGGACAAGCAGGTATCCGGCCATCTCTCCTTTCTGAATCTGATTGGCGGCGCCGATCGCAGGTACTAGGGGTAAGAGCAACACAAGAGCCAAGCAGTAAGTAAGCAACGCAAAAAACCTTCTCTTCCACATAAGGGAACCTCCAGCACCTATTTCTATTCCTCTGTTCGGGATTTGCCATTTAACTTCATCTGACATTTCCCATATTAAATGCTTGGCTACGCAACCAAGTCCTCCAGTTCTGCAATAATTACAAAAATTTTATCCAGATTGCAGTAATTCAAGGTCTTTTGTACGAATTTTACCGCTAGTTTTGCCAAAATCCAAACTCTTATCCTTAAAAATACTGTAGAAGCGTTATTTTTTGCAGACCTCAAGCGTTCCCTTATCAAAAAGTTAAGTTTTTCATCTATTTTCGGCATTAATCTAACGCCCTCCTGGCATCTATAATCTTCCGTTAACTCTGGTCTTTTAAGTCAATCACGATAGTGGGTCTGCAACAAAGAGAGTGGTAATGTTCTTTTACCGGCGAGACAACAAATTCTTTGATTACCCTTGTGTCATTCATTAAACTATTTAAAAATATAGTTACCCATTAAGGCAAAAAAGGCAGTAGTGGCATGATGATAGCGAATGTCTCTAGGCGTGCATTTCTCAGACAAACGATTACGTGGGGTTCTGCTCTGGCGTTAAGCAGGCTGTCCTTTGCGACGGACGAACAGGGCGCGAAATCCCGCGTCTCTTTGCGACAACGGAAGCCTAACGTTTTGGTCATCGTAGCCGACGACATGGGATATTCGGACGCTGGATGCTGTGGCGGTGAAATCATGACGCCCAATCTTGACCGACTGGCAGCTAACGGAATTCGCTTCACTCAGTGCTATTCCTCGGGCCGTTGCTGGCCT
Organism: uncultured Pirellulales bacterium; assembly: GCA_964462515.1. Classification (GTDB taxonomy): domain Bacteria; phylum Planctomycetota; class Phycisphaerae; order Sedimentisphaerales; family Anaerobacaceae; genus CAYWXK01. Next base: position 6,639 of record CAYWXK010000039.1, read on the forward strand.
TCACGGGCATCACTTTTGACAGGCTACTATGCACAACAGGTTCGAATGGATCCACCCCAGGGGCGCTTGCCAGCCTGGACCCGTGTGGCACCCCACTATCTCAAGCCGTTAGGATACCGGTGCTATCACTCCGGCAAGTGGCACCTAATGGGCGCACCCAAAGTTGTTGCGGATGGTGGTTTTGACCGTTCCTACGTCCTGCATGACCATGACCGGTATTTCACACCGAAAAACCATGAACTGGATGACCAGAAGCTTCCTCCTATCAAGGAAGGGGCAAACTTTTATGTTACAACGGCTATTGCGAATTACGCTATTGATTTTCTTAAGGAGCACGCTGAGAAGTATAGTGATCAGCCATTCTATTGTTATTTAGCATTTACATCGCCCCATTTCCCGCTACATGCCATACAGAAGGACATCGCCCGATATCGGGATTGCTACCTCGAAGGATGGGACGTCATGCGTAAACAGCGATGGAAGCGGATGCGCGAACTGGGCTTAGTGAATTGCGACTTGGCGCCGCTTGAGCCTGATGTGATACCAAGCTGGAACCTTTCCAAAGACAAACTATTGGAAATGATAGGGCCTTGCGAAGTGGACCGAGCTGTGGCATGGAAGGAACTGACCGAGGAACAGAAGAAATTTCAGGTGGTTAAGATGGCGATTCACGCAGCGATGATTGACCGTATGGATAGTGAGATTGGGCGAGTGCTTGATCAGGTCAAAAAAATGAACGCTTTTGAGAATACTGTGATCTTCTTCGTCTCGGACAATGGCGCTAGTGCTGAACAGATCGTCCGCGGCAACAAACATGATCCATCCGCTGCGCCCGGGTCGGCTCGCTCATACCTGTGCATTGGGCCTGGGTGGTCTAGTGCAGCTAACACGCCCTTCCGTCTGCACAAATCTTGGGTACACGAGGGCGGTATCTCGTCTCCGCTTATCATTCACTGGCCGATAGGTATTAAGGTTCACGGTGAACTGCGTCACAATCCATGCCACTTTATTGATATTTTGCCGACCATTATTGACTTGGCCGGAGGCAACGATTTTTCTCCAATGTGGAACGGTGAGATTTCGCCGCCGCTTCCGGGCACGAGCCTATTACCCGCGTTTGCAAAAGACAACGCCGTAACACACGAATTCCTCTACTTTCACCATCTGGAGAACCGTGCTATTCGGGTTGGCGACTGGAAGCTAGTGGCCAAGGGGAACGATAGTCCGTGGGAACTCTACTATCTGAAGAATGACCGCTGCGAATCAAATAACTTGGCGGATAAGCATCCGGACAAGGTCAGCGAGATGTCAGAACTGTGGCAGAAGTGCGAAGACGAATTCAGACAACAGGCAGGGCTGCCTCTCACCAAAAGCGAGTGAGTTTGAAAGCCGCTGGCCAAAGAAGAAAATAGGCATTACTGAGCGTCTTGATGTCGCTCTAATTGAATAACTGCTTCCTTGAGCTTGTGGGTTTCTGTAGCTCATACTGCCCACTCATTTTCATGATGGTGACTTGTCTGAAAAACAACAACTCTCGGTCCTTTTAACGAGATGTTGTGCCTGGTAAAATTGCGGAACGTGCAAGAGAACAGGGTATTATACCGGCAACCGAGTAGACATAGGTTCTTTTATGGAAAACTGTATGGACAATAGTAAGCCTCCGGAGAAAAGAATGAAAAGAAGGGAATTCATTAGCGTAGCAGGAGGAGCTGCAATCAGACTGATGTTCGGGCAAGGAACATCAGCGAGGGATAGCTCAAAAGAAAAAAGTAAGCCCAATATCCTTTTCATTATGACCGACCAGCAGCATACCGCAATGATGGGTTGCACGGGGAACAAATGGCTCAAAACACCCGCTCTGGACAGTCTTGCTGCTTCGGGTATCAGGTTTGAACGTGCCTATGCAAGCAACCCGGTCTGTATGCCCAGCCGGTTCAGTTTACAGACCGGTCTTATGCCCAGCGCCATCGGAATGGGACAGAACGAAGATTCTGGAAAGGCTGCGATAACTGATGTTATGCTGCAACAGTCGCTTGGCTGGCTTTTCCAGAAGGCCGGCTATGAAACGGCCTACGGTGGCAAGGTGCATTTGCCTAAGAAGATGAATAATATGGAGAACATCGGGTATCGGAATCTAACTAACGATTCACGACAAGGATTGGCAGATGCCTGTGTAGATTTCATCAAGGGGCAGCACACAGCCCCATTTTTTCTGTTTGCCTCATTCATCAATCCACACGATATCTGCTATATGGCCATCAGCGATTTCAGGCGGAATACAGGGGAAAAGATAATAGAAAACATAGATTCCAAGACTTGCGAGGCTGTATTGGACCTCGCAAGGAAGACCGGTGACATCAACGCTTTTGTGGAGGAAAACTGTCCTCCACTGCCAGCAAACCATCAAGTGCCGCAAGATGAACCGGAATGCATCACACAGAAGTATGTGAATGCTACGCCTTTCCGTGCGTATGTCCGCGAGAAATGGACTGCGGCTCAATGGCGTCTGCACCGCTGGGCCTACTGTCGGCTGACCGAGATGGTTGACAAGGAAATCGGGGTTGTGCTGGATGCCCTGCGAGAAGCTGGGATGGAAGATAACACGCTGATTATCTTTACCAGCGACCACGGTGACATGGATTCAGCCCACAAGCTGGAGCATAAGTCGGTGCTTTATGAAGAATCTGTGCGTGTTCCATTCATAATGAATTACAAAGGGATGATTTCTGAAGGTATAGTTGATGATACACATCTGATTTCTAATGGTATGGATCTGTTTCCTACCCTTTGCGACTATGCAGGCATACAAGCACCTGAAGGACTGCATGGCAGGAGCTTGCGACCTTTAGCGCAAGGTGAGGAGAGTAAGAGGTGGCGTGATTTCGTTGTCACAGAAAGTCAGAATGCCAGGATGTTACGGACAGGTCGGTTCAAGTATTGTATATACGACTCTGGTGAACACCGCGAACAACTGATAGACATTAAAAATGACCCAGGTGAAACAAAAAACCTTGCTGAAATCGAGGACTATAAAGATATCTTGGATGTGCATCGTAAGCTTTTGCGAGAATGGGTCGAAAAGACAGGTGATAGTATTGCGGCCCAGTATATTGTGTAATAGTCCATATTTAACCCGACAAATAGTTCTTTTTGTCTGTCGCTGTGTCTGTAAAGTATTGTTCAGCATTTTCTTTTTCGCCAGCGGTATAGAATCCAAAAACGTTGCATCAATGTTTTACCAAGGCTATATTTTCCGATATGTAGCCTTTTTCTATTATATCCTGGATTTCCCATATAAAAGTAGCGCATTTAATGCGGATTTCCCCCTAAACCTTTCTGTAGGACTTTTCCCTGTTAGAAGAAAGCGGAGTTTCACCTCCAGCAAAAACAGATGTACCCCCGATTTACGGAAATTTGAGTTATGTTATTATGTTTTGAGTACTTTAGATAGATTACGACAGTTAGGACACGGATATACAAAACGGGAGACTACAATGTCGGAGCATAGTTCGTTCCAATGACGTGAAATCCAAAGCTAATTGAGCAAATTAGCTTAGTGTGTCATAGGAAAAAGTAATTCTAAGAGGTGACAGTGAGTGGTGACAGGATAAAATTCATAAGAGAGAGTTGTTTGTTGTGGTAGCCCAGAATATAATATGCGTCTGAAGGAAGAAATAGATGCCAACATTAAGATCCTCTCCGGGGATGCTACCTATACCTTGGAGGATCGGACACTGCGTGCTGAGTTCTTCGCCAAAGTGCGATCAAGAAGATGGGATTGATTGACCAGGGGTGGTCCAGTGGATCACAGGGATTATCCTCTCTGCAGGGCAATGTTCAAAAGTGACACAATTGGACGAATAAAGGAAATAAAAGTGTCAATTTAACTCGATCATCACTACAACCGGATACTATCAATATGAAAGCACGCATCATCCTCCCCTTGCTCATATGTCTCGCCGTACCAAGCCGGTTCCACTCAGCAACCAGGGACACAAACTGGCCACATTTCCGCGGAGCAGGTACTTCTGGCGTTAGCGCCAACGCGAACTTGCCGGACAAGTGGTCTGCCACGGAAAACGTGGCGTGGAAGACCGATCTGCCGGGACGGAGCTGGTCGTCGCCAATCGTCTGGGGCGACCGTGTGTTCCTCACCACGGTCGTGAACATGGGCGAATCCGAGCCGCCGAAGAAGGGGCTTTACTTGGGGGGCGAACGTCCGGAGTCGCCCAAGTCGGAGCATCACTGGAAGGTTCTCTGTCTCGACCTCGCGACGGGTAAGGTGCAATGGGAAAAGACGGTTTATCGAGGGGTGCCCAAAACTCCCATCCATCTCAAGAACACCTATGGCGCGGAGACGCCTGTGACGGATGGGGAGCGGGTTTATGCTTTGTTCGGCAATCTGGGTATTTTTGCTTTCACACGTGAAGGCGAGGAGGTCTGGTCAAAGCGTCTCGAGCCGCGTAAAATGCGGTACGGCTGGGGCACCGCGGCGTCACCGGTATTGCACAATGGACGGTTATTCATCGTGAACGACAATGATGACCAGGCTGAACTGTTCGCCCTCGATGCGAAGACAGGCAAGGAAATCTGGCGTGTGGACCGTGACGAGAAGAGCAACTGGGCCACACCGTTCATCTGGGAAAATCACCTGCGTACCGAACTCATCACGTCAGGCAGCCGGGCCGTCCGAAGTTACGACCTCGATGGTAACCTGCTTTGGTCATTTAGCGGCATGTCGAACATCGCCATTCCAACACCGTTCGCTGGAGGAGGTTTGCTCTTCGTTAGCTCCGGCTTTGTGGGAGACAAGCTCCGACCGCTCTACGCAATCCGTCCCGGTGCCAGCGGCGACATCACGCTCAAGTCCGATGAAACAAGCAACAAATTCATCGCCTGGTCGGATCCTGTCGGCGGACCTTACAATCCCTCACCGCTCTTTTATGAAGACCACCTCTATGTGCTATACGACCGCGGCCTGGTGAGTTGTTATGACGCGAAGACGGGCAAAGTGCTCTATGACCGCGAGCGGTTGCCGGAGGGCCTTGCCTTCACCTCATCGCCGTGGGCGACTGGCGGGCGAATCTTCTGCCTGAACGAAGATGGTGTCTGCTACGTGCTCCGCGCCGGCGACACGTTCGAGTTGCTCCACACCAACAAGCTGGCCGAGGATGACATGTGCATGGCCACACCTGCGCTCACCGGCGACCGACTTCTCATCCGCACCGCTGCGCGGCTTTACTGTATCCGGGCGAGCGAGCAGGCACAGAAGGTAACGCCGAAGAACCTCATAGCAACTCAGGTTTCCACCAGTTTTGAAGGGAAGATATTATCGCGCACCGTTCAGCAGGGAAAGGTCAACTGGAGTCAATTTCGTGGCCCCAATGGACAGGGAGTGGCGCAAGCAGATCGCATTCCTGTTCATTTCAGCCCGGAAACAAACGTTTTGTGGAAAACTGCAGTTCACTCGGGACACTCGTCTCCCGTCATCTGGGACAATCATATCTTTCTTACTGCCAGTGAACCAGCCAACAAAAAGGAACTTATTACGTTAGCCATCGACCTTCAGGAGGGCGAAATCCTGTGGCGAAAGGTGGTTCAGGCCGAAACACAAGGAAGGTTTCATCCACTGAATAATCCTGCATCTTCCACGCCAGCCGCGGACGATAATCATGTGTATGTCTATTTTGGGACCTACGGGCTGCTTTGTTACGACCATTCGGGAAACGAGGTCTGGGTGCGTAGAATCGACACGCCGGAAAGCAAGTATGGGCCAGCAACCTCGCCCATATTGTATGAGGACAAAGTGATCCTGGTTTTGGACGGCGACAATAGTTCTTCCCGTTTGCTTGCGGTCCATAAAGACACAGGTAAAACCGTCTGGGAACAACCGAGATCATTGTTTAAGGCTGGTTGGTCAACGCCTATGATATGCCGTCAAGGCCAAGTCGAAGAGCTTGTCGTGTTAGGTTCCAAACGGCTGACCTCCTACGATCCGTCCAACGGCGAGGAGATATGGTGGGCCGGTGGTTTTGCGGACGAAACAGTCGGAATCCCCGTCAACGGCGATTGTCTCCTGTTTGCCAGCGCAGCGGCTCTGGGTGGACGCGGAGACGATAAGTTGGATGCGGCTGGAACATGGAAGATCACCGTCAAAGAGTTCGACCTGAATCACGACAATCAAATACAGCGCGACGAAATGAAGGAAGGTTTTGCTTTTATCCAGCGACCGGAGTTGCCAAAAGACAATCCCGGTTATGGATTGCCGGTCGAGGACATGGACACTCTCCTTAGAATCTTCGACCATGACAAGAACGGGATCATCAGTGAAGGGGAATGGATGCAAACGATGTCAGGATTCGCATCCCTTAGCCAACCCAACCTCGTGGCCATTCGTCCCGGAGCGATGAAGGATGCCCGTAAATCGCATGTAGTATGGGAAATCCAACGCGGCATCCCTGAAACACCGTCGCTGCTTTATTGTCGGGGAAGACTCTACCTCTTGCGGGACGGCGGCCTGTTGACCTGCCTGGAGGCCTCGACCGGTAAAGAACTCTTTCGTGAACAAATCGGGGCGCCGGGTCAATACATCGCGTCGCCTATTGCCGCCGACGACAAGATTATCGTTGCCTCTGTCCCCGGCGTAGTCACAGTCATCCAGGTCGATGACGAACTGAAAGTCCTGGCGAGGAACAATTTCAGAGAGAAGATCTTTGCTACTCCGGCGGTTGTCGAAAACAGGATATACTTGCGGACAGCGGGTCATTTATATGCCTTGGGCGAGTGAGATGCGTGGGGAGAAGGTGATTAAGAGATTGTCCGAATCCATACTGCGCAAATACTCATCCACCGTTAAGTCATTATTTTCGCAGAAATTACGCTTCGCGATCTCATCCGTATTTGATGACTGAATGACATCTGGACGCGGTTTTCTTATCAGAGAGAACAACATGGACAAGGTTAAGCAACCGCGCAAAGACGATCCTGTATCTAGGGAAAAGGATTACGAATATCACCGCCAGAACGTCTTTCCGGACACTGCAACGCCACAGGAAATTGCATCGCATCTTAACCTTGCAATCAGGTTCGTGCGTGAGGGGCGCACCTGCCTTGTCTGTCCTTGCGAAAAAGTACCTGTGAAACAGGCAAGTCTATTTCCATTTGCATCTGCGATGTGCTAAACGGTGGTCACCGTGACAATCGGTACAATACTTTTCTTTGGCGGTACCGACGAATAGAGGTTTGTGTTGTTCGACGTCAATATTTCCTTTGGTATGACAGCCCAAACAGAACGGATTAACTTTGTCCGGCGGATACATGATACCAGGCGGTGTGCCATTGCCGCCTGAGGCCCAGGACTCATCGGCAATGTGGGCATCACAATCACCGTGGCAATCCTTGCAGCCAATGTTAGCCCATGCATGGGTCACCGCAAGTTTTTCTTGTGCATAGTTCAGGTGACAAACATAACAGCGACTATTATCAGCCTCAGGTTTGCCTGGCAAGTCAATATCAGGATTATCATCAAGGAGCAACGGAGGGTTATCATCTGTTGTGGATTCCTGGTTTGTCCTGGGTCGTGTGCTTGTCTCCGTCTTCGGTTTGACCTTTGTTTGTTCACACCCCGTACCGACAATGAGCACGGCCGGCAGAATAAATATTGAGAAACAATATTTCATATCTTTAAAGTAGCGGTTTAAGCAGCAAGGTAGGCATCATTGTTTTTCTCATGGCAAATACTTAATTGGTCGAAGGCATCCGATTAGACGTATTCCCAATCCTTGAGCCATTGATAATTGGGTGGTAGTTTAGCCCACATTTCGCTGGTGGCGTTTTCCAACTCGGCCTTTTCTTTGAGGTCGAGTTCCCGGTGTTCCATTACGGCCTTGGCCACGTTATCGACCTCGCCAGTGCTGTTCATGCCAGGAATTGGTATTACAGTGTTGCTGTATAGGATGTACCGAATTGCAAGACGCCCACGCTTGTTATCTTCATCTTGGGCACCAGCAAACAGCGATGCTGCCCCAAAAGGCTTAATGCCAAAAGCACCAACGTCACACTTCTTAAGCGCTTCGAACAGACTGTCTTTCGGGGCGGTCTTGCTCATGGTGGTGAAAGGAAAACAAACAACCTCAATCTGCGGAAAATACTCTATCATAAACTTGATCCAACGACGGTCGTGTGAGGAGAATCCTATAAAACGAGCCTTGCCCTGCTTTTTGGCCTTCTCGATCGCCTCAACAATCTCACAGGATGTGTCGAACGAATGCCTGCCACCTGGTTCGTAGCAGGTAATACGCCAAAGGTCGGTGTATTCCTGATTTGATTCTTTGAGCAATCCATCGAGCACTTCCAACAGCTTTTTAGCAGTGCGGTAATTGTCGTTGCGCACCTCGTTGCCACAGTGCGACAGTGCAAGGTACATCTTGTCACGGCGTCCTTTAAGAGCCTTGGAATCTCTCAGCACTTCACCGTCGGTGCACGCGTCGATGTAATTGATGCCCGCGTCGATGCAGCGACTGACAACTTCGTAACGTTCCTTGTCGTCGCTTCCGGAGTGTCCGCCCAAACAGACGGCCGAGACCATCAGATTAGTCTTTCCCAGCCGGCGGTACTCCATATTCGGGTTATAATTAAGAATCTTTGATGTATCGAGCGTCTCACCACTTGCGGTATGGAGACCAACGGCCACACTCGCTACTGCCATTGCACTATCACGCATAAACTTTCGCCGCGTCACTTGTTTACTGTCCATCGTTCAGCTCCTTTCGTAACGTTGGGGGGCTAATGTAAGGGGCGGTCACTTTCCAGTTTGAACAAAGCCATTATCTGGTCTTCAGACAAAGCACGGTCGTAGATACGAATATCATCAACGAGACCCTGGAATCGTCTGCCGATTCTGACATCCAGCTCGTTGCCGGTATCGATTGGCCAAAGGTCTAAAAGGCCGATATCATGGATTTCCGCCAGAGAACCATCCTTATAAAGCTTGACATCATCGTGGAGGTTCGGCAGTTCGGCCTCTTTGACCACGGCGGCTATGTGATGCCACTTATCATCATGTATGACATCGTTGATGTAAAGATACCCTCCTTTGGGCGTGACGCCTATGCGCTCTCTGATGAAGCCCAATGTCCACATCCTGCCGTACCCATCCGAGCCCCAGGATATTATTTCCCCTCTGGAACTTGTTGTCTTGACCCAGGCCGTTATGGTGCGGGGCCGTGTGCCGCTAACGCCCTTGTATTTTGTTATCTCGATGTAGTCATCGTTGCCGTCGAGCTTCAACGCTTTGCCTATCCGACCTGAAACCGAATCCTTGTCAAAAGACAAGCCGCCTTTGAGCATACCATTATGGCGATACGCAGAAGAATCCGCTGCGGTTGTACCCGAGACTTCATCAAACTTCCACCAGCCGACAAGATTGGGGTCCGTATCAAGAGTTATCAGCTTGTCCTTGTCTTGCGTAATAGGATTTGTCCCACTTAGCCCAAGGGGACTGCTCACCAGCACTAAAAACATAATAGAACATAAATAAAACAGATTTCTACACATAATGCTTTCCTTAACCTCATATTTCCCATCAGGCCTACCCATCCATGCTACTGAGACTTAGTTTACTAATATACCAAATCTACCTTAGGAATTCAACCGTCGCAACATTTTTTTGTCTGACCCGCATTCAGCGGACTCCTCTTACAAATCAAGCTCATAGGCCAGACCGGAGGGGGGAATGCATGCGGTTCTTAACGCCCGGCTTAGCTTGAGGTGATGGTAAGAGATAGACCTTCATCTGCGAGGCTTGGGCGCGGTCATCAGCCATTCCTCGCGTCGCTTTTCCTGCTGAATAAAGGTAGTTTCCCACAAATATTTGAAGGGTGACCACTTTTTCTATAGAATAGTTAAGTTCTATCAGCCAATCCAAGGTTGTGCAGGTATATTTACAAAAGCGTAATTGCACCTTAGGAACGGTCATTGGCGTTTTTGGACTACAGATGGGAAATATCTGATTTCGAGAATAGGCATGAGAAAACGAGAAAGAGACGATATGAGACAGAAGATAATCAAGTTTGTTATTTTCGTCGCCGTATCACTTTTGGCGCTGTCACAGTGGGTCTACGCCGCCCAGATAGACAAGGGCCCGAAGCAGGTAGGCAGAAGCCCGGTGAAGGTTTTTATTCTTGCCGGCCAGTCGAAGCTCTTTCAGGTTTTTAAGTTCTTTTATCGGTGTAAGGTCAGAAACCGCCGTGCCGCGAAGGTTGAGCGATTGCAGTCCTTTAATATCCTTTATCGGCGTAAGGTCAGAGATCGCCGTGTTGGAAAGGCCTAACCATGTAGTTTTCTCATAATTTTCCGTGGTCAATTCATCGGGTTTCTTATTTAACTGTTCAGCTATGGCTTTTCGGACAATAGCAGCATTATCAATCTTTTCTTGAGTCGGCTCGCTCGTACTCGCTGAAGGTGATGTGGGTTCTCTCGAGCCAGACGCTTGGCTACCCCATACCTTGAGCGTATTATCCCCACCGCCTGAGACAATCCGCTTGCCGTCCGGACTGAACGCTACCGAATAGACTGCCGCCCGATGTCCCCGCAGAGTCGTTACTTCGCTACCACTCTCCGCATCCCATACCTTGAGCGTATTATCGAAACTGCCTGAGACGATCCGCTTGCCATCCGGACTGAACGCTACCGAAATAACGTAGATCTCATGTCCCCGCAGAGTCATCACTTCGCTGCCCCTCTCGGCATCCCATACCTTGAGCGTCTTATCCAAACTGCCTGAGACAATCCGCCTGCCGTCCGGACTGAATGCTGCCGACCGAACTACATTCTCATGTCCCCGTAGACTCATCACTTCCCTGCCATTCTCGGCATCCCATATCTTGAGCGTCTTATCGCCACTGCCTGAGACAATATGCTTACCGTCCGGACTGAATGCTACCGACTGAACTTCCGCCTCATGTCCCCACAGAGTAATCAATTCGCTACCACTCTCGGCATCCCATACCTTGAGCGTCTTATCGTAACTGCCTGAGACAATCCGCTTACCGTCCGGACTGAATGCTACCGAAACAACGCCATCCTCATGTCCCCGTAGAGTTATCACTTCTCTGCCACTCTCGGCATCCCATACCTTGAGAGTCTTATCGACACTGCCTGAGACAATCCGCTTGCCGTCCGGACTGAACGCTACCGAATGAACCCATCCCTCATGTCCCCGTAGAGTCATCACTTCCCAGCCTCTCTCGGCATCCCATACCTTGAGCGTCTTATCCCCACTGCCTGAGACAATCCGCTTACCATCCGGACTGAATGCTACCGAAACAACGTCCTCCTCATGTCCCCGTAGAGTCATCGCTTCTCTGCCACTCTCGGCATCCCATATCTTGAGAGTCTTATCGACACTGCCTGAGACAATCCGCTTGCCGTCCGGACTGAACGCTACCGAATGAACCCATCCCTCATGTCCCCTCAGAGTCGTCAATTCCCAGCCTCTCTCGGCATCCCATACCTTGAGCGTATTATCCCCACTGCCTGAGACAATCCGCTTGCCGTCCGGACTGAACGCTACCGAATGAACCCATTCCTCATGTCCCAGTAGAGTCATCAATTCGTTGCCACTCTCGGCATCCCATACCTTGAGCGTCTTATCCGAACTGCCTGAGACAATCCGCTTGCCGTCCGGACTGAACGCTGCCGAAAGAACACCCACCTGATCTCCCCGTAGAGTCATCACTTCGCTGCCACTCTCGGCATCCCATAACTTGAGCGTCTTATCCGAACTGCCTGAGACAATCCGCTTGCCGTCCGGACTGAAC
>CAYWXK010000039.1:18557-36953 GCA_964462515.1 uncultured Pirellulales bacterium
GCTACCGAAAGAACTGCCCTCTGTCCCCGTAGAGTCATCAATTCGCTGCCACTCTCGGCATCCCATACCTTGAGCGTCTTATCCAGACTACCTGAGACAATACGCTTGCTGTCCGGACTGAACGCCACCGACTGAACTGTACTCTCATGTCCCTGCAGAGTCATCAATTCTCTGCCACTCTCGGCATCCCATACCTTGAGGGTATTATCGTGACTACCCGAGACAATCCGCCTGCCGTCCGGACTGAACGCTACCGACTGAACCCATCCCTCATGTCCCCGCAGAGTCATCACTTCCCTGCCACTCTCGGCATCCCATACCTTGAGCGTATTATCCCCACTACCTGAGACGATCCGCTTGCCGTCCGGACTGAACGCCGCCGAAAGAACGCCCACTTGATGTCCTCGCAGAGTCATTCGAGCTTGGTCTGAGATATGCGATAGGTAATACCATTCCCATCGGCGCAAGTCGTTGGGGCAAGCGCCTAAAAGCTCGCGGACACGGCTTATATTACTCTCCCAATAGTATTTGTCAGCCAGATTGATTCGGTTCAGATACAAGGAACGCCGATACTCTTCAGCTCGCTGTTCTGCAAGTTTTCGCTGCTCTTGCTCGGCATTTTTGGCTTGTTCTGCCTGATTGCGAGCGATTGTTTCTTTTTCGCGTGCCTGCTCAGCCCTATAGTACATCATCGTGCTGACCACAAAACCAGTGACAGCTACCACCAAAAGAACAAGGATTGCCGCTGCACTCACTAACAGTCCAGTATGTTTGCGTGCAAACTTCCTGGCCCGGTATGCCACTGATTCAGGACCGGCAATCAGTGGATTGCCATTCAGATAATTGCGAATGTCGTCCGCAAGTTCAGAAGCCGTCTTGTATCGACGGTCACGTTCCTTACGCATTGCCTTGAGCGGTATCCACTCCAGTTCCTTGCCGAGACGCTTGGCCAACGTTTTGACATCGGTGCGGCGACTGACTGCTACCGGCGTAGCTGCTCCTCCCAAAGCCAACAGTCTGGTGCTCGGCCGCGGCGGGTCCTCATCGCGTATGATCCTTAGTATCTCGTCAAAGGCTGCCTCATGAAGCGTCTTTGGATCGAATGGCAGTGTGCCGGTGAGCAGCTCGTAGAGCAAGACACCCAGAGAATAGATGTCAGACCGAGTATCTATATCCTGAGTTGTCAGCGCAGCTTGCTCAGGGCTCATATACTCCGGCGTGCCGACCAATTTACCCTGCTCAGTGAACAAGGTTCGCTCCGTCAGGGGTTGTCCGATGGCCTTGGCTACCCCAAAATCAATCACCTTGGGCACAGCCTTATCACCATCGAGGCTCACCAATATGTTCGACGGTTTTATGTCACGGTGGATAATCCCCTTTTGATGGGCATGCTGGATGGCTTCACATACCTGAAGAAACAGTTCGAGACGTTGCTCGGTATTGAGCTTATTGTGGTCGCAGTATTCGGTGATGGACTCTCCTTTGACGTATTCCATCACAAAATACGGCCGGCCTTTATCCGTGGCCCCTGCGTCGAAGACACGAGCTATGTTTGGATGATCCAACAAAGCCAGTGCCTGACGTTCAGCTTCAAACCGGCTGATTACCTGCTTGGAGTCCATTCCGAGCTTGACGATCTTCAGTGCCACCTGCCGCCTAACAGGTTCTTTCTGCTCAGCTCGATAAACTATGCCGAAGCCACCTTCGCCCAGAACGCTAAGGAGCTTGTAATGGCCGATCTGCGTACCCAGCTCTTCCGGTGAATCTGGGAGACTCTGTGTCGGACGGCCGTCTTTCGGGGACAAATCGGCAAAGCTGCGAGTAGGGTGTTCAGCCATATCGCCGCTGCCGGGTATCTCGTGGTTCTCTTCCCTGTCTTTGCCCATGTCAAATGTTCCTTTCTTATCTACAGCTCCACAAAAAGTCACTGCTGTAAGTTTACTCGTCAAACTTACTTATTTCAATCAAAAATTGACGACCAAAAAGCATAGACTCACATGTAGTAGTCACTACTTTCTTTGACAAATATACCTCCTGCTATTTTCAATAACTCTATCTGTTTGTGCAGAAACATCCTGAACATACCTTGTTGCCATTTGTAAATCCGCATGGCCAAGAAGCCTTTGGACTGCAAATGGGTCACCTGACCTGGCAGCAATAGTAGCAGCAGTCCTTCGCAGAGTATAAAAACCCGTCCCTTTGGGAACATCCAGCCCTGCCCTCTTAATCAGCCTCGTAAATAATGGTGTGATTATATTTAAGGTCGTATATCTGCCGTTACCATTACCATCAGTCTTTAAGAAAATCTGTATATATGGGTTACCTCTGGAGGTATAAAAGACAAGCTTGCCTGTCTTAGGGAGCTTTTCAAGCGATTTAATAGTCTCCGGCCATAATGGCAAATCCCTTGATATTCCCGTCTTTTTCCTTGGCAGTGTAACTCTGGCATTAGCAGTATCCAAATCTGTCCATTTTAGCTCTGCACAATCGGTACATCCGAAACCACAATTTAACCCAAGCCATATCATGGCCCTCATCTTTATATCAGCACAGGATAGCAACTTGTTTATCTGTTCCGAATTAAAGGTGCCCCTTTCCTGATGAATAACTTTTCCTCGTGAAATTGCATCGATGTTTGGAATATTTTTGAGAAGCTCGTTCTTCCTATCCCAGTGAAACATAGCCTTCATGATACTTATATGAAGATTTAGTCTGCAGACAGAGCCATAATGCCTCTGGAGCTTCCTTTTGTAGTTCTGTAAGTCCAGAGTCGATATGCTTTTGATTTTGCGACCTTGGCCCAGAAAAGCCATTAATTTATTCAGACTCTCAATTTGGTCATTGTGGTGTCTTGCAGTAAGGTCATTTGCCTGAAGCTTTGAATACTGATACGTTAAGTACATATCGCAAAGCTGTTTTAGCGTCATATTATCGCCTGTTGGTTTTTGTTGTAGAATGTTTTGACATCCGTGTAGATATGTTGATTGGTCAAGATATTTTTGAAGTGCCACTGTTTTGTCAGAGCCGAAGTAATACATTTTCCCTTTGATCTTTTTACAGTATTGTCCTGTGGGATGAAGCGTTAGTGGAAATTTGTCCGAACGTGTTTTTCTTTTTGTAGTTTTCATAATCCTGCCTCCTAAAAAATAGTTTACATTTTTTTACGATAAACCCGAATTAGTTGTAGCTTTGGTTGTAATTTTCGACAAGGCAACAAAAGCCGAAAGTTGCAACTACCTACAATAAAATATCTTATGATTATTATACGATATGAAAGTGAATAGGTTATATAATCCGTTAGCTACCTTTTGCATAGAGCCGTCCAGAATTCCGGAGTCTGACTTATTTATTATGAGGTTTTGGGTCTTATCCTGCTTTTGGAAAAGGTGATTTTCTAAGATTAAAAAGCATCGGACATTGAAAACGTTTACAAATTTCCTGTCTTCTATAACTAACGGACAACACAGAATTTACGAAATGTACATTTTTGTTGAATTGGCAGATAACGAGTTCTTCGGTTGTAGCATGGTTGTATAAGTCAACTCACGAAAAGGAGGCCATTTCAGGGCGCTCGTTGTGCGCGCTCGGTGACATTGCTGGTGAGACTGGCCCGGACTATTCCTATAACAGCCGGAGCCGAAACTATCCCTGACCCAAAAGCTTTTTTGTCTAATTCTTGCTAACGACATAGGTTTACCTCGTGACTCGTCGCTCGTTTCTCGTGGCCCGGCCTTTATCGATGAATCTCTATCTCCGGCAGGGCCTTTTTTAACGCAGCTACCTGCTCATCCGACACCTTCGTGCCTTCAAGGTAAAGCACTGCCAGCCCTTTAAGTTCCTTGAGCGGCGTAAGGTCAGAGACCGCCGTGCCGTCAAGCCAAAGCACTTGCAGGTTTTTAAGTTCCTTCAGTGGCGTAAGGTCAGAGACCTTCGTGTCGGAAAGGTCAAGCTGTTGTAGGCCGGTAAGTTCCTTGAGCGGCGTAAGGTCAGAGACCTTCGTACCGAAAAGGACAAGATGTTGCAGGCCGGTAAGTTCTCTTATCGGCGTAAGGTCAGAGACCGCCGTGCGGTCAAGCCAAAGCACTTGCAGGTTTTTAAGTTCCTTCAGTGGCGTAAGGTCGGAAACCGCTGTGACGGTAAGCTCAAGCCGTTGCAGCCCTTTAAGTTCCTTTAGCGGCGAAATGTCAGAGACCTTCGTGACGACAAGGATAAGCGATTGCAGCCCTTTAAGTTCCTTGAGCGGCGTAAGGTCGGAAACCGCTGTGCCGTGAAGCTCAAGCCGTTGCAGCCCTTTAAGTTCCTTTAGCGGCGAAAGGTCAGAAAGTAGCGAGTGAGACAGGTCTAAAGTTGTTACCTTAGCATAATCGCCTTCAGTTACATCTTCAGGTTTCTTCTTTAACTGGTCAGCTATTGCTTTACGGACAATAGCAGCATTATCAATCTTTTCTTGAGCTGGCTCGGTCGTACTCACTGAAGGTGGTGTGGGTTCTCTCGAGCCAGCCGAAGGCGGCGTAGGCTTGACCCCGATCGACTCGGACCTGACCTCAAAGAAATCGAATGATGCGTCGATCTCCGGAGGGCTTCTATTGGAGCCGTTCTCAGCCACCAGACCGATCCACTTTGGGCTCCCATCGCCCCACGGCAGCTCGCCGTGGGACCGGTATGATTCACCATCCGCGCTGCTTGAGTATTCGTAACGATCACCGCGTTTGGTAATGCGAAGCCACAGCCGCTCCGCCCTGGGGATGCCGTTTACAAAGACGTGTGGAGCCACGCTCCCTTGTGTTTCTCGGATCAGCACAAAGTCGCGCCGGTCTGAGGTCTGACGGGACTCGTCTACCCACTTGATATAGTTATCCGGGTCATTGAAACAGACCAAACCGGCCTGTTGATAATCCGCGCTAGGCTTGAAAGAAACTAGACATGTTGTGAGCTGAAAATTCTTTCCTTTGGCTAAGGGATTCTCGATCAAAAACAGATTCTTGTAGTTCATATTTGACAACCGAAAGCCACCCTTCTGGGTTGTAATGGTCAGCGTGCCCGGCTTCTTAGTTAATGAGTAGTGCGACGGGTCGGCATTCAGTATCTGCCAATCGAGATTGAGCTTGCCGTCAAAACCATCAAACGTCACTATATTTTCATTCTTCTTGGCACAGGCGCCGCAAATCACAAGCGCACAAACCGAGACGAAGACCATTGGCCAGTTCAGCGAACGCTTGCTCCTGTCTTTCATGATAACCTCCTTAAAAAGCGATGTCCTTTCGCAGCAAATTACGATTGACTATTGATTCGGCTCCGGAAATCAAAAAACCACACACATAATAGCTATGGGGTGAACCCTTTCTTCTATTAACTGGGGTTTCCCATATACACACCTAGCTACGCAGCCAAGCCTTTCAATTCAACGATAATATCAAAACCTGCCTTAAATTACAATAACGCCAAAGCATTTTTCACGAATTTTATTGCTTCATCTGCCAAAATCCAAAATATTTACCTTAAAAATACTGTTAAAGTGTGATTTTTTACAGACCTCAATTATCCTGCTCGTCGAAAAGTCAGGATTCTTTTTCTGTTCTTTCTTCTGCTAAGGCGGACAAGAGTCTGCCGGCGGTTTCGTCAGATAGCTCGCCTCTGCACACGCTCTCGCCGCCGTTCGGTTTTATTAACATCAATTCGCCTGGCCCTGGTTCCCTGATAACCAGACTGTAGCCTTCGCCAGCGGCTATGGCCACAAAGTCGTTGCCCGCAGGCAGAGGACTAGTGTCACCCCAGCCGACGATAGAACCGTTGGACTTTAGAGCAAGACTATGGACTTCGCCTGCAGCTATCGCCACAAAGTCATTCCCCGATGCGCCGTAACCGCTTCAACGTGGGTGGAACCGGCGCTCTGTCTAACGCGTGCCATCTCAACTCACGCATGCGCTACACAGCAACGCAGTGTCCGTCTCTTGGATGCCAGGATAATCCGGCAACGCGCAACGAAGCCTCAGTATTCCCGCTTTTTAGTGATGCCCGGCTGAGGAACGGGATATTTGCCATCAGGCCCTGCCTGCAGGGGCGCAGGAGAATCCGCCGTCAACTTGTCTAATCCTGGCGCCATCTCGTGGTCGCTGTTGAGAATCCCGTCATAAGTGATTTCCTGACCGGTGTGCGCAGCCATTCGGCCCAGGCTCGTTACGAGACTGGCTTTGACGCCGCGCTCGGTTTCGTTGTAGGGCTTGTCTTTGCGGATGGCATCTATCAGCTCGTTCCATTCGTTTTGATATGGGTCCTGCTCGTCCCGATTGACTTTGGATTCCCAGAGCATGTTCGAGCGTGTCATATCCTGGCCCTTGTAAGTGCTGGAGGGCATCCCGCAGTCACCGCTCTTTGAGACAATCGCCATGCCTTTGCTGCCATGAGCGTAGCTGGAGTAAATGTCGTTGCAGCCCATAATGCAGCGTCCATCCATGATGAACTTGCTGCCGTCGGCGAAGGTGTATTCCACTGAATACGTATCTAAATTCTGGTCCACGTAAGTGATGCCTTCGGGACTCTGCCGATAATGGCGACCGCCCAATGCCTGTGCCTTGACCGGCCAGGCGTTCTTCATCCAGCAAAGCTCGTCGATGTGGTGGATATAGAAATCGCTGTAGCACCCGCCGCTGGCCCAGATGAAGCTGTGGAAACGCTGCACCTGGTAAAGCAGATCGCTGATACCTGGTGGCTTGGGCAGCGAGGAGAAAAACCCGATTGGTCCATGCATCCGGTAGCCGCGCAACAGAATGAGGTCGCCGATTTCACCGTCCTGGATGCGCTGGTGAAGTTGCTGAAGCGCGCGGCTGTGACGGGACATCAACCCCACTCCTACTTTAAGGTTCTTCGCCGTTGCCTCTTCGGCGAGCTTGAACATCCGCCGACTGGTCGGGCCGTCAACGGTGACCGGTTTCTCCATAAAGACGTTGAGGCCCTTCTTGATGGCGTATGTGAAATGCACCCAGCGGAACGCCGGAGGCGTCGCAAGAATCACCACATCACCGGCATCAAGACAATCCATCGCTTTTTTGTAAGCATCAAAGCCGACGAACTTGCGGTCCTCCGGCACGTCCATCTGTTTAGAGTGCGCATCCTTCAAGGCATTGTAGCTGCCGGTAAGACGGTTCTCGAAGACGTCGGCCAGGGCGACGAGCTTGATAGGACCGTTCTGGACGGACAGAGCATTAGATGCTGCGCCACCGCCACGGCCACCGCAGCCAACCAATGCCACCTTGATGGTATTGTTCTCCGCCGCGTAGATACGAGGAACAACCCCCGTTACCAGAGCCGAGGCCGCTGCCATCTGACCGGTGTGCTTCAAAAACTCACGACGTGATGTAGTTTTTTCAGTAATTTCGCTCATATCGGTTCTTCTCCTACTAATTGGTTCCTACTTCAAATGCTAAGTTTTTTCCAGGAGTTACTATTCGCTCCCGGCACGAGTGTCGTTAAATTTCCATTGCTTCCCATTATAGCTATGGTCCCGCTCTTCGCAAGCGCATTTTCACCGGTAGATTACAGAAATATGGCCTTTTTCAACTTTCTCAAAACCGGCCGGAGCCTTCTGACAAACCACCTCAAAAACCTCAATAGTTGTATTTTTCACAAAACTTGATATTTAATAGAGAATAAGCCAAACACGACCGTAGCACGGGCTTCCAGCCCGTGAAGACACGGCCAAGATGGCCGTGCTACTGTTTTAAACCGATAGGATATACCAAAATAAGTTTTTAACGAAACTTTGCAAATGAATGCTAATTACAGAATCAAAGGATTGTGCGATACATACTACATAAAATCCACTGTTGTGTTGTTTATAGCAGCGTTCTGCCTGTTGCCTTTTAAGGCGCACGGAGCAGTCAATAAAGAAGATAAAACATCTCGGGAAATTGGCTCGCAGCTCGAACTATTCGTCGACGATTGGCTTATCGAAAGCATGTCCAACACAACCCTTAAGCTGCACCAGCCGATAAGAAAAGAAATTGTTTTTCGTTTTGACGCTCCCTGGGAAGGCGCACAAAGCGGTTACGTCACCATTATGAAGGATGACAATCGTTTCAGGATGTACTATCGTGGTGGTGGAGACCTCTCAAGAGAATATACCTGTCTGGCAGAAAGTGAGGACGGCATCAACTGGAAGAGGCCCTCATTGGGTTTGTTCGAGTTTAACGGCTCAAAGGACAATAATATCATCTGGACAGGCAGCAAGAAATCCTACTGTGAATCGCATAATTTCTCACCTTTCAAAGACACCAACACACGTGCCTTACCCGACCATCGTTACAAAGCAATTACCCTCAGCAGACAAACACTCGACAGCCAGAACCGCAAGGTCCTTATGGCCTTTGTATCGCCTGATGGCATCCACTGGCAAAGATTGCGGGAGGAGCCAATTATCACGGAAGGTTCTTTTGACTCTCATAATATCGCCTTCTGGGACACCATTCAACAAACCTATGTCTGCTATTCGCGGGTAAGCCGGGACGGCAAAAGAAATATACAGCGTTGCGTTTCACCGGATTTTGTTCACTGGAGCAAAACACAATTACTGGATTTCGGTAATACTCCCATAGAGCACTTATACACCAACGGAATTCTCCCTTACATTCGCGCCCCTCATATCTATCTGGCTTTTGCAATGCGTTTTGTGCCTGAGCGCACACAGGTTGGTATTCAGCAACGAAGAACAGATGGTCTCTCTGATGCGGTACTGCTCTCCAGCCACGATGGCTTGCATTGGAACAGAAATTTTATGGAGGCCTTTATCAGGCCCGGCCTCGACCAGGTAAACTGGGGCGGTGCACACGGAAACAATACACCTGCCTGGGGAATTATACAAACAAATGAAAAGGAAATATCGCTCTACATAACAGAGAATTACGGCAACTACCCGAACCAAACAGACTGCATCCCCGTCCTCCGGCGAGCAACTATTCGAACGGACGGCTTTGTTTCAGTAAACGCCCCTTATAGCAGTGGGGAAATGATAACCAGACCTCTTTTTTTTAGAGGCAGTGCATTAATCATAAATTACTCAACTTCAGCAGTTGGATTCCTGAAGGTTGAGATACAGGACAAAAATGGACAGCCGATACCGGCGTTCACCTTAGCCGATGCTGCTGAGATATATGGCGATGAAATTGAACGCATAGTTTCCTGGAAACACGGAACTGATGTTAGCAAGCTGGCAGGACGCATCATCAAGCTTAGATTTATAATGAAAGATGCTGATTTATATTCGACACGTTTCAGCCCTTGAAACCCTGAAAGTCACATAGGCAAGGGAGATGCTCATCAATAATGATTTGTGCAAACTTCTACATGGCGTTAGCGGATGCTCTTTGCGTCGCCTTTCCTGCTGAATACCCAGACTTTGCCCTGAGAAATTGGTAATGCAATAAGACAATATTAAGGCGGGGCGGTCTACTGCCTCACTGTTCGACTTTTGAAAGAATGGAATTTTAGTTACAGCTAAATTGTGAAAGAATTTCCATGGCGTCTTTACTTTTTGTATCCGTATGACCTTAGTTGTCCGTCAAAATCTGCAGGCAGGTCAGCCAGAGGTCTATTAGCGTCCCGTGCCGCGTAGTTGAGCATATTTCTCAACAGCCGCTCGGCGACAGGATTTGACCTGAGGTTCTCGCAGATGCGAAGAGTGTTGAGGATAAAGCGGCCTGAGCCGAGGTTGTAAACGGCAACCATCAATCCGGAAGAATAGCCCTGCGAGGCATTGATGCCGGCAGCTACGGCTTCGACCGGTGGGTCCAGGCCGGACCAGACGACATCGGGGATGATTTCGCGGTAGAAGGTGTAGTCCATCAGGCCGCCGGACGGCAGGCCCTCAAAGATTGGATGCCGTTTGCACCATTCGTCCTTGTGGTAAAGCCAGTTGGGAATTACAGCCAGAGTGCCTTTGTTGGCCAAGGGGACCAAAGCAGTGGGCTGATTATCTCTGGCAAAGACCGCTGGCGAAAGGAACACAACTGTCGAGCCGCAGGCAATCCGCTTAGCAATTTCAGCAAAGGCCGTTGAGCCGCCCGGAGCTACAGTTGTGTGGGATGCCAAAATTACCTCTCGTCCGGTCGGCGGACCAGGTGACCACCGCCGCATGCGAATACCGTGCTCCATAAGCCACCTGGCCAGTTCGGCGTCCTCACCCCATAGTACAACCTCACTTTCCACCGGCGGCATTTGAACAGGGTCAGCTACATAAAATTCTACTACCTCGCCGGCTGCGGCCGCACCACGCTCGAAGGTGGCCATAAAACGGTACTTACCCGGCGGACCATCTATCATCACTTCCTCGGCAAAGACCGGAAGAGCCATTGGTGGTTCTGGCTTACTCTTGGGGTCCTGAATTGTTACTGTGACTGTTCGCTCAAAGACCCGCGATGTATCTGGTCCTACGACCTGCAGCCGGACCGGGTATTTGCCTGGCAGCAAGGCATCTTCGTTGGCAAGCACGGCCTCAAGCTTTACAGGCGTCCTGCAGTAGGTATTGACCGGCTCGACAAACAGACACCATCTCAGCGGTGCGAAGCCGTCAAAAATGGCGTCAGCAGTCCCAGGCTTCAGTTCGCGGAATGTCGTCCACAGCCCCTCAGCCGTCATCCCCTGGTCCACGGTACCCGTGATGCTATAGCCAATGACATTGGGATTGGACCGAATTGCGTTAAGGCCCAACAATCGCTGGTCAGCCATCCGCGCGATGCTTTGGGTAAAGAACTCCTCTGGCCTGTCAAACACCTCATCCATCTGCCACCGCTGGCAGTCAGTGAGGAACCGGTCGCGCCAGGAGCGATACAACTGAGCATCCTCAACCTCAGTTTTGCCAAGCTGCTCATAGTGGCGGACAACCCGTAGCAGGTCAATTGCACTACCAATACCATACTCAGAGAGAAACAACGGCTTACCGTTGTTGCCGATGGTGCGCAGCGTGCGTATGATATCGGCTGTGTGTGGTACTCGCTGGTACGGATGGCTGTCGGTGAGCAAATCTTCCCAGACCTGTGAGCCGGGATTGCTTAGGCAGCCGACGCTCTCTTCTCTAATGCCTGTGGCATATCGTGAAAATGTAGTTGCGTCCAGCGTTGCACCGCTTGCCAGTTGCCCGTAGCTCCAGGGACCGTTCGGGTTGTTTCGCACCGAGAAGTCCGCAGCAGCATTATAAACTTTTCCACCGGCCGACTTGATAATGACATTTAACGCGGTCGTGTCGGCGCCGTAATTGCCGTTACCGTAGCCGACAACACAATCAATCGTATCACTCCGCTTGACAGGTATCTCTTTTTGGAATTGTGTTTGCGAACCACCATCTTTGACGTTAATCAGACCATTGAACAACGGCTGGCTGTTATGGAGGATATGGACGTCGGTGGTCGCATTTTCCGCTATACTTTTGAAAGCGGCGGAAATTTCCATCTTTTCTTCGTCTGGGGCAGTCCAGCGGACGACCGAATACTCGCCGTCGCGTCCCGGGTGGAAAGCCAGTTGCCCTGGCTCCCAGGTGATGCCCAGCGCCTTTATCAGATGGTCTGTGCTGTTGTGGGTAACACAGGGGTCAAGCCGCCCGGGATTGTGCCAGCTCTCGATGCCTGCAAGGTTGCCTGCCTGGATATGCCAGCCGCCGCTATTGAGCAGCACCATTCGGGAATCGTCCAATGCCCGCAGCTTCGGTAAAAAGGAGACCGCATGGCGGAACACAGGGCCATCCGGCGTTTCATTCAACAGGCCCCAGATTACTACGCTCGGATGATTGCGGTCGCGGCGGACCATACCCAGCACTGATTCGTCGTATCGTTGCGGCATTTTAGGCGAATCAGCGAGGCACCAACCAGCATAGGATTCCTCATAGACCATCAGTCCTATCTCATCGCAGAGGTCCAGTTGATAGCGTTTGGCGACTCCGGCGATGAAACGTATGGCGTTGAATCGCATCGCTTTGGCATTGATTAGATCTCGTCTCAATATATCCGGGTCGTGAGGTAACTCGAGGCCGATGGGACAACAATTACCCGTGTGTGAGCAGCGGAGGTAAATCCGCCGGCCATTAAGCCGAAAGGCGCCGTTCTCGAAGCGGAAATCGCGGAAGCCGCATCGGACTGAGCATTCATCGAGTGAGTCAGAATCCTCCGCGCGCACGCGTGCTGTCACACGGTACAGGAAGGGGTCATTTAGCTCCCACAGCCGTGGGTTTTGTATCTGCATCTGGATTTCCATGGGTGTTTCGCCAGATGCCAGTTTGCGCTCCAGTGAAACCGTTTGAATCGTCTGGCCGCCGGATGCGGGTGCAATGCTAAAGTAGAGCTGTGCACCTACCGTATTAGGCAACGTGTTTTGCACCACCGCCTGGATGCGTATGATACCGGTCTTCCAGTCGGGTCGAGCAAAAAGGTCGTCGATTCGCACGGCCGGGACTACAACCAGCTCGACAGAATCCATAATGCCGCCTTGGTCCCAGGCGCTGCCCGACGAATATGGCAGGGTTTTGTTGCGATGTGGAGTTTCGTTGAGCACAATCCCATCAATCGGCTCATGCGTGGGATTGAGCACGCGGACTGACAGCAGGTTTAGCTGTTTTGGCTTGATAGCACTGGTCACATCCAGCACAAATGGTGACTCGCCACCCTCGTGCTCGCCGATGTGCACACCGTTGAGCCACACATCCGCCTTGTAATCCACGGCCCAGAACCTGATCAAGTACCGGCCATGTTCGTGGAGACTATCCGGCGGCGCAAACTCTCGCCAATACCAGGCTACGCCATGATATCCCGGGAAAGCATCCTGTATGACCCACGGGACCTTCGTCTGTTTTGCCTCCTCACCTGGTTTCTTGTGCCATTGCTCCTCTCGCCCGACATTGTTTGGGTCAATAGCCAACAGCCATTTATCACCGTCGAGCAAGACCACCGAAGACGCCAGGGCTGTATTTACTTGTTGACTCTTGGGGACATCGGTTTCTTCGGCGTACACCAATCGACTGAAAACTAATCCAAGCATCATAACCATCGTGGTCGGTCGCATACTATCCTCGCTGCCGGAGAAACTCAACAGCTTTTTCTGCATCCTCCTCCAGCACAATCACCTTAACTTCGCCGGGTGCCTCCGCACGAAATGCGGACGTCAGTGCACCAACGAGTTCCGCTCGAATACCTGCATTCTTTAACTGAGCGACAATTAAAGCCCCCTCGGGCTCAGTTGGAACCCTTGCCACAACAACCGTTCGTTGGTTTTTCTTCTCGACCATACTTGTTCCCCGCTCTTTATATAGACAATATAGACCGGCACATAGACTTGGAGCCATTTGCTCGACAAACTCCACAACATTTTCTATCCTGTGCCTGTAGATTCGCACATGTAATTTTGGCTTTAGCAGGATTCTGGACATAAGGCCAAAATGTTTGAACCGCCTTTTATGACATGTGTTTTTCCAGCGCCTTGCGTTCCTCTTTGTTAAGCGGTTGCTCGTCACGGGCAGCTGCCACGTTGGTTCGGAGATGTTCGAGTGAGCCCATGCCAACCACAGCCGCCGAAATCGGTAATCCAAGGGCGTAACGAATCAGCGTCCCTGCCTCAGTCTGGCGAGTCGCTTCATCATGGTTTGAAGCACTATCATTCTTAATGGGGTTCCCAGCGGCCAGCGAGCCAAGGCCGCCACCCATTACCTTCATAGCCAGAATCCCAATCTTTTTCTCTCTGGCGAGAGGAAGAACCAGCATCTGGTATGGGCGACGCTTCACAGTGGGATTGAACGTCGTCAGGACCGTGTCAAAATCGAACAACTCAATAGCACGACACATAAACTCAGGACTTTCGTGCCCTGTCACGCCGATGAACCGCGTTACCTTTTCGTCACGCAGTTTGTGCAAGGCCTTTAAGATTCCATCCGGTTTGTCCCACTTCGCAAAGTCCTCGTTTGTACTAACGCCGTGTATTTGCAGAAGGTCTAAATGGTCCGTGCGCAGACGTTCCATACCGGCCTCGACATCCCGCATGGCCCCATCGTAGGAGCGGTTGCCGGTCTTGGTTGCCAGAAAGACCTCCTTGCGCCGGGTCGCCAGCACTTCGCCGAAGTTGCGCTCTGACTGGCCGCTGCCGTACGCGGGCGCAGTGTCGAAGTAGTTAATCCCGGAATCAAGGGCGGCGTTTGCGAGCTGGGCAGGATGGAATTTTGCCGTCGGTGGGTCTTTCATAGTTGGAAAACCACCCAGAATCAAAACGCTCACCTCAACGCCCGTTTTCCCTAAAACGCGTTTTGGGATGGACTGTTTATTCAGCCTTTGCCGTTCCTGGGATTTACTCCCAGACTTTGTCTGCACACACGATGTCCCGGCGGCCACCGCTGCGACCAGCGCTCCTATGAATTGTCGTCGATTCACTTTTTGTCTCCTTCTGTTCTGTCTGTGTTCACTGGCACAAAACCTCAGGTAAAATCGTAACCCGCATTTCCTGGTCACGCAATGTTTTTTCTTCAGATTCTGCTCAGCAGCAAGGGGAGTATTTGGTTTTCTGTGTCCTTGTTCAAGAACCATTTCCTCTCTTTGATTACTTAGTTAAGCATCTTTACAAAATATGAGTCTTGCCGATACAAGCTCGGTCTGTCTTTTAGACAGGAAAAGGGTATCATAGAAAGAGTGTAGCTTAAAAATTTGTTTTTTAAGTGCATACGACTGCTGATTATAGATTGGAATAATAAATGTTGACGTTGTTTCGACAAAATAGCTCGTTACCCAGTCCCTCGACTCCGCTCGGGATGGTGATCCTGTCGAACCATTGGCAAAAAGCCCTATTGATATATATGGCCGCTTTCTTAATGTCCTTCTATGGGGGTATTTACATAGTTTGTATGCCGTTTGTTATTGCCTCAGTTGGCGGCACGGACAAAGACCTGGGACTATGTGCTTCAATGGGTTTTGTGTCCTACCTGGTGGGCTGTATCGCCACGGGTTCTTTGCTTGATAGGTTTAATTCGAGACGCCTGGCGCAGGTCGGCTCGGGTGTAGTAACTATTAGCACGGCGGCATTGTTGATGATAGTTTTATTAAGCGGACGCGGCTACAACCTGCCTAATCCTGTGATGCTGGTAATAATTACCGCCATGCTTTCCGGTCTGCTCACCTCAATATACTGGCCTCCGATTATGGGCTGGCTTTCCACCGGCCAAGAGGGAAGGGATTTGAATCGCAGATTAGGCATTTACAATATGAGCTGGTCTGCAGGTCTTGCTATAAGTCCTTTTTTGGGCGGCTTGCTTGTCGAGTCAAGCATTGTGATGGCGCTGTTTGCAGCCGTAGTATTTGCCGCATTGGCCTTTGTAGCAGTTACTCTTGCTCATCCGCCTGAAATTAAAGGGGCACAGCGAAACAGCAATGATAATTCTCAAGTGTTTCTCGGCCCGGCAAGCTTCCTGCTGGTGAGATTTCGCTGGATGTCCAGAATTGCACTGGTAACTGTTTTCACTTGCGTCGGTCTGATGAAAACTCAGTTGGCGTTGCTGTTCACTATGGAGCTGGGCTTCTCCAAATCACATTTCGGAACAGTAACGGCTATTATGTGGCTGATTACCTGCCTGGTATTTTTCACAGCTTCCAGAACCCACATCTGGCACTACAGAATTGTGCCCTCGATTCTGGCACAATTATCGGTGCTTTTGAGTATGCTGATGATAATAGAGTGCTCGCTTCCGACAGCATTTTTTGTTGTTGCGGTGCTTATGGGTCTCGGCCAGGCCTTCATTTACATTTCGCATCAGTTCTATGCTGCTTCGCAAAGCACAAAGCGTTCCGGCTCTATGGCGCTGCATGAGATACTTCTGTCAGCAGGGCAGATAATTGGATTTGTGGCGGGCGGTTATCTGGCGGATTTTTTTGGCAGAAGGGTTGTACCCTACCGGTTTGGTCTTTTTGTTATTGTAATTGGAATGGCTGCGCAATTAGCAGTATGGTGGATACTGCTAATCCGACAAACAAGGAGTATCCGGCGGTTTCAGCTAACCGCATGAGACAACGCTGTGATATGTAGATAGGACAAGCCAAACCTCTCATGCTTGCCTGCCGGATTTGGCTGGTGTGATGAACTCTTGTCACTTCCGTGAAAATTGGGCAGAATTATGACAAAGGAGATGACACCGATTCTTTTTGAGGGTGGATTCATCAGCCGCTCCTTGTTTTGCTTTTCCTGCTAAACATCTTATCTCTATCAGAACAATCGGCACCACATTAAAAACAGATTAAAAAGCAGGGATGACGATAGCACAGGCGGATTCTGCGGTTTGCTCTGTGAGGTGTGTATCTGACGTCACACAAATGGCACAGGATAAGGCTTTCATCGGGCCGTCGGACGTAACACCACGTTTTTAGTGTGCTTACCGACCCTCAGCCGGTCGGATCTATCCTGGAGTTTCGAACCAAAGATAGAAATGTTCTCGAAGATAACGTCGTTCACATCATGTTCGGAATCGGCTCCCTCTATCTGAACAAGATAATCACCAGGTTGACCGTCAACAGTCACATTTCCGAACCGGATATTGCGTATGAAGCCCGGTACCTTCTTGTGCATATACTGGTTCACTACGGGGCGCAGGCGGATGAACTCTCTTTGGCCTTCCCCATGAATCCGAATATTTTCGATTGTGATATCCTCCAGCCGCATGTCCTCACCCGGCTCCAGAAGGAATGGCGTCATGCTGAAGTGGATAATGTCGAGATTTCGAAGTGTCACGTTGCGCATAAATGCGGCACGGCTTTCGTGTCCAAGCAGGAAGATACGGGCCCGGTCACACCAGAGAACCGAGTTTTCAACCGTTATTCGTTCAACATTGCTGTTCGGAGCGCTGAAATCAAGTCCCTTGAGAGCAACACAATCATCGTCGCTCCTGATAAAACAATCGGTGACCAAAACATCCTGGGAGTTGCACGGGTTGATGCCGTCATCATTCTGAACGCGAGAGTTGCAGAGCTTCACATTTCTTACCGTCACTCGCTGACAGTTCTTTGGGACGATGGTCCAGTGGGACGAGCCGCGCAGCGTGATGCCATCTATTTCGACATCTGCGCTGTTGCGAATCGCAATCAGGTTGCCCACCGGTCCCCTGCGCCACTCCCAGTCCGAGCCATCCAGAATACCTCGCCCACGAATACGAATGTTAGTCCCTTCCGCTAACACCTCGGCTTTCACAACGGCGCCACCTGCAAGGTAAAGGGTCTGTTTGCTTTGCAAAACTATCTTCTCCGGCTTAAGCACTCCGGGGCCGAAGTAGATTACGCCCTCATCGCCCGGCTTTGGTGTATTCATCTCCAAAGGGTTCGCGAACAACAACAGAGGGCCATTTTTGCCATCTGGCTCTACGCTGAGTTTACGTGGCTGGTCCAGAGTAAGATTTAATGTATGGTCATCCAGCAGCGTTGGTTGTACCCCGGGGTATTGAGGTCGGATAACCACATTCCGAAGCGACCGCTTGGAAACAATCTGGACGACTACAGGTCCTGACATGTCAAAGTTGGCAAACGAATAGGACCCACCATAGTCCCATTGCTTCCCCGCAAATGGCGGGTCAAGAACACGGGCAAGGTACACATCAACCTTCTGACCAGCAGCCTGCACTTCATAGTCGGCCGACAGGATTTCCCCAGGTGGAGCAGAATAGGTTACTACTTTGCCTTTGCTTGTTGCTTCGCACGGATCAGCGTTTTTCCTGTTCGAGACCGGTTTCCTACCGGCCTCAAACAATCCGGCCAATTCACTTATAAAAGGAATTGTCACTACTCCGCCCTGTTCCTGAACTTCATGAAACCTCTGAATCTGTGGGGTCTTTTCCGTCATCTCACGGTATATGACCTGAGAGA
Source organism: uncultured Pirellulales bacterium (assembly GCA_964462515.1). Lineage (GTDB taxonomy): Bacteria > Planctomycetota > Phycisphaerae > Sedimentisphaerales > Anaerobacaceae > CAYWXK01. The sequence continues at coordinate 36,419 of CAYWXK010000039.1, forward strand.
CAGCAGGCTCTGCAACCAGAATGGCTGTTTCCGGACCGGTCGCGGCCTTCTCACTGAATATGGGCCGGTGAGCCTGCGCTGTAGAACACACTACAGTTAAGAACAACAGACCAGAGAGAACGATGCTCTTTAGCATTGGCACGCCTCCAAAGTAACAATCTCTTAGGTTTTGCTCAAAAAATACTCATAGATACGAATGCTACAAGGACGAATACTGCAACAGACGGCCTAAGTATCACAAAGCGGGTATGCCTATTATACAGGGAATCCGCTGCACTGTGAACAGACAAGAACTCCTATCACGTAGGCTTGTGGGCGTATTTTTACCCGCCATCGCTCAGGTTAGGTTCGCAGTCAAATCGTAACGAAGTCCTGGATAGGTCTTGCCAGCTTATGAGGGCCGGTGCGCGAGCACGAACCTTTCTCATCTGGCGCTTGTGCGGCGCTCGCCTGGCGCTCGGCCAGTGTTATAAGTCTTTAGTAAGCGTTCAGGCAGATTTTGCTAAATTGCCTGCTGTTTTTATTAATGATGGAA
>CAYWXK010000040.1:0-36862 GCA_964462515.1 uncultured Pirellulales bacterium
CGATTAGCATCGCCCCGACGCCGATGTATCGTGTCCGCATCGACCATATCCGAGAAGCATACGCCATAGCCGGCACGGGTTTGCCAAGCATACTTTTTATTTGGGAGTTGTGTTCCTGCGCCTCTGCAATAGCTTCAGCCGGAGCATTCGGCTCGATGGTTTTATACTCCAGTGTAAAGGCGTTCCATTCACCCGGATTGGCAGATTCGCTTTTGAGCTCATAGACCGGCCTATCGTTCCAGCCGGCTACAATCGGAATCGCCGCAAACCAATTGGCCGCGCCTCCGAGAAATACGAGAATGGATATATTAATTCCGACAATATACCCTACCGAAAGCAGCGCGGGACTGAGGTTGGAACCGAAATACAACAGGCCGCCCCGAATCATTTTTGCTCCTTCGACCGCATCAGGCCAAAGTCCCAGCACACCTGCTCCGGCCTTAAACAATCCACTTGCAAGAGCAGCTTTGGCAATGCACCAAATCTCTTTGCCGCCTTTATAACCGGTCCGCAAAACCTCTGCCGTCGCCACACCTTCGGGGAAACGAAGTTTCCCGATAACAATCAGCGACCGCCGCAGAGGTATCGTAAAAAGCACGCCTAACGCTCCGCCGAAAACAGCGATAATTGTCACCCACTTGTAACTGAAGCCCGTCCATGAGCCGAGGATAATGAGCGCCGGCAAAGTAAATATAGCCCCTGCTGCAACTGCCTCACCGGATGAGGCGGCGGTCTGAACGTTGTTGTTTATAAGGATATTGTTGCGTTTGAAAAGCCTCAAAATTCCCATCGACAGTACCGAGGCCGGTATCGACGCCGAGACCGTCATTCCTGCAAACAGCCCAAGATATGCGTTCGCAGCCCCCAGTATCATCGAAAGCACCATGCCTAAAATGAACGCTTTGACAGTAATTTCAGGTAGTGATTGTTCCTGCGAATCCATAGGTTACTCCGCAGTTTTGATTTCTGAGTTTTTAGTTACCTTACAAACTGCTCCACAAAATACTTTGGCGTCAGTTGTTCTCCGGTTGCAAATTCAATCATTTCATTCCAATGATACACTGCACCGGGTTCAAAGACCTTTTTCGTTAAAAACTTTCCGGGCTTTTTCTGGCCGACATAACTGAGGTTTTTGTCCGACTCCAGTTTTAAAACATCCTTAACAATATGGTGATGCAGTTGAGAAGCCAGCAGTTCACCGAGCATATAGTTGTGATAGTAACAGGGTGCAATGGTGAAATGAATTTTTGCGGCCCAATCCGGCTCGTTACGTCCCTGCGGTTTTTTGACAAACTGATATTTTTCAACCATTTGCCACCAGAGCGAATTGAGGTCCTGGTCGGGATTTGCGTAAAGCTCTTTCTCAAAATTATACATAACCATATCCCAGCGGGCGAAAATGATTTGCTTCAGTTGTGCATACCTGTCACTTACCTTTTCTATCTCGGCTCGCTGCTGGTCGGACAGGTCGAGCATCTGCTGCATCCAGAAAGGATTTCGGCTCAGCCGTCCAAAAAACATAGCAATTGCTTCTGTCGTAAAGGGATGCACCGGAGACCTGAGCAAAAACGGCACCTGTGGGTCTTGGTATTTATCATAGACTGCGTGCCCCAGTTCGTGCAGGGTCGTCTCCATCCAGGATTCGTTGTTTTTAAGATTGCACAGGATACGCACATCGCCTTCTCTGTCAATATCCGTGCAAAATGCGTGGGGATTTTTGCCCTCATGCTCGTAAAGGTCGGACCTTTCGAGGATGGAAACCACAGGCAAGCCTATGCTGCCATAGAATGCTGTTGCCAGTTGTTTGACGTCCTTATCCGTATAATATTTATCCAGGTCAAGCTCATACACCATTGGACTTTCCTGGAAGAATGGGTCGTGGTAATGCCAGGGCATAAGCTCGGAGACAGCAATGCCATATTTAGCTGCCAGAATCCGGTCCAAATCGGCTTTCAATTTTGCAAAAGGCTCGTTGGTCAGTTCGTAAAGCTCATTGAAAATCTTATCCAGCTCTTGGACATCCTGCTCGCCCGTGGTCAGAGAGAGGGTATGGTAGTTTGCAAAGCCGAGTTTCCTGGCGGCCTGGTTTCTTAGCTTCACCAATTCTATCAAATCCTTTGCTACAAACGCGCCTACCTGCTTGCTGGCAAGCCACGCCTGCTCCCTTTTGCGGGAGTCTGTCTGGGTCTTGAGGATTTCCTTAATCTCATTATCGGTAACTTTTTTATCTTCAACGGTGCCGCGGAAGGTGCTGAATTTTCTTTCGATTTCCGTGCTTAGCTCGACAATTTTTTTCAGAAGCTCCGGCTCTATCTGGTTCTCAAGATAAGTGTTATACAAAAGCTCCAATTGCCGAGCTAATATGGCGTCTTTTACCTGGCCGGATTCCTTTGCTTCTTTTAGATAAGCAAACTCCTGCGGATTACTATAGACCTGGCGAATTTGCAGCGTTAACTTGCCGGCTTTATCATAATCCTCCTCCTTACCGGAAATTGCGGCGTCCCAGGAGGCAAGATTAGCCTGTTTTGACATTGGTTTAACTTTTTCGACGTGCGATGTGATAAACTGTTCCAATTGTTTCTCCTTTGCACTCGGCGCGCAACCACAAACAATAATTGTAACTACTGACATTGCAACGGCGGTTATTAGAGCTTTCATAACTATACACCTTTCGAATCTCAATTCTTAATTCCTCAGTTTTACGTTTTGCACTTTACACTTTTAGCTTTACTCTATCCTATCTGAACGGTCCGGATAAAGAGGTTTGCGAGGTTTTTGGGGCGGCTGTTTATCAATCAACTGGAGGATAATCTCGATGGCCTTTTCGAGCTGCGGGTCTCTGCCTGCAACCATTTCGTGAGGGGCGTTCTCAATGTTGTAATCAGGGGCCACGCCATAACCTTCAACATCCCAGTTGCCTTCGGTGTTCCAGAAACCAAATGTTGGTGCGGTAACAGAGCCGCCGTCAATAAGCTGCGGATTGCCGCTGATTCCTATCAGGCCTCCCCAGGTCCTTGTGCCGACCAGCAGCCCAAGACCTGTCTTACGGAAATAATATGGAAATGCGTCTCCACCCGAACCCGACCAGCCGTTTATCAGCATAACTTTCGGCCCAGTATGCGATACAAACGGCGTTTGCCAATCGCGATGGTCTCGCCTTGCCCAGTAATTGTAAATCGGCCGGTTGAGCATTTCGATAAAGCGGTCGGGAATCTGGCCGCCGCTATTAAACCGCTCATCAATAATCAGCGCATCTTTGGTTCGCTGAGGAATAAACTGGCGGACCAGCTCACTCTGGCCATTTGTGCCGGTATCCGGAACATAGATATATCCAACCCTATTGTTGGTAGCTTGCTGCACTTTGAGTCGATTACTTTCAATCCACGCTAAATTGCGAAGGCTAAACTCGCTGGACAAAGGTTCTACAGTTACCTGGCGGGCACCATTTACGTCGGGCTTCGAATTGATTGTCAGTGTTACCACTTCTCCAGCGAGGGCCTGAAAAGCCGCCCAGGGGTCTTTAGAAGTATCCACCTTTTGGCCATTAACTGCCAGCAGGTAATCGCCTTCGTTGACATCAACGCCCGGCTGGCGCAGCGGCGAACGCACTTCAGCATCCCAGGGAGCGCCTTCGTAGATTTTGCTAATACGATAAGCGTTATTTTGCGAATCGAGCTGGAAGTCACAACCCAGTAGCCCCACAGAAATTTGTTTCGGCTCTTCCGTATCACCGCCACGAACGTAGGTGTGCGAGGCGTTCAGCTCGGCAATCATTTCGCCGATGACGTAATTGAGGTCCGCACGGTCCACCACAAAGGCCAGCAAGGCTTCATACCGCTTTTTGATTGCCTTCCAGTCCAGGCCGTGCATATTGGGGTCATAAAAGTAATCTCGCTGGATTCGCCATGCTTCATTGAAAATCTGCTGCCACTCCTGGCGTGGTTCAATCCAGACCTTTAACTGGTCAGCGGCAATCTTACCATCGCCAACCTTTTTGCCTTCAGCTAAATCAATTATGCCGTATGTCGATTTGCTTTTGTATATGATTTTTTTGCCGTCCGCTGAAACATCGTAACTATCGATGCCGGAAATCACCGTTTTCTCTTCGCGTTCCTCCAGGTCATAATACAATAGCGTGCCGGATGGCTCACCAGATTTAACCGCCCCCGCAGGCAGAAATCTACAGAAAACCAACTTGCCTTTTACGCAGTTCAACTGCCTCAGGTTCCCGGCCTCAACCGGCAGTTTAACAACCCTTTGCTCAAAACCTTCAAAATCAATCTTAACCGGCTCAGGCTTCTTTTTATCTTCTTTTTTGGAGGCCTCTGTTGAGTTGGCATCTTCTTTCTTTTCCGTGCTTTTGTTTTTTTCATTTGGCTCTTTTTTCTTTTCTTTATCAATCGGCTCTTCATCGCTGCGCGGAGCAATCGGAGAACCCAGGTCTTTGTGTAGAGTAGCTACATAAACTAAAGTAGAGTTGGGGTAAATCCAGGTCGCATCCATATCCCCGTAAACAGGCGTAAAAGACCTGTTCGAAAAGAAGAAAAGATATTTGCCTTCGGGTTCAAAGACGGGGTTGGTGTCAGCGTAATAGGTGCTGGTAACCTGCCGCGTGTTATGCTCAGTTGTGTCATAAATCATTATGGCACTATGGGCATTTTCCATATTTTTCGAATAAGCCAGCCATCTGCTATCCGGCGACCAACAGTATGATTCCAGCAGCCCCCATTCATCTTTGTCAACCAGTTCCGGTTTCCCCGCTTCTATTTCGACAAAGAAAAGCGAGCCGGTCTTGTCGCTAAATGCGATTTGTTTACTATCTGGCGACCAGAGAGGCCTGTAACGAAACGCTGAACCATTTGTAGTAATCTGTTTTTCGGCACCTGTGCCATCACCTGGCTGTATATATAGCTCGTATTCGCCGCTGCGGTCGGAAAAATACGCTACATTCTTGCCATCGGGCGACCAGGTGGGAAACCGTTCAGCAACACCCGAGGTGTTTGTTAAATTTCGGACGCTGCCGTGTTTCTCCGGCACAGTAAAGATTTCGCCGCGGGCTTCAAACAACGCCCTTTTGCCGCTCGGTGACAGCGAAAAACTCTGAACGTATTCCAACACATCTTTTAGGTTTGTTCGCACCTCGGGCAAATCGGCCGGCACCTGTATCGAGAGCGGCTGCGAAATCTCGGTTGCCAAATCCAATAAATGCAGCTTGCCGGCATATTCAAAAATGATGGAATCAGGGCCGATACTGGGCCATTTAACGTCATATTCGGTGAATTTGGTTATCTGCCGGGTCTGCTTGGTCTCCAGGCTATATGCCCAGATATTGAGCTTTTTGTATTGGTCCCGGTCGGACATAAAGTATATGGTGTTTTCGTGCCACATCGGCACAGAATCAGTGCCTTCAAAATCCGTAATCTTTTCCGAGGTGTTATTGGTAAAGTCATACAGCCATATATCGCTGGCCATCCCGCCCCGGTAGCGCTTCCATGTCCGAAATTCCGTGGAGATAATCTGAAAGGCGATACGATTGCCATCTGGGCTGAAACTTGCCAGCTCACCATAAGGCAGGGGCAGAGTCTGCGGCATACCACCTTCGATAGATTGCTTGAAGAACCGATTGAAACGCCGCGATGGACTCAACATCTGTGAACTATAGAGGATATGTTTACCATCCGGGAACCAATCCACAACCAAATCGACATCGGGATGATGGGTCAGGCGTTTGGGCACGCCGCCGTCAACAGACATTACATAAACATCGGTGTTGCCGTCATAGTTGCCGCTAAAGGCAATCATCCGGCCATCTGGTGAAAATTTTGCAAATAGCTCCTGTCCCTTCGGTGAGCTTAACTTACGCGCCAGTCCTCCAACCTTGGGCACCGTCCACAGGTCGCCCGCATACACAAAAACGATTTTGTCTGCACTTATCTCCGGAAAACGCAACATCTTTGCATCCGGCATCTCGGTAGGAAGCTGCGCAACGGCAAGTGGGGCAAATAACGTTGTCAGAATTCCTATTATCAGGAGTCTCATAATGGTCACCTCAATGTTCGTAGCTTTTTAGCCACGAAGGCACCAAGACACTAATATTATTGTGATATATTCATTTTTATTTTGTGCCTTTGTGTCTGATTCTTCTTTCAATCCATAGCTACGCCCCTGCACCATACGGTGCGGGGTTTGTGGGGATATTATCAGCTAAAAGTATCAAAATCAAGCGCACTCCGTTAGAAAAACGACTTTCTTTCTAACGAAGCACAGAAAATAATCTTAAATTTCACATTTGATGTTACAAGTAATGCGTGTAATATATAGAAACTTTGTATCTGAATAACGAACCAAAAACAAAGAACTCGAGATTATGGCCGAACGTAATTATCTAACCGCACCAATTCCATCCGACAAAATGCCTATAGGCATCCCTTATATCCTCGCCAATGAGGCGGCAGAACGCTTCAGCTTCTACGGAATGACAAGCATCCTGGTCATCTTTATGACCAAATACCTTGTGGACCGCACGGGCTCCCTCGACGTTATGAGCGATGAAAAAGCCAAGGCATACTTTCACCTCTTTAAGTCAGCAGTATATTTTACGCCGCTAATTGGTGCCATTATCTCAGATGTGTGGTTGGCAAAATACAGAACTATCTTCTACTTTTCGCTTGTTTACAGCGTGGGGTATTTTGCTCAAGTGCTGGACATAACACAGTTCGGGTTGGCGGCGGGTCTGCTTCTGATAGCAATCGGCTCAGGAATAATCAAACCCTGCGTCTCGGCAAATGTCGGCGACCAGTTCGGCCGAACCAATAAGCACCTGATTGAAAAGGTCTATAGCTGGTTTTACTTTTCGATAAATCTGGGAGCGGCCATTGCAATGTTTCTCTGTCCCTGGCTGCTCGACCGCTTCGGGCCGCGTATGGGGTTTGGTGTGCCTGCTATCCTTATGGTGTTTGCAACTTTTGCGTTCTGGCTCGGCAAATGGAAGTTCGTCCACGTTCCTCGCGGCGGCATCGAATTTATCAAAGAAGCCTTCAGCGGCGAAGGTCTGCGAGCAGTTCTCAGACTTTCCATAATTTACCTCTTTGTCGCAATGTTCTGGTCGCTCTTTGACCAATCGCAATCCGCCTGGGTCCTCCAGGCAAAAAATATGAATCTGAAATGGTTGGGAATCACCTGGCTACCCGCCCAGTTACAATTCGTAAATCCAGCTCTGATTTTAATCATGATTCCCGCCTTTACCTATGGTATCTATCCGGCAATAAACAAGATATTCACTTTGTCATATCTTCGCAAAATCGGAATTGGTATGTTTGTTGCGGCATTGTCTTTTGTGGTTTGCGCCCTGGTCGAAATGTGGATAACCGCCGGTGATAAACCCAGCATTGCCTGGCAGTTCCTTGCATATGTAATCCTAACTGCTGCAGAGATTATGGTCTCAATTACCTGCCTGGAGTTTTCATACACCCAGGCCCCTAAAAAGATGAAGTCCTTCATTATGGCCGTATTCTTGTTGTCTGTATCGCTGGGTAACGCATTCACGGCCGTAGTCAACAAGCTTATCCAGAATCCCGATGGCTCCAGCAAACTCGCCGGGGCCGACTACTACTGGTTCTTTACAATTGCAATGCTGGTGACGGCGGCGCTGTTTATCCCTGTTGCTAAACGCTACCGTGTGCAAAGCTACATTCAGGACGAAGCCCCTCGTCCATGACCTGTCGCTCGTGCCCCGTAACTTGTGCGACGAGCGACAAGAAAGGAATTCTATGTTTGCAATGCGAATGTGGTTACCGTTTGTGTTTATAGCAGTTGCGTCGGTTTGCCTGGCCGATGAGAAGTCGTTTGGTGACGGTTCGACAGGCTCACCGTCAGATTCGACAAGCTCACTACAAGCCCGAGCAACGTCGAGGGAATGGCCGCAATGGCGAGGGCCAAATCGCGACGGCGTATCTACCGAGACAGGTTTGCTAAAAAGCTGGCCGGAAGGTGGGCCTAAAATTCTCTGGGAAATAACAGGCCTTGGGATAGGCTATTCGAGTGTTGCCATAAGTGGCGGCAGACTCTATACAATGGGGGACCGTTCAATCGTAGAACAGGGCCGCTCAACAAAGACACAGTGCGTTATTGCTTATGACATAGCGACCCTGAAGGAACTGTGGGCAGCGAAGGTAGGGCCGCCGCATGATGATGGTGGGCCACGTTGCACGCCGACCATCGATGATGGTTTTGTATATGCGATAGGAACACAGGGCGACCTGGTCGCCGTCGAAGCGGATACAGGCAAGCTGCAATGGCGAAAAAATCTGCAAAGCGACTTTGGCGGCAAAAACCCAGGCTGGAAATACAGCGAGTCCCCGCTGGTCGATGGTGAGAAGCTTTTGTGCACGCCGGGCGGGCGAGATTCTGTTATGGTTGCCCTCAATAAAAAAACAGCAGATTTAATCTGGAAATGTTCGATGCCCGACATCGGCCCAAATGGGATGGACGAGGCAGGCTATTCATCTATTGTCATATCGCAGGCAGGTGACATCAAGCAGTATGTGCAACTGACAAATAAAGGACTAATTGGGGTGGCTGCGAAGGACGGCAGGTTCCTATGGGGATACAATAGAATAGCAAACGGAACTGCCAATATCCCGACGCCGGTTATTTATGGAGAATATGTATTTTGCTCCACAGCTTATGGTGCCGGCAGTGCGCTATTAAAACTGGTCGGCACAGACAACAATGTGAAAACTGAAGAGGTTTATTTTCTTGACTCTTCAATTTTTCAGAACCATCATGGCGGCTTTGTCCGCGTTGGCGAGTATCTCTACGGCGGTCACGGCCACGGCCAGGGTAAGCCAACCTGTATCGAAATTAAGACTGGTAAAGTGATGTGGCAGGAGAATCAGCCGGGCGGCGGGTCGGCAGGCGTAGTGTATGCAGATGGATACTTTCTCTTCCGCTATGAAGACAATGTTGTGGCACTTATCGAGGCCAACCCTCAGAAATACAACCTTAAAAGCACCTTTAAGTTACCCAAACGAGATGGTATGAGCGGTCCTGGCTGGCCACATCCGGTTGTGTGCGGCGGCAGATTGTATTTCCGCCACGCCAATGTGCTTTTCTGCTATGATGTTAAGGCTGATTGAGCCGCGTTTTGATTCCTCGTCTGTCGGTTGCGATGCTCGTTTCGTCTATCGTCCAACGTTTGGCGTCAGCCATCCCTAAGGGATGACGAGCAGCGCAACCGTAACCGTTTGACGATTTGCTTCGTGCCCCGAGCGACGGGCGACTGGACTAATATCGAGTCCTGCCTGTTCTTCTCATCTCCTCCATCTTTATTTCTTCCATCATTCGCTCATCGTATTTGCCAGATTCTCTATAGCGCGACCCTGGAAGAGTTGGCCGCAATCCTGTTGGTGTGCCGCTTCCCCATGGCCGCAGAGGTTCTGGAGGTTGTTTTTGCAAATTTTGTATTTCAGCGTAGGTAGCCCGCAGGTCTGCAGCCCAGTACTTGGTACCAATAGCTGTTCGCTCAAGCCTTATCCCATCGAAGCTGTAAAGCATATCGAAGTAATGCCTGGCGACCAGGCTTCTTCCGCCCGACCAGTCGTCGACAGGCGTGACATCCACCAGGACCGCTCTGCAGCTATAATCGATTATCTCAGGAGGGGGGGGGACAGGCCCTTGGGCCGTGCGAACCCCTCGCTGGTCATCCCGACCGGTCGGGACACCTCGACCCTCGAATTCTGTCGTAGATTCAACAACTTTGCCTATTGATTCTCCCTGCCTGACTGCGAAGTCCTGGCTATACCAACGGCCCAGCCTGAATTTGGAGACCTGAACTGTTACAATTTTGGCTGCCTCTTGTAGGTCTTTTGCAAAAAGGTACAGCGTTCCGGAGACCTGCACCGGCTCTGTCGGGGGTGAGAATTCGCTCCATAAAATAGCATTTTTTGCTCGACTGGAGAATTGGTCCGCTGCCGCTACAGGATTGAAAACGCCCAGACGAATCCGGTATCGGTAGGTCTTTTTCGGTTCGGCCGTCTCATCGTGTGCCCAGAAAACCAGCGGCTGACGCATCCTGGCAAAGTCGGTTCTGTCGGTAATTATTATCTTATATAACTCATCCGATACCTCATCTATCGGTTCTCTCATTATGGCCTCTGAGGCACCGGGGAATTCTCCGGTAATTTCGGTTGTTCCTTGCCGCTCACCTCTTCGAGGCTGCCTGAGCGTATCGGTTAAGCGGCTGGTATCAGTCAAACGACTGCTATCGCGGGTGCGCCCGGTGTCGCGTAGCCCCCCCCGACCAGTCGGGGCAGTAGGTGAAAGTGTTGTGTCAAGTGAGCGGTCGGTGCGGCTTCTGCTTGGCCTTGTTTGGCTCCCGCTAGACCCCGACCTGCTGGAACCCGAGCCCTCATAGGGTGTTCCACTAAGACTTTCTCGCCCGGGCCTTGTTTGTCCGCTTCTACTTCGCCGCTCATCCATTTTTTCATCGAGTGCAGCCTGCTTTTCTTCCTCGAGGGCTTTGCGTTTCTCTTCGAGCTGCTGCTCTTTTTGAAGTTTGACAAATTTCTTATGCAGCGATGGAGGAAACCACTCTTCTTTTGCAGATGCAATTTGATAAGCTGCCGGCTGCAGCAAATTCATTGCTACCTGTCGATTGTCGAATTGGAGAATCCACAGCTTTAGGCCTCCTCGTGTCCTCGAACTGCCGGGGTCAATATTTTGTATTGTTGCGAGCAGGTCTCTAAGAGGGTCAATTTTGATTCGTGGCACGGTTTGCCACTGGCTCCAGGTGCCATCGCCCAGGGCTTCTTGTCTGTCCAACTGGGTTGCTGCGAAAACAGGTTTTGCCAGACAGGGGTCGCGCCATTCTACACGGACATCCTCGCTGGCAAAACTCTCCTGGAATCTGCGATATAATTCTGCGACATCGAATTTTGCCTCGACGGTTACAAGGTCGATATCATTTGGCTCGATTTTAGCGCTCTCGTAGGCAATTTGCTCGGCTGTCTCTTCCACAGGCACGTATGCGACAGCCCTGATACGTTCTACAACCGGCTCGCTGACCTCGGGTATTTGCGGGAGATTATATGTCCTTTCGACGCCGCCAGTCTGTACTGAACTGGCGTAAGGCTGAGGTAGATATATTTTTGTGTCCACGTTACTTACCGCCGAATCAAGCAGCGCAGCAAACTTGGGAAGATTGGGCTCATAGGCCCGAGGTGGGTCGGGCGGTTGCTGGAGTTTTTGTTTCAAAAGCTCAGCCTGCTTACTTATATACTTGTCAATAGTCCCTGGGCTGAAATTTTTTTTGTCGTAAAGGAATCGGTTCGGACCCAAGACTACAAAGTGGTAAAGCGGCCACAGGCACACAAGTCCGACGACAACCAGAATTACCTTCTCAATATGTTCTTCGAAAAAGCTAACTATCTTAATCATAACTTTTTTCCTGCATCTTTTTTATATCTGTTTTTCTTACTTTTGTTACTGCTGCCCCAATCCCGGCTGGTTGGTCGAGAGGGCTGAGGTCAGAAGCGTTTTAACTGATTCCGGCTTAATTGCGTCATAGCCTTTCTTGTTGAAAATGTATTCGCAAATCAGGTTCAATTCCACCACGGCATCGTCCCCGTAGCGGTAAAGAGAGTGTGTCTCTTCTTCTCGGTCAATCGGTGTGATGCTGCTTTCCAGAATTGTTATCTGATTATGCTTGAAGGTCTGCTGGGGTTCGACACCTGTAAATCCTTTGAATTTGTGCTCTTTGCCGGTGCAAAGCTCACGCATAAATGGCAGAACTGCCTTGTTGCTGACTACAACCGCAACACTAAAATGGATTACATCTATTGTCTCGTTGCAGTACCGTCCTGTGCAGGGTTCTGTTAGTCCTGTGTCAATCGAAAGCACGTAACTGGGCATGTCGCCCTGGGTTGTTCTTTCTGAACCTGTGCCCCGACCTGTCGTGATGCCGGACCGAATTGTGCTCATACGGCTTACGGTTGGCCGTGCGATTGGGGTATATCCGGTTGTGCCTTTGGTGAAACGAACTGCCAAGAGCCGTTTGACCGGTGATGTCGGAACGGTGTTCGAACCGGCGTTCATCGCGCCTATGGTGTCGATAACATCTTCAATGACCCAGTAAGCTAACTGGTAATACCAGCAGTCTTCAACTCCCTTCTTACCCTCATACTTGTATTCTCCCCAGAACTGGTATCCGCTCAAGTCAGCAGGATTGAAGTAAACGGAAGCGGATTCAGCCCGTTCCCGGCAAATCCCATCAGTTATTGTGGCCTCCTCGTTTAGACCGCTGTAACCCCTTTCGTACGGGCTTATCCTTGGGGACATCATTGGGCTTCTTATCGAGGCCCCCGTTGTGTCCAAACGTGAACTTGATAACGGACTCTGCTGCAAGGCTCTTTCTATTTCGGCATCTGTAGGACAATCACGGGCATTTATACGGGTAAGCATTTGCTCGATTCCGCCACGATACTGCTGGCCGAATTCCCTGAAAATCAGTGCAGACTGGTCCTTTTCAAGAAATATCTTGTAGCTTAATAATTCCCTTTGGGTTGCTTGCTGGGCTCGGCGTGCTATCTGGTTGGCATCATTTTCGCAGGCCACCAACCGCTGTTGCTCTGTTTTCCATTGCTCGGCGGCAACGGGCTTTTCGGAATTAACCTTTCTGCCTATTGCGATGCTTTGGCTTTCCACTTTTCCTTTGAGCCTGCTGCTAAGGAGCTGCGTTGGTATAAACATAAGGCCACCGACCGCCCCTATGATTATCGGCAGCAGCAGCGATGAATTCTTAAAGAAGCTTAGTTTGTCTGTCAGACTCTTAATATTAAACATACTTTTCACCTCAAAGATCTATATCTACCGACCTTTTTGTTCTACGGGAGGAGCTTTCCTCTTCGGGTGTTTTTCTTGGAGTTGTTGTCGGTGGTGGTGTGTAGGGCATAGCCTGTTCGGCAACAACCGGCTGCGCAACGGCGACCTTAGGTGCATCTTTCCAGCGGAATTTGGCATTTAATAGAAAAAAGTGGTCGTTGACTTTATAAACAGGCTTACCACTGCGGTCAAGCTTTGGTTTTCCGAACTCATCCAGTTCAGCCGCCTTGCTGATAACTTCCTTTGTCATAGGGTCGATCAAGGAAGTCATTTCTGTACCAGTTGTAACCGGCTGTCTGCGACCGGCTCCGGTTATCACATCAGATTTGACCTCTAAAACCCCTATGCCTGAAGGTATTTCAGCATCCAGGCCGACCTCGCCTATCTGTAAATTGAAGTGCTCCACCTCTGCTTTTTTGTAGAGCGCAAACGGACTATTTCCATCAACAAGCGCGTCCAGATGCATTAGCCGGGTAACAAGTCCCCATTTGTCCAGGGCGTTTTCTACGCCGGACGGATCCATTAGCTCACCGATATTTTTGTAGGGGCTGTAACCGGTGATAGTTACTACAAATCCTGCATTAGGTTCAGCTACGCCAACACCTTCCTGGCCTGGTATGCCGGAGGGAGGATAGTATTGAGATGCCGCTGCACCTGCGCGATAACCCCGACGCTCCATCTCACGCATAATCTCGTAGTCGGTGTCAGACCTCCCACCGCGCTTGGGGCCAACTCCCATGCTTCTTGTCGCAAGGTTCATCGCGCCAAACCCGGTGATATCAAGGTCGCTTGTAAAGGATGTTGTGATGCTCGTTATAAATATCTGCTTGCGCTCATTGCGCGGAACCTTCAGGATTGTCCCAACGTCACCGGTTGCGAATGCTTGATAGAGATTCCTTTGTGCAGGATTATTTTTCTCATTCGGCAACGCTGAAAGTATAGTTTGATGCAAAAGAGGAATTGCGTTACGGTACTTGAAAGGTTCAAACTCCTTTTGTATTATCGCCTCGAGGGCCGGCAGCTTACCTGTTACCTCATCGAGTTTGTTTCTGGCGTCTGTGACATTGCTAAGGAAGCTGTTGGTTTGCCTTCGGACAGAATCGTTTTTTGTATAACTGATTTGGTCGAAAAGGGTTCTGCCTAAGCCCAGCAGCGAGACTGCAAGCACGATAGCGGCTGCGGCAATAAATGATTTGCTTTTACTTACCCAGGCAGCAGACCTTGCAATGCTCCGCGGGAGCAGGTTGCTTTCTATCTTGCTTAGACCCAGACCTTGCAGGGCAAGGCCATAGACCACGCCAAAATCGCAGACATTCTCGTGGAATTTTGCTGGCGAGACGGATGGGTTTATTTCAAGTCTTTTGAACGCATCCGGCAGCTCAACAGGTATTTGCAGTGTCTGTTGCAGGTATTTAAGCAGGCCTCGCAGCTTCGTTCCGCCGCCTAAAGCGATAATTTTCACCAATTTAGTGTTGGGATTGGATGTGCTGTAGAAGCCCAGCGACCGCTGGATTTCAGTTGCTAAATCGGTAAAGACCGGTTTCATAGCCTGGAATACCTGTCTGGCATATTTACTGACAGGTGCAGTGCGTTTTAGTTTCTCAGCCTTCTCGAAATTAAGCTTGAACGCATCTGCAACTGCTTTGGTGAAGCTGTTGCCTCCTAAAAGGACGCACCTTTGCCAGACCGTTGACTTTGTGCAGACAACCAGGTCGGTATTTTCGGCGCCTATGTTCAGGATGACTATCGCCTGATTATCGGAGGTGAGCAAATCCGGGCGGTCGTAAACAATATAGTTATACAAGGTCATTGGGGCCATCTGCACGTAGTTTATCTGTAGATTTTCTCTGCTAAAATATTCAATCATGGAGTTGACCACTTCGTTTTTGATGGCGAAGATGCCGACCTTAAGTTCGGGGCTGTCGGCTTCCGTCATCATTTGCCAGTCCCACTGCACCTCATTTATGTCAAAAGGAATTTGCTGAACCGCCTCAAACTTGACAATCTCTGCGATGCGTTTGCGCTCAACGGGCGGCAGATTCACAAATCGTGCGAAGCTATTCTGGCTGGGCACAGAGACGGCTATTTCATCCCTGCTTATGTCATGTTTGCTGACAAACTTGCGGAGAGATAGCGCAATCAGCTCTTGTTTTTCAGCATCTTTTATGCCGCTTCCGTTGAGAATTTTGCCGTGTGGGATATTATCGAAGTTGGTTACTTCGACGACCCCTCGTTCGGTACTTAGCTGTAACGCCTTGAGGGAATCGTTGCCTAAATCCAGCGCCCAGATCCTACCGGTTTTCGTCGCCATAATAGACCTCTTACTTAAATGTTCCCTAATTTATTATATATGTATATTTTACAAAATTTGTTTCAAAGATTCCACAAAATTTTGCAAGGGCGAAGCCCTGCCTGGATTGAACCCGCCTTCGGCGGGGGCTTTTTCTATTTTTTTCCACTTCCGGGTCCATTAACCGGAGGTTGTTCAAGCCGGTTTATTAGCCCTTTAATATCAAGAGATTGGGTGTTTTCTTGATGTTTTGGCGGTACTTTCTTGACGACTGGAACGGCGTTTTTGTGTTATTGCGAGGCCCCCGCACCAATTGTCGCCCAAAACGTGGATTATCATGGGCTTTCAGCCCGTGAGCCCCGTTAGAAATTTTATTTCTAAACGGGGCGAAGACACGCCAGACCTGTCGTGAGCGCGGTCGAACGGCCTGCCCTGAGCATAGTCGAAGGGATGGGCGCGCCACATACGAACCACGATTTACCATTCACGGGTAACGGGGGTAATTGTGCAGAAAAGGGCGATTGCCAGCCGATATAAAGTAGTTGCAAGTCTCTGGTCGTTAGTAGTTAGGTTTGATACCAGGGTTTTTATAGGGCTTTCGAGAGAATCAAAAACGTGAGGCGAAAAAAAACATACGGAAGCATCGCTGAAGGAAAGGCAAGACGCTCCGGGGCGTTGAAGGCCCTGGCCTGTCTTGGTATTGGCGTATGCTTAGTCCTTCTGTGCAGTTGTCTTACGTTCAACATCAGCGATTGGCCAAGCAAGTTTGTCTATCCACATAATAACCCATCGGCCAATCGTTGTGGCTCGATAGGGGCTTTTTGCGCATATTATTTATTGTTTTACATTGGGCCGGGCATATTTGTTGTCCTGGTTACGGCGATTTGCTTTCTAATAGCCAAACTTGTCCATCGGCCTGCGGGTCAGCCAGTCTTTCGAGCGATCGGCCTGACCCTTATGACGGTTGCGGCTTCCACAAGCTTTTACTATATCTGGCCTCATTGGTTTTACGAGTTTCCGATGGGTTCCGGCGGGGTTCTGGGTGTAGGTGCGGCCGAGTTTTTACGTAACAATTTTGCCTGGCTTGGCACATCCATAATACTTTCTGCTATCTGGGTTGTTGGCACACTTCTTGTGGCAGATACCTTTATAGTAGGCGTACTGGCGGGACTTGGCCGCGTCGTATTGAAACTCTTCGGTGCTGCTGGGCCGGCTTATCTGGCAGCAAAGGAGCACTCACAGGTGCTCGGAGAAATCTGGCAAAAATTGAGTGTCCGCCAGAAACCCGCTGTAAAGGAGGCGGCTCTTTCCGGCTTCAATACAAGTCCTTCCTTTGTGGATAAGCCTAAGGAAAAAGCAGAAGAAAAAACTGAGCCGAAGCCCGATAGTAAGGCAGAGTCAGCCCCCGTTCTGTCTTCGACAGAAGACACGGGGGTGGATAAAGAGTTAAAGTTGCTCGCGGAAAAGGTGCTCAAGCCCGGCAAGTCTTTGCAGCCGGATAGTTACAAGGACTATCGTTTGCCGCCGCCGGAGCTGTTGGATGAGGCGCAGTATAGTTACGCCGCGGTGCAGGAGAAGGTTGTCAAGGCAAAGGCAAATGCTCTGGAAAAACTATTGTCGGAGTTTGATATTAACGTGCGGGTGGTCGCAGCCGACACCGGCCCGGTTGTTACGCTGTTTGAGCTTGAGCTTGCCGCCGGCGTAAAGGTCAGCCAGATTAGCACGCTGTCCAACGATATGGCTCGTGCGCTTGGTGTCGGTGCAGTTCGGGTTGTAGCTCCGCTGCCGGGCAAGCACACAATCGGCATCGAGGTGCCCAACAGCGAAAAAGAAAAAGTCCGCTTCAAGAGTATGATGCAACTGGCTGGTGATGCGCCAAAGGGTATGGAGATACCGCTGTTTCTTGGAAAGGATTCATCAGGTGCGGCCCTTGTTTCGGACCTGACAAAGATGCCGCACTTACTTATTGCCGGCACGACCGGCTCTGGCAAGAGCGTCTGCATCAATAGTATCATTACAGGGATAATGCTTACCAAACGCCCGGATGAAGTGAAGCTGATTTTGATTGACCCAAAAATGGTTGAGATGACAGCGTTCAACACTATTCCGCATCTGATGTGCCCGATAGTTACCGAGACGCAGATGGCAGTTGGGATACTGGAGTGGGCGACGGTGCAGATGGATGAGCGCTATGAGCTAATGGCTGAAGCAAAAGTTAAAAATGTTACCGAGTATAATGCACTCGGCGCCGATGAGATTATCAGGCGATTTGAGCCGACCAGCGAGGATGAAGAAGCGAAGATACCCAAGCGTCTGCCCTTTATCGTTATAATAATCGACGAGCTTGCGGATTTGATGATGACTGCAGCCAAGGAGATAGAGGCCTATATTGTTCGCCTTGCGCAGAAAAGCCGGGGCGTTGGAATCCATATTGTTTTAGCCACGCAGCGGCCGCAGGCAACGGTTGTTACCGGCCTAATAAAATCGAATATGCCCTGCCGCGTTGGCTTCCGTGTTGCAGCCAAGATGGACAGCCGAATTATCCTCGACCAGAACGGCGCCGAAACACTGCTGGGCGAGGGCGATATGCTGTTCCTGAAGCCCGGCACAAGCGACCTGATTCGTGCACAGGGAACTTTTGTAGATGAGGGCGAGATAAAGCGGATAGTTAAATTCCTCGCTGGATTGGCCCAGCCGCAGTTCCATCCGGAGCTGACCGGCCTGAGGAAGGTCGATGCCGCCGATTTCAGAAAGGATGAGCTTTTCGATGAGGCGGTCAGGATGATTCTGGAGACCCAGCGCGGCAGCGTGTCGCTGCTTCAGCGAAGACTCAATATCGGCTATGCCAGGGCATCGCGAATAATTGAGATGATGGCCGCGGCAGGGATACTTGGCGAGTATAAGGGCAGCCAGGCGCGTGAGGTTACGATGACGCTGGAGGAGTATGAGAAAATTCGTGAGCAAATGGTAACCGACGCTGAAGACAAGCAGCAAAAGACCCAGGAGACTTTGGATGAGCCGGCTTATGTAAGCCACAGCAGCAAGATGACGCCGGAACCAACAGAGGACGATGATGACCAGGAGTAGGGCATAGAGGGGAAAAATTTCGATTGCCGATTTTCAATTTCTTACGTTCTCTGCCACAACTTGAATTACTTTAGCTCATTAGGGGGGCTTTAGCCCACCAACAAAGTCTGATAGACTACCATTTATGGAAAAAGACCTAAAAGCAAAAACTATCGAGGAGCTTGAGCAGATAGTTATTTCGCTGGGCCAGCCCTTCGACTTCGCTCAGGGTGGTGAGCGAGCGAAGCGAGTCGAACCAAAGAAATATCTGGCTGAATATATCTTCAGCTTTATCCACGATAAGGGCATCGGCGAGATTTCGCAAATCACGCCTTTAAGTAAAGCCCTTCGCTCGCAACTGGCAGAGCAGGGCTATTTTATTTCGCAGTTTAAAATTATTAGCAAGCTGACCGACCCGGACGGCACAATTAAATATCTCTTTGAATTGTCCGATGGCAACCAAATTGAGACCGTGCTCTTATTCGATGAAGGACCCCCCGATAAAGACATTCGGGAGCAGGCCCCGATGCAGACATACGGGGGCAGGCGAAGGACGCTTTGCATTTCGACTCAGGTCGGCTGCGCAATGAACTGTGCATTCTGTGCCACAGGAAAGATTAAATTGCAGCGTAATCTATCGGCTGCTGAAATTGTTGACCAGGTGAACATCGTCGAAACGTCAAACGGTTGTGATACTCGTTTAGTCGAACGTCGGACGTTGAACGCAACCGGCACGGGCCGCGCAACCAGTAGACGAAATACGCGTATTGCCAATGTCGTATATATGGGTATGGGCGAGCCGCTGCTAAATTATGATGCAGTAGTCAGGTCGATACGAATTTTGAACCACCCAGCCGGCAAGAACATCGGCATCCGACACATTACTGTCAGCACTTGCGGCATCGTGCCGGCGATTAAAAAATTAGCAGACGAAGAAATCCGCCCTCGCCTTGCGATTTCTCTAAATGCCCCGACCGATGCCCTTCGAAATAAACTAATGCCTATCAACACGAAATATCCAATAAAAGATGTGCTGGCGGCAGCGAACTACTATCAGCGAAAGGCTAAGCAGCGTGTCAGCTTCGAATATGTTTTGATAAAAGGCGTGAACGATAAGGTCTTGCACGCTCAAATGCTGGCGAAGCTACTGCGCGCTATCAGGTGCAGGGTAAATCTGATTGAGTTCAATCCGCACCGGCTCAGTGAGTTTGAGTCAAGCGGCGGCGAACGGATACGGAAGTTTGCAGACGTTCTGAAGGACGCCAGCATCAAAACGACCATCCGTTTCAAAAAGGGCCAGAGCATAAACGCAGCCTGCGGCCAGTTGGGAGCAGACTGGTCCAACGCTTAATGAACCGCGGCAGAAGCTTGGGGCTGGTCAGGAAAAAGAAAATGGCCGCAAGTGCTAAAGAAAATAAAAGTAGAATTTTGACCAGGTTGGATAAGTCATTTTATTGATTCTCTTTTATTTCTGGTTGCTGTTTACACAGCCGGAGGGTCTTCTTTACCTGCCAGCGTACAAAATGCGGAGCTCCGCAGAGGAGATAAACACCACATATAAGCATAATTATCCAAGGCAACAAGCTTTGGTAATTGAAGGGGGCATAAGTGTAGATGACCTTATAGTTAGTGTCAGTGTAGGATTTAAAGGCGGCAAGCTGGTTTATGATGTATGTTGTCTGCCAGAGTACAGTGCTGAGGAAGTAGATTCCTCCGGCAATACAGATAAGACGCAGTGCTACGGGCAGCCATTGTATTTGTGAGTCGGGCTCGGGCAGTTGTTCTGAGCCAACGATTTTTTTGGCTAAGCTTTCATTCTTGTAAAAGAAAAAGTACAGCAACAGTGCGATAAGTCCTGCAGTCACCAACAAAGAAAGAAGCGAAGATGCTGCAGTTTCCCAAGAGGGATTTGAATAAAACATGAAAATTGCGTAGGGTAGTTGAGACAGCAAGCGGATAGTGAAGTAGATTCCTATTGCCGAGAGAATGATTCTGGCGAGTGCGTGCATTTTATTCATTTTTCAATTCCTTCTGCATATTGGTTTTGGTTGAGCACCGGCTCAGTTTTGTGGATATTCAACTGGAAGCGGATAAACTGTGGCCAGCCACAAAGCAGGTAAACTGCTAATAGGGCTTTGAGGAAATTGTATATCATATATGACCATTGCCTGGCAGTGAAAATAAGTGATTTTGGAAAAGTCCCGAAGGTGAATATCTCATTTATCAGAGGACGTATATGTAGCGGCAAAACTGCTATGTTTAGTATCGTTGGAATTGAACTTGAGAGCAGTATTAGCCCATACAGAACCGCGACCAGTCGCAGAGAAGCAACCAGCCAAAGAGTTTCGCTTTTGGGGTCCAATCTTTCGCCCGGCCCTGCGATTTTACGGGCTAACCGGTCGGTTTTAAAGATAAGCAAATATACAATCGCTATAAGTAAAATTGTGAATATGGATAAAAACAAGATGACCCGGAGAGCGGATGCATTCTGCGTCAAGGATGGTAACATACTGAGATAACTGCAGAGGTTTACTATTGCACTGACTCCGAGGATGGTAAGGGCAGCTTTGGCTATTATTTGCATTTTGATCACGAAATCCCCTTTCGTAAGATAAGCATGGATGTTTTTATTATATTGGTAAACTCTGTGATGTCCACAGTAATATTTTTGTCGTAATCTGATTTGGGGGTTGTTTTTGGGGTAATTGGGGGTATTTTTGTTTTTTACAGAAAAGTAGTTGATTAGTCGGGGTGGGGTGGTGAGGGCGAAGGACGAAGAGCAAAGGGCGAAATTATGAAAAGTGATTTTTCGATTATAACTATTGGTCTTTCTCCTGCGTGGGATGTAACCTGTATCGGCCAAAACCTGGTGTGGGGACAGCACAAATTAGTCAGCTCAAGCACTCCTCATCCCGCAGGCAAGGCGATGAATATCTCGCGGGCACTCGCCTGGATGGGAGAGCAAAGTATCGCAGCGGGCCTATGGGGTCAGGACGATTACCAACAGTTGCTTAAATCGCTGCGCCAATTTAAAGGGCGGATTAAGGTCAAGATGACACCAGCTATCGGCAGGACCCGACTTAACATCACCGTTGTGGATGTTGCAAAACGTAGAGAAATGCACCTGCGTAATAAAAGCGAATTGGCCTCAAAGGGAACTTTGCGACAGTTAAAAGCGGATTTGATGAAAACAGTTGGCAAAAATAGTATTTGCGTCTTTGCAGGCTTGATGCCTGAAGATAGTCTGCTTAAAGATGTGATAGGGATAATAAGGATGTGCTCAAACCGGGGAGCTAAAATTGCGTTGGACACCTTCAGCGATGCCCTAAGAGAGATTGTCGATACCGGTCTTATCTGGTTGATAAAACCAAATGTTGCAGAATTGCGCCAGTTGTTAGATAAGCAGGTTAGTAACACGCCACTTTCCCTCGCAAAGGCCGCGAGCGGGCTGCTGGACAGAGTTGAAATTGTCCTTATAAGTCGCGGCCCAAAAGGTGCCGTCGTTGTTACAAGACAAGGTGCCTGGCAGGGGCAGGCTGTCGGTCAAAAGAGGGTATTATCGACCGTTGGCTGTGGAGATTATCTGCTGGCAGGATTCTTAAAGAGTTTGAAAAATGTAGCAGGCGATGGTTTCGCACTGGCCACTGCCATAAGGGTCGCCACGGCAAAGGCCTGGGGCTGGACAGAAAATAAAACCTGGCAAAAGGTGCAGCGGAAAATAAAAGTGGAAATCAGCGGGATTTAACCTCATAATGATGCAAGATACCGGCTCATCCGATTGTCTGCGAAGGTTCTTCAGGCCGGTTTGTGATTGTGACAATGGTTTCTGTAATTGTCTAACCTGCTCCAAAAGACCGCTTACAGCCAGAGCCAACTTAAAATGGGTCATCTGGTGAAAACGCATTTGGCATTGACAGAGGGGCGTAGGGCTGCTATAATAAAAATAAATATGACAGGTTTTTTGCGGGGCAGTTGCAAAAAGCGATTGTCTGGAAACTACCCTGCTTTATGATTTCAAGAAGGGGAAACGATGAAAGGCAGCTTTTTATGTAAGGCGATTTTGGCGTTTGTTTTTTGCGTCCTGGTTTTTTTCCTTGGGAGCTGCGCGCAGCTCGGTGAAACCACAGCAGAAGGCAGTCAAAGACACGAGCGTGTCCTTCGCATTAATCAATCTGAGCTGATGTCGGATATAGACAAGATGCTATTGCTTGACCAGCCGAGTAATCTGACCGATAAAAGAATACCGTGATGTTCGCTTTTTTTGTAAGATACGGATTTACACGGATAAACAAAGTTATACAGCGCAACTAACCGAGTTCGATGTGAGTGTAACTTATTTCTTTATATGAACTTAAATTCTAAATCCTAATATCTAAACTCGAAACAAATTCAAATGACCAAAATTCAAAACAACAGTTCCGAGAAACAGGTATAGACCGTTTTGGTCATTTGGATTTAGAAATTTGAATTTATTTAGGATTTAGAATTTAGTGTTTAGTATTTTGACCATATCATTGTTCTAAAGGTTTATTTACGCTGTAGTGTAGTTTTTATCAAAGGGATTTGATTTGTGGGACCGCTCATCGATTATTTTCGCAGGGTAGCCAGTTATGATTGGTGGGTCGTTGCCATTGAGCTGGTTCTTATCGGCCTGGTGGTCTATTGGGTTGTAGATTTTCTGGAAGGCACCCGCGGGGAGAGGTTATTTCGGGGCGTAATATTCATTCTTGTTGCGGGGGTTTTGCTGTTGAATTTGCTGGTTCGCCGGTTTGATTTTGCCAGACTTCAGTATCTTTATAAAGGTTTTTTGGTCGCTGTTTTGATTATTGCCGTCGCCGCCTTTCAGCCTGAAATTCGCAGGGTTCTTATCCGCATAGGTCAGCCCCATTTCTGGGTAAGCTCGGCGAGGCAGCTATCCAGGACGGTGGAAGAGATTATTGCGGCTGTTAGCGAGCTTTCCGCTGTTAAGCGGGGGGCTATTATTGTTATTGAAAGGCGTGTGGCGCTGGGAGAATTTATAGAGAGCGGCGTGCAAATAGACGGGCAGGTAACGGCGGAATTACTGAAGACGATTTTTCACAGCGGCACCGCTCTTCACGATATGGCTGTTATTGTTCGCGGCGACAGAGTAGTTGCTGCACGTGTCCAGTTACCGCTGGCAGAAGCCGGTAGTGTAGATGGCATCCAGCTCGGCTCACGCCACCGTGCTGCTATAGGGATTACCGCAAGTTCAGACGCTGCCTGTGTGGTGGTAAGTGAAGAGAGCGGTGTAGTCTCGTTTGCAGAAAATGGTAAGCTTACGAGAGGCCTAAACGACTCTGATTTAAGAAAGTATCTTTCGAGCTCGCTCGTATAAACTGAACGCGCACAGCATTTTAGACCGCAGGTTATGTTCACAAAGGTCAAATACAGCAAGATAGCAATTGTGATATTTATAACGGTCTTAATCTGGGTCTGGGCGGACCTGGCGCTGGATGAAAAATTGCCTGTTTCCGATGTTCATATCACAATTGCCAAATCAACCAACCCGGCTATGTGGGTAAGTTTTACCGACCAGCAGGAGCGGTCTGTTACTATTGAAAGTATTGTGCTTAAAGGTGCTGCATCCAGGATTGCCGATATAAAGCGCAAACTTAATGTCGGCGCAGTGACGTTCGAATTTTTCCTGGATGCCGAGCAGGAAGGAATGGTCAAGGCCGGTGAATATACGCTGGAGTTGTTGAGTTTTTTGCGCAAAAACGACCTGATAAAACAGCTCGGCCTTATGGTCGTATCCTGTCAGCCGGACATCCTGACCGTCAGAGTTGTTGAACTTGTAAAAAAACCGCTGGTCGTGCAATGTTTTGATGAAAACAAGATTTCCTTAGAGGCCGAAAGCATCGAGCCATCGAAAGTCGATATGTTCGTGCCTGAATCCTGGGGCGGCGAGAAACTTGTAGCGGAGGTAGTATTAACCCGCAGAGAGATTGAGCAGGCGAGGGTATCGGCTATTGAAAAGACGCCGTATATTAAACTTGCAGAAGGCCAGAGGAGAGAGGCAACTGGAGCCGTGAAAATTAAGATGCCGCCCGCCGAAGAGGTGCTTAAAAATTATACGATTACAACGGCAACAATGGGATTTTCTTTAAGCGCAAACCTTCAAGGCAAATACCAGGTAGAAATAGCAAATTTGAATGAGATAATAAGCTCAGTTGCCGTCAGAGCCACGCCGCAGGCCAAGCAGGCATACGAGAATATGCGGTATCAGGTGATACTAGAGGTAGATGACGAGGATGTCAAGTCCGAAGAGGCGCGAAGAGAGGTTGTCTATAATTTTCCTCCGGAGTTTGTCCGCAAGGGCGAGATAGCTTTGAATCAGGCTCCCGTGCAGGCCCGCTTCAAGCTGGTTCCCTTTTTTCCCAGCCCGCAGTAGTACTGATTGTTATAAGTTTATGCGTTTTTGGTTTGAATTTACAATTGGATGCTCTTGTATATTTAGCCCGCCGTTTTGCCGTCAGGCATCTTAACGATACGGCGGGTTTGAAAATTTTTTATTCAATCCCGGAAAACCAACCGTATATAGCAAATTTACTTCTTACAATTATTGCAGGATGACTGCGTAAATTTTGGATTTTACTTTTTGATTTTTGATTTTCCCAGCAGGGTTCTCGCCGCTGTAAATAAAAATAGTCCACCCAGCGCCAAAAGGACAATTCCACAAATTCCGGAGATTATCACCTCCGGTTTGACCGAAGCCCCCGCGAGAATATCCGAAAGTGAGCCGGCAAACGGCACAACCTGAAGAAAGAGGGCCAAGACGGTTGTTGCCAGCATAAATATCATCGGCACAATTACATAAATAGCGCTCTTGCCGTTACGTATTAACCAGATAGATATAACCAATAGTGTCAAACTGGCGAGCATCTGATTGCTGGTGCCAAAAATTGGCCAGGCAACAAGATACGCCTTTTCTTTTGTAAGGAGCAGAAAGGCCAGCGGAATAGCCAGACTCAACAGGGTTGCCAGGCACCCGCCCAGGAAGCTGCTCCAGCCGGTCAACTCCTGAAAAATATAGCGGGCAAGACGCGTAGAAACATCGAGGGTGTCATAAACAAATGTTGAAAATGCCAAAAGTGCAAAAGGAAAGGCAACGCTAAAACTTATACCCAAAAGGCCCAGATATTTGGCCAGACCCTGAGCGTAAATCAGATTAGGCTCTGCAGTAAGCTCATGCGAGCGAGGCGAAAGTATCATAACAGTAGCGAGGGCTAAAATGGCGACCAATCCTTCGAGGAGCATCGCTCCGTATCCAATCACGCGGGCATCGGATTCCTTATTTAGTTGTTTGGAGGTTGTGCCGGAGCAGACAATTGCGTGGAATCCGGAACAGGCGCCGCAGGCAACGGTAATAAAAAGAAAAGGGAAAAGTAATTTGCCGTTTGCTATGCTGCGCAGCCCCTCAATATTCAATGCAGGATATTGGATTTTGAAACCACCAAATAAAGCCCCCATCAGACCAATGATAATGGTTAGATAGAGCAGCCAGCCGCCCAGATAACCTCTTGGCTGCAACAGCAGCCACATCGGAATAATGGACGCAATAAAACAATACGCGAGCAAAAAAACGCCCCATTGCTTTGCGGATATACCTGCTAAAGAACTGAGAACCGGTGCCGGCAAGTGGGGCCCAATCCACACCGCTAATAAAACCAGAGGAAGGAAAATCACCGTCAATAGCCAGAGTCTGACCTTGAAGCGGTATAGCAGGATACCCATAATCACTGCCAGGCCCAGGTAAAGAATCGATGATGCTGCTACTGCCGGCCCGTATGCCGTATCTTGTGAAACGGCACGGAAGGTCTGGGCGGTAATATCGGTAAAGGCAATAATCACATACAAAAGAGCCAGCCAGATAAATATAAGAAAAAATATGTGCGTGCTGGCAGAGAGGTGCTGCCTTGCGATTTCCCCGATTGAAGCTGCCTTGTGCCGTAGTGACGCACTAAGGGTAAGCATATCATGAACGCCACCGATAAAAATGGCGCCGAATATAATCCATAGTGCCGCCGGCAGCCAGCCGAACCATATACCGGCAAGGATTGGCCCGACAATTGGGCCTGCTGCTGCGATGGCTGAAAAATGCTGACCTAATAAAAGCGGTGCTCTGGCAGGGACAAAATCGGCACCATCGTTCAACTCGTGGGCAGGCGTGGTGCGGGTGTCATCTAAACTGATCTGTCGGGCTATGAATCGCCCATAGACAGCGTAAGCTGCTGCAAATACGGCGATAGATATCAGGACAACAAAACAAATCATACAACCATCTTAACTATTATTGCGCACAGTTCAATCGTCAAGATGGCTTACGCCATTGATAAGTGTCATTCCCACGACAGCGAAGATATTTAGCCCCACGTTTTACGTTGGGTTGTTTACTCGCCGGGTTTTTCTTTATGTGAGCGAGCCAGCAGCCTTATGGGCACCTCTGCCGTCGGCAGCGGCTCTCGCAGCTTGCCAACGATAAACCGGCGATAATTTTCGTCAAAAAGCTCAGGCTTGTTCACGAACATAAGTATCGTAATCGGATTGACCGCAACCTGCGTGGCGTAGTAAATCCTCGGCAAGATGGTTTTGCGTTTTGCTCCACGGGCGTGTTCTTCTTTTATAATCTCAAACGCCTTGTTTAATTTGGCTGTCGGTATCCACGTTGTAGTCTGCTTAAAAATCTCACCTGCCAAATCCAAAACGCTCTGCACGTTCTTGCCTTTGCTGGCGGTGGTAAAGGCTATTGGTGCATAGCCGAGGCCGGGAAGCTGTTTTGTCAGATATTCCTGGTAGTCGCTTGTGGAGGCAACGTCTTTGGCCAGGTCCCATTTATTGATAACTATTATGCAGCTTTTGTATTCATCAACGAGGGTGGCAGCCAATTTTTTATCAACTTGCGAAACCGGTTCAGAGGCATCAATCAAAAGTAACACCACATCGGCTCGCTGAATCGCCTGCTTTGCCCGAACGTGACTATAAAATTCGATACTGTCGGCTATCTTACTTTTTTTTCTTACGCCTGCGGTGTCGATGACGACAATGGTTTTGCCGTCTTTTTCGAACCTAACATCAACGGCGTCTCTCGTGGTGCCCGGCGTCTCGCTGACGATTACCCTTTCCGAGCCGACCATAGCATTTACGAGGGTGCTTTTGCCGGAGTTTCTCTTGCCGACTATCGCTATCTTCATAACCGGCTCCGGCGGCTTAGCCGACTCCATAGCCGATAGTTTTTCAAAGATTTTATCAAGCAGAACGTTTTTATTGATATTGTTCTTTACCGAGACGCATAAGAATTCGCCAAAACCCAGCCTGGAAAATTCTGCAGCAGCAGGGAACAACCTGGCGGTGTCGGCTTTGTTGGCGACGCCGATAACGTCAAGGTTGTGCTTTCGCAGGAGCTCGGCTGTCTTTTCATCTAACGGCACGAGTCCATCCCGGACATCGACCATAAACAGAACAAGGTTAGCCGATTCAATCGCCTGATAGATTTGCTTCTGGATGTGCTCGCCGAGATGTTCGGTATCGACAATCCCATATCCGCCGGTATCAACAAGCTCAAAATACCGCTCGTTTCTTGCGATGAAGGTGCTGACGCGGTCTCTTGTAACGCCCGGCGTCGGCTCAACGATACTTATCATTTCGCCGGCCAGAGCATTCAAGAGACTACTCTTGCCCACATTCGGCCGACCAATTATCACAACTACCGGCAGCGCCATAATCTTATGCCTTATGCTCTATGCTCTTGTACTCTTGTGCACTTATGCTCTGATTATATCACACTCCCAAACGATTTGAAGTGCCGAACTGCTCACCCATCCTGTTTAGCAATCGACATTCGACAATTGAAAATCGGGAATATCGGTATGTGGTTTTGGGATATGGGGGATGGACCAGCAGCTTTGTGGTCAAATCCTGCGATCGTTTTATATCCAGCCAGCCGCTACACTTACTGTGCAGCGGTTTAGTTGTTGTGGCATTTTAGGCTTTGTTGAAAGCGGTTTTTGGATTATACTTTCGATTTCTGGTGCGAATTAATCCGCCAAACGTCTGGCGGATAAAGGCAAAATACGTTGTTTTTGTTTTGATAGTAATAATCGCCGCTGACTGGCTGGTAACGTTAGGCCGGACCCTGGCAGCAGAAATTAGCTGGTAAATGCAGGAAAAAGGCTGTGCGCAAGAGGTAGTTGACATGTCTGAGACCCAGATGTCCATTCCAGAACTCCGCACAAAGTGGCGCAAAGAAAAGTCTTTTTATGAAGCCGGAGAAGTTGGCACAGGTGTGGAGATATTTGTTAAAGACGTGTTAAAGTCACCGGATGTCTTTGCTCTCAAAGTCGGGCTCAACTCAACAAAATTAGAGAACAGAAAAAGTGAATTCCTGGAGAAGAAAACATCTAAAGGTTCACGCCAACCTGATATCACTATTTTCATAACTCCCGAAATAATTATTCCTGTGGAGGTGGAGAGATACGGGAATATAAACGCGGGCAAAGCTCAACTACTACAATACCAGGTTGATTACGACAAAAAATACGGCATTAAAAAATATGGCATTTTGACCGATGGTTACGCCTGGCAATTTTATAACAATAACGAGTATAGAGAATTCACTTTAGACACTATTCTGGACAACACGACCCTATTCTTGGAGTTCTGGCAGGAATATATAAAACCAGAAAAATACTATCTCTCGTTTTTTGAGAAACGGTGGCAGCATTCGTTATTACAGGAAACCGAAGAATTACCTGTTGAGGAAAACCGCAAGTTGTTTTTCGAGGATATCACTAATCTTATTGGAAGTTTAAAGAGCAAGCTTCAGATAGAAGGTTACTTGAATCATCTGCCTAAAAAAGAAAAATCGAAAACTGCTGTGGAGATTACATACGCTTACATAATTCAATTCATATTGTATAAGACATTAGTGGATAATGAATTTGATGAGTTTCCGAAAGAATATGAAACTTTAGTAGAGGCAATTCACAGTCACTTAAAGGAAAACAGGTTTAAAGATATATTAGGCGTCATTGATGGGATTTCTGATGAGATATCAAAGAATATTTATCGGCCATTTTCGAAAGAGCAGGAGTTTATCAGGAATAAACTTTGGGATATTCTCCATACACCATTGAGCGAACTTCATGATGTTTCCCCTTGGCTTGATATTTTTGTTTTTATAAAGAAGTATAATTTTGCCGAGGCCCGGAATGAAATCTTTGGATATATCTATGAGAATTATCTGAAAGCTTTGTACGAGGACGAGAAAAAAGGCCAATACTATACAGACCCCACTGTTGTCAACTTTATGCTCGAGCAAATCGGCTATACTCCAGAAAATCTAAGAGAAAGAATCAGCCCGGATGGCAACACTATTTCTCTCATCGACCCTGCTTGTGGCAGCGGCACGTTTCTTTATTCGGCTGTTGACGCCCTCATAGCGGCAATCGGGCATGATACAGAACAACGCGCCAAGAGAGTCGAAGATATTGTGAACAAAGATATATTTGGCCTCGACATCGCTGAATTTCCCCTTTATCTGGCGGAGATGAATATTTTAATGAGAATGCTGCTTCTTATAATTAATGAGAAATACAACAATCCGGTAGAGAAAAAGATTAAGGTTTTCAAAACACGGGATAGTATTGCTGAATTTATGGATACTTCTCTTCGTAACACTCTTCATGACATTGATGTTGCCGCTCAAAAAAACAACGGACAAGGTTTTCTTTTCAAAGAAAAATTGGACCTTGGATATGCAAGTTATGTTCGGGACGAAGATGACCTCAAAGAGATGAAGGATAGTTTAGAGACATGGCCGCATTGTCCACGCCGCCGCTTTGATTTTGTCATAGCCAATCCACCGTATGTAGGCTATAACGAATCTTCAAAGCAAGGGGTTTTAATTTTTGACCTTCTCAAAAAACGAGAAGTCAAACTCAATAACATATATGGAGTAAATTTACACAGCATCCCAGCCCGTCATAAAAAGTACGCACCGAAACCAAATCTGTATGCCTTTTTTGTTGCTTTGGGATTAGCGATGCTGAAAGATAATGCCAAACTTTGTTATATTATTCCTCAAACGATTTTAACGGCTGGCGATTTGGATGTTCTTCGTTACCATTTAGCCAAATACACCACTATCGAAAAAATCATTACTTTCAGTGGGAAAATGTTTATTGGTCGAGGGATAGAACAGAACAAACCCGTTGCCACATCCAGCTTAATTATTGTAGTAAGACGATGCCAACCTGACAGGGGTAATTATGTGGAAATAATAAATTGCAAAGATACGAGGGACGAGTTAGAAACTACGCTCCAAAATATTCGTGAAGGCAGAAAGATTAGCAAGAAAAAGCTCCTCCAGGGAAAGTTGCTCGAAAATGTTACTAATTGGAATTTTATTAAACAGGAAAAGTCTTTCCTGGATTTTTATGAAGCGTACAAACAAAGAGCAGAAGAAATTTCAATATATTATGACCATGCTTTAGCAGAGCATCAATTTAGGAATCGGTTTTATTTCGATGGAGGCGGGAATATAAGTGAAAAATTGGTTACGAAAAATCCAAGTGGTAACTATGAAATTTTTGATTATAAGAACAATGACTATACAATGCTGTCAGTCACTCCAAGTAAAAGCTACTATCCTAAAAACGCTCTGGTTGCCTTCCCTCAGGGAAGTCAGGGTATCGTTACCTTCGAACAGAAACATAAGATTATCTGGCGCACAAGAGACCTTGTTCAATTCCAATTTTCTGAAAGAGATTTGTTACTGGTAAGCAATCAGTCGTTGATTATATCCTCGAATAGTAAAGGAGAAATCTTGTATTTATTGGCTCTTCTAAATAGCAGGGTAAACCGCCTAATCCTTGAGAAGAATTTGCTACAGGAACACGAACACACCTTTCTTGTGGCTATCACATCTATCAAGGAATATATCCGCGTTCCAAGAATCTCAGAAGCCAATCAAATTGTTAAAGATGAAATTATAAAAAGCGCAGAAGAGATGCTGACCTTAGAAAAAGTGAAACTTTCTGATTTGGTTGATTTTTCCGGAGTTATGATGCAGAGGTTTGATGCAGTGTCAGTTAGGGAAAACAGTTTTGTTTTATACAAAGATAAAAAGGAAATAAAGCTAAAGATAAAAAGTGGAAAAGGTCTTGTTGAGAGAGCTATCGCCGATAAGTATGGCGGTGACGAGTTAGGATTTGAAGGCAAGAAAATAACGCTTTCAGAACTAAAATCTTTGCCTGCTATTGACTTTGAGAGGCAAGCAGAGTCGAAGGATTATGTCGATGATTTAGTCTTTTCATTATATTTTAACATTCCGCTGGCAAAGGTGGGATTGAACTATCGTTATGATGTCAAAAAGGTGTGCAAGAAAAACAGGTTCTACAATTTAGCGAACACATCCTCTTAACAGCCCGCTGAAAGGGGTTTATAAAGAGGCAATAAAAAAGTGCTGGCTTTTGGAGTTGAAAAATGATTAAGGTGTTAGTGACAGATAAGGTTGCAAAGGAAGGAATTGATTTAATCAATGCCACAGAAGGTGCTCAGGCGGTAGTTAAGACAGGTATAAGCGAGGATGAGCTTGCCAAAATTATTGGCGAATATGACGGCTTAATCATCCGCAGTGAAACGAAAGTTACGGCTAAGGTTCTGGCCAATCCGGGCAGACTCAAAGGTATAGCGCGGGCCGGCGTCGGCGTCGATAATGTCGATGTTACCGAGGCGACAAGAAGGGGAATTCTTGTTATGAATACCCCCGGCGGTAATACCGTCAGCGCAGCCGAGCACACAATGGGTCTGATACTTGCGATGAGTCGAAATATCGTCTCTGCCTGCAACAGCTTAAAGTCCGGCGCCTGGGACAGAAAAAGATATATGGGCAACCAGCTTAATGGCAAGGTTCTCGGCGTAATAGGCCTGGGTAGAATCGGTATGGCTGTGGCAAAAATGGCAAATGGTTTCGATATGAAGATACTCGGCTACGACCCATTTGCCGCACCGACCGAGGCGGAAAAACTTGGCGTTGAAGTAACTGATAATCTTGAGCAAATCTTCAAGGAATCCGATTACATCACCGTCCATGTGCCAAGAAATGAGCAGACGCTTAATATGATAGATGCCCCGCAGATTGCAATGATGAAGCGCTCGGTTCGGCTGATAAACTGTGCGCGTGGCGGAATTATTAACGAGGATGCGCTCTATAATGCCCTTGCCGAAAAGCGGATTGCCGGTGCCGCACTCGATGTCTTTTCTGCAGAGCCGCCCGCGAATGTGCATTTCAAGGAGCTTGAAAATTGTGTTGTTACACCGCACTTAGGCGCCAGCACCGAGGAGGCGCAAATCGAAGTAGCGGTGGAAGCCGCTCAGATTCTTGTCGATGCCCTCAAGGGCGGCCCAATCAGAAACGCTGTTAATGCTCCATCTGTTGCGGGCGCTATGCCGCCGCTTGTAAGAGAGTATGCGGAGCTTGCCCGGCGAATCGGTATGCTTGTAAGCACCATTGCGCCGGGTCATATCAAGGGCGTTGATGTGCAGTATCGCGGCTCAATTGCAGAAATGGCTGTCGAATTGGTTACGCTTCATTTTGCAATTGGCCTATTGCAGAAGCATTTCGATATGCCGTTAAATATAGTCAATGTCTCTGTTCTGGCCAAAGAACGAGGTATAAGTATAAACGAGACAAAGAACGCTGAGGCCAGGGATGTTGCTGCCAGCTTTAGCGCCAAGGTTACCACGGATAAGGTTGTGCGCACCGTGACCGGCTCTGTCTTTGGCGGAAAGCTGCTGCGGATTATTGAAATTGACGGCTTCAATATAGAGATGACTCCGCAGGGGGCGGTTGTGGTCATATTTAACGAAGATAGACCCGGCGTCATTGGTTCTGTTGGAACCCTTTGTGGCAAGCACAACATCAATATCTGCACGATGGGCGTGGGGCAGAAGTTAGCTGAACATAAAGCCATCCTTGCCGTCAGTCTCGATAAGGCACCCGATGCAAAAGTTATCGAAGAGATTGGCGACCTCGGTTTTGTTAACGAGCTTTACGTCTGCAAGCTGGATTGATGTTCGATACTCGTAAGATGAGCGATAGACCGAGTTTTTCCCAATGACCGAACAGTTGATAATGAGTATTAGTGGCGTAAGGGGTATCGTCGGTGAAAACCTCACCGCTTCCGTTGCCGCTGACTATGGCTGCGCATTCGGGATGTTTCTAAAAAATTTATTCGCCAGACGTATGGTGGATAAGCACGCCGCCAAAAACCAAAGATTGTCTGTGTGTATCGGCAGGGACACTCGCCCAAGTGGCGAGATGCTAAAATCCGCTGTAATCGAAGGATTGTCTTCTGTCGGAATTGATGCAATCGATTTAGGTGTTGTCTCCACGCCCGGCGTGAGCGTTATGGTTAGGCAATTATGTTGTGCTGGGGGGGTAATTATCACCGCATCGCACAACCCGGCTCAATATAATGGCATAAAGGTGTTGCTTGACAATGGTATGGCCCCACCAGCCGACGCAGCAGGACAAATTAAACAGCATTTTCTCGATAAGCATTTTTCACTTGTAGATTCAACTCATCGCGGCAGAGTAACTTCTAATGACAAGACCGATGAGGTGCACATCGCCAGAGTTCTGGCAATCATTGACAGAAAGGTAATCACTGCAAAAAAATACAAAGTCGCTCTGGATAGTGTCAATGGGGCAGGGGGGCGAGTTGCAAAAAAGATGCTCACTGAGCTTGGCTGTATCGTTTCGGCTATAAACGATGAGCCTACCGGCCTATTTGCCCACACCCCTGAACCGCTTGCCGAGAACGTAACCGAACTTTGCAAAGTGGTTAAGGCCGAAAAGGCCGACCTCGGCTTTGCACTCGACCCCGATGGCGATAGATTGGCAATCGTTGACGAAAATGGGAACTACATCGGCGAAGAATATACCCTCGCTCTGGCAGCAAAGTATATTTTTAGCAAGAAGACCGGCAAGGCGGCGACAAATCTTTCGACCTCAAGAATGATTGACGACATTGCCAACAAGGCCGGCTGTCAGGTTATTCGCACCCCTGTCGGCGAGGCCAATGTGGCCAACGCCATGCTCAGGCACAATTGCATCATAGGAGGAGAAGGCAACGGCGGCGTCATCGACCTGCGTGTAAGTCCTGTGCGAGATGCCCTTGTCGGAATGGCTTTGACTTTGCAATTGATGGCTGAGACAGGAAAAACGATAAGCCGGCTTGTCGGCGAAATCGGCAGCTACTATATGACCAAAGAGAAATTCACTGTGGAACCTGGCAAGGTGGTGCAAATCCTAGACGCCGCAAAAAATGCCTTCGCTGGTGCAACAATAAATACCGATGATGGCTTTCGTTTCGACTTTGCCGATGGCTGGGTTCACCTGCGAGCCAGCAATACCGAACCTGTAATGCGGCTCATAGTTGAAGCAAAAGACCAACCCACCGCTCAAAAATACATCGATGCCGTTTCCAATATCCGCAAGAAAATTCTCGGTTTTGACTGAGAACTTGCAATTAGCGACTAATCGTATCGACGACTGCCTTAAACGATTCTGGAATTGGCGTTTCAATAGTGACAATCTTGCCTGACGGAAGCCGAAGCGTAATCTTTTGAGCGTGCAGCATCAAACGGCTAAATCTTCGTTGCACTGCTTTGTCGCCGTAGCGTAAGTCGCCGACAATGGGATGGCCAATACTGTAAAGGTGCGCGCGAATCTGATGCCGCCGTCCGCTTACTGGACACACATTGATAAGTGTATAGGCCCCAAGCCGTTTTATAACCTCAAATTCAGTGGCAGATAATTTTCCCCGCTGGGTATCAACGCCCACTCTTCCGGAGCCGAATTGGCGAAGAGGCTTTTTGACGACGCCTCCATTTTTGTTGATGATGCCGTGTGTTAGCGCGACATAAGTTTTTTTGATTGCCCGGCTGCTAAACTGAACATTGAGGTTCCTATGCGCAGCAGCGTTTTTGGCAAAGACAATCACGCCGCTAACTTCTTTGTCAAGACGATGGACAACATATAGTTTCCCAGGAACTACTGCCGAAAGCAGCGAAAACAGACATTCTTTTTCTTTTGCACGTTCAGGAATCGAGGCAAGGCCTTCGGGCTTATTGACCGCGATTATATCATCGTTCTCAAATAGGATGGAAATCGCTGGCTGATGGCTAATTTGAAACGTATTCTCGTTGCACATTTGCTAACCAACCCTATTGGTTTGACGAAATATATGCTTTATCAAAGTCTAAAGTAACCAGCAGCTGTTTAATCCAGATAAATAATCCTCGTGATGCCCCACTTTTGCAAGGGGACGTTTGAATCCACCGGAGGCGGACAAGATTGGGTTTGATTGGGTTTGTTTTTCTCGCGGCTGAAATGTCGAACATTTTTATAATCCTCTATTAAAACGGAGCTTACGTTCATTTGAGTATCCAGCAAATTGGCTTTGTTTTGCATAATTAGTTATTGGTGATTGGTAAATGGTAATTGGTAATTGAACATTCATTACTCCTTAGTATAAATGAGTTTACGACTAAATTTGAGTGGAACTGCCCTTCGACTCTGCTCAGGACAAGCTGTTCCTTAGCGTGCGGTTCTCCGCGAGCTTGCCGCTCCTGGCGGGCATCATTCCCCCCAAATCTCGTCTATATTATACCAAATCTCGCCTTTTATTCAATAAAAATCTAACGATATCATAAAAAAATTTAGCCATAGAGGTCACAGAGCGTTAAGTATTTTTTATTGCGGATAAAAACTCACCTGCCTCCATCAGATGCTCGATAACAATTTTCCTGTCCCAATTATTCGCTCAATAGATTGGGACGGTGCAAACAGGTTTGGCTCTCTTACCGTGTTTTCTATTCTTCGAGTTGCCATTTCAAAATACGATTGATTAATTTCTATACCGATAAAGTTTCTGCCTAACTTCTTAGCTACAACACCTGTAGTACCGGAACCCATAAAAGGATCAAGGACAGTGTCACCTTCTTTACTCCCAATAAGTATTATTCTCTGTAACAGATTTTCAGGTTTTTCTGTGGGATGTATAGTTAGATGCCTGCTGGCAGACAGAATCCATAGATTGCGCATTTGTTTGCCGCCGTTGAGTTGTCTTGCCAGTTCATAATTAAAGAAATAGTTTTTGGATTTGCTTGCTAACCAAATTAACTCCGTAGAAGGTGCACAACGATTGCCCTGCAGTAAGGGGGCTGCATTAGGCTTGTACCATATAATATCGTTTATTATCCACAGACCAAGTTTTTTCAATATGACACCTACTGATGGGTGGTTGTGCAGTGTTCCTGATATCCAAATGGTTCCATCATCTGTTAGAACCCTGAGGCAGGCCTCAAGCCACTGTTTGTTAAATTTATGTATGTCATCTATTTCATCCCATTCCCCCTTGTTGCATACAGCGACCTTTCCGCTCTTGCAGGTAAGATGGTTTTTGCCAGATAGATTGTAGGGCGGATCAGCAAAAATAAGGTTTGCGCTCTTAGCAGGGAGTTTCCCAAGAAGTTCCCGAGCATCTCTGAGCTGACCCCCGAAAACTGTACCATTGCGGATTAGAGGGTATCCTGAAAGAA
>CAYWXK010000041.1:0-35924 GCA_964462515.1 uncultured Pirellulales bacterium
TCTTTCCTAAAAACACAGAATTTTAAAAATTTTTGCATCAAAATAGGATATATAATCCGTTAGTTACCTTTTGCATAGAGCCGTCCGGAATTCCAGAGCCTGACGTATTTATTATGAGTCAACAGGTCATGGCCTGCCAAGGCAAATGCTTCAATTTTTGGTGACTTTAACGGCCGTAACTGCGAAAAAGAGTCAAAACGGCTGCATTGCAGGCAAGATTTTGGTATTATTATGGTACTGAATGGCTTTGTTGCGCAGCTAAGCGTTGAATATGGGAAATATCAGATAAAGTATGCACTGCTGCAGGACGTCACCCAGATTCAGAGTGCCCGGCAGAGATTGCAGGAGTTAGAAGGACGATAGGTGCAAAAATAGCAAGTATGAAAGACTTTTTTGGTAGTTTGTTTGGCAAGGGGCGAAAAGAGGTTTCTATTTTATTTTTTGTACATCCGGTCGTTTTAATTAGCAAGCTTCATTCAAAAATCTGCAATTTCATCAATAGACGAAATAAACAAAGACAAATCTTTGGGCTATTGAAATTCAAAGAAATATTTGGAATCATTGAGAATTGACAGACGCAAAAGTGTTTTTCAGCAGCATAAGTAGAAAATTGTGAACTGCACGTCTGACTCTTGGTTTGCAGGAGCAAAACATGAATGTAGTAATGATAATTCCAACAGGGATTGGATGTGAAATCGGCGGACATTGTGGCGATGCTAATGCGGCTGCCAGATTATTGGCTTCCTGCTGTGATACTCTTATTTTACATCCCAATGTTGTAAATGCATCGGATATAAATGAGATGCCCGAGAATTGTCTATATGTGGAAGGAAGCATATTGGACAGGTTCTTGAAGGGAGAGCTTTATTTAGAGAGGGTTCTCTCGAATAAAGTCTTAATAGCAGTAAACAAAGCAGATTATCAATCCATAAATGCAGTATCTGCAGCGAGAGCAACAATAGGAATAGATGCTGAAATAGTAGAACTCAGAGTTCCATTGCAACTCATAGCCCAGATGAAAGACGGCATTGCAACCGGAGAAGTAAAAAACTGGAAAGAACTGGTAGAGCAGGTGAGAGAGCATGAATTTGATGCTTTGGGTATTGCAACTCCCATTACAATAGACAAAGAAACCCTCAAAAACTATTTTATACACGGCGGCGTAAATCCGGTTGGCGGCGTTGAGGCAGTGGCCTCAAGATTGATAGCGGATGGAATAGATAAACCTGTAGCTCATGGTCCGGTAGATTATTACGTAGAGGGCTTTGCTGAAGTTGTAGATCCGAGAATGGCGGTTGAAATAGTCACACAGAATTTCATTCATTGTTTGTTGAAGGGTCTCCACAAAGCTCCTCGCATTAATTACAAGAAAGGAATCAGCGTGAAAGATATAGACTGCATGGTGTCTCCGTACGGCTGTTTTGGAGTTCCTCATCAGGCCTGTTTAGATGCCAATGTCCCGGTAATTGTGGTAAGGGAGAATAGATGTTGCTTAAGACATCCTGAGCATAAGAAGTTTATATATGTAGACAACTATATTGAGGCAGCCGGTATGTTGATGGCAATGCAGGCGGGAGTTCATCCATCTTCGGTTAGAAGGCCATTGAAGCATACTATTGTAAAATAGTGCATTGCCTCTCGACCTCCTGTCCATCGCTGTCCCGAATGCTCATTAAATCCAGTGAAATCATGAGAGGTTACCTGATAGTAATCCTAATAGCTTGTACCACTTGTGTATAAACTCTTGACTTAGTAGAAAAAATTGAGATAAACGGTTTGAGACAATGTCTAAGATTAAATAACATCCTTGTAACACAAAGTAAAAATAATTGGGAAGGGCATTCAAATGACGGAAAGGTTAGCGATTGAAGGAGGCCATAAGGCCGTCACGAACAAACTTGCGGGCTGGCCTCAGTTTGATGAAAAGGCAGTGAAGGCAGTAAATGATGTTCTCAAGTCCGGCAAGGTCAATTACTGGACTGGGCCGAAGGGTATGGAGTTCGAGCGTAAATTTGCCGAATGGCAGGGCAGCAAATACGCCATCAGTGCCTCAAGTGGTACCGCTGCCCTGCATATAGCAATTAGTGCTCTCGGAATCGGCCCCGGCGATGAAGTTATTGTCCCCAGCTATACATTTATTGCCAGTAGTTTCTCTATCGTCCAGGCCGGTGCAATTCCTCGTTTTGCCGATGTGAATATCGACGATCACTGTATTAGTGTCGAATCCGCAGAGAAGCTGGTAAATGAGCGAACCAAGGCAATTATGGCAGTGCATCTGTATGGTAACGTCTGTGATATGGACAAGATTTTTGACTTTGCTAAAAGTCATAATCTGTTTGTCATCGAGGACAATGCCGAGGCCGTCGGCGGCGTTTACAAAGGCAGAAAAACCGGAACTATCGGTCATATAGCGGCCTGCAGTTTTTGCCAAAATAAGACTTTTACCACCGGCGGCGAGGGAGGGATGGTTACTACCGATGATGAAAAGCTCGCGTGGCAGGCAAGAAGTTTTCGTGACCATGGCTATGATGTTAAACTGCGTTTGAGTCTGTTGGAGCTGGAGCAAAAACTCCCTTACATCCACAACATGGTCGGATGGAACTACCGTTTGACCGAAATGCAGTCAGCTATCGGCGTAGCGGAGCTGGAACGGATTGACACCTGGAATTTACCAAGGCGTAAGCGCAATGCGCATATCATTATTGATTCGATAAAGAATTTACCA
The DNA here is from genome assembly GCA_964462515.1 of uncultured Pirellulales bacterium. Classification (GTDB taxonomy): domain Bacteria; phylum Planctomycetota; class Phycisphaerae; order Sedimentisphaerales; family Anaerobacaceae; genus CAYWXK01. Next base: position 2,726 of record CAYWXK010000041.1, read on the forward strand.
CAGGTCATATACACGCCGGTCGATACCAAAGAGCGTCAAAATGGATGGTATGTTTTAGCATTTTCTCTTGATATTGAAAATATGAGATGCGATATAAATAAATTTGTTGAAGCCTGCGCTGCCGAAGGAGGTCCGTGCTGGAGGGTCTTTTGGCCCCAGTGCCACACCGAACGGGCATACCGGGAATACAATTCTTTCGGCAAAAGTGGATTCCCGTTCAAATCCAAAGAATATACAAATCCGGAAAGCGTGGACTATGGCAAAGTAGAAGTGCCCAATGCTCTATGGCACCAGAGCCATACATTTACCTGCTTCGCATTTCCAACTTACACCGAAGAAGATTGCCGACAGATAGGTAACGCGTTGGCCAAAGTAATAAAGGCCTATTCAAAATAGAAAAAAGCAGAGGTTTGTTTTTATGTCTAACAAGGTCAAATGGGCAGTAATCGGCTCCGGTGGGATTGCCCGAAGAAGAACAATTCCGGAGGGTATTTCAAAGGCCAATAATGCCGAGCTGACTGCCGTTCACGATATCAATACGAAAGTTAATGCAGAGGTCGCCAAAAAATATAGTGCTAAACACACATCGAGCATCGAGGAAATGCTGAATTTGGACATCGACGCCGTCTATATTGCCACACCTGCTCATTTACACGCAGAGCAGGTTCAAGTTTGTGCCAAAGCTAAAAAGCACATTCTCTGCGAAAAACCTCTCGGTATAACAGTCGCTGAAGCAGAGGAAACGATTGAGCTGTGCCGGGAAATGAAAGTTAAGCTCGGTTGCGCATTTATGATGCGTTTTGTCGTCCAGCATCAAGAGGCGCTCAGTCTTATTAAAGAGGGCAAGCTCGGTCAGCCAATTTATGCGAGGGCTCAACTGTCCTGCTGGTATCCGCCGGTCGAAGGCGCCTGGCGCCAGGACCCAAGAACCAGTGGCGGCGGCGCACTGATTGATATGGGAGGCCACTGCATCGACCTATTGGAGATGTTCTTTGGAAGAGTTGCTAGAGTCAGTTGTTTTATCAACAATACCATTCATAATTACAAATCTGAAGATAGCGCCATAGCTATGCTCTTTTTCGAAAATGGGGCGCTTGGCACAGTTGATACCTTTTTTTGCATTCCCGACGGCAGCAGCAAAAATGCTCTTGAGCTTTACGGGTCAAAAGGCTCAATACTGGCTAAAGGAACCATAGGCCAGGCGCCCGCTGGCGAGATGGTTGCGTTTCTGGAACAAGCTGATAAAAGTTACGATGCGCAACAGACACGCAACAAAGGTCAGGGGATAGTTATTGCTCCTGAGCCGATAAACACTTACCAGGCGGAAATTGAAGAATTCAGCCAGGCAATCATAGAGGGTCGTGAGCCGACCATAGGAGGCGAACTGGGTCTGCGAAGTCAAAAAGTATTAGCTGCCTGCTATGAGTCTGCAAGGTTAGGCAAAGCATTAGATGTTTGCTGAGGCTTGCTGATAAGATGATATGTTTGTGATAATGCATACTTCTGGTTCTGCTGTTTTGTGAAAATACGATGGGCGACCTTGATATAGGTTTTACGGACACAATCACTGAAAACACGCTACGAGCAATCCGTTTTGAAAGGCCCGAACACATCCCGATTGTCTTCTGGATCAATCCTGCGTGCTGGCATCACTATCCGCAGGATGTCTTGTTTGAGCTTATGGCTGAACACGGACTTTTGTTTACCGACTTTAGTTCAGAAAATGCGGCGTTGCCTAAATTGGCTCCCTGGGAACAAGCTGGCAAGCCTTATACGGATGCCTGGGGTTGCGTTTGGCAAACAACGGATGACGGCATCACAGGTACAGTAACAAAACACCCAATAGAAGATTGGGATGCCTTGCACAATTTTTCACCGCCTGACCCTTCGCTCACAAATGGCATGGCTCCTATCAACTGGTTGGCAATTCAAGACAAAATCCAAACAGTTGTAGCAGAAGGAGGACACGTCTGCGGCGGTCTGGAGCATGGTCACACATTCTTGCGCCTCAGCTATCTCCGCGGTTACGAAAAACTCCTGCTCGATATGGCAGATAAAGATGGCAGACTCTGGCATTTGATCGAAATGGTTGAATCCTTCAATCTGGGAATTGTCCAGCGCTATCTCGAATTGGGTGTTGTAATGATGCGATATCCAGAGGATTTGGGTATGCAGCTGGGTCCAATGCTCTCACCCGAGCATTTCAGAACCTACATTAAACCAATTTACGAGCACCTTATAACGCCGGCTCACAGGGCGAATTGTCTGGTTCATCTGCACTCTGACGGTGATATTCGTGAGCTTGTCAATGACCTTATCAACAGCGGCGTGGATGCTCTTAATCTCCAGGACCTTGTAAATGGTATCGACTGGATAGCCCGGAATCTGAAAGGAAAGATATGCATCGATCTCGATATAGATCGACAGCAAATCACAAGCTTTGGTAGCCCTGGTCAAATTGACGACCTAATCCGAAAAGAGGTTGAACTACTTGGAAGTCCTGAAGGAGGACTTATGATGATATATGGTCTGTACCCAGGTGTTCCTCTTGAAAATATAAAGGCCACAATGGACGCAATGGAACGATATGCTACGTACTATTCTTAACGATTTTTATAATTCCATTGCTTATAAAGAAGCCTATACTATCGTTATAAGGAAAGGAAACTGAATATGGAAAAGCTTGGCGCAGCAATTATTGGTTGTGGCTGGGTCGCAGAAGAATATATCAAGGCCTTTCAAAAAGATGAGCGTTCAGAGGTGCGAGCTCTGGTGAGTCGTAACCGCGCGAATGCAGAACGCTACCGTAATCGCTACGACTTAAAATGCGCTATCGAAACCGATGCTTCTAAGATGCTTCGACAAGAGGATGTGGATATCGTCGTTGTATGTACGCCACATAATGTTCATACAGAGTATGTTGTTGCCGCGGCAGACGCCTGTAAGCATATTATCATCGAGAAGCCAGTGGCATTAACTCCGGAGGATATATCCAAACAGCAACAAGCCGTCAGAAGGAACAAAGTCAAAACAATCGTTAGTTTCGTACTGCACTGGAATCCTCTTTTAATGACGATTGACCGGCTCGTAAATGAAGGAGTTTTCGGAAACATTTTTCTCATTGAAGTTGATTACTTGCACCGGATATGGATGACGACTGATTTGAAATGGTATGGCAATCGCAAAATTAGTGGAACAGCTTTATTAACAGCCGGATGTCATGCTATTGATGCCTTGCGCTGGTTTGCGCGTAGCGAGGCAGAAGAGGTATTCGCTTATCAGGTAAAGACCGAAAACCCCATAGAATACCCGGGAACAATTTCAGTGAATGTAAAATTCAGGAATGGCAAAATTGGTCGCAGCACTACGACCTTCGATGCAAGGATGCCTTATAGATTCAACATTGGGATTTATGGCACCGAGGGCACGCTGCGCAACAATGAACTCTTTGCACCGAAACTCTTCCCTGGCCAAAACGATTTCACAAAGATTCCCTGCATCCTTCCAGATAGTGGTGATGTCGCCCATCACCCTTTTAAGGGGGAGGTATCCTATTTTATTGATTGCATTATTCAAGATAAACAACCTTTTCCAGATCTGGAGGATGCAGCTAAAACCCATGCTGTATGTTTTGCTGCGGATCTCTCTGCAGAATCCGGTAGAGTTGTTTCAATTAACGAATTCAAAAGCATATTATGAATGAATCTTACCCATAATAGTAAAGGTAATTTTGCCTGTATGTCTCGCTACACGTATATTCAGGTAAGAGCAGGCAAACAGAAGAAAAAGGCGTTAAAGGCTATTCTATTTCTATTGAACCAACATTTGTCTTGAGGCGGATTTGGCCTTCGCCTCCACCTATGTTGCATGTTATGGACTTTTTGAGGTTGCCTACAATTGTCATCGGCTTGCGAGTTCTTATTTAGCCTACGTTTGTTAAGGCACTTCGTCACAGTCTGACACGCTGATTGTCAGGTCAAGACGCAGGATGCATAATTAGAAGAGTCGTGTATCTTACGAATCCAAGGTGGCATAGTATGATAATCTCGCGAAAGCAGTTTCTTAAGATGATTGTGACCGCTGGCGCAGCTTGGCCAGCAGTGTCGGCATTGTGCGAAAGCAGACCGAAAAGACCCACTCGGTTCACATTGAGCACGAAACGACTGATGCTCCGCCACACCTGGACGATCTCCCGTAACTCAAGCAATTTCAAAGACAATGTATTTGCCTGCATCGAGCGTGACGGTGTAGTTGGCATGGGCGAAGCAGCACCAAATATCCGCTACGGTGAGAGCGCAGAACAGACCCTCGCGGCCCTGCAGCGGGCTAGAGATCTCTTTGAATCCGGCGACTGGTTCCACTACGTAGACATGCAGAAGGAATGGGAAGGCATTATCAAGGACCAGCGTTGTGCAGGAGCGGCTTTAGACATGGCGATATTGGACTGGGTCGGTCAGAAGCTCAGCATGCCACTTTACCACCTTTTAGGCCTGGACGGACGCAAAACGGCCATCACCTCATTTTCCATAGGTATTGACACGCCACAAGTCGTACGACAGAAGGTAAAGGAGGCGGCGGACTTCCCAGTACTGAAGATCAAGGTCGGCCGGGACAACGACGCGGAGATCCTGGAAGCCGTGCGAGACGTAACCAACCGGCCACTCCGTGTGGACGCTAACGAAGCTTGGCGTGATAAAGGGGTAGCCCTCGAGAAGATTAACTGGTTACAGGGTCTCGGCGTTGAGCTGATTGAGCAGCCGTTGCCGGCAGAAATGATTGAAGAAACGGCTTGGCTGCGCCAATACGTGCACATCCCAATCATAGCCGATGAGGCGGTCAAATGCGCCTCCGACATCCCGAAGTTAGCCGGGGCTTATGATGGCATTAACATCAAGCTTATGAAAGCTGGAGGCATCCAAGAGGCAATTAGGATGATCCACGTGGCTCGTGCACTGGGCATGAAGGTCATGCTGGGTTGCATGATCGAGAGTTCATTAGCCATATCCGCCGCCGCGCATCTGAGCCCGCTGGCAGATTACGCTGACCTGGATGGTCATCTGCTGATCTCCAACGATCCATTTGTTGGTGTCGCTGTGGAGCATGGCAAGCTGATTCTCAATGATAGGCCGGGCTTGGGTGTTAGCGAGCGACCGCTGCGATAGCAAGCCAGCGCCAACAGCATTTGATATTGGGGAGCGTCGTACGTAAGATCCAATTATTCATCTGAGCGTGTCAAAGCTGGATTGACTTCGGCAAGTTGATTTGCATTAATTCGGGGCCTATCCAGAGTAAGTTGGCATTGGCTCCGGTTGTTTTTAGGTGATGAATTTTACCGCAGGCTGGCTATCAGCCCGATATTGTCGCTAATGCTACGCTTTACAGACTGGAAAACTCCCATAACAATGCTAACACTGCATTTGAGCAGCGTTTTAATGATAATGGCGGTCATTGGAACAACGAAGACTTATACATGAGTATTTACAACTCCGAAGATACCGTCGTAGCAAAGTCTTGGATCGGTCCTGCCGGCTTATGAGAGCCAGTGCGCGAGCACGAACCTTTCTCATCTGGCGCTTGTGCGGCGCTCGCCTGGCGCTCGGCCAGCGTTATAAGTCTTTGTTGACATTAATGTAACATTCATTCTGATACATCTTAACAAAGCCGACGTTTGAATTATGAGTCAACAGGTCATGGCCTGCCAGGGCAAATACCTCAATTTTTGGTGACCTTGGCGGCAGTAAATATGAAAAACGCCTCAAAACCATTGCGTTGCAGGCAAGATTCTTGTATTTCTATATAGTTAAATGGTTTGGCTATTCAAAAGTTTAATCTGGGAAATTCCAAACAATTTGCCATTGATACCCGACAGGAGATTGCCATGAAAAAACAAACCGGCCTGTTGTCTCGTCGTGATTGTCTGAAACTTGCTGGTGCCGTCACCCTCGCTGTGCCGTTGGCCGGCAGGGCAGCCGAGGATCTCAAGTCCAAGGCAAAAAAGAACCTTAAGCTGGCCATCTTTACCGGCGTGTATGCCTCCCTGCCCTTGGAAGAGGCCGCCAAGAAAATCAAGGCAGATGGTTTTAGCGGCGTTGTGCTGGAATACGCCTTCGCCGACGTCCGTTTTGACCCCTTCGCGCCCGATTGGGAGGCTGCGAAAAAGATGACAAGTTGCCTGGAACGTAACGGGATCAAGGTGGTCGGCCTGTATGGTTACTACAATGTGGTCGCTCCGGATCCGGAAAAACGCAAACGTGGTGAGCAGCGGATGCAATTTCTGATTGAGAACTGGAAACGTCTGGGGTCCCACAATATCTCCACCGAAACTGGGTCGCTCAACCCGCAGTCGGAGTGGAACGATTCGCCAGAGAACGCCACGGAAAAGGCCTACCAGCAATGCCGTGCTTCGCTGGAGAAGTTCGCCAAGCTGTCGGAGAAGACTGGCGCCGTAATCTCTATCGAGCCCTATTGGAAAAACGTCATCGGCTCTGCCGAGCGGGCGGAGCGACTATTCAGCGATATTCGGTCGCCAGCCCTCAAACTGGTGATGGATCCGTGCAATTATTTTCACAAAGCCGAGCTTGCCAAGATGCAGACGATGCTCAAGGACATCTTCCAGCGGGTCGGGAAACAGACCGTTCTGGCACACGCTAAGGATGTCAAGGGTTCGGCCAATGTCGATGACACCGAATTGCCTGCTTCGGGTAAAGGCGTGCTCGATTACCCGCTGTATTTGCGACTGCTGGCGCAACTGGACCGTGAAATGTATCTGGCAGTCGAGCATCTCACGCTCCCCGAGGTCCCTGTAGCACGAGATTACGTGCTTGCTCAGTTCGAGAAAATATAGGAAAATAAGCCTATAGAATGAATAACCGATTCCGACAGCAACTCCACCGAATTGGCTGACGCCGATGACAGATGCGGAACTACTCTTGTGGATCAAGAATCTTCGGCCTCAATGTGGAAAAGTGATATCCATCCGACTTACTGAGGAACGTAATAGTAATATACCAAGGAAGAGTAATTGGCGGTGGTATTGTTCTGATTCCCGCGTTCAGAGGAAATGATTATCGATTTTTGAAAGTGAATTTTGCCTGACCAAGACATCTGTTCTGCATCAGGCGCGGTCTTGGTGAGTGATAAGGTCAGCAAGCATCTGTTACTAATTACGGTTTAGTGTTGCGATTGTGGCTAAGCAACATGAAGGGACGGGCCAAATCATTAGCGGTGTCTAAAAAGTGTCGGTCAACAGTAGTCAGGTGGATTACATGAGCCAGTGATTTGCACCAAAATTTGCACCAAACAGGTACGTTTAGCCTACAGTTAGCTTTCGGTTGCGTTTCGGCCAGCATCATAAGCACTCATATGACGTGCATTAGTTTAAAATTCTTTCGAAAATTTTGAAGGTGTTTTTGCAGGTTTTTTGTGGAGTGGTTATTTAAAAAAACTACAACCAAACTACAACCAAAAGATGCAATATCTGCGATTTTTGCGATATTTACCAATTGCTAAGCAATGAAACCAGCGATACTTGTGAAAAACCAAGCTTTTTATCAAGTTTTATGAGTCCACTGCTCTACCGCTGAGCTACGGGCCCTAAGCTATATATGATAATATCAATCTGGCCAATTGCTGCAATATTTTTTAAACGATTCGGCTATGTTTGATGCGAAAGCGTCTAATCTTTAGCGGAGAGGCTTGCGCAAATTAGTTCTTCATCGTTTCTGGCGTAAATATGTTTGTAGGCGAAGGCCGGGTGCGACCAGCAGACCCCGCCTCGCTGGTCGAGCTGCCCTTGTGTCGGATTGATGACCCTGGTGCGGCTAATTTCCTGGAATCCTTGAGGCGATAATTTGCTAATGATAAGTTCGCCGCGTTCATTGAACATCCATATATTATCTTTGTGTCTTACAAAATGAATGTTGGCCCAGCGGGCTTTGGGGACAGCATCAAGACTTTCCCAGATGCGGTTGCCGGTGTGCAAATCCAGGCAGCGAAGTTCGCCGTAGCTGTCAGCACCATAAATGTAATCGCCTTGCAACAGAGGGGTAGATATACAGCAATGCAGGCTATCGGTCCTCGTTTCGCTTGCCCCTTTTCGTCTCCAGACCGCTCTTACAGTAAGCTCATCAGTATTCAGCTTAAGTAACAACGAGCCGTCAAAAAAACTTGATACGAACAGAAAATTATTATGTGCTACTGGAGTAGAAATATTTTGCTCGGATGCAAAAGGATGCTCCCAGTATAGTTTCCCGCTGTTGGGGTCGAGGCCGACCACACGCTCACCTGTGCAGCAAATCATCACTCGCTTTCCGGCCTGTTCTATGACAATTGGCGCCGAATATGAAGCAACATCATTCAGTGCTCGCCACTGTTCTTTTCCTGTGATTTTATTAAACGCAACAAGGCAGGCGCTATTTTCGCCGCCGATTTGCACAATAGCTAATTCGTCCTCCACCAGCGGCGCCGCTGCAATTCCCCACATTGGCATCCTGATTTTGTATTCGGTGTAAAGGTCTTTACTCCACAGGACTGTTCCTTTAGCTGCGTCAAAACAGAAAAAGTGTCCCATAGTGCCGAGCGAGTATGCACGCCCGTCGTTAATGGTGACTGATGCACGTGGGCCATCGCGGTAGGCAACCCTTTCATATTTACATTCGTCCGTGTGAGACCAGATTTTTTCACCGGCCATAGCATTGAAGCAGTGAATGCGTTCAGCTTCGCTTGGAGCTGTCAAACGGTCGGTAATATAAACTCGGCCGTCGGCGACCGTTGGCCCGCTGTAGCCGCTCGCAATTTTGGCACGCCAGCGGATTGGTAATTGAGCATCATCGAATCTTTCAATAATACCTTCTTCCTGCCAGACTCCATCTCGATTAGGACCCCGCCATTGGGGCCAATCTGCAGCACAGGCCCCGGTGCAGAATATCGACACCACAATTATCGCCAAGCCCGCGGCTTTTCTTGTTGTTTTTTTGCTATTCATTTTCCACAAAATTAAACAACTCAATTGTCTCTCAATTTATCAATTACTTTATCGAAAATTGGATTAAAAAACAATTGTTTATCGCTATTTTTGTTCCACTATGGCCTCAAAAAGTGTAGAATATTATTTATCAAAATTTTGAAAGGAAAGTCTATGAACCACAAAAAACTTTCAAGACGCGATTTTATTCGTGATACTTCTTTGATGACCGCAGCTACTGTTGCTGTCAGACATTCGGCAAAATCGCCTTCGAAGCCGAAGACTCCCGGATGGAATTCCGCAACATCGTCCTTATTCCAATCCTTAACGATACAGTTGCTTTGGAAAGGTCCCGTTAGTGAACGATAATGAATCTTGTATTTGTCATTGCGAACCCCCGCTGCCTCGCTTTTGCTTGCCTCTGTGTCTCTCGACGCAAGTCGAGGCAGCAGGCGAAGCAAAACGGCGGGGGTGAAGCAATCTCATTTTATTAAGGTGAAGGCATTATATCTCTTATGTCTTTAAGCCATTTTAACGCACCCTTGACCATGTATTCGGGTCATTCGCATCCCAAAGCCACTCGCCTGAAAAAAGAGATAAATCATTATAATCAACAGTGCCGTTTCTGTCTATGTCAGAATAAGCATCTAAATCATTAACGTCAGAGCCGACATTTGCTCCAAAAGTATTAGGGTCGCTTTCTTCGCTTCTGCCAAAATTTCCCGCCCAAATTGCAAAATCTAAGCCATTAACTTTTCTGTCGCGGTTTAGGTCTGCGTGGTTATAAAAAAAGACTTTTCTTTTATCATAAACCCCTGTTTTAGAGCCATCTACATCTGGCAGAGGAAAATCTCCTCCCTCATTGTTAATAACATATTTAATATCAGCAACAATATTATTAGAATCATTAGCATCTCCTAAAAATATGTTTTTCCAAGTGAAGTTTGTATCAACTACTATTTTAAATCTTAGCATATTATTAACAGTTCCAGAAAAACCACCTGTATTTGTCAAATCTAAATTATAAGTTGTAGTGCTATTTGCAGGTCTTGCATCAGTACTATAATCAAGACCAGTATAATGATTATTAGAATAAATATGAAGGGGCCACGGACCATCAAGATAACTAGAATCATAATTGTTATCATGACCTTCTGTTGCTCCATCAATATGAACAATTTTCATGCGATCACCAGAAACACTATCACTTATATTGTATACATCTAGCCTCAATCCTTTAACATTTCCTGCGTAAATTAGTAGCAATGAAATAATAAGGACAGCCATCATAATTTTCCCATACCCGGAAAAGATGGAGGTGAACAATGTAGGGAACAGTAGTAGATTGCGTAAGAGCTTTTTCATTTTATATTTCTCCTGAAGATTGTCTGCATTTTTTGACAAACCTCGTCCATTATCCGCCTTCGCAGTCACCGACACTCCAATACTGCCAATACTACTCTGCGAAGAACGCTGCGCAGCACGAGAGCTTCGGCGGATTCCGCCGACCTTTCTTCGCCAGCCGAAGCGGGTTACGCGAAGGCGGGAGAAAGGAAGGAACCACGGGCTTTGCCTGTGGGGCTCCATTTTAGTCAATACAAATTATATCAGAACGGAAAGAAAATTTCAAGTGAAAACAATGCTCAAAGTTAGGGGGTTTTTCATAAGCTCAATCATAGCAAGTCCCTCCGAAGCCAGACTTCGGAGAGCTCAGTCGAGCCGAAACAGGCATTTATCAATAATCAGGACAGGCGCCGTTTCCGGCCACATTTGCCGGTTTGCGGCCTAATTTGGTAGTAATCTACTCTTATTGCCTTTGCCACATAAAGCTATTTTCTGTAACAGCCCCTGGCTTAGGAAACTTCTTATCTGCATCATCTCGAGCGGAGTCGAGGGATTGGTGCGGGGCAAGCGCCTAAATAGTTTTGCATTATCCGAACAGATTAGGCAAAATAACTTGGTTTACAAAGTTCGGGTAGTCCTGGATGTTGTGCCGTGCTCTTCGACAAGCTCAGGACAAGCCGGCGACGGCTAAACTATGAACAGAAATCGCGATTTGTTCCTTTAACAATAGAGGTAACAATAAATCCGGAGAAAAATCATTATGGCGCGAAAAATTCAGATACTAATCAGTTGCCTTCTAATCCCGGTCTGTGTTTGTCAGGCTGTTGATTCTGCTAAGTTGAGTCCGCAGGTTTCGATTTATCAGAATACCGTCAACGGCGTATTTATAGAAAAGAACGGCAAAACACTGGTTATTTACGGCGACCCTGCTAAATGTTTAAAGAAAGTGGATATGATTCTTTTCACACACAGCAGACGAGATGTAGTCTGTGCCGGTAGAGATTTAGTAGAAAACGGCGCTGAATCTATAGTGCCTCTTCGTGAAGCTGACAAATTTTCTAAAGTTGACGATTTCTGGAAATCCTTTGCTACAAAAAGATTACACGACTACGAGCAGCAAGGCACCAAGATACTTGCTAAATCATTGAGAGCCGACAAACAAGCTAAGGATGGGGACATTCTTAACTGGCAGGACCTGAAAATAAGGGTGATAGATACGCCCGGATACACCAGAGGCGCGGTTTCCTATTTTGTGAACGTGGATAATTTAGAATATGGTTTTGTAGGAGATATTATTTTCGGCGAGGGGCAAATTCTGGATTTGTATAGCCTCCAGGATGCTGTCCCCGATGCACAGATTGGAGGCTATCACGGATACGCCGGAAGGCTGGGTGAGCTGATAAAAAGTTTGCGCAAGGTCCTCGACCAAAATCCCGACATTCTCGTTCCCGCTCACGGCCCAGTTATCAGAAACCCAAAGGCGGCTATCGAACTTCTAATTCAAAGGCTGCAGGCAGCATACACAAACTATTTATCTATCAACGCCGGACACTGGTATTTTAAGGAGCGATGCCAAACTCTCGCTGCTAAAGTTTTAGATGCCCCTAATGATGTTAAATGGATGCCTTACGCGACGGTCATAAAAAAAGAGCCGCCGAGCTGGGTCGTTCCTATTGCGAATTCACGGCTTCTGTTATCGCAGGAAAGGACCGCATTTTTAATCGACTGCGGGTCGAAGGCCATTATTGATGAGATTAAGAAAATGAAGGAAAGCGGGCGGTTGTCCGGTCTCGATGGCGTGTTTATAACGCACTACCACGACGACCATACGGATAAAATCTCCGAGCTTGTTCAGGAGTTTAATTGTCCGGTATATGCCAGTCAGCAATCAAAGGATATACTTGAACATCCTGAGGCATATCATCTTCCATGCTTGACATCAAATAGGATTATCGGTTTGTCTGCTGTGGCCGATGGATATAAAATGCGGTGGAAGGAATTTAATCTGACCTTTTATTATTTCCCGGGTCAGACCTTATATCACGATGCACTATTTGTTGAGAAAGACGGCGCAGAGAAAATATTTTTTATCGGCGACTCCTTTACTCCATCCGGCATCGACGACTACTGTCTGCAAAATCGCAATTTTCTGCACCCGGCAATGGGATACTTTTATTGTCTGAAATTTCTGAAGAAAATGCCTTCGGGTTATCTATTAGTCAATCAGCACGTCTTTGAACCTTTTTGCTTTGATAATAAGCAACTGGACTACATAACAAAAGCCCTGAAAGAGCGAAGAGAAATACTGGCTGATTTATTTCCCTGGGATGAGCCAAATTATGGGATAGACGAGTGCTGGGCCAGGATTTATCCGTATGGCCAAAAAGCTAAGGCGGGAGAAAGTATAGAAACTGCTGTTAAAATCTTCAACCACTCAGACTCTTCGCAGGTATATATAGCCCGTCTGAATGTTCCGGAAGGTTTTTTATTAGAACCTAAAAGTGCTTCAATAAAGATAAAGCCGCGAGAGGAGGCTGAAGCCCTCTTCAAAATAACTCTACCGAAGCAGGTCACGCAGAACATTTACGTAATTACTTCGGACATAAAATTTGGGAAGTGGGACTTGCGTCAATGGTGCGAATCAATTATAGAGGTCTATCCCTGAAGCATCGCGGACACCGAAACGTCAACCTATATAAAAGCCGGTCCACAGAAAAGATTAACAGCCTTTTGTTCTTTGCATTATAACGGCCAACTTCGAACATTTCCGTTTTTGAGCGCCTACTTTTTTATAACCCTATCAGTTCCCGGAGGTGATGTAGTATCTGCGCCCCTTTTCGGTCTGGATGCTGGAAAGTCTCATAGTCAGGTTGTATGAACCATTCTTATTAAAGTATTCTTCCGATGCGTAGGGAACCTCGGAACCATCACCGGTCGGCTCGCCAAAGACGTATTTCACAGGAGTGTCGCTCTTACATATCTCGGCCCAGCCCCGCTCCCATGAACCTGAGCCAGGCCAGAGAACCTCAATTTCTCTGTAGTTCTTGGATGCCCTCGCTTCCCAGAAAGCTTTTGCAACTGCTTCCGGTGAGCCGGGCCACTCGCTTCGGGCTGCGATAATCGTCAGAGCTTCGTCTTTGACCTCTTCAAAAGTCTTCTTACCTGTGGGCTGTTTAGAACACGATGCCAGAAGGGCCACGGATGAAAAGCAAACCATAATAGTCAGAACAGCCGGTAGTCTGGTCTTCCCTTTAATCATTTCAACTCTCCTATCCTTTACCTGTTTCCTACTTACTTGCGCCTTCGTTAATTAGCAGCCAGGTGCCGGTCTTGCCGGCGACGGCGATGTCCGGTCGGCTGTCACCATTGAGGTCGGCAGCTCGAATTTGCATTCCGGTCCCGACACCCCCGCCGGGTGGGCTGATTGTGTGCCGGCCGAACTTGCCCGCGGCGCCATCCCAGGTGTAATAGTAAAGGCACTCTGGTTCGAGAGCACCCGGGTCGGAGTCACCGTGTCCGCGAACACGCTTGCCGGTAATCAGCTCACCTTTGCCATCGCCATCGAGGTCGGCCCAGGCCATAGAATGTGCCTGAGACCAGGATTTATCAACAAGGTATTCTTTCCAAGTCGTAGTTCCATCGGGTTTTGGCTCACCTTGTTCCCACAAGAATACACCATAGTCGTGACCTTTTCCCCAAATAATGTCACTGCGGCCATCTCCGGTAACATCCACGACCAGGAATGGCGAACTGACGCCGCGTAAGCCGGTTTCCGGATGAAACTTCCAGGGTTTGGCAAAGACATCTCCCGCCGGATGTTCATACCAACCGGCTTCACAAAGGATGTCTTCTCGGCCGTCACCATTGACATCACCAAAGGCATAACCGTGCCCACAGCCATTTTCGCCTAACACAATCCGAGTCGCAGTCGGCTGGCCATCAGAACCCTTACCCAGCTTCAAGGCCACAAGAGGCTCGTTTCTGACCCAGCAGTGAACCACGACTTCCAGTATCCGGTCACCATCAAGGTCGCACAGGTCATACGCCTCGTTATCTTTGCGGCCGTTGAACAGCAGCTTGGGTTCCCATTTCCATCCTTTTTCGAGTCCTTTTTTGCCGGGGTTTTTGTACCAGTAAAGTTCCGCCTCCGTCCATCCGCCGGAGATTACATCGACCCAGCCGTCGCCATCAACATCGCAGGCGTGGTCTCCATTATTGGCATAAAACTCGTTATCGCCAAATCCGAGCGACACCTGAGGGATGTCTCGAATCGGCCGCGGAACAAAATCCGGCGCAGCAAACCAGTGTGTCCCCGCGATGATGTCAGGTTTGCCATCACGGTCCACATCGGCAATGGCGCAGCCTTCGTTCGGACTGACCATTAAACAACGCTTAGAGAATTTCAGGCCTGTCGGTTCATCAGCAGCAGTGATAGGTGTTGAACAGAAATAGGCCAAGATAAAACTTACAATTACAAAACTTGTCAACGCACGCCACAATAAACACCGCTTAAACATAAAATCACTCCTTTATTGATACTTTGCGATTTCACCAGAGGCGATTAGGTCTGAACTATTATAGTAGTGGGCTGATGATATCCGCCCTGTCCAATTACAAAGCCAATTGCCAAAGAGTATTATTTTGCCCGTTCGTTGCTGAGGGATTTGAAATATTGTAGTTTTTCTCCACGCAAGAATCTCATCGGCAATTTGCTGTGCCTGCTGTTCAGGCAGTGTAAGCCTAACTGATTCCAAGGGGTCGCTATTCAGGTCATACATAGAGACCATTTTATTTGTGGGGTTATATACGAGCTTGCTGCTATTCTGCACAAAACCGGCGGGGCCCTGCGACATCCAGCAGGAGAAGTATATCTTGCGGTCGGGTGGGATAGACCCAAGCGCATTAATGCCGTCAAAGCTGGCATCACTTGTCTCAAAACCCATAAGGTTAAGCAAAGTCGGCGCTAAATCAACGGAGCTGACCGGCTCGTTAATTCTGGTGGCCGGTTGAACTAAAAGCGGAGCCCGAACAACCCAGGGTATGCGCAGGACTTCTTCATAAGCAATTCTCTCGTGGACAAAAAGACCATGCTCGCCAAAGGCCTCGCCGTGGTCGCCGATAACACAAAAAATGGTTTCATCCGTAAGACCTAACTTGTTAAGTTCAAGGTCCAGTGAGGCTAAAAACTTATCTGTATAAGAAACCGTCTGTCGATAGCGTTCCACCGGCTCCTTTGCCGGGATGGCAAACCATTTAGGGACTTCATAAGGGTCGTGACTCACCGAGCACATAATAACCAGACAGAAAGGTCTTTTGTCGGCTTTTATCCATTCGGTAATGGGTTGTAACATTGAAAATTCGTCGGAGGAAAAATAGCCGATAAAGGCGTCCGGGTCGTTCAAATCCTCTCTTGCCCAGAATTTATCAAAGCCCAGATTATAGGCCAGTGCCGGCCAACATTCAAAGCTGCCGTTGGCTGATTCAAAGCAGGCGGTTCGAAAATTCAACTTCTGTTTCAGAATCGTGGCGATACCGGCGTATGGCTTCACAGCAGGGACAGCTTCAGCGAGGTCCTGGGAAACCGATGGAAACCGGCCGGTCAAAAGTGCAAACAGCGCCTTGGTTGTATGGGGAACTGTCGAACGAGCATTTGTAAATTCGACACCCTGGTCTGCCAAAATTTTAAGATATGGCGTCAGATTACTTTGTTTATCCGCAAGAGAAGTGTAGTTGTATTGAATACCTTCAAGGACAACTACAACCACATTATAGTTTGTTCGTTGTGGTTTTAGCTTCAAAGAATTTTTAAGCTGGTCAAAGGAAGGTATCTGTCGTTTAGCAGCGGTGAAATCGGTTTCAGGCCGCAAGCCGGCAGAACTTGGCAAAAGAATACTCGTTACAGCGCGTAACTGACTATTGTAACACATTTCTTCAGAGACTGTTTGTGATGAGCTTCGCGTGGCAACTGCGCTGCGGGCCATAACAGCGATAAGAATAAACAGAGATGAGACAGCGATTCTATTGCCGAAATATCTGCGGCCATAATGGGGCGGCAGCGGTTTTACCAAAACGAATAGAAGAAAAGCAAGAGCGATTGTACTGGGAGCAAGTAAAATTGCGGCTGCCCCCGGCATTTTTATAAGGTTAGTACCAACCATACCCAAGACGTCCACAGGGTTGCGGAACAGTGGCAAAAAAACTGAGGGCAGGATTTGCGTGCCCGTTCTTACCAGCCAGCCGGCGTTCATAACCGACCAGGTCAATACAGCCGCACCGATAACGGTAGTTATACGAATGACAGATTTTCGAGAACAGCAAAAGCAGATAACCGCCAAGACAATCTCAATTCCCAAAAGGACAGCAATATCTGCCAGAATCCAGCTAAAGTATTCATTGACCAGGTTTGTGCGCCAGGAATGGAAGAATTTTACTGCCAGAGTGCAAAATAGCGCACCAAATATCATTACGCTGTAAGCGCGGCAGGCCATAAGGCCGTATAAACGGCCCCCCTGCTTTCTTGCGAAAGTAAGAAGAGGGAAAAGAATTTTTCTAACCTGCGAGCTAAATTGTGGGTCGCCAATGGACATACAGCAAAACACCAAAAATCTGTAATACTCTTAGTTTCAAGATAATATATTAACCTGGATCCCCCCAGAGTGCAACTATTTGACACTTTTCTTACGAAACCTCAACTATGTTTGCAAGGTTTCAAAGCGTAATTCAAGGCAATCCTTCTAAAAGATGTAGTAAGCCTCTTAATGGCTTTATCCTTCTCATAAGGACTAATACGACTGCGGCGGACAGCTTCTGACAGAATAGCTATAGTCTTGTCGTATGTGTATTTGTCAACAGGATATGGAGTGCCGTCCTTACCGCCGTGTGCAAAAGAATATCGTGCCGGGTCTTCGTATGATGGCTTTGCACCATAAATAACCTCTCCAACCAGGGCCAAAGCCCTGACTGTCTTCGGTCCAACCCCTTCCACCGCTAAAAGTCGCTCATAATTCTCAGGTTTCCTGTCGCAAAGTATATGAAGAATTTTCTCTAAATAATAACTCTGCGAAAAATCCTCACAGACGACCGGGTGGAATTTGAACTCGGTATCCTCCAATTCTAAAAAAGTAAGCTGCTGGCCTTTGTACCTGAAACTGACCATTGAACTCAAACGGGATGAGTGTCTGCGCAGAATTTCAATATCCTTCATTAGCGAATGATACCCAGACGAGACAAACTCAACACTTATCGCTCTGGTATTTTCGCTATCACGAGCTACAAGGTTTAACGTGGGCTGACGTTTTGCCATTGCCACAATACCGGTATGAGGCTCACAAACAAGGTCATCAACATTCTCAGAATACCAATGATAACGCCGGGCCGTAGCATTAGCCTGGTTCATTCCCTGCTGCACAACCGCCCAGTGGCCGTTTCTTGAAAAGAAAAAGCTGTGGTGATAAATCTGATAGCCATCCTGAATAAGAGAATTATCCACTTTAGCGCTCATCCGCGAATTATAAACAAGGTTGTCAACGGACTTGCCCGGCAGACTCAACCTGTCGCCCCAGCTTGTAATTTCTTGCGGCGTCTTACGCGAGGTTTTGCCTTTTCCTCCACATATAAAGACGCCAAGGTCTCTTTCCTCTCCTCGAATTGCCTCTTTCAGAGCGGCTGTTAATATCGTGGTCAGACCCGATGCATTCCAGTCAAATGCCAGAACTGTGCCCAGGGATTGAAACCAGACGGGGTCGGCTATCCTGTGAATAAATTCACCCGGGCCAAATTCAGCTATCAAGACCCTGGCCATCTCGCGGCCCAGCTTGACCATTCTTTCAAACAGCCATCGTGGGCATCTGCCGGAGTCGAGAGTAAATGTCGCAATCCCTCTTTGCATAAAAATACCTTCAAGTTTGACCTATACAAACCTGCATCTGCCGAAGATGCTATCGTATGTATTTCGTTCAGTCAATATCATTATGGATATTTGAAAGACAGGTTTAGGTAAAATCCAAGGTCAAAGAATACTTCCCGTAAGCATCTTGCTCAATTAGGGGAAAATTTGATATGCCGACTAATGGGGAGCCAATCTTTTTAATGATGCCACCCCCTTGATGACTCAATGAACAAATCTTATCACAATGATCAATATTTAACTGCGCAGTCCAAAATTGTAAAATCCCGCCTTTATCTGCTGACCTGCAATGCCTCTTTTACTAAATACCAAGTTTGGCTTTAATCGCAGCTAACTCTGTTTTAAGCTGCTCATTTTCCTGCTTCAATTCATAAACACACTGCCGCAACCAGGCCACTTGCATGCCCAGCTCAGTCCCCAGTTCTTTATGTGTTTGATAAACTCGTTCAGGCTCGTATTCTTGCAATTTTTCGTTCCATACCTTTGTGTCCGTATATTTATCATAGTCTGTTAGAGTAATCCATACATTCAAGAATTCAGGGTCTGATTCGTGGTTATATTCTTTTTGGCCTTCAGAAGTTATCTTTATTGTTTTTGAACAATCTCCAATATAATCTAATGCTTTCCCATAAATATCTTTATCATAAAAAGCAGAACGAAGAATGAACCCTTTAGCATAGACTTTGTTGCCAACATATAAATTTCCAAAATTGTTAGTGAGGTTACCTACAGTAACTAATCCACTTTCAACTCTAAAATCAACACACCAGGCTATCTCGCCTCCATATCCGACCGTAAAGCTCTTGGTTACATTATTTGTAGAACCCCTACCAAAAGCAGTAGCATAGTCTGCGATTGCTTTTGTGTTGTATCCCATCGCGACACAGCATTTCCCTATCGCACCTGTTCCTACCGAGCACCCCCCTGCTGCGAAGCTGTAATCTCCTGAGGCAATTGTCTCCATACCAAATGCTACTGCTCTCGTACCAGTTGCTGTGCAACCTGTGGATTTAAATATTTGCCCTTCCACTACACCTGTTGCCTCCATATTTTCAGCTTGTACAGCAGTTGCCTCTACGTTTTCAGCCTGTAATGTTCCTTCTTTGACTACAACATCTCCGCCAATGACCGTCCCTAAAGCGACCACAGCCAAAACCAAAACTCCTGCCGCTAACCTGCTTCTTACTGTTTTCCTCATTTTAATCACCTTTTTCCTTTCGCTTTCTCAATTTATTGAATTTATGGATTCGGATTCTGATATAGTTTCCCCTTGAGATACAGGTCGCCTGAGTCATCGATGTAGGAAACTACCTCGTCGTTACTATTTTTGATAATAAAATCGCAGCTTTCTTCGGAAGGAGCGGGTATCGATTCCCCCAGCTTTTCATGTAAGGTTCCCTTAATGGACATATTGCCGTTAGTCGTATCAATTATAGCGACATCAGCACCGCTTGAATCTTGAACCCTGAACTCATCAGTCTCTGGGTCTTCGTTAAGCTGATATACTTCTTTTGTAAAAGTTCCTTTTAAGACAATGGTGCCTAAATCACCAAACCAGGCGACCGTTTCGCCTAAGTTATTTTCTATGAAGAGCTTAACTATATCAGGATTAGCTAATGTTACACCAAAAGCAAAGTCTTGTACCCCACATTCCCCAAACCCAACCTTGAAATATCCGTTACTTTCCGGGCCCCAATCATTTCCATCACTGTTCTTACAAATCCAATAACCCTCTGTTTCATCCCATCCCACTAAGACCACGCAGTGATCGTACGAACAGCATTGGTTACATCTCCTTATTCCGGTTTCTTGATCGAATACCCCATGATACCAATCCATACTCACAGCAAGAGGCCCTACGTTATATATATAATTTTTGATTTCCTCCACAGTACTGCCAACATCATCCATGCTATCTATTTTCCATAATCTAATTTCCCACTCGTCACATCTGTCATCGCACTCGGCATTACTACATCCATGAGCACAACCACAGCTCCCCGGACAGGTCTCATCAACATAGGGGAAGCATGCCTCGTCGGTTATGCCGGAGACTCTTATATATTCCAAAGCCGGGTCAGGCCACCCTCCCGACCCACAATCGTACAAAAAACAGTCTGAGACAAGCTCTTCCTCTGAAAGGTCTATATCATAGTCAGGCCAATCAAAAAAGATATTAAATTGTGCCTCTACCGTTCCCACAGCACTAAAAGCCCAACACGAATAACATACACCTTGTGCTCTCACACCAGTCATCCAATTTTCTCCATCTACGTCCCTCCAATCAAAATGTGTCGGCAAATCGGCTAATGCTATGGAACTGATAACTGCTACTATACAAATTGTAATAACTGTTTTGGAACGAACCATTTGTTACCTCCTTGTATTCTCAGGCAATGACTGGCTCAAATATGCCTTTACAAATAAATCAAAAACTGTGCCTATCTCTTTCTTAGTGACCTTGTCTATGCAAACAGCCCCTTTATCCCATCCTTCATATCTCCCGAGTTCTTTCAAATCATACCCATTTATTTTACAGAAGGACCATTCCTGGCCACTTTTCCCCCTATAAAAAGCCCAGGCCCCGCACTCAGTACCATCCGGGAAACAACAAATGCCGCGTTGATTCCCCTCATCATCCGTAACTATCTTATACTTATAACCTAATTTCACACAATAAACGGCAGATGGATCCGGCATGCCTATCAATGTCCGCTTTTGCTTATTGATGTTTGCTGTATTTTTACTTTTAAATTCCATCCCTTGAGATGATCCAGATATGCGTGCTGACCTTTTGCTTTTAGATTCGCTCCTTTGAGAAGAAACGCAACCGAGGAAACTTGCTGCAACAATCGTTGTTACTGCGATAATTATTATGTGCCGCCTCATTCTTTTAAACCTCCAAATATCAAGATATTAATTTCTCGCTTTCATTCAGATACTTTTATGGCTTATTATTCAACAACCAATGGGTAGTCATAAGCGCTAAGTCCCAGAAATCCACCTTGCAATCACCGTTTATATCGCCAGTGACAATGGTTTCGCAAACCGGCTCTCCAAAGTATGATTTACTGGCCTCGACTGTTCCGCCGAAAGCGCCGATGTTGATAATTCCGCCGTTAGGGAATGGCTCATAGCCAATAGGATTTTTTGGGTCACCCGCATCAATGCAGGGACTTGTCACTTCATCCTTCGTCCATCGTCCTTCGTTTGCGTCCCATCGTCCGGCCTGAGATTTTAAGTGATAATCTCCATTCGTAGCATCTGTAAATAAAGGGTCTGTCGTAATGTTTCCTATTCCTTCACCCTGCCAATCTTGAATACAGGAATAAGAAGGCACAGAACAATCGATTATTTGTGAATCTGTATATCTGGCCTTGTTCTGCCAGATAATACAATTTGCAATAACGCCACTACAATTGCTCAATCCCGCTCCCCAGTAGTATACCTCGTTGCCAGAGATAGTATTATTTTCAATTTCTCCATTGCACTCGTTAATCCCACCTCCCAAACCGTATGTGATGTTACAAGAAATCACATTATTACGAATAATTCCACTGCAGTAGGCCAGTCCGCCGCCATGTCCATCAGCTCTGTTATGTGAGACCGTATTGCCTTGGATGACACCATCACATACAAACATCCCGCCGCCTAAATAACCTGCTTTGTTATTCGTGATAATATTTTTTTGGATAATTCCATGGCAGAAGGCGATGCCACCACCACCCATGGCTCCATTCCCACTTATGAGACAGTTAATAATCTCGCCATCGCATCCAGCAACTCCACCTCCACTACCAGCTCCTGGTAGTGGCCAACTGGTAGCTCTACTATTTATGATGCGGCAGTTGATAATTTTCGGCCCGCTTCCCTTCTCACAATATATGGCACCACCAAGACTTCCTAAAGCTTGAGTAACATAACCATTGCAAATTTTGAATCCAGTCAATTCGGAACTTAGATTTTCACCGCTATGGAAATAAAATCCTCGGTGTGGATTCTCCTGTGTGCCGTTGCAGTCGATTATTGTCGTAGCGACGATGTTCGGGTCGTTTGGGTCTGTGCTGCGGACAGTAACGGCCTTTCCCTTAAAATCAATGTCGCGGTTTCCATCGCCCGTGTATGTCCCAGCAGTCACGATGACTACATCACCATCGTTGGCATCGTCAATCGCAGCTTGAATGGTACTAAAATCATAGCCACCTCCCTGGCCGACTGTAATCGTCCGACCCTGCGCTATTCCTGCCGCCACTAATATGAACATCGCCACCGCAAACCCCCATAAGATTGTCAATTTCCGCTTCATTTTCCATCTCCAATTATTGCCTCTATTAAGCCAAAGAGCAAGTATCAGCCGGCGTGTTCTTTCAATGCTTATTTTTCCACATATACCATTTAACCAAAAAGGACTTGCCAAGTCAACTCCAAAATCGTGAAAATACGGAAAGATTGAAAAACTTTGCAAAAATATAGATTTGTTAAGGAAAAAGCCTATTTTGAGTCAGAAATTGGGATGTCTTTACAATTAACGATGGGCTTTATTCTCTAAACGCTCATAAGACACCAAACCGGGCTTTCAATACTGGCTGACATCCCAGTCACAAAAAAATCTCGAACCCTTTACCTCATAAAATTAACGGTTAATAGTTCATATAGAATGGCTATTGTGATGAAAGATTTGGTTTAGGTTTCATCCAGGGACATTGATTTTTCTGAGGGCAGGCCTTGCACCCGTGCTTAACCGAAAATAAAGGCAGGATAACGAATGCGTCGAGAATAAAGGCAGCGAGCAGAAATAACAGCCACCAGGAAAAACTGCGGATGATAGGAGGCACACCAATAAACAGCGGTATAAACCACAGAGGCACAATCACCCATATATTCTTGCGAAACTTTTCGTTAAACCGATTGCCAGCCTCTTTTTTGCGAAATTTTGCCGCTATCGTGCCATACCCACAGGGACAGAACCTTGTGTTCCAGTATGCACAGTAGGGACATATAAATACCATAATCCACAATGTCCCTATGGCAGCATAAACGAGATATGCGATTGCCCCTGAATATGCCCAGAGCGGGCTTTCAAAACTTATAACGAAAATAGCAGCCCCCAGAAACATCATAACTATATACGGAAGATTATCGATGAACTCCTGGGTATGCGAGTATCGGTGCTGGTCAATTTTGAAATCTATGTCGTTACAGGGTAATTTATCGTCCATTAACAGTTTGTCTCCTGATGATTTTGCTGTATCGTTGGCCTGTCTTCCTATTCTGACTATTGTTCTTGCCACAACCAGTTTTCTATAAAAACCGCAAGGTCATCGAGGTCTATAAAGGCGGTGCGGTCAAGATTTTCCGCCGACAGAACCACTTCATTTAACCAACTATTAGCAAAGATAGCGAAGTCCCGTATGTTCACGGTGCTGTCGCTATTCAAATCAGCTATGTTGCCTATGGTGTTGGGCGACATACTTGCTTCGTGGGTCCCGCCGTAACACCCGATATTTATGCGTCTGCCGTTCGGCCACAATTCAGCCTTCCAACCTGAATTAGGGTCGCCGCCGTCAATACACAGACTTGTTGTATTGACATCACAGACCCATCGCGTTTGATTTGGCTCCCATCGGCCGGCAGCAGACCGCAGGTGGTAATCACCATTATTGACATCTGCAAAACATGGGTCAACATCAATATTGCCCTGGCCGCCTGACCATCCTCTGGATAAAGCGATGATCGCTTTGATGCGGTCGGCCTGACGTTTATCACGCAAGGAACGATGAAATTTTTCAAGTTCAGCTATTTTTTCTTTTAACAACGTATAATCCTTCATATATACTGTTTATCGGACATAAGGTGCTTTCTAATTGAAAAATACAGGATTTTTCAATCGAGAGCTGTAGAAATATGCGTGGCGTAATGACGACAAAGCAGGCTCGGGCCATGAGGCTTTTTCTCTACAGTCTTGTCATGCTCATCCCTGCTTCTGCCGGTGCAGGAGAAATGCTTCACCGTGATCAGGACCTGCCGCAAAAGGTCACAAGGTTAGAAGAGAAATTGCACGCAGCCTTGGACCAGGGGGATTTTGATCGGGTCACTCAGCTCTTGCCCCAGGCTGAATCTCTTGAATCACGGCTTTTGGAGATTCTGCAAGACCCCCGGAGCACTCCTCGCGATAGGCAAGGGCTTCCACCGCTCTTGGAGAGCCTGGGCGGACTTCGCAGAGATGCTGCTCGTTTTGTCGCCGAGCGCAGTTGGCGACGTCAACCGCCGCCGAGAATTGAACGCTCGCCCGATCCCAAGCTCATCTCGGTCAATCCGGAGGAAGATGGGCAAACCATCATTATCGGTGCACCCGGGGCAGCAGGTGACACGAGAGCGCGAATAGTGCGTGTTGTCAACCTCTTCACCTCAGATCAAGCCGCGGCATTGGTGCGCGAAGACGGCTCGTTCAAGGTTCGGCTTGTAGCGCCACCAGGAAGCTCCATTCAGATCTCAACGTCCATGGGCGAGGATCTTCCAGAAGAGTTGAGAGACGGCCTCGCTTCACAATGGGGTCTTGACCTAACAGGCCTGCGCGAGGACTTTCGAGGCATGATTGAAGGCGACCGCTCCTGTTCGACAGGTCTTATTCTTCCGGTTAAGAGAAAGAATCCTGTCGCACAAGATGAGGCATGCTTTGTGAGAAAACTTGGGAAGGAACACCTGATCTTTGGCACGGCACATCTTTCACGAACACGCCTTAGCCCCGAAGAACTCGGCGAGGCTGCTATCACTCTGTCGATACGGTGCGAGTCAGAAGCAGCGGTGCGTCGTCTGGCCAATCACGACTTCGATGTGGGCTGCAGCCTTACCCCACTTTTCAACCGGGATGGTAAGCAGTTGAGTGCAATGCGCCTGTTGGCAACGCACGTTCTCACCCCCACGGGCCTCCCCATCGAAACTCAGACCGATCTCGTGGGCCAGCGCGATCATACAGGACGCTTCCACATGGAGCCGGGTCCACAAGGAGTTGAGACACATCCCAGAGAAGTCCACTTCGGCACGTGGCGCGTTCAAGGGTGTATCGCGCAGGTCTCGCTAAGTCTCGTGTTCGAAATTCCCTCCAACACACCTCCGGGGACATATTCGCTTAATGGTCATTTCAACCCGCGCGGCGCCGGTGAGTTTTTCGGTCTCGAGCACCCAAGTGAGCTTTTTCTCGGTCGTGTTATTGTAGGTGACCCTGCTCAGCCGCGCCTTGCATGTGTGCTGCTTGGTTCAGCCGGCTCCGGAGGATCCCGCGGAGCAATTGCGAGAGAGGACTGCACCGCGTACAACTTCGCGCCACGGAACGTCCTGCGCCCAGAGAAGCTGATAATTCCACGAGATGACGCTCGTATGAACAATCCAGTCCGCTATCCGCTTGACCCGTACCTTCCCTTGGTATCCCTGACCGATCGGCCCCACGAATTTCGGCTGTGGCCTCCGCGCATATCATTTGATTGCGAATCAAGCAGTCTGACAGTGACCGTTGAAGCCCCAGACGGAAAGACCGACCGTATTGGTCCTGCTCCGCTTGTCGCAGCACAAAACGATCTGACCTGCGTCTCTCCCGACCGTTTCGTACGAGATCGAATCATTGCACCGGTTGGCGCTTCGTACGGAAACCCCAGCCTTGCTGATATATACCACCTCACCGGGCGGGGAGCTTTTGATTACGCCTTCACTCAGTATGGACACTATGTGATTTCGCTGGAAGGAAAGATCAACGACCTCAGTGGTATCCCGCACACAATATCTGGTACATACGATGTATATGTTGCACGACCAATCGACATAGATATCTTTCCTGAACCCGGAACCCCCCTCTGGCCTGGGGTGAAGATCTACCCGCAGGTGCGGGTGCTGCCGCCTGTACCGGCCGATGTCACGATGAGCTTCCTCCATATGCCGGACTCTGATCCAGCCAAAGCTTTAACGCTTCGTTTCACAGGAAAGGCCAATCGTTGGGGAATATTTCTGCCATATCCACAGGAACGCTCAGTGCTCTTTGAGAATCCAGGCGAGTACCGCTGCGATGTTACGGTCAAGTATGTGGATACAGAAGGCGTTTGGTGGATGGCTTCTCGCCGCGGGGCATCAGTAGTCGTCACACCGAACTCGGATGTCGTCATCCACGGGGAACGAGGAAACCGTGTGCCATCCATGAAATGGCGAGCACGGTGGTTCATTGCGCGCAACTCGCATTTCATCACAGGCGCGCCTCCAGATACGTTTGGCATGGGACATACATGCTATCCCTACGAAGGCGGTGATGTGGCGTGGCTCGGGGACCGGGATCCTGACTCGCTCTTCCCCAACCTCACCTTTGAAGATCCCGAAGGTGCCATAGCTTCGCTTATCGCCGAACGCTGGCCCGAAGTGCGAAGCGGCGCCGGCAGGGCTGGACTGTATCCCGACTCATTACGTCCTGAAGACCGCCTGGCTATCGGCGAAGTGCCTTTTGTTTCATCATCCTCCAGAGGGTTTTCCCCGTCCATGAAGCCCGAAGATGTGGACCAGTGGGCTTACTTCTACTCCACGTCATGGAGACCCGGCATCTCAGTACGATCACACGTAGCGGAAGACATGGTCCCTGCAAGCTACTGGTTCTTCGACGACGTATACGGCTATCAATTTGGTGTAGGACCGAATGGAGACATGCCTGGAGACATCAAAATGAACTACGGCGGTACGGTCTTCCGGGATCTAACGACAGGCATCCGCCACTACGGTGCCTATGCCTCGATGCTTGTTCTCATTAATCCTGAGACGGATCCGATTGGGCGACGAGTGATGCCGCCTTTTGATGGTTTACTCCCCGGTTCGCCGCCATCAGGTCCTCTTCTTGAGATGGGAGCAAAACGATACGAAATGTTCTTGACCTATGGCGCGGTTGCTCCCGGCGCGGTCCTTGAAGTCGGCGACCGATTCTGTGTTTCCGGCGTTGTCTGGCCACCAATCAGCGGCTTCGTCCAAGGAAGCGTAACATCTCCTTCTGGAAAACGTACACCTTTCAAGACACCCTCCAACGCTGTTGGCCTTTTTAATATTCCGGGGCCCATTGCCAGCGAACCGGGAGCGTGGATCGTTACAGCGGAGGGGTGCTGTAACGGAAAAACAAGCGCGGGCATAATCGCCGACCTTGTGCCCAAAGAACAGTGGCCGCACGGAGGCGGCATAGGCCTTGAAGGCACGGACTTCGTTGTGCCGGTAGTTCCGAGGAACGCTGAATCGATTGCCTTTGACCTCTCAAGGGGAAGACATCTCTCGCCACCACGGCCTTTCGTTATTCGCGGTCAGTTCCCAAAGGATCTCAGCGCACAACACGTACAGGTACTGGCGAGTCTACCAGGTCAAGTCATCGACCGTAAAGAGCTACCAGCAGAAAAAGGCAGTTTTACATACATATACGACCCACAAAACCTCTCGAAGCAGTTCCCCAACATCGACGTCACATTGCCAAGCCCCGATCCCATCCAACGCCAACCTGCATGGTATGATACGGTGATGTTCACCTTCTGGGCGGGAAGCGATGCAGACATTCGCGCCGGCATGGTGTTGCTCCAAGGCGAAGATGTGTATGCCTCCGCCTCAACAGGGATGCCTCCGCCACAGCACGCAGCTAAAGAGAATGCGGAAACGCCACAACACAAGCCTTCCGGCACGCGAAAGCAAATTCGTCCATCCGCAGCGAATGTGGCAAGCAATTTCCACCCCCATAGCTCCCTTCTCGTTCTCTCGTCATCTGGAACAACCCTTTTTGCAGCTCACAGATGGTCGGGTGAGGTGGCTCGGCTCAGGTTAGAGCGATCCGGAATTCACATCGACGGCGTCGCAAAGACAGGCTGTGAGGTCAGATCGATCGCCCTTTCAGAGAACGAATCCGTACTGTATGCCGCACTTTCAGACAGCGCCGAAATCCTTGCCCTCGAAGCAAAGAACTGCAAGGAGATCTCGCGGTTGCGTGTTTCCGGCGAACCATGGGCGGTACTGCCGTCACCCGATGCAGATAGCCTTTTCGTCGCCGACTTTGACGGCAACCGTATCCTACGTATCAACGCAAAGACCGGAAACGTCCAGAACACAAGTCCCACCATCTCCAGGCCGAGCTGTCTGACGTACACACCGAAAGGAGACTCGATCTACACCGTAGGTTTCCGAACTGGGGAAATCACCCAGCTTGACCTTCAATGCCGGATACTCTGCAGGATTCCATCGCCGAAGCAGCTCAATCAGTGTCGGTCCCTCACGTTCGGCCCTGACGGCACGCTGTATGCACCGCAAACACGATCCGACACAGTTGTTGGGGGGCGCATGTTTGACCGGTCCGTGTTTCCTGTTGTTGCGGCCGTAGCCCCTGCTGCCAAACGGGTATCCTTGGCCTTTTTCCCTGATCTGCTGGTCATACCACCCCACCGTCCCCGCGAGGTCGCCGTTGACACGAACACATTGTACCTGGCAAGTGCAGGAAGCGATGACGTCCTCGCAATAGACCTTGCAACGAAGTTCCCGAAATGGCATGCCACGCAAGTTGGGCAAGAACCGGGCGGGATCGTACTCGATGCGTCACGTGAACTGCTCTACGTTCTCACACTCACCGGCCAGGAAATCGTCACGCTAAGCGCACGTACAGGAGAAGTGCAATCTCGGCTGCGATTTGCACACGATTCGACACCGTCTCAGATTGCTCGCGGGCGTTATCTGTTCGGTAATGCAACAGACCGGCGTTTGACCAAGGATCAGTGGATGTCCTGTGCTGTCTGTCACCCAGACGGCGATGCGGATGGACGTCGTTGGGACTTCGGTGACGGTCCACTTGATACACGCACGCTCCGCGGCGCCCTGGCATGTGCACCGCTTCACTACACAGCGCACCTCGATGAGATTCAGGACACATATGAGTTCACCAGACATACAATGGCGGGCCGCTGGTTTGTTCAGAAACACGAGATGAATGACTACCTTGGCATATCGAACGCAGGATACAGCGGAGATCTGGATGCCCTCGCCGCGTACATCGGGAGCCTTGCGCCGAAACGACCTCCCGCACCGCCACCTGAGGTGCTACCTGCGATTGAAAAGGGGAGAAAAATTTTCTTCAGTAAAAATAGCGGCTGCGCTACATGCCATACACCCCCATATTACACGGACAGCGGACAGAAAGACACACAGGCCAATTTCATCAAGCACAACGTGGGTACATGGAAAGAGGGTGAGAATGAGAGCCTTCAGTCGCTCGATACGCCGTCGCTTCTTGGCCTGCGGCAAACAGATCCCTATTTGCACGACGGCAGAGCACCAACGCTGGAGTCTATATTCATCTGCCATAATCCGGAAGATCGGCATGGCCATACCTCCGATCTGAGTGATCACGATATTCACTGCCTCAGCGAGTTCCTTCGCTATCTGGATCTGGGAGAGCCCAAGACTTCTCAGAAGGTTGAAGGTATGATCGACAGAAGGCGAGTCGCTGACAGGGATACGTTGCCCGTGAAAGTTTGGGCAGCACACGGATTAAAAACCAGATAAGCGACAACAACCCTGTAACTGGAAATAGCCATATTAGCCAGCGATATTTCCTTTTGTGTCCGGGAGGCCTGCCTGTCTTCGGACAAACTGACGCAGCGTGTTTTTTTGTTTTGAACGGCACTTTCCAAACTCCACTGTCTCTTCCCTCCTCACTTAAGTCAGATTTTGTATGCGAATTTCAAATCTGAAATCCGAAATCCGAAATCCAAAATCCTAAATCAACTATCTCTCCTTATCATTTGCCGCTCACGTCAATACAAACCAACTGGCCGTCAGGGTTGTTGCGAGCATAGATTTTGCCGTTAGCCAGAACAGGGACAGTCCAGCACTTACCTTTGAGAATTTGAGCCGATGAAAGTTCCTTGAACCCATCCGGCGAGGCCTGCGCTATCACAAGTTTGCCTCTTTCGCCAAGGATAATCAGCTTGCCGTCGGCAATCATCAGACTCCCTTTTCCGAGTCCTTCCTGAGACCACTTTACCAGGCCGCTCTTAAAATCCAGACATTTCAGTTCGCTCTCATCAAATCCATAAATGTATCCCTCCCACAGCACGCAGCTATTGAAGTGGTTCCGCATATTTTTATTGCGCCAGACATCGGTAACCTTATCGCCCTCGATTTTTAATAGCGCACAGCCGTGGTTATACCCGGAGGAAATAAATACTGTATCACCTGAAATGATGGGGTTCGCGGCATTTATATCATAGCTGGTCTTCCACGGAAATCTCCACAGCACCTTTCCCGTTGCCGCAACCACTGCTATAACTTCGTTGCATCCGGCGAACGCCACACATTTTTCGCTGCCCATTGTGAAAGGCACCGCAGTCGAGTATCCGGGCGGGCCATCCCCGCTTTTCCATACTACGCTGCCGTCCGCTTTGTTGAGAGCCAGACCTGCTGACCCTGCATTAAGAATGATAAGGTTGTCCGCTACAAATGCTGAGCTTGCAAAATACCAGGTGGGAAATTTGATGCCCAGCTCCTTGGGCAGATTCTTCTGCCAGATTATCTTACCTGTATCCGCCTTGAAGCACATCGCATCGCCATTTTTGCTGAAGGTATAAATGAAGTCGCCATCGACCGTAGGCGTTGCAGAAGGACCGCCTTCGTGGTCTTTGTTAAATAATGGGCAGGGATAGGACTGCTTCCATATTTCCTCACCCGTCTTGGCATCGAAACAATACAATATATCTTTATCTTTGATGTTACCCATTGTATAGGCCCTGCCGCCGCTTACGGCAATCGAGCAGAACCCCGTCCCGAGCGTGGCCTTCCACAGCACCTTTGGCCCGCCTTCTGGCCAGGTCGCAGACCAGCCGGTCTCTTCTGATATGCCGTTATGATTTGGCCCCCGGAAGTTCGGCCAATCCGCCGCCTGAATTGTGCCAAAACCTGCCAAAATCGCACATACAACACCAAAAAGCACTGCCACTATCCACTTTTTAGACGTCCTTTTTAATTCCATAGCAATTCTCCTAAAAATAGGGATTTACCCACCAAACGTATGGCGGGTTAAACGTTCATAATATGTTTTTACAACATTTGGTGGGGAAAGTCAACTGCTGACAGTGAGAAAATTAGAATGGGAAGGGAACATCACATACTCCCGACCTGCCGAAGATGGGGCAAGAGAACTGAATTCCGCATCAAAGCCAATTTTTAGTCTTTTTTACGTGGTGGCTCCTTCTCCGTAACTTCGAAGGATAAATCTTTGCCTTCATAAAGGGCTTTTATCTCGGCTTAGCTAAGGACATAGTTGTATCGCGGACGTCTCCAACGCAGCCATAGGTTGCGCATCCTCCGGATCAATCGGCTCTATTTCTTGTTGCTATCGCCATTCTCTTTCTGGGGAACGGTCACTGCTACTTGCCAAATGTCGAAGTTGTTGGATCCGCCCACACAGCCAGATCGTCGGGAGGAGAAGTAGAGGATTGATTCATCCGCGGAGATACTGGGATGGATGTCCCAGTCCCAGCCATTGACTATACCACCAAGATTCATCGGTGTTCCCCAGGAATCCGCCTTGCTCTTTCGCGTGGCTACCCATAGGTCGCCGCAGCCTCGCCCCTTGGTGCGCGTCGAATCGAAATATAGGACGAGCCCATCCATTGAGAGACATGGACCGCCCTCCCCGGCCGGTGAATTGACGATCGGACCCAGATTCTCTGGCGTTCCCCATGGATTATTCTTAGTCTCTCGTCTCGTTACCCAGATGTCGGCGTCACCCAAGCCACCGATGCGCGGGTTGCTTCTGTCGTCGCAGAAATACAGATCCAGTCCATCGGCGGAAATGCACGGCACTTGCTCGCAAGCATCCGTGTTCACTGTCGGCCCAAGATTCACCGGCTCGCCCCAAGGGTCGCCGATGGTTTTCCTGGTCGTTACCCAAAGATCACGCTGGCCGTAGCCTCCAGGTCGGTCCGAACTGAAGTACAACGATAGATTGTCGGCTGAGATGTTTGGCGACGCCTCGCTGTAGGCACTGTTGACCGTCGGGCCAAGGTTCTTAGGGGAGTTCCAAGGGCTATCTGGCGCTTCACGCGTCACCACCCATAGGTCATAACCGCCTTGACCACCACGCTCAGAGGATAAGTAAAGGGATAGGCCATCTACTGATATGAAGGGGTCAAACTCGTCGGCAGAACTATTAACAGCAGAGCCGACATTCGTCGGCCTGCTGAACGTCCGCTCTCGCTGGATACCCGCAAGTTCTGTTAGCAGTGTCATTGCCTCCCCGTCGCGCCCTTGCTTGGCGTATACGTTCGCCAGCAACTGCATGCACTTCTTTGTAGACTCGCTTTCCCTCCCGTACACTTGTCTGCTGACTGCCAGTGCCTTGACGGCGAGAGGCTCCGCCTGATCGTAGCGGCCTTTGGCCGCGCATACCTCCGCCAAAATGGCCATGCACACCAGTGTGTCGGGGTCCTCCTCGCCGAACTGTCGCTTGCAGATGTCTAATACATAAGAAAGCTCTTGCATCGCCGCGTCGTAATCTTTCCGACCCACGGCGTGCCATATGGCGAGTATCGTGCGAGCCGATGCATCCATGAGCGGCTCGGGCGCAAATACGTCCAACCTCTGCTGGAGTATCTCCATGCCGGTTGTCACGGCCGCTTGCGAAGTAGGCTCGTCCCTGAAGTAGGCAGACCTGGCCGCATTGCCAATCAGGGACCTGATGACCTCAGTCACGGTGCGAGAAATCCGAACCTGTCGCTCTGCCTCGGCGCGGGCGGATGCCTCCCTCGCGCGGGCCTGCTCAACTCTAAAGTACATCACGGTGCTAACGACCAGGCCCACCATTATCGCCGCAGCCACCAACAACCCGGCTGCCACACTAGTTTGATGACGTCGGACGAATTTATGCAGTCGGTACATTACGCTCGGTGGACTGGCCTCAACCGGCTCATTGCTTAGATGCCGTTGGATATCCATCGCCA
>CAYWXK010000042.1:0-35540 GCA_964462515.1 uncultured Pirellulales bacterium
ACAACCTTCTTATTAACAAAGGATTATGAACAAATAACTATGAACAATGAACCAACAAAAACAAACCCAATCAAACCCAATTGCAAACCAACCACCCCATTTTCAAAATTTTCGTCAAAAACACTTATTCTTTGACTTTTTTATCTTTTTATGTCTTTGTGGCATTAAAATATCCGGGTTAAATCAACAGTTCTGTCAATTGAACAGCACATTTGCGGAATTTGTCGGCAGGCAGTGTTACCGTCTGCCACTTTGGGCTGCGGCGTTTCATAAATGCTCGATAGTCATCCAATTTGATACAGAAAAAAACATATCTATTTGCATCAAAATCAAAGACATCCCTGCCGTCAAAATCAACGTCGATTTTTTCTAACTTGTAGGCAAAAATAAATAAGGCCTGATGTCCTGAGCCGAAAACCTGCTCCCAGCGGGATAGTCCCTCGACATCATCTATTGTTACCCAGCATTCAAGACAGGCTAATTTCGCAAGACTCGTCCCCTCAAATTTTCTACCCTTTATCTCCGCAATTATTACCTGGCCATTGTGCGGATATACCAAGAAATCAAAACTTTTAATTTTGCTGTGGGAAAACGCCGCCCTTTTATGCTCATCTACAAGGACATATCGAATTCGATTATCAATCAGCCAGTTCTCAAACGCCCGCTCATAATGGTTCGGCGAAAAATCCCGCATCCGCACACTTTTCTCTATAGCTCTGCAAAAAACTTATTAACTTCGATAAGCTGCTGCTCACTTGTGGCCATATCCTTGATGACCAGCTTATTTTCTTTAAATTCATCGCCGATGATTATGCACTTTTTTGAGTTCTGCTCCGAGGCCTGCTTGAGCTGCTTACCTAATTTTCCACCCTTGTAATCAAAATTCACCGACAACCCCGCTCGCCGCAGCTTTGCAGTTATCTCGAGTGCCTTTTTGAAGAATTGTTCATCTACAAACGCAACAAAATAATCGAGCTTGGGCGGCGACAATTGTTTTTGCAGCAATCCTTTTTCTTTTAGCAATATCCCCAATACGCAGTCGCCCATCGCGAAACCGGTGGCTGGCATGGCGAGCCCACCAAACTGCTTCAACAAATCATCGTATCTGCCGCCCCCGCCGATAGCACGAAGCTCACTTGCCTTATCATAAATCTCATAAACAATCCCTGTGTAATAGGCCAGGCCCCGCACAATACCTATATCGAATTGGCAAAATGCAGCCACCCCCATCACATCAAGCAGCTCAAACAAACGGTTTAGCTTATCCACAGACTCTCTTGCCCTGCCGCTAAGCTCCACTAAAGAATTGATTTGCTCGATTGATTCGACATTCATTAGCTCGAGGACTTTTTTTCGCTTGTCTTGCTCAGGCAATTTTTCTGCAAGCATTTGCTCGAAAGTATCTGAGGGCAGCTTGTTTCGTTTATCGAGGACCGTATAGAGGTCATCCGATTGGTCTTCTGGAATACCTATACCTTGTAGCAATGCTGCGAGCATTTCTCTGCTTGATATTTTTACTACAATATCATCCGGCGTTAGTCCAACTTCCTGCAGGTAATCAATAGCGCAGAATATCACCTCCGCATCAGCTAAAACATCATCCACGCCGATTATGTCAACATTCCACTGAAAGAACTCACGCAGCCTGCCTTTCTGCGGCCGCTCAGCCCGGCACAACCTCGGCACTGAAAACCACTTTATTGGGCGAGGCAGGGAACTTATTTGCTGATTGACCATTCGCGCCAATGTAGGCGTAATCTCTGGCCTTATCGCAAGGTCTCTGCCGCCGCGGTCTTTGAGTGTAAAAAGCTGCTCAACGATTTCGTCTCCGCTTTTTATCTGATACATCTTCAGATACTCAAATATCGGCCCATCATATTCCTCAAAGCCGTTGCGGACAGACACCCTCTTCCAGCCGTCGATTATCCAGTTGCGAACAGCCATATCCTGCGGATAAAAATCCCTTGTCCCTTTTACCGCCTGTATTTTCATTTGTGCTCTTTGTTAATCCCTTGTCGATGAACTATAAACTCGGAACTCATAACTTATCCAACCATCTAACCGGACACTATAAGCCAATATCTACTTGCCGTCAATCTATTTGACCTTTTTATATGTCACTACTGCCGCACCGGGTTTGTCGGCGATGTTGATAACCAAACCATTCTCCATTAACTCACGCCCACTTACCTGTTGAGGTTCGCCGACATCCAGATTGGTAACCTCATACTTGGCATCCGGCTCAAGCCCTTGCAGGCGTAAAGTTTTGGACCCCTCGGTGCTCTCATCCCGTCTGAACGCCTGCACCATTCCCTCCCCCACCTCAGTCCGGTCAAACTGCCACGCTATCCAAACGGTGTTGTTGCGGGAGCAGGGTGTAAGCGGATAAAAGTCGCCGTAGTAGCTGGCACTTGTCTGACGCCACTGCCCAAACAAACGCCTTAATGCTGCGTAGTCAAGCTCTTTGACGCGCATATCGAAACCACACCCGAAGCTCGGTCCGGCGTTGCTCCAGAAGGCATAAGGTTCGACCGGCGTGTAGCCACTGCCGTAGTAGGGCGCCTTGCGTGTAGCCACCGTTCCGGTTCCGTGGAATGGAAGCCACAGCGAGAGGCCATAAGTCATACACTGGTGGCCGATGGCTTCGAATGCGTAATCGCTCCGCCATAATGGAACTGCGCGGCGCATAGTCTCAAGGTCGTTGCGCCGCCCGCCGGATGCGCACGAATCAATGAGCATATCAGGGTGTCTGCGCCGCAGCTCGTCCCAGTAAGCCAAATAGTTGGTAACGTGCCGAATCTCCGTAATACCCTGCCGGTCGGGATTGTCAGCAATCCGCCAGAAAGACAGCGGGTCGATATTGAAGTCCTGCCGATACAGGTCGATACCCTGTTCTACCAAAATCTTGTCGATGTGATTCGTAAGCCATTCAAGAACCACCGGCTCGCTTAATTTAAGCAGGCCCCCACCAGCACCACCGTGAACCCATTCAGGATGATTTTTCGTCAGCCAGGTATCCGCCGCCACACGTTCCGGCTCAAACCACACGAGTATTTTCACGCCTCTGCTGTGTGCATAGTCCGAAACGCCCCGCAGCCCGCGAGGGAAACGACTCGTATCGACCTCCCACGTGCCGACCCGGGGCCAGCCGCCCCCGTGATGCACATACCAGCCGGCATCCATCCACCAATAGTCTAATTTTATGCCCTCTTCGAGATAGCGGTTGATGAACATAATTTGTTTTGCTTCGTTGGCGTCAATCATCTCGTTGTATTGTCGTGAGCTGGAGGCAAGCAACTGCGGCTGCGGAAGTCTGCCGCCGGGTTTTGGCATCGAGTGCGCCATCATCCACCGCCGCCAGATGTTCTGCGAACCAATCCAGTCGCCTTTCCAGAATTGCAGCACGATAAGCGGACTGCGGATTTCCTCACCGGGCAGCAATTTGAAGTGCGTCAATTCCTGCCCTGCTACTAACCGCAACCTTGTTCCTTCATCTCTAATAAATTGTGCCGCCCACTGCCCCGGCCAGCCCACCGCGACAATGAGTCCTTCACCGGCCCATTCGAGGTTGAAGTATGACCAATCTGTGTTGGTTGGACGCCCACCTGCGCCACCCAGCCGTTTGGTAGTGCCGCTGCCCAGCGAGGTCTCCCGTGGGCTGTAGTCGTCGCCATTGGCAGGAGAGCCGACGTTGTGATGCAGCAGAAACTCGCCACTATTGCCGCGGTCAAGCTCGATGTCAAGCGCCTGTATATTTTCGAGGATAGGTGTGTCTGCTGAGCCGGTATTTTTGAAGTAGAGTGTCCACTCCACAGTTGGGAAGTCCTTATATTCCACCATTTCACATCGCACCACCAATCCCGTATTTGGGTCGGTATAAGTCTGGGTCCGCCCCGTCCGATTCGGGTCCAGTTCTGTAACCTTTTCCTCAAATTTCCATCTGCCCAGCAATTCATCAGAGGTCTTATCACCATAGACAAATGAAAATGACGGCCTAGAAACAATCCGTTTATGGAGCGGCCTACCGATGCCGGCGATAATCGGCATATCACCAAGCCATATTTCATTCCCATCGGCCAGGATAACCTTCGCCTCAGCCCAATCGCCCTGGTCACAGGAAATCCCATCGCCCGCATCGCTGATATTTAGCGCAAACTCTTTTGCTCCGCCTAAATCAACACGTATTGGCACACCCGGCTTTCCCCCGCCTCGCAGGACATCAGAGCGAAAAACCTCCTTGCCGCCGGCCTCGACAGAAAAAATTATGCTGCCTCCGCCTCCCTTTGTATTGTCGTTGTTGTCAACGCCGATAATGGATGTAAATGTCGCACCAGCCGATGGCAAAAGGACAACAACCTTGCTTACTGCGTGACAATATAAGCCGCGTGTATATTCGGCATCTCCCAGTTTTAATGGCTTATTCGCCCGTGAATTCTTTTGCACAGGGTCGTGATTGGCAATAACCACCAGACCTACCTTCGGCCCCTCGGATAACTTTGAAGGTGTTGAGACTTCTCGAACAGCAGCAAAATACTCCTTCACCCACTTGTCTCGCCGGCCTATTTCCTCCTTATTTGCCGCTGCCCCAAAAGCCAGCACCTGACCAAGCACACAAATCGTAACCATTCCCGATATAAACCGCATAACCACCTCTAAATAATCAATAATCATTAATCAATTATTCATTGTTTACTCCGTTAGAAAGCCCCGCCTTCGCGTAGCCCGCTATGGCGGGCGAAGAAAGGTTCTTTCTAACGGAGTTTATTCGTTTACTATACGCCCTTACCCCCCTGCCGTCAAGAAAAGCAAAATTTCTACCGTTCTTTCTTGACAAAATCTCCATTTAATGGTAATATTAAACTAAAAGAGTTTGGAGGATTACTTATGCGAAAATTTTATTCAACCAAAACAAAAAAGAGCTTAAGAGAATGCGCCTTTCTTACAGCAATTGGATTGGGGATTTTAGCCTTAGCAGGAGCTTTGAAAGAGGCGAGGGCACAAGAAAGCATAAACGACATCGATTTAAAATATGATATAATTAAAATTGGTATAATAGAAAGCTCCTCACGCAAAGCCTATATCAATAATGGGGGAGAAATAGTAGGCTCGTATCCACATATTTTATACAAAAATGGTCTAATGACGAGCTTATCACTATCAGGAGCGTATGCTTCGGTACAGGGGATTAATGATAGAGGAGAAATACTTGTAATGAGTCCAGAATATCTAAACTATAAAAGTTTTATTTATGGGGCTGGAGAAAAAATAGAGCTTGATTTTTTAGGCTATTATATAAATAATATGGGTCCTCCTTTTATTCATCGTACATATCTTTCCATTTTTAATTATGGGAGTGTTGTTGGGGAACATTACTTTTTTTCCAACACAGGAGAGAGCAAACATAAATGGGACTTAGAAGAAATAGTTCATGCACAAGATCTTGAAGTTTTTCTTATTAATGATAAAAGTCAAATTGCCGGAAAAGCAAATATAATAAACACACCAGTCGGCCAACTGGACGATTGTTTAGTTCGTTTTTCTCTTAGCTTTAAAAGGCTGCCAGACCCTCCATTTACACAACCACAACTTGGAGAAGTAATAGAACTTAAAAAAGACCCTGATTATCCGAATCGATACAGTTATGTTTTTCGTGGTATTAATGATAAAGGGCAAATTGTCGGATTTTTTGGTCATTTTTCTATTACCAACCCAAAGCCTTACGCTTGCATGTGGGATGAAAATGGGAAACTAAAGTTATTAGATGAAAATCCATACAATGAGGCTTATGCTATTAATGATAATGGACAAATAGTTGGCACTGCGCGTTATTGTTATGGAGAACCCAACACACCATTTGCTGTTTTATATCAAAATGGAAAGAAAATAAATCTTAATGATTTTCTTCCTGAAAATTCTGAATTTGAAAAATTAGAAAGCGCATTAGATATAAATAACAAAGGCCAGATAGTAGGTATAGGAACAACTATTGAAAAAGAAACTGCTATTTTTTTGATGAATCCTATACCTAAACCTTCCCCTGATTTAAATAATGATGGCATTGTAAATTTATATGACCTTGCTGAGTTTGCAAGCCGATGGCTTACAACAGAGCCGTAATAGTCTGCAAGCTTCAGTATAGAGACGTTTTGATTTTGACACTTAAATTTATGGTCTGTTTTATCATCTCCAGGAACGCTGGCGGTTTAGTTCACCAGCTAATATATCCTTTGCGATAATCGCATCTTCTCTCACCTGAAAATCGAACATCCCGACGCAGATAAAATCAGCGCCGTTTTCAAAGGCGAATTTGAAGCCGTCCCTTGGATGAATTGCCCCTGCGGCTAAGGTCTTAAAAGCTATCCAGGGCTTTTCGACCTTTTTCATAAATTCGATAACTCGCTTAGGGAAAAGGCACCATATATTATCATAATCATCAGGGCCGAAACTATCCACAGTCCATTCCTTCCTTTGTTCCTGCGGCGTAGCAGACCAGTAATTTCCATCGTGCAGAGTTTGCATATAAAAATCGACTTTTATTTCTGCCTTCTCGCAAGCCATAGGGACTTCTATCGAATGACCTCCAATACCAGCGATTAACCCATTTTCTTTAATAAATGAGACACATTTTTCGAGCAGGTCAACTCGGCCATCTTTGACCCACTTGTCACTGGTGCCACCGTGTATATAAGCTCCAATAGCTCCATTATCAATGGCCGCTTTTATATTACCTGTCAGGTCATCTTCTCTCGGACCGACCTGTGCAATCCACTGAATCTGGCCGCCTCTTTCTTTCCAATATTTACTCAGAATCCTGACGCCGCCTGATATAATGGTATTTACTCCACTTTCTTCACATAACTGAAGGGTTTCCATAACCTTTTCATCAGTGTTGTATGCCTTTGACAACGAGGATACATATTTCAAATCTCTGCTGTGGGTCCAGCCGCTGATTAAATTGCCGCCGCATACAAGTCGGCTGATTTTAACATTGCCAATCTTTCCTGCGGGCATACCTTTGACCGAATCCGCCGGCAGCGACATACCCGGCTTTTCTGTCTCCCCCAATAACACCCTATTCTGCGAACTCAGAGCCATTGCAGCACCGGCTGACACGATAACGGATTTTTTCAAAAAATTTCGGCGATTTAGAGTCTTAAACATAATTGTTTTCTCTTTTTCAATATCTTAGAATCGCAGCAGCTTAACTTCTCCACGAACGATTTCTGCTCAGTTTGTTAGCTAACAAATCCCTGGTAATTATTGCATCTTCTCTGACCTGGAAGTCAAACATCCCCACGCACATAAAATCAGCGCCGTTTTCAAAGGCGTATTTGAAGCCGTCTCTCGGATGGATTGCTCCCGCTGCGAGAACCTTGTAGGCAATCCACGGCTTTTTGACCGTCTTCATAAATTCGATGGTCTTTTGTGGGTCTATACACCACATATTGTCATGGCCCGGCAGGTCAAACGGCCCTTTGATTTCATCGGGCGTGGCGGACCAGTAATTGGAGTTATGCAGGGTCTTCATATAGAAATCGACATCGATGCCTGCTTTTTCACAGGCGATAGGGACTTCGATGGAATGTCCGCCGACTCCCGCAATCAGGCCATTTTTCTTTATAAAATCGACGGCTTTTCCCAATAGCTCAACATGCCCTTTCCTGCCAAATTCGTCTGCGACGCCTCCCTGTATAAATGCCCCTACCGCTCCATTATCGATAGCCTTTTGTATGCTGCCTGTCAGGTCTTTAGGTTGAGGATTGGTCTGAGCGAGCCACTGAATCTGGCCGCCCCTTTCGTTCCAGTATTTATTAAGAACTCGGACGGTATTTTCCTCCTGCTCGTTGCCTTTGGCACCCAGGACATTTGCGATAACGGTATTTATCCCGCTTTCCTCACAAATCTGGTATGTTTCGATGACCTTCTCATCAGTAAAATAGTGCTTGAGCAAATCCGATACGTAAGTTAAGTCCCTGCTGTGGGCGTAGCCATTGGTTAGATTTCCACCGCAGATAAGCCGGCTAATCGTTACTTTACCAATCTTACCAACAGGAAAGTCTTTAACCTGCCCCTGGCGGCTTGGTGCCTGCTCCGGGTTCTTTTCCCCTGCTGCCAATAGTATCTTTTCTTCAAGGCTCAAAACCGATGCTGCCACCGCGGAGCTAACAAGCGTTTTTTTTAAAAAATGTCGGCGATTTAACTGCTTTGCCATTTTTGGCACCTTTTTCATTATGGTTATATAAACTCATGAACTTTTACATATCTTGTGTTCTTTCTACAGATTATCAAAATAGAGCCTGCCTGTCAACGTTTATTGACAACGACCCTTTTAGCTGAAACTACGAACAATAAACTATGATACCCGATAAATATATTTGCAATACTTGCAGCAATAATTATAATACTGGTCGTTTAAGAGATGGTGCTTAAGCC
The DNA here is from genome assembly GCA_964462515.1 of uncultured Pirellulales bacterium. Taxonomy (GTDB): domain Bacteria; phylum Planctomycetota; class Phycisphaerae; order Sedimentisphaerales; family Anaerobacaceae; genus CAYWXK01. The sequence goes on from CAYWXK010000042.1 coordinate 8,434, forward strand.
TCGCAATATCGGGCGGAACTTATGACCAGATACAGGATACAACTTATAGCTCTGGCAGCAGTGGTAATGTCGGCTGCAATGGTTTGGGCTGATACCTATCGTTTAGAGCAAGGTAAGGACCTCAAGCTGCTGTCAGCCGAAGATAAATACCTGCTTGCAGTAGCTGAAACAAAAAAGCTCGTGAACGCGGGCCAGGCCGGGGCTGCCCGCACAGCGTTTGATGAACTCAAAAACGACTTCCCGGAAATTGCAGGGCCTGACCTGGATATCTTTATTAAGGCCGAACTGCTCTTTTGCGAAGGCAAGTTCACTAAGGCGGTTTTTACATACGATAAGCTGCTCACAGATTATCCTGAAAGTCAGCTTCGCGAAGCAGCTTTAGACAGGCAGTTTGCTATCGGGACGGCCTTTTTGGGCGGCCAGAACAAACAGTTCCTTCGGCTTTTCAAAATAAAAGGATACGCCGAAGGCATCAGAATTATGGAGAAGATTACCGAGCGGGCCGGCATAGACTCGCCGATAGGGTTAAAGGCGGCCACCGCTGCCGCTAAAAATTATGAAAACAGAAAAAAATTCGACGAAGCTTATCTTAAATGGCAGGAAATATCGACAGAATGGGATGCAGGACAGCTCGGAAAGGATATGTTGCTTAATATGGCTCGATGCAAACACGCTGTTTACAGCAGGCATCCTAATCGCGAAAGGCCCTGGTATGATGATTCGAGTTTATTGACCGCAAGAAGCTATTATGAAAGGTTTAAGCTGACATATCCTCAGGATGCCGAAAAAATCGGCGTTGACAAGATATTAAAAGAGATAAACGAGCAATTAGCCGATAAGCAGCTTAATGTCGCTCAGTACTACCAAAGGACGGGCAATAAACAATCGGCTAATCTGTATTATCAAATGCTAATAAACGATACTAATTGGCAGCAAACCCGGGCTGCTAAAGTGGCAAAACAAATGATTGCTCAAAATGCAAGCGGCAGCGAGAAAAACAAATGAACAAGAAAGTAAAAAGTAATAGGGTAAAAGTAAAAAATCAAACATTGCAGGGCAACGACAGAAAGTCTGCTCTTTCATCTTTTACCTTTTGTCTTTTGCCTTTTACCTTTTGCCTTTTTATTTGTTTAGGTTTTTGCGGCTGCAACGGAATCGGAAGTTATTCCAACGAATCGCTGTTTCCTGCGGATGTCAACACCGTTTGCTTAGAGATGTTTGACAACCGAACCTTTTGGCGTAATGTGGAATATGAATTGTCCGATGCACTGGCCAAACGCATCGAGACCGACACTCCTTATAAGATAGTCTCCAGCCGCGACCGTGCCGATACTGTGATAGGCGGGCAAATAATATCAATAACCGAATCAGCCCTTTCGCTGGAACGGGAACTGGGCGGCGTCCTTGAAAAAGAGTTGGAAGTGCGAGCAGTAGTCAATTGGAAAAACCTCAAGACCGGTCAACTGTTGATAGCAAATCGGTCAGTCAGTGCCACAGCGAGCTATTCACCCCTCCAGAAACAGGACTTTGCCTACGCATCGAGCCTCGCAGCAAACAATCTGGCGCGGAAAATCGTAGAATTGATGGAGAAAAAATGGTAGCAGGCAAGATTATTTCAGGCAAGGATTATGCCCAAACCTGCCCGAATACATAACCTGCTATAAGTGGGATACAAGGTTAGCGAGAGCAATAAGCTATGGGCTACAGGAAAAATCGAAAAGCCAGTTCGCCACGCAGCGGCCCGCAAAACAAGCTTGGCAAAAAACTTTCACCTGCGGCTTATAAACGCGGGAGATTCAGCTACCTGATAATTGCGGTCATGCTGTTCACCGCGATGCTGACACTGCAGCAGTGGCGAAAGATAGATAACATCCCCTGGAGCGACTTCGAAAAATATCTTAAAAACGGTCAAATCCAGAGTATCGAGATTGGCGAGAACGAAATAGCAGGCAAGTTCAAACCCGGCATTCCCACGGCTGGCAGAAAAGCGCCAACTTCCTTCACAGTAGATTATAACCCGCAAGTGGTGGGTGAGGGGCTTTCCAGGATATTGGAAGAAAGCAAAGGCGAGGTGGAGGTCAAATTCACCAAACAACATGTCTGGCTCTATACGCTGATACAACTGCTATTGCCATTGATTGTGCTGGTTGGATTCTTCTATTTTATGTTCGTACGCAATATTCGCAGCGGCGCCGGTGGAATGCTAATGTCATTCGGTCGAAGCAAACATCGCGTGCAGGATAAAGACCGGGTCAAGGTTACCTTTAAGGATGTTGCCGGCGTCGATGAGGCCAAGGAAGAAGTAGCCGAGATAATTGAGTTTTTGAAAAATCCCAAGAAATTTCAGCGATTAGGCGGACGAATTCCTCGCGGGGTTCTGCTCGTAGGTCCTCCAGGCTGCGGCAAAACTCTTCTTGCGAAAGCAATAGCAGGCGAAGCGGAGGTACCTTTCCTTAGCATATCGGGCAGCGACTTTGTGGAGATGTTCGTCGGCGTTGGGGCATCGCGTGTGCGCGACCTGTTCAAGCAGGCCAAAGAAAATTCGCCCTGCATTATCTTCCTCGACGAAGTTGACGCAATCGGGCGTAAACGCAGTGCCGCGTTCGTCAGCGGCGGACACGATGAACGTGAACAAACCCTCAATGCTATTTTAGTTGAGATGGACGGCTTTGACACGGATGACCAGGTAATTTTAATCGCGGCGACAAATCGCGCAGACATTCTGGACCACGCCCTTACGCGACCGGGACGATTTGACAGGCAAATTTACGTGCCGCTGCCTGATTTGAAAGGCAGGGTCGAAATTCTGAGGGTTCACGCGAAAAATATAAAATTAGGACCGGATGCCAACCTGGAAAGACTGGCACGCGGGACACCTATGTTTAGCGGAGCGGACCTTGCTGCCATTATCAATGAAGCGGCCCTGGCAGCCACTATGGCCAATAAAGATTACGTCGAGACGGCCGACCTGGAAGAGGCGAGGGACAAAGTCCGCTGGGGAAGGGCAAAAAAAAGCAGGGTCATCGACCAGAAAGAAAAAGAAATCACAGCTTATCACGAGGCTGGCCACGCCCTTGTCCAATCGCTATTGAAAGATGCAGACCCGCTGCATAAGGTAAGCATCATTCCTCGCGGGCCGATGGCCGGCGCAACCTTCGCTCTGCCGGAAAAAGACAGAAACATATTTACGAAAAGATACTGTATGGCCCTTCTGCAGGTATGCTTCGGCGGCAGAATCGCAGAAGAGATATTCTGCGGCGATATTTCCAGCGGTGCTCAGTCGGATATTCAGCAGTCATCCAACATCGCAAGACAGATGGTTCTAACCTGGGGGATGAGCGGCGAACTTGGTCTAATCAGCTACAGCCCGGATTTTGCTGTTAAAGACCTCGTATATGTGATACCGGGCGAGAAAGAATACTCAGAGAAAACGGCGGAAACAATCGACAAAGAAGTGAAAAGGATTACCGACGAAGCATATCAAAAAGCAAAAGAAGTAATCGAACCAAATAAAGACAAACTCGACCAAATAGCAAAGGCTCTGCTTAAATATGAAACTCTGGATGCCGACGATGTGAACCTTATTCTGGCAGGTGGCCATCTCGAAAAACCTACGGTTAGCGATTTGTTGGCTGCTGAGCAAGCAAAGGGCAAACAATCGAAGCCTGAACGAAAGCAAGAGCCGGACATCTCCACCAACTAATGTCATCCTTGTGTCCAATCTATCCTTAAAATAGCTATGGGTAAGTTCACCACTATTACTCTGTGGGTAATTTCAATCTTAGCTGCTAACAAACCGGCTGCACCACAACCCGTAAATGTTGGCGATGTTAACGACAGCAATGCACCAGTTGAGCTGGTTAGATACCAAAACGAATTTTCAACCGCACGGCTTGAGGCTGCACGGACAGGCACACACACCGGCATAGCGGTCATATTCGAAGGAACCAACGACATTCACTACTATGCAAAATCAGAAACCGCACCTGCACCAGGATTTGAACTGAAGGTCGAAGCAAAATCAGATGTCTTTGAGTTCGGCAAACCCATCTTTCCCAAATGGCATATTTTCATAGATTCCTTAGACAATAAAGTCGAGGTGTATTCAGGCAAATTTACTATATTTATACCTATGAAAGCAGCCGGATCCCCAGCAGAAACTGCCGTTGTAGAGCGAGGTGATATTGAAGTCAAAATTTCCGGCATAGCCTGCACTGAGTTAGTCTGCCTTCCGCCTTTTGAGAAAATCCTGCGGGCAAGAATCGACATAAGCGACAAGCTACTAAAAGAGATTAGCCTTGAAACGTCTGATGAAAAAACACAGACAGCTAAAGGTGCTGCTTATCCTGCCTGGTTCGCCTTGCTGCTGGCGTTTATTGCAGGTCTGGCGTTGAATATTATGCCGTGTGTCTGGCCGGTTCTGCCGCTTATCGTAATGCAAGTCGTTAAACACGCAGCGAAAACTGGAAGTAAAACCGTCGTGATGGGACTTACCTTCTGCTGCGGAATACTGCTATTTTTTGCCTGCCTGGCGGGTGCAAATATCATTCTAAAATTATTCTACGGAACAGTTCTGCAATGGGGCGACCAATTTCGAAACCAAATTTTTCTTACAGGGATGGCGCTATTATTGGTGGCATTGGCGATGTCTATGTTTGGAGTATTCTCGATTATTTTACCTCCCTCAATAGCGGGCAAATCCGCTTCCGGCAAAGGTTACTTTGGAGCTATCGGGATGGGTTTCCTGGCCGCTATTTTGAGCACACCGTGTGGCTTTGGGGTTTTAGCAGCCTCCTTTGGCTGGGCACAGGCACAAAATTTACCTGTCTCAACAGTGGCGATAATGGTTATTGGGCTTGGAATGGCCGCTCCTTATGCCATATTAACCTCGCTGCCCGGCCTGCTGAATCGCCTGCCAAAAGCCGGACGATGGATGGAGTTATTTAAGCAGGGTATCGGATTTGTGCTGCTTGTCATCGCCGTAAAGCTAGTTTCTGCGCTTCCGGAAGTACACAGGATGAATGTATTGTATTTTTCGGTGGTGCTTGCCTTCTGTATCTGGATGTGGAGTAGCTGGGTCGGTTATAACACTAAAAAGTTGCAGAAATACTTGATAAGAATCGCCGCAGTCACAATAGTAATCGCAGCAGGTTGGATATTTTTGTCAGCACCTGCCAGGCAGCTTATTGACTGGCAGGATTACAATGCTGATACTATAGAAAATGCTCTGGCAGAAGGCAGGCCGGTCCTGATTAAATTCACCGCAAAGTGGTGTCTGGCCTGCCAGGCAGCAGAAAAGATGGTTTACTCTCGCGAAGATATTGTTAATCTAATCGAGCAAAAGGGCATCCTGGCAATTAAGGCAGACACAACAGAAAAAGATTTCCCTGCCACGATTGCATTAAGAAATGTTTATAATGAGCCTGGCGTGCCGGTTAGTATTCTTTATACGCCGGGCCGGAAAGAATCAATCAGGTGGCACGGCTTTTTGTTTGCAGACCAGCTCGAAAAATCTTTAAGTAACCTGACCGACAGGAGACAAAATGGCGAAAAAGCCAAAGACAAAGATAAAAGTTGATAAGACTGAGGCGGCCAACCGCGTTAAAAAGATTTACCCGATACTGGAGAAGGCTTACCCAGATGCAAAAACCGCACTCGATTTTAGGAATCCATTGGAACTATTGATTGCGACAATTCTCTCGGCTCAATGCACAGATGTCCGCGTCAATATGATGACAAAGGATTTATTCAAAAAATATAAATCCGCCGCCGACTGGATAAAAGCCGACATAAAACAAATTGAGTCGGACATAAAAAGCACCGGCTTTTACCACAATAAAGCACTCAGTATCAAAGGCGCCTGCACAAAGATTACCGAGCAATTTGGCGGCAAAGTCCCCGATACAATGGAAGAGCTTTTGCAGCTTCCAGGCGTAGGCAGAAAAACGGCTAATGTAGTATTAGGCAACGCCTTCGGTAAGCCCGCTATTGCCTGCGATACTCACGTTATCCGGCTCTCTCGGCGTCTTGGACTTTCCGAAAATACCGATCCTGTAAAGATCGAATTCGATTTGGCCGAAATTGTGCCGGAAAAAAACTGGACATTTTTTGGCAATATGCTGATTCTTCACGGACGAAACATCTGTGAGGCTCGTAAACCTCGCTGTCCAGACTGTCCGATTGCAAAATTTTGTCCTTCTGCAAATAAACCGGCTTTATGGTAAAACCTGAAAGGAGATTTTCCCTTATGATGGAAATCACTGAAAGCCCTGTTAAGGACCTCTGGCGGATATTCAGAATAATGGCCGAGTTTGTCGAAGGTTTTGATGAACTTTCAACCGTTGGGCCGGCTGTATCTATTTTTGGCTCAGCCCGTGCGAAGCCTGAAACCCGCTACTGTAAACTTGCCGAACAAACCGCTTACGAAATTGCAAAGGCCGGCTTTGCCGTGATAACCGGCGGCGGCGGCGGAATTATGGAAGCCGCCAACAAAGGCGCCGCCGAAGCGGGCGGCAAAAGTATCGGCCTCAACATCGAATTGCCGATAGAGCAAATCCCGAACGATTACCAGAATTTCTCATTGCATTTTAGATACTTTTTTTGCCGCAAGGTGATGTTCCTCAAATACGCCCACGGTTTTATAATTTTCCCAGGCGGCTACGGCACGATGGACGAGTTCACCGAAGCTATAGTTTTGATTCAGACACTGCGACAGGCATACTTTCCCGTAATTTTGATGAGCAGCGACTACTGGAATGGATTGACTACGTGGATGAGAGAAAAAATGCTCGGCGAGCATCAGTTTATTGCCCCCGGAGACTTAAACGTCTTCACCGTGGTTGATGACCCGAAAGTCGCGGTAAAAATCATAAGTGACTTCAGGGAATCCCGCGGCCGCATCGGCATAACTATGCCCCCAGGAATGAGAAAAGCGTAAAAAAGTAGATGCGTAGATGCGTAAATGCGTAGATTAGTAAATGAGTTCACAGTTATACGCACCTATACATATACCCATTCACATGTTTCCGGTTCGCTCCATCGCTTTTTCAAAATGCTCAAGCAAATACTTTTTCTCCGGTCCGCCGAGATGCTCCCACGGCAGAATCCCATCAGCGTCAAACTGCTTTTGTGCGATTGTTTCAACATCCATTCCAAATTTTTCAAAAGCCTTTTGCCAGAGTGTATAATCGAAACACTCATCCCACAAATCAAACTTTGCGCCGTTTCTCCATGCTTGTTCAATTACATCGCCCAATCGTCTGTTGCCACGACCGATAGCTGACTCGAGTATGCTGCGGTTGATATTGTGGAACTTAAAGTGCAGAAAATTTGCCCTAAGTTTTTTCTTCTCATCAAGTATCAACTGCCTTGCCTGCTCAAAATACTCTGTTGGTTTCTGACCGAGCCAGCCGAACGGCGTATGCGGCTTAGGGACAAGCCAGCTTACGGTAATGTTTATCTCGCCTGTCCTGCTGTCAACTTGTCTTCGCAAAGTCGCTAATCGAAACGATATATCCACAATCTGCTTTACATCCTCTTCCGTTTCGCCTGGCAGCCCGACCATAAAGTATAACTTAAATTTTTGCCAGCCGGCCTGGTATGCCGCCTCCACCGCAGCAAACAAATCCTCATCTTTGAGCGGCTTATTAATAATCTGTCGCAATTTCTCGTTTGCCGACTCGACAGCAATTGTAAGGCCGCTTTTTCTTACCGAAGTCAGCAACTCAGGAAGTAATTTTAACTGGCGGTCAACACGCAGACTTGGCACAGACACCCCAACATACTTATCCTGGAAATATCCCTGTAGGCCGGTGATTAACTGTTCGAGCTCTGGATAATCAGCACTCGACAAACTCAACAGCCCAATTGTGTCAAGTCCTGTCGCATGGTAGCATTGCTTTGCAATATCTATTATTTTCTCGACACTGCGATAGCGAACAGGTCTTCTGCAAAAACTTGCCTGGCAGAATCGGCATCGGCCCGGACAGCCGCGCATAATCTCAATACTGACCCGCTCCTGGATGGCTTCTACAAATGGCACTATCGGACGAAGCGGCACAGCAGCATTTTCAAAATCCGAAACGCCTGCAGTTTCAAATTGCCTCGGCAGGTCCGACAAAGTCGGCTCAAAAGATTTTATCTTCGCTCCATCATATTCAAATCTGTAGAAGGCAGGGACATAGGCCCACTTGAATTTTCTCGCAGCCTCCAGCAAAAATTCCTTCTTTGTCGCACCGGCAATCTTTGCCTGTTTGAATAGTTCTATCAGTTCAACTACTGCTTCCTCTCCTTCGCCTAACAAAAATAAATCGATGAACGCAGCCATCGGCTCGCAACAGACCGCCTGTCCGCCGCCGGCAATAACAATCGGCTCATCTTCGCTGCGGTCGGCGCTGCGGATTTTAATTCCGCCGAGGTCGAGCATATTAAGCACATTGGTATAGCAAAGCTCGTTCGTTAAACTAAAGCCAACAATATCAAAACTTTTCAGCGCTGCTTTCGATTCCAGACTAAAAAGTGGAATATCTTTCTGTCGCAAAACCTTTTCAGCATCAATCCAGGGTGCAAAAACCCGCTCAGCCGCTACGCCATCGATACTGTTGATAACATCATAAATAATCGCAAGGCCCGGATATGACATCGCCACTTCATAGACATCGGGAAAGCACAACGCAACAGTGGCTTCACAATGCGTCAGGTTCTTTTTGATTTGGTTTATCTCGCCTCCGATGTATCTTGCGGGCCTGCGAACAAAAGGCAAAAACTCTCGCTCAACCCTTTCAGTCAATATCGATACCTCTTTTTTATTCATAGCGTCATTATAAATTGATTATTGATTATTTTCTATTTATTATTGTTTGATTATCCGTCGGTTACGCTGAATCGGGATTGCCAAACAAAAGGTTTTATATGAACAAAAAAAATCTTAATATTTTAATTATATTCATTTGTGCTTCTTTAGTTGCGGCGACGTATTTTTTTTCTGTCGCCAGACGACAGGTTGAAGCCGACAGCGGCTACCGACTCGTTATGGGGACATTCGCCCATATCATTGCAGTTGCACCCAATTCGCACACAGCCAACAAATCTATCCAGGCCTCCCTCCAGCAGCTTCGCAACATCGAAGCACTGATGAGCTATCACAGAGATGATTCGGAACTCGCCGGCGTCAACCGCAATGCCTATCGAGAACCCGTCAAAGTAAGTAAAGAAACCTTCGAGGTCATTCAGAAAGCAATCGAGTTCAGTAAACTCTCCAGCGGAGCATTCGATATAACAGTCGGTCCTCTGATGGACCTGTGGCATAGGGCAGGTGAGGCAAACACCATTCCCAGCGATGATAAATTGGCAGAAGCTCGTTCAAAAGTCGGCTACGAAAAGGTCATACTCGATGTAAATGAAACCACCGTGCGATTCACCGTTGAAGGAATGAAACTGGATTTGGGCGGCATAGCAAAGGGCTACGCAATCGACAAGGCAGTTGAGGCGATGGCAAACTCTGGTGCAGTCGGCGGTCTTATCGATGTCGGCGGAAACATCAGATGCTTCGGCAAACCAAAAGACAAACCATACTGGCGAATCGGCCTACAAGACACGAATGAAAATCTCGGAACTCAGATTTCAGATTTCGGATTTCCTGCTGAAGCAGGCAAGCCATTGCTGATTCTGAAATTTAATGATGCTGCTGTTGCCACAAGTGGGCACTATAGGCGGTTCGCTCAAATACAAGGCAAAAAATATAGCCACATAATCGACACAAAAACCGGCTCCAGCAGCGATAAACTTGCAAGTGTTACTATTATCGCAAAAGACGCAACTACCGCAGACGCCCTCTCGACTGCTGTTATTGTTCTCGGCGCCGAAAAAGGCCTTGCCCTAATCGAAAAACTCCCCGATACCAAAGCGATTTTGATAACTTCGCAGCCCAAATACGAAATCATAAAAACCACCGGTGTAGAAAAATTTATAAAATAATTGTTTAGCCGTCGTCGAAACGGCGATGTCAACCATCCTCACTAACGACTATTGACCAACGACTAACCACAAGTCACGAGTATCAAGTATCGAGTCACAAGCCACGGGCTACGGCCTGTGGAGTCTTGCCCACATAGATAATCACCTTTGTCGGGCACTTATTCATCGCGGTCGTGGTCTGTTCGTTCGGCTGGTATCTGCCGTAATCTATGCGAGCTAAATTATCCTCAACCGTAAATAAATCAGTTTGCTTGGCGCACAGGCCGCAGCCGATGCAGCCGACCTTGCACATCGACCGTGTTACCTTGCCGGTCTCTTTGCTGCTGCAGGCAACCGTCATCATATTCTCATACCGGAAAGGCACCATCACAATCAGATTGCGGGGACAGGCCTTCGAGCAGGCTGTGCAGCCTGTGCATTTGTCGTAATCAACAGTCACCAAGCCGCCAATAATTTTAAGAGCGCCAAATTTACAAGCCCTCGTGCAATCGCCAAATTCTAAACAGCCGAATTTGCACGCCTGCGAATTAGCCAGAGCATTGGCAGCAGTGCAGGTTGGTATGCCCTCGTATCTTGCAAAAAAGGTTTTGTCGCTGGTTTTTGCATGGCATCGCACAATCGGCCTTCGTGAAGGTCCAGAGTCGCTAACTTGCAGATTCAAAATACTTGCAATTGCCCCCGCTGTTTGAGGCCCGCCTGGTGCACATTTACCGAGAAGCTGGGGATTTTCTAAAAGCGATTTTGCATATTTAGCACAGCCGGCAAATCCACACCCGCCGCAGTCGAGGTTCGGCAATGCCTGGTGAATTTGCTCAACTTTCGGGTCAACCTGCACCTTTAGTTTTTCACTCGCAATCAAAAGCACGATTGCAAAACCAAGTCCGAGGCCCAGCATTGTAAGACCCGCCGGCCACGCCCCCTGCCATAGTTGATAAATGTCAGCCAGAACCATTTTTTACCTTCGCACAAAGGCACAAAGTCACAAATTAAAAAACAAATAATGATAACCTTAGTGTCTTGGTGCCTTCGTGGCTAAAATTACTTTATCATTCCCGTAAAGCCCATAAACGCCATCGTCAAGAGGCCCGCTGTAATAAGCGTAATCGGCGCGCCTTTGAAGCTCGCCGGCACATCAGCTAAAATCAATTCCTCACGAATCCCCGCCATAATGCAAATCGCCACTGTAAAACCAATCCCTGCACCCGCGCTGACCACTACAACTTCCAACAGATTATTTATCCCCCAGATATTTATAAAAAGGCATATTCCGAGGATAACGCAGTTTGTCGAAATCAAAGGTAAAAATATACCGAAGGCATCGTAAAGCGATGGAACGAACTTTCGCACATACATCTCTACCAACTGCACCGCACCCGCTATAATAACTATGTAGCAGATATATCGAGTTATCTCAAGGCCCCGAGGCGTCAGAATGTAGAAATCCACCAGCCAGGTTAGTGTCCCGCTCATCGTGGTAACAAACGTAACAGCCAGCCCCATACCGAAGGCGCTATCTATCCTGCCCGATACACCCAGATAAGGACACGTGCCGAGAAACTTTGTAAAAACAAAATTATTTACAAGCACAACCGACAGAAAAGCCATCAACAGCACATAAAGTCTATCCATATCAAGATTCCTTCTTTCTTGTCATCACGTTCGCCAGTCCAAGTAACAGCCCCAATGTTACAAAGGCCCCGACCGGCATCTGCATTGCCAGCCAGGGGACAAAACCGCCAGGCATTACCTGAATGCCGAAAAATCGGCCGGTTGCAAGGATTTCACGAATCCCCGCAAGGATACAAAGGGCTATCGTAAATCCCGAACCCATTCCAATCGCATCGAGTATGCTCACAACCGGGCCGCATTTACTTGCACAGGCTTCGGCGCGGAATATTATTAGGCAGTTGACTATAATCAAAGGCACATAAGCACCTAAAATCTCGCTCATATCAGGCAAATATGCCCGCAGATAAAGGTCGCAAATCGTTACAAAAGTTGCGATATTCAGAGTGAACATTATTATCCGAAGGTGGGGTTTCAATAGATTCCGCATAAGACTTGTAACAAGGTTGCTGCAAACCAGAACGAATATCACGCTAACGCCCATTGTAAGTGCGGGCTTAACAGCGGTAGTAACCGCAAGCGGCGGACACAAGCCGATAAGCAGACGGAACGTAGGATTTTCCTGCCACAATCCTGTTAACAGCGCCCGTTTATAAAGACCGGTTTTTGTATCACTATCCTTTGCCATTACCTATTAGCCCTTTTTCTTTGAGCTGGTCTTTAATCTGGATTAAAAAGGTATTTATTATCTTAATAACCGCTTCACTGCTCACCGTTGCGCCGGTTATCGAGACGATTTCGGAATCAATTTTCTTCGGGTCGCCTGCCTTTATAAGCTTAAGCTCTTCTGCCGGCGCACCGTCAAACTGGCCGCGATAATAAGAAGATTTTATCTGGTCGCCAAAGCCGGGCGTCTCGCTGCTTGCCAGAACATTGAACCCGGCAATTTTCTCAAAACCTTTATCAACAGCAACAACAAGCTCGATTCTATCAGCAAAGCCCTGTCCGCCGGCGTTAAAGCTCCATCCAACACACTCCCCCGCATCTGAGGTAGCTTTATAAACTCTGGCTCGTTCTTTCTTACCCCCTGCCAGCTTAACCTCAATCTCTGCCTCCACCTCAACAAACTTCTTGGCCTCCTTCAGCAACTCCATAGTCAGCCGATTAAGTTTCGTGGCCTTGTTTTCCTCTATCTTCTCCGATAAAGCAGCATCTGTTACTGCTATAAGCAAGCCGAAACAGAACGATGAAACAATCAACAGCCAGCTCTGCTCTATAAAATATCTTATTTTTGGCATATCAAAACCTTTTTAGCCACCAAGGCACAAAGACACAAAGACTATAAAATAATTCTCTTTATGCCGTTCTTTATTATTGGAACATTAAAGTTAATCAGAAATCCTATGCGTTTGCCTGTTAATTTCAAATAGCTCAATAATTGAGTTTCCCACACAGAATTTACCTTATCTACAGCCTTTATCTCACAAATAATAAGCCCCTCCACCAACACATCCAAACGTAGCCCCTCATCAAATTTAAGCCCATCATATTCGATAGGAATATCTATTTGCCTTTGATATGAAAGTCCTCTCTTCGTCAGTTCATGACAGAAACAAACCTCATATACCCTTTCTAAAAGGCCGGGACCCAATGCCTTATGGACTGCGTAAGCAGCATCCACAATCTTTGTCGCCACTTCCTCTTCTAAATCAGATGTTTTTTCAAATTTCATATAATTATATTTCGTGCCTTTGTGTCTTCGTGGCTTTTATCTCTCTCTTTCAACTTCGTGTCTTGGCGTCTTTGTGGCTAAAATTTCGGTTTACCTCCTGCTGGAACCGGCTTGCAGAGTCTATCAATAAGAGGCGTAACAGAATTCATTAACAAAACAGCATACATCATGCCTTCCGGATATTCCCCTGCAATTCTTATAAGCATTGTCATCACGCCTATTCCGATACCATATATCCACTTTCCTTTGACTGCCAAAGGAGCTGTAACAGGGTCGGTTGCGATAAAAAAGGCGCCCAACAACAACCCTCCACTTGTCAGATGAAAAAACGGCTGCACATAGCGGTATGAATTGCCAAGATAAGCAATCGCCGCAAAGATAAAAGCAGAGACGAGAACAGCCAGCGGAATGTGAAATTTTATCGTCCCTCTTATCAATAAATATACCCCTCCAATCAGTAATGCGATTACGCAGGTTTCGCCCAGACAGCCTCCAACCTCGCCGGTAACTGTCGCCTTAAAGTTTTCCTCGCTGTATCTATTCGCGCCATATTTTTGTTTTATCGCCAGCTTACTCCACGCCAGCGGAGTCGCCTGCGTCCTCGCATCGACAACATTCTCCGGTGCAATTCTGGACATCTTAACTCCCTTTATCGTAGCCGGCACCGTCCAGGTTGTCATTAGCACCCCGAACGAAGCCGTGAGAAATGCCCTGCCGACCATAGCGGGATTGAAGATATTGGCGCCCAGTCCGCCAAAAACCATTTTGCCGACCGCAATGGAAAAAACGCTGCCGATTACAGCCCCCCATACAGGAAAGCCCGGCGGCAGTGACAACGCAAGAATGATTCCTGTTACGACGGCACTAAAATCGCCAACCGAATTTGGTTTCTTGCGCAGTAAATTGCAAAGCCACTCGGTTACAACCGATGCGACAACGCAGGTGCCTATAAGCATAGGTGCGCGGATGCGGAAATAATACCCGGCTGCCGCCATCGCAGGCACAAGAGCGATTATGACATCGACCATTATCCTTCGGGTCGAAAGAGGCTGACCAATATGTGGCGCACAAGAAATCGTTATCTTACTGAGCATTTACGCCTTTCTAATTATAGGCTGGCTTTTTTCTTATGCCGGCATTAGTTTCTTTTGTCTGGCAAGGAAAATCTTGCCTGTCCTGATATATCCTGTCAGCTCTATATTCGCCGGGCAAACATAGCTGCAACAACCGCATTCGATACACGCACTGATGTAATAGCTCTCTGCTACTTCCCACAGATTGTTCTTTACCGCGTGGGCAATTTTGGTCGGAACTAAATTCTCCGGGCAAACCTCAAGGCATTTGCCGCAATGAATACAGGGCGATTGCACTCTTTCGAGTTTCTTTCCGACCTGCTCCTTTGTCAATATGGTGATAGCACCGGTAGTTTTTGTGATAGGTGTCTTCAAATCGGCAATTGCTATTCCCATCATTGGCCCGCCGATTATGACCTTTGCGGACTTCTTTGTTACTCCTCCACAGAATCCTATCAAATCTTCAACCGATGTCCCTATCGGAACATAGTAATTACCCGGATTGGCAATCGCATCCCCTGTAACAGTTACGACCCTGTGAGTAAGCGGCCAGTTGCAAACTACCGCCTCTGCAATTGCCGCCACCGTAGCTACATTAGCTACCAGGACTCCTATCATAGGGGGAATTCCGCCTGTGGGGACATTCTTTTGTAGAATCGCTTTTATAAGCTGCCTTTCACCGCCCTGCGGATATTTGGTTTTGACCGTAACAATTTTGATATTCTCGCAATTCGGCGTCCTTTTTAGTGCGCTATCAAGTGCCTCTATTGCCTTAGGCTTATTATCTTCGATGCCGATGAAAACCTCTGAACATCCACACGCTTTTCTTGCCAGTTTAATACCTGCGATAATTTGGTCTGTCCATTCAAGCATAATTCGATAATCGCAGGTGATATACGGCTCGCACTCACACCCATTGATAATCAATGTTTTCTTGGGTGTTTCAGGACTCGGCTCTATCTTTACCCTTGTCGGAAAGCCGGCACCGCCCATCCCAACGATACCAGCCTGACGAACAGCTTCACATATCTGGCCGCTTGAATACTGGTTTTCATCGAAATCATCGTATAACTTAAAGGATGGCCGCTTTACCGGATTATAGGCGTATGCCTCCACAACTATTGCCGGGCTTCGACCCAGAACCGCGTGCGACCGCAGACCAATTTCTTTTACCTTTCCGGTGATAGGCGAGTGAACAGGAGCGGAAACGAACGCATCGCTGTCGCCAATCTTCTGTCCTGCCTGGACCATATTGCCTTCCCTGACAATCGGCTGGCAAGCTGCTCCAATATGCTGGCTGAGCATTATCGCAACTTCCTTGACCTCGGGGCCAGGCCGGATTTCGCGGTCACGGGTAAGCTCTTTACTCTGTGGCGGGTGCGCCCCCCCCCAAAATGTAAAGCGTCCTTTGCTTTCGACCTTCATAATCCAAACAAAGAATGTCCTTCCGAGCGTAGCGAGGAATCTCTCTTTTCAATTAACCAGACCCTTGGCTTCGCTCAAAGCCTGCCCTGAGCTTGTCGAAGGGTTGACAATCTTGAGATAATTTCTTTGTCTTACCAAAATACCTACTTATTACATTTACAATCAGTATAAAGCCAAACGTTACTAAAAAAGCCATCAAGAAACTGACGAGTGTTTGCAGCCCTTTTGTATGTGTAACTCTTGCAAAGATTTTCTCAAAAACAAATATTGATGCGATAAAAATCAATATTGGCAAAAGAAATGCAACGACAAACTTTAACGCTAATGAAGGATCCTTGATGCTCCCTAACTTGCGGTACACTTCCTGACACTTGCTGCTTTGTTCGCAACCTTTGCAGAATTTTTCTTCAGCCATAGTCTTGCTGCCATAAAGATAAAAACACATTTATAATAAATATAGTTAGTATTTTCAAATAAAACTTTTATAATTTTAGGTGCAGATATGTGTAAAAAACTTGGATTACTAATACTGGCTCTTTTTTCCTGCCTTTTTACCGGCTGTGCGGTCAATCCCATAACCGGCGAAGATGAGCTTATGCTAATCTCCGAAGACCAGGATATTGCGATAGGCCGCCAGTATGCCCCCGAAATTGAAAAGCAAATGGGCGGTAAAATCAACGACCCCGTCATACAAAACTACGTCAATTCTGTCGGCCAAAGCATCGCCCGCATCAGCCACAGACCTAATTTTGAGTATTCCTTTGTTGCACTAAACCACAAGTCAATCAACGCACTGGCCCTTCCGGGCGGCTACGTTTATGTCACAAAAGGAATGCTCGAAAAGCTCGATAACGAGGCGCAATTAGCAGCAATCCTGGCCCACGAGATAACTCACATCGTCGCCCGTGATGTCGCAAACGCTATGAGCAACCAGATTGGCTTGGGCCTTTTGCTTTCCACCGTAACCTCTGAAAAGACTCCGCAAAGCGTCCTGACAATTGCGAACCTTACGCAGCAAATCGTCGGCCTTCGATTCAGCAGAAAAGATGAGATGGAAGCCGACCTCGGCGGCCTCGATTATATGGTCAGGGCCGGATACAACCCTTACGGTATGGTCGAGACAATGCAGATGCTCCAGAACCTCAACGAAACCAGACCCATTGAATTCCTCTCAAGCCATCCATCTCCCGAAAACCGCATACAATATTTGACAGCAGCGATTCAAACCAAATACTTTAACCTCGCCGGCTCAAAAATCGCAAAAGAAGACTACTACAACGCCGTCCGCACCCGACTGGGTAATTAAGTAGTTAACCCGCCATTTTACGGCGGGCTACCTTAAAAATTCCCCCAAAAAACATAAATATCTCATTTTCTTGCTTTTCCCCCAAAAACATTTGATTTCGGTTCCGATAAATGGTATAATCTAATCACGTATAAGCGAAAAATATTCGTAATTTGTCATTCTGAATGAAGCTATAGCGAAGTGAAGGATCTTTTGCAACGTTAAGTTTTGAAAGGCGGTTTCGGATTTATAGAATTGAAGAAGGCCAAAATGAAAACCCGTATTTATCCTTTAATAGCATTCTTCGCACTTCTTACTTTGTACTTCGCACATCACGCCCTTGCCGGCTCGATTGTTGGCTGGGGACAAATGAAGTTACCAAATGAAGACCTTAAAGAGATTATTGCTATCGCCGCAGGCGAGTGGCATAGTCTTGCTCTAAGAATAGATGGTAGGATAGTCGGTTGGGGTTACAACGACCTTGGTCAAGCCACGCCCCCTGACGGAAACAATTTTATCGCCATTGCTGCAGGCGCTGAATATAGTCTTGCTCTAAAGAGAGATGGCAGTATAGTTGGCTGGGGCAACAACCACTTTGGTAAGGCAACACCTCCTGACGGTAACGATTTTATCGCTATCGCCGCAGGATTCGAGCATAGTCTTGCTCTAAGGAGAAACGGTAGGATAACCGGTTGGGGCAATAACCAATTTGGTAAGGCAAAACCTCCTGACGGTAACGATTTTATTGCTATCGCAGCAGGATTCGAGCATAGTCTTGCTCTAAGAAGAAATGGCAGGATAGTCGGGTGGGGCTACAACCCATTTGGTAAGGAAATACCTCCTGACGGTAACGACTTTATCGCTATCGCCGCAGGTATGTATCATAGTCTCGCCCTAAGGTCCAACGGGAGTATTGTTGGTTGGGGCTACAACGGTGATGGTCAGGTCTCGCCTCCCGACGGAAACAATTTTATCGCCATCGCAACAAGCGCTGGACATGATATTGCCCTAAGGTCCGATGGCAGTATTGTCGGCTGGGGCTATAACAACTTTGGCCAAGCCACACCTCCTGATGGGAACGACTTTATTGCTATCACCGCAGGTTGGTACCATAGTCTTGCTTTAAGGAATGATGGCAATATTGTTGGCTGGGGATACAACGACTATGGTCAGGCCAAACCTCCAACAGGTGACGACTTTATCGCCATCGCCGCGGGAGACAGGCATAGTCTTGCTCTGAGGTCCAATGGTAGTATATTCGGCTGGGACTACAACTACTATGGTCAGGCCACACCTCCTGACGGAAATGATTTTATCGCTATTGCCGCGGGTGGGTATCATAGTCTCGCTCTAATGTCCAACGGGAGTATTGCCGGCTGGGGTGACAATAGCGATGGTCAAGTCACGCCTCCCGACGGAAACGATTTTATTGCCGTCGATGCAGGCGGGTATCATAGTCTTGCCCTAAGGTTCAATGGCAGTATTGTCGCCTGGGGCTACAACTACTTTGGTCAAGCCACACCTCCTGATGGAAATGGTTTTGTCGCTATCGCAGCAGGCTGGTACCATAGTCTTGCTCTAAAAAGAGATGGTAATATAGTCGGCTGGGGTGCTGGGACACCCGGGTCGTCTGGCTATTATGACCGTGGTCAGGCCACGCCTCCTGACGAAAACGACTTTGTCGCTATCGCCGCGGGTGGGTATCATAGTCTCGCTCTAAAGTCCAATGGGAGTATTGTTGGTTGGGGTGACAATGGCGATGGTCAAGTCACGCCTCCCGACGGAAATGACTTTATTGCAGTTGCGGCAGGATCCCAACATAGTCTTGCTCTAATGTCCAATAGAAGAATAGTCGGCTGGGGATGGAACCGTTGCGGTCAGGCCACACCGTTTGTAGGAAACAACTTTATTGCAATCTCTGCAGGCCATTTACACAGTCTCGCCCTGAGGCAGATTTGTCTATATGAACTTTCCGGAGATTTGAACGATGATTGTACGGTTGACTTTTATGACTTTGCTCTAATGGCGGCGAACTGGTTAGTCGATTGCAATATAGAACTAACTAATCCAGCTTGCGTACCGAAATAAACGTTGTTGGACGACAAGTGCATAAGTGCACAAGACCATAAGAGCAGATGTGAGGCGAAATCTAAAAACTAAAAGCATAAAGCCGCGGAATCTCTGAATTCTGTTACATGGCCACTGTACCCTGTCCCCTGCCTTTTTATCCCCCTCGCTCAGATAATACCTTTTTGCGGGACTCCTCTATTGCGCTTTGTTTGCACTTGGGACAACGGTCCGGCAAATCGCCTCTGATTGTGCCGCTAATAAAGACTATTCCGCACTGCGGATTCTGGCATTTTTCAGCAGCATAAAGACTTTCCTGCTGGCACTTGTTGCAGGTCAAAGGTGGAGTTGTCCGTGCAAAAGGGTCTGCCTTTTTCTGCAAAGACTCGTGGTTATCTCTCCTGGTCATCTGATACTCAGCATTGCAGGCCTTATTGGCACATTTGACCCACATCATTTCTCCAGATGAGATGCCTGCAAGGCCGCCGGACTTTCTAAACTGCGTAAAATAAGTTATTAAACCAGCCGTCAACAGGCACACGACAATGACGCCAATCATAATTGGCTTCTTTGCGCTATCTTCCATAAATTAAATCTCCAAAAACCATTATGCTTATTGTCATTGCGAGGCTACATAGTAGCCGTGGCAATCTCACCGTCTCAAATGGTAGAGATTGCTTCGCTTTGCTCGCAATGACATTCTTCATTTGTTATATGACAGACCTCTATAAACCGCAATAAATTACCGTTTACCTTGCTATTTGTCAAATGTTTGTCTTTCCTTCTTAAATCACCCTTTATTCTAACTGCGCCATTTGCAGAATCCTCACCGGCTCCTCCGGCATAGAAGTGCGGGCTGAAAGATAAGCGGCTTCAATCACTGCCATATCTTTTAGATTCTCCCTGCCGCCGCTATACAGCTTATACTCAGCGGGTTGTAATACACTTAAAGCAAAACTCTTCAGCAATTCTGTCAAACGAGGAAGCTCATCATCATCGTATTTGGTTTCCTCAATTATCCGCCCCAAACTGTCGCCCACGGTAAATTGCTTGGTGCTGACTGTTATAACTTTATCTTTACTATAGACACTCAGGGCCTCCCGCCGTGGCTCGGTAACGCCTGCTTTCCGGAAAGCTATTAGATTGCCTGTGAGCGTGTCAGTAAATCTCATTGTTACAAGCGTAGTATCTTCCGTTAAATAGAGCCTCTGCTGTTTATCGGCAGCCTGGCTGGTGTTCACTCCATAGATTTGTTGCGGAATGGGGAAATTCCACATTAGTTGATCAATTATCTGGTAACAATCCTGCAGCAGCACCCCCCCGCCGGCTAATTTTGGGTCGGTCTGCCAGGAGGCACCAGGCATATCGCCAACGTTGCAAAAAATAGTTACAAGAAAAACCTGCTCAATATGCTCCTGCTGCAAAAACTGGCGAAAAGCACGGAAGCTCTCGGCAAACCGATAAGGATTTGCAATAGCAAATTTTATCTGCTCCTCATCGGCAAGCCGGACAAATTCCGCCGCCTCTTCAAAGTTCCTCGCCGGCGGAGACATCTTGAGAATATGAAATTTCTTTTTCATCGCCATCCGTATATGCTCATCGCAGGAATGTGTCGCAGCCGCAACCAGCAAACAATCAAGCTGGTTTTGTATTACAAGCTGCCTGTAATCGTCGTAGGCCGCGCATTTGTATTCCGCTGCGACCTTTTCAGCAAGGTTGACGTCCCTGTCGGCAACCGCCTGAATCTGAAAATAATCTACTCGTGATGCCGCCTCCGCCAAAGACCGGCCGGCCTCATTAAGACCAAGCACCGCAGTTTTTAATTTGCCTTCGCTCATTTTGTAAATCTCTTAGCACCTTTTTCACTTATTGCGGCTGCATCAATGTTACATCCTTACGCCGCGGCTCGGGTGATATTTTCAATCTCTGGATTTTACCATCACGATACAGACCTTCTACGGCCGTTTTTAATGGCGCGTGTAATTTGAAATCCACATCCCATCCCTTTGGCCAGGCAGGCAGCAAAAAGATTTTTTGGCCGTCTGCCTGTAGAAGCATAGACTGCAGTGTTTTCATCAGAACGCCGCCGTGGTCCTGGTCGGGAATCCAATCGTAGTTCGGTCCCCAGAAAGCAGGAAAGCGTGAGTTTTTGTCCTTGTTACGGGCTCGGCCCACCAGATATTCTCGTGCCTCATCGGCCAGACCGAGGTATGCCATAAATACATCATCCTGTCGCCAACCGATGTTACCCTTGTCTGTGCGCTGGCGAAGCGTCTCAATGCCCATCTCAATGTCAGGCCGACCCACAGCTACCAGCCGGAACGGGAATACCGCATACAGCTCCGGGTTTTCGATATTCATTTTCCTGTCAAACTTCGCCGCCGCTGCAAGCAGATGTTTTCCATTAGCTTCACGCCTCGGCAGCTCTGGCATCTTGTCACGTAATCGTCGCCACAGGCCACGTTGCTCGACGGTAGTAAGATTTTCCGGCAGCAAAAGCAACTGCTCCGTTACAGCCGTAAGACCGGCAATATCAGGCTGAGGATTTGTGCAGTCCCACCAGGTCTCAAGTGCCTGTGCAGGATGAATAACAATCTTGCCGTCAGCGTCGGTTTTATAATAGGCATCGTAAAAGGTTAAAATCTGGTAAGCAAACGGCAGAAGTGTCTTTTTGAGAAATGACTCATCAAGCGTATGCTCATAATAGTCGAGCATCATATACACCAATTCATATCCTGACGTGAATTCCCAGCGATGATAGCCAAGCTCATTGATGCCGGCCGGCAAATCCGCAGGACGATTGAAGCCGTAACAATCGTTAAATGCGTGTCCCCAGAAATAAGCACACTCATTCAAAAATGCCCCCTCTGTCTTGAGATGATGCTGGTTACGGTATTTTGCAACCTTGAGGTGCTCACCGGCGTAAGTGCGGAAAAGCGTCTGCAATAAATCAAAGTCACCGGCGGTGCAAGCGGCTATATAAGGCAGCCGTGTGTTTTGCCACCAATAACCGGAGCCCCACTGTCGGTAATCCGGGTCGCCGTTCCAGCCATTCGCATACGGAACCGTAAAAAGAGACCCATTAAATTTGATGGGCAGCTCTCCCCGACCCGCACAGGCGGTAATCCATCGCTGCAAGATATACCCGCAAGTGACGGCCACCGCAGGATCCTCAGCTTGTCCTTTTTCCTCGGCAATCTTTTTGCCATCCAGGAAAAGCTTGAATGTCCCCCCTGCAGCAGGGTCAGCTACCACAGCCACGTGAACCCACCGACCTTCCGGCAGGCAGTCTCGCTTGACTAACGTGCAGGCGCTGGTGATGAGCCGCAGGCTGTTCCCGGGCCAGGTGTCCAGTAAAAAGCCATTCACCGTGCCAGGCGTAGTTTTATCAATTATCCGCCCACCTCCATCCGCTTGTTTTTCCGGCTTGACCCACGCCTCCAATGTCAAGCCTTCAGAAGGATGAAAATTTTCCGACGCCTCAAGCACTTGTTCGGGTTTTGTAAGCGTAGCATACGGTTTGAAATCGGAAGGAAGGGCTTGCTCGCGAGGTTCTTTCATCAGCTTTTCTATTTCTGCTTCAGCCAGGACTTGGTTCAAGACACTCGCCCTTGCAATCTCGCCGCGGAAAACATTTTGACCGTTCTGGTCGATGCCGAATCGAATCGGGTGGTTATTCTTTTCAAAAATTGGTTGGCCGGGACTATCTGCGGTAGAACTTACAAAAATCCAGCTTCTTTGCCAGAAATCGTTCCACCATTGAACGTGAGCACGCCGACGTCTATCCTGCGGAATTTTTTCGACGCTCCTGACTGTTTCTTCAACAGCGTTCAACCACTCGTTTGGCAGGGCCGGCTGTTTAGTCACAACATAGATACTAAAACGATTGTTTAAGGCAGCCGGCGTCCGCAAAGTGCGCTCGTCCAAACATCGCCCCCCCTCGGCTGTAATCACTGCGCCAAACGTGCGGTCCTCCAACGGGTCCTTTCCCTTATAACCCTCCAAACCCTGGTGCTTGGCACTCAACTCATACCAGTCGCTCTTTCCGTTGTGATGATACCAGCCGATACGATTATCAGCTTCTGACGCCGGCCAATTCTCGCGGGCAATTATGGTATCAGGCCCAACAAAAGCCGGCTGCGGATGCTGATACCCAGGGTCGCCAAAATATCCTGGGCCCGAATAGTCAATCTGCTTACGCTGGGTTCTCCACAGCTCAATCGATGTTAAAACTTCCACCGGCTTTTGGCCCTGGGCTGTTATGTAAATAACCGGATGATGGGCATCAACCCAAAGACTGACCTTTATCTGCTCCGGCGGCTCGCCGAGAACAAAATATATTGTGCCATCTGCAAGATTGAGCGTCTGCCGGAAAGCCCGGCCTCCAGCCACAGGATTAGGCTCTAAATGCACCCGCACCCTGCCCACTTTGACCAATCTCCCCGCCTCATCCCACGCATCTGTTCGAGCAATAAAAAATTGAAGGTCACCGTCTTTTTCCCACCACACGTTAAGCCCTATCTCGCCGTTGCCTATCGGCATCGAGCCGGATGAATCCTTACTCGGACTATCCCAGACAACGTTATACTTGTCCAGCTTATCAAAATTGCCCGCCTTGTTCGATGGCTCCGCATTTTTGTCAGCACCAAAAACCAAAGTCGATGCAACTAATCCAGCAACCGCCATAGCCCGCCAGTAAAATGCTTTGAGCATAATATACCTTTGAACTCTGAAAAGTTTTACAAATCTATCACAACCAAAAACATTGCCCATCTTTTTCTTATTGTAATTTTAACTTCCACGAAAAGAAACTATTAAAAATCTGTGTAACCACCTTCCGTGCTTGACACGTAATCCATTTTCCTCTATGATTGTTTCCGGTGCGAGTATTAAAGGAAAATGTTATGAATAACAGAAACATGCTTTCTCATAGACCAAAATCCTTCGAGGAGCTGAAGTAAATCAATCAATACGGCGCCGAATACTGGTGCGCAAGAGATTTGCAGCCTTTGCTTGGCTATAATCAATGGCGGAGCTTCGATAACGCTATCACCAAGGCGATTGTCTCCTGCGAAAAGTCAGGCAACATACCTGGCTATCATTTTGCGCGCGCGCGCAAAATGATAATTCTGGGCAAAGGTGGAACAAGGGAAGTACCCGATTATCATCTTTCACGTTTTGCCTGCTACCTCATCACTCAAAATGGCGACCCTCGTAAACCGGAGATTGCCAATGCACAAAAGTATTTCGCTGTTCAGACCCGCAGACAGGAGATTTCCGATGTTTTGGCTGCCGACGTTGAACGGCTGGAGCTTAGAAAGCAGACCTCCGAAGAATTCCGGGCATTATCCGGCGCAGCCCGCATCAGTTACGTTAGACGTCCGACGTGCGACAAAATTTATCCGCCTCTGGCGGACGAGCTGCGCAATCGTCAAGATGGCTTACGCCACCTCAACCGGATGACGTAAACTTCAATAATACTCCTCTTGTGCTTTTTTGCGGCAAAAAAAGAAAGGAAAATTCGCCAGAAAAAACATATTTGCAGAATAACGTGCCATTGTCATTACAGTAACCAATCCTTTACTCACTACTCTTCGCGCCCTTGTCATATCGCTTTTCGTGCTTCAGTATTTCTGCGTAGTCGAGAAGAGTTGGTCTCCCCCAGGCGAACTTCCTTTGTAAAAGAGAGAAAAGACTATATGCCCACTTCTCATAGTATTGCATATCAGGGAATGCATACCGCCACTTGTTAAAAGTTGCCTCGTAGTATATGACAGCATTGAACTTCTGAAAAGGCCCACTACCTTCAGTGTCACTGTTCGAATATGGAAAGACTTCGGATTCATCTATATATGTGATGCCTTGAGACTCATTCACCAAGAATCGTATCCCAATTGTGATTTTGAAATACTTGTTGTCCTGTATCACGAACTGGGAGGTGAGCCATTCCATTCTCGTTAGACTTATATCAGCTCCCTTGGGAAGAGTTAAACTGGGATTTTTATCCCCAAATCTTCCCTTAATTCCATAGAATAGGTTTTTTTTGAAATCGCCTACAACACCTTCAACTGACATTGGATGCCCACTGATCCTCATCTCAGGACGACCCAACGAATCTCCGACTTCCCAATCTCCGACCTGCTTCCAATATCCTACCCGTTCGAGTTCAGCCATATCCAAAGGGCTACTCATATAGTAAAATACCAGATATTCAGTCAGGTTCTGGAAACACCTATCACCAAATATAAAAGAATTTGGATCGGTAGGCTTAGTTCTCTCAAACATTTCTCTAATTTGTCTGGCACTATCAGGATTTGCCTTTTTGAAATCCTTGAATATAAAGCGAGCCTCCATGTAACAAAAATCAGCAGTGTCATCTTTAAATGCTAGGCCCGAAGCCAGTTCCGCTGTCTTCTCACTCACAAGATAGGTCACAGGGATTTCGGCCCTTATCTTCTTTGGCATATTTGAAAGATAAATCAGCAGAGCTATAAGTACCAACAAGCAGATACTAACACCTACAAGGCATGTTATAGGCTTGGAAACAATTGGTTTCTCAAAGAGCTTGTCGATAAATTTTGATATTACTCCCAACAGGAGACTAACCATGATAGAACCTATTATTATCTCCCAAACATATGGACTGCTCCGGCTGTAAAAAACATAGCTAAGCATGGACACTGCAAGCAAGACAAGCAGTATCAAGAGGATAATTACTATTATGGCTTTAACCCCACGTTTCATGAGACGCTTCCCAAAAATGATATTTTTGACATGGCACTTAACCTGCCACTTTCCCCAACCCTGCAATTCCCGCCAAACGATTTTGTCGCTTGTGACTCGTAATTCGGAGTTCGACATTTGGCATTCGATATTCTCCGTGCTATCTTCTGTCTCCTGTATTCGGTATCCTGTCTTACTTCCCAAGTAGGTCAAGGCACAACTGCGACCAGGTTTCCATAGAATCCCGGACCTTGCGCAGCTCTGCTGGACTCATAAAAGACATCTGCGTAATCACCTGCTCTCGCCTGCTGACGCCCGGCGAATCCAGAACCCAGTGGTGAACTATTCCCAAATGCACGCTTCCGACCTCTGTGGAGTCGTTATTAAGCAAGGCAACAATGCTGTCAGTGTGGCCAGCCTCTACGCAGACTTCTTCAGCCACCTCACGCTCAACTGCACTCTTGTAGGCCTCGCGAAAATCCGAACTAAAAAGCGGCATATCATCAGCAGGATTTATATGGCCTCCTATGCCGATGGACCTCAGTCCCGTAAGCCGGGCCTCCCCTGCCCGCCTGCCCCGGACGTAGCTAAGGTATTTGCCGTCGCAGCTCATTATCACGTAGGGAATAATCTGCTTATAGGCAGGGTCGGCTTCCGCCTTGGGTCTGGGCATAAATCGCAGAACGCCCGGAACGAAGAGTTTATCGAGATACCGTTGGACGTCGAAGGCAAGTCCCTGAAACAATCCTGCCTGCTCAAGGACCTTTCGCTCGACAACCAGCACCTGCTCTTCCTGCTGCGCCATTCTGTTAAATCCTTTTAGGAAATCGGTGGGCTAAAGCCCACCCTACAATGTCTAATCCTCCATTCACTATGCACCAAACAGCCACGGCGTTAAACGTTCTACGGCCTCCATCCCTTCAACTGCCTTATTAGTTATGATAAAGTGCTCCGGCACAGGGAACTGCGAGCACAAAAGAAGGGCCTCTTTGCCGACCTCATCTATTACCGACTCGTTATTTATATTTTCAGCCACCTTATTTATAAAACCGGCTATTTGCTTGGCCTCATCTTCCTTCATTCCCCGCGTGGTAATTGCCGGCGTCCCGATGCGCACTCCGCTCGGGTCTGCAGGCGGAGCAGTGTCGCCAGGCACGGTGTTATAATTGGTTACAATCCTCGCCCTGTCTAATGCCTTGGCTAATCTCTTGCCGGGGATTTTTTTGTTCCGCAAATCAATCAAAATTAAATGATTGTCCGT
>CAYWXK010000043.1:0-32721 GCA_964462515.1 uncultured Pirellulales bacterium
CCGACGCCGCCGGTCCATTCAGTCATACGACTATAAGCAAAGAAGGGCAGGCCTCGGTCAGAATCAATATAATCCTGACAGACCCCACAGACGGCGAAACTATAAATGTGAAGACATCAACACTTCTGCGGAATGTTTGGCCGCGATAATGAAGAGAGAATTAGTGAGGCGGAGGATGAAATATAACAACCCAAAACTAAATCCAACAAACGTCCGGCGGACAAGGACTCAAAGCCATAGAAGCGGGTCGGCAATTGTGCTGGTTGTGGTATCCCTTCTTATTTTAATGACTGTTGGCGTGGGGATGCTAATGGCTGCGTATGGGGTCAGGCACAAGGCAATCCGGCTCAAAAACGAAACCGTCGCCCGGTTAGCTGCAGAGGCCGGTTATGAGCAGGCTATTTACTGGATGAGCCAGCAGCAGGATATGCTAAGCGCGCTAGTGAAAGGTGAAGCGGGAACCAGTGGTGCGCTGAATTTTGCGGATGCCGATTGCAACTATCAAATCAAACTTTTCACCTTTGTTGGCTATCAGCCTGTTTACAGCGTTATATCCACGGGGCATTGTGGGATGTTTGACAGGACAGTCGATGTCCGCGTGATTCAGGCGGTGAGCGGCTGGGATATGGGAATGTGCAGGGTTGCAAGCGGCTCAAGCTCTACTACGCCGGTCTATTTTGCTAACGGGGAAATAATAGATATACCCCTGCACATAAACAATCTAAATGACCATCCCGATAACAGGGACATCTACATAACGGGAAGTCCTAAATTTTTGCAGCCGGCTGGAATGGGTGAGGGACGATATGCTGAGCCGACCGGTGGTGATAAATTTGGGTCGGTAATGGGTCTGTTTGACGGCGGGATTTATTTCGACCAGCCGAACTGTAAAGTAACGGATGAGGCGGCGATTGCCAATAAGCTGGAGCGCTTCAAAAACAGCACAAAATCACAATTCACATTTACGCCGGCATCGCCAGCGTCGATTACAGATAAACAACAGGCGGTCCAGCTTGAATTCTTCGTCGAGGGCGGCGTCGGCAAGGTCCGTATTACCAATAATTGCACAGTTCGTGGTTTCCAGTCGTCATCAACCCCATACGATTACAAAATAAAGCCCGGAACCGGCGGAACACAATTCGAAAGATACTATCTTTATGGCTACCACGTCAGACCTGAAAATGCCGACAGCACGGGAGAGAGATTTGTTTCTAAAATTGAGGACAGTTACGTTACCCAGTCATACGGGGGAGTCTCGCCCGAGCCGGGCGGGCAGATTTTTGTCAATGGTAATGTCATCATAGGCAGCGGCGATTCGGCGCTGGCCGGGCAGGATGTGGTGAAAGGCAAGGTCACCGTTGTTGCAACAGGCAATATCTGGATTGCCGATTCCACAGTTGTTGACGGCACACACAATGCGGACGGAAAACCATCACAGGATAACCCCAATGTCCTTGGCTTGGTCGCCCAGGGAGTGGTTAAGGTTGTTGACCCGGGGATGACCGACCCTGATTATGGAAATATTAACCCTGCTAATCCGCCTTCAGGTTACGAATATGTCCCTATTGGCCGACCGGACATCCCATCGGCGGTAAAAGGTGACCCGAATTACCATAAAAGGTATTTGCCCGACCCGACAGTGGTGGAGGCGGCGATAACGGTCGGCGGCGGTGGATGGGGCGCAGAGAATGTCGGCGACAGAAAGGAATATAGTCCTCCACAGGACTACTTAATTGTGCGAGGTTCTATCACCGAGGCATTCAGAGGGGTTGTCGGGGTGATTGGCTCAGATGGTTATCTCAAGCGTTACTACCTCGATGAACGATTCCTCCAGGGTACCCTACCGGGCGATATATGGCTGAGAGGCACTTATATCCCAGCGCCCGCCGGGTGGCACGATTATAGGGCGAGCAACTAAAAATTGTCGCCAAGGGGGTGAAAAAACCTGCTACAATAACCGCCTATTGATAATAACAAAGATAGTGAGAAGGCATTTTGCTTCCTGACAGATTTTCTCCCACAAAAACATAATGGAAAATCAAAAATCAAAGCCTGTCCTGAGCTTAGCGAAAGAGCCGAAGGATGTAAAATTGATTATGAGAACTCAAAACTCAAAACTTAATCCGCCAAACGTCCGGCGGACAAGGACTCAAAACCATAGAAGCGGGTCGGCAATTGTGCTGGTTATGGCGTCCCTTCTTGTTTTAATGACTCTTGGCGTGGGGATGCTAATGGCTGCGTATGGGGTCAGGCAAAAGGCAATCCGGCTCAAAAACGAAACCGTCGCCAGATTAGCTGCAGAGGCCGGTTATGAGCAGGCTATTTACTGGATGAGCCAGCAGCAGGATATGCTAAGTGCGATAGTGAAAGGTGAAGCGGAAACCAGTGGTGCGCTGAATTTTGCGGATGCCGATTGCGACTATCAAATCCAACTTTTTACTTTTGTGGGCTATCAGCCTGTCTATAGAGTTGTATCCACCGGGCATTGCGGGGCGTTTGACAAAAGGGTGGATGTGTTTGTGATTCAGGCGGTGAGCGGCTGGGATATGGGTCAGTGCAGGGTTGCAAGTGGCTCAGGCTCCACTACGGCGGTATATTTTGCGAACGGGGAAATAATAGATATACCCCTGCACATAAACAAGCTAAATGACCATCCCGATAACAGGGACATCTACATAACGGGCAGTCCTAAATTTTTGCAGCCGGCTGGAATGGGTGAGGGGCGATATTCAGAGCCCACCGGTGGTGATAAATTTGGGTCGGTAATGGGTCTGTTTAACGATGGTATTTATTTCGACCAGCCCGACTGCAAAGTAACCGATGAGGCCTCGGTTGCCAGCAAGGTGGACCGCTTCAAAAACAGCACCTTATCGCAGTTTAAGTTCACGCCGGCGTCGCCCGCATCTATTACAGATAAACAGCAGGCGGTCCAGCTTGAATTCTTCGTCGAGGGCGGAGTGGGCAAGGTCCGCATTACCAATAACTGTGCAGTCCGTGGTTTTCGCCAGGGTAGTGAAAGCAGGACGTGGGATTTGAGAATAAAGCCCGGTACTGACGGGAAACAATACGAAAGATATTATATCTATTCCTACCATATCAGGCCCGCGAATGCCGACAGCACAGGAGAGAGATTTGTTTCTAAAATTGAGAACAGTTACGTTACCCAGTCATACGGCGGGGTCTCGACCGAGCCGGGCGGGCAGATTTTTGTCAATGGTAATGTCATCATAGGCAGCGGCGATTCGGCGCTGGCCGGGCAGGATGTGGTGAAAGGCAAGGTCACCGTTGTTGCAACAGGCAATATCTGGATTACAGATTCCACAGTCGTTGATGGCGCACACGATGCAGATGGAATACCGTCAAATAGTAATCCTAACGCACTGGGGCTGATTGCACAAAGCGTAATCAAGGTCATTGACCCGGGGATAAGCCAGTATTCGACAGGTGGGACGAACAGTTATCCGGGGCCGCCTACAAGCGTGCCATCAGGATACGTTTATGTTCCAGTAGCCCGTTATGAGGGCAGCGGAGCTACATACAAACGTTATTTGCCTGACCCGACGGTGATAGAGGCGGCGATAACGTCCGGCGGCGGCGGATGGGGCGCCGAAAATGTTGCACGCAGCTCTTATGGCGGCAGAAAAGAATACAGCGGTTCGCAGGATGACCTGGTAGTCCGCGGCACAATTACCGAGGCGCTCAGAGGGGTCGTCGGAGCGGTTGGCTCAGATGGATATCTGAAGCATTACTACGTTGATGAACGGTTCCTCCAGGGTATCCTGCCTGGCGATATATGGCTGCGAGGCAGTTATATCCCCGCGCCCGCCGGCTGGCACGATTATCGGGCGAGCAACTGAAAAATCGTCGCAGGAGGGGTGAAAAACCTGCTACAATAACCTCCTCAAGAACATATTACCGGTGTTTTTTTCTAATATATTTTTCTTGACATCTTTTCCTTAATCTGATATACTATTGAATTAAGGAAGGTGGTGAAAAGGCATTTCGTTCGTTGTCCTTTTCTCCCACAAAAAACACAAGATAAAAAAAGTGCCACAGGGGGCACAGAGAGAAATTAAAAATCAAAGCTTGTCCTGAGCGAACGTGTCTTGCTTGTCCTGAGCTTGTCGAAGGGAGCTTGGTTGAAAGAGCAGAAAGGTGCAGAATGCAAAAATTGATTATGAGAACTCGAAACTCAAACTCAAATCCGCCGC
Organism: uncultured Pirellulales bacterium; assembly: GCA_964462515.1. GTDB lineage: Bacteria > Planctomycetota > Phycisphaerae > Sedimentisphaerales > Anaerobacaceae > CAYWXK01. Next base: position 4,212 of record CAYWXK010000043.1, read on the forward strand.
ATTCACCCGCCATACATATCGGCGGGCAGGTCTGCCGGGTAATCCGCCGCAGGCGGACAAGAACTCCGAACTACTCAAACGGCTCGGCTCTGGTTGTGGTCGTTGTATCCCTTCTTATTTTACTGGTCCTGGGCGCAGGAATATTGACGGTTGCCTGGGGGGCAAGGCATAAGGCAATCAGATTCAAAAACGAGGCAGCGGCAATGCTGGCTGCTGAGGCCGGTTATGAACAGGCCGTTTTCTGGATGAGCCGGCAGCCGGATGTCCTCACTTCTATTTATAAGGGCGCTGCCGGCACCAGTGGAGCGATACCTTTTCCGGATGCCGATTGCGACTATCAAATCAAACTTTTTAGCTTTGCCGGCTATCGGCCTGTTTACCAAGTTATATCCATCGGCCATAGCGGGGTATTTGACAGGACAGTGGACGTCCGCGTGATTCAGGCAGTAAGCGGCTGGGATATGGGTCAGTGCAGGGTCGCAAACGGCTCTTCCTCTACTTGGCCGGTCTACTTTGCCAACGGCGAAGTAATTGATATGCCCATACATATCAATAACCTGAAGGATAGTCCTGATAACAGGGACATTTACATAACGGGCAGCCCGGATTTTCGGCAGCCGGTTGGTATGGGGGAGGGGCGGTATGCCGAAGGGACAGGCAGCGATAAGTATGGGTCAGTAATGGGTCTTTTTGACGAAGGGATTTATTTCAACCAGCCCGATAGTAAGATAACGAATGAGGACGTTATTAAGAGCAAGGTTGACCGCTTCAAAAACAGCACAAAAGAACAGTTCAGGTTCACGCCGTCATCACCAGCATCGATTACAGATAAAAAACAGGCGGTCCAGCTCGAATTCTTTGTTGAAGATGGCGTCGGCAAGGTCCGCATTACGAATAATTGCGCAGTTCGCGGTTTCTTTTCGTCAGCCCCCTACGATTACAAAATAACGCCCAAAACCGACGGGAAACAATTCGAAAGATACTATATCTACGCCTACCATGTCAGGTCTGCAGATGCCGACAGCACCGGAGAAAGATTTGTCGTTCCGATTGAGCAGACTTATGTTACTCAGTCGATAGGAGGGGTCGAGTCTGACCCGGGTGGGCAGATTTTTATCGATGGCAATGTTATTATAGGCAGCGGCGACCTATCTTTGGCCGGACAGGATAGCGTGAAAGGCAAAATCACCGTTGTCGCTACAGGCAACATCTGGATAGCCGATTCCACAGTTGCTGATGGTTTGCACAATGCGGATGGAAATCTGTCAAAGAGCAATCCTAATGTGCTGGGTTTGGTTGCGCAGGGCGTAGTCAAGGTTGTTGACCCGGGTATGAGCGACTACAGCTATGTCGATGACAAACCTATTGAGCCTTCAGGTTACGAATATGTTCCTGTTGGTCGGCCGGATAACCCAGAGGCGAAAAAAGGAGACGAAGATTACCATAAAAGGTATTTGCCCGACCCGACAGTGGTTGAGGCGGCGATAACAGCCGGCGGCGGTGGATGGGGTGCTGAAAATGTCGACGGGAGAAAAGAATTCAGCTCTCCTCAGGATGACTTGGTTGTCCGCGGTACAATTACCGAGGCATTCAGAGGCGTCGTCGGGCGGGTTGGCCAGGATGGTTATCTCAAACACTACTACTTTGACCAGCGATTGCTCACAGGTATCCTCCCGGGCGATATATGGCTGAGAGGCAAATATATTCCTGCCCCTGCCGGCTGGCACGATTATCGTGCAGCCAACTAAAATTTAGTCCGCTTATGGGGGATTGATGGGGGAAGGTAAAAAAGACCTCATTCCAGAGGGGCGCCATTTATAGGACGTTCTATGATGGGGGTAGTTATATCATCTGCTAAAACCTGCATAATACGAATTTCCAAATAAAACAGCAGCGTTTTTAAGCCGATGAAAGATAGTGAGTTAAAATCTCAAAGCCACCAAGACACAAAGACGCGAAAATTTAGTTATATTCAAAGTTGCTTTGTGGCTTCGTGCCTTAGTGGCAAATTATTAATAGATGGAATGTAGTGCAAGCAGAATAGTTTTTGTTTTTAATTTTTTTATTTGAAGGGGGTGTCGGAATTGGGTTGGAAACCAGTGCTTACTCTTAAACAGAACGAAGTTTTGGGTCTTGATATCGGGTCATCTGCGGTCAAGTTAATCCGGCTGCGCAAGGACCAGAGAGGTTATGCAGTTACGGCAGCCGGGATTGCTGGTATTGCGCCTTATGGTAGCGACTCCAACCGCAGACAAATGAACACCGTCAGAGCAATCCAGGAGTGTCTGGAGTTAACCGCTGTTAAAACGAAACTTGCTGTTTGCAGTGTCAGCGGACCGGAAGTCGCGGTTCGCGATTTCAGGTTTCCTGCGCTGACGCCGGAAGAAATTGAAAGTGCTGTCTTGCTAGAGGCCTCTCAGGTGTGTCCATTCAATACCGAGGATAGCGCCATCGACTACCAATTGGTACCGGATAGCGGAGCCGGCGTCAGTGGAATTCTTGTAGCAGCGACGAATTCTTCGATAAGAAGAAAGGTGCAACTGGTCAAAGAAGTGGATCTTGACTGTGTCTTGTTGGATGTTGACGGTTTGGCGCTTTTGAATTGCTTTAGCGAATTTGAGAAGCCTGAGCCCGGGCAGACCATAGCTGTTTTGAATGTCGGCAGCTCGTATACCACACTTGCGGTTATGGGGGAGAATCGCTGGCCGTTCATCCGCGATATTACTTATGCCGGTGAAGAGATTGTCAAGCAGATTGCTGCTGAAAACAATATGTCAGGCGAGGCGGTCAAAAAGATTTTGTTTGGCGATTCGCCGGCCGAGCAAATGAAGCTGCGCGATAGTCTGGAGAAGGCCTGTGCGAAATTGATTGTCGATGTTACCGAGACAAGCCGATATTACAAGACTCAGGAGAAAACGGCTGCATTTCAAAAACTCTTTGTTTGTGGAGGCTTTGCGCAAGTTGCAGGTTTTGTCGAGTTGTTAGGCAGCAAGCTGGCTGTCAACGCCGTTTTGTGGAACCCATTTGAGAAGATTCGCTGCCAGATAGGGCGGAATCATCGAGCGGTGATACAGAAAAATGTCCTTGCAAAAAATGGTTCTGCAATGCTGGTTGCTGCGGGACTTGCAATGAGGGAATTTTGATATGTTCACGATAGATTTATTAAAAGGACAGGGTATTCCAATGAAGAGCAGGCCGGGGGGAATCGCCATTAGTGCAGTCGCTGTTGCCATACCTGTTATTATTGCGATTGTGATGCTGGGGATTTATCTCAATAACAGAATCATCATATCTGTGGATAACAGAGATATTGCCAGACAGCAGGCTGAGATTGACAAGTTGTCCGACCTTGTAAAGCAACTGGAGGCGATTGAGAAAGAAAAGGCTGCCTGCGAGCAGTGTTTGTCGGAAGTTAAGTCTTCTACCGACAGATACACGCAGTGGTCGCCTGTTCTGGTTACTGTCGTGGAGAATATGCCGGCTTCGGTGGCTTTGACCAGGCTTGAAGTAAAGCAGCGTTCAATAAAACGGAAGGTTCCGAAAAAAGAAGACCCCAAGAAGACTGTAGATATTGATGTCCCTGTGAGGACATTAACTATGAGTATTTGTGCGAGCGCGCAATCTGATGGTGACAAAGCGGTCAGGGACTTTCAGACTCGTCTTCGCTCGTCGGCATTTCTTGGTTCGAAGCTTGAAAATATTACCGTCTCGCAAGAGGCCGGCACGCTCGATAAGCAGGACGTTGTTATTTATGAGATAAATTGCATTTTCAAACCCGGATTGTAGCAGGTTTGGTATGAAAGCTTACAAGAACTATTTTACGACTGTGGCTCTAATATGGGCAGCATGCTTTACGGTTTTTCTGTTTGCATACTTGCTTGTTTTAGTGCCGCAGGCAAAAAGCAGGCAACTAATTGAAGAAAAGCTACTTGAGAAAAAGCAGAAGTATCAGTCCGTAACGAAAGCTGCTCAGGAGGAAACCAGAACTCGGACCCGGCAGGAAATCGAGCAGTTGCAAGGTCGGTTGAAGGATTTTGTTGTGGGTTTCGAGGATGCCGCTAATTTGACATTTGATATAAGTCAAATTGCCGACCAGATGAAACTTGCTGATTTTAGCATCAAAGGTAAAAACGCCGACACAACATTGTCGCTGCTGCCGAATTGCAATTACCTTTACGAGAGCCGTCTCGAGATTGGTTTTACTGCTGGGTTTAATCAGTGCGCTGCTTTTTTGAACGCCCTCGAGAGACATCAGCCGGTTCTTTTTGCCGATAGCTTCACAATAGAGCGTTCAAAGCAAGCAGAGTCAAGCTGTCAAGCAAGTATGAATGTGGCAGTGTTTGTCAGAAAGCAGCAGGAATTTTAACTGCGATTGACAGCTTCCGGTGCAAGTTTATGGTCTAAAAATGAGAGTAATAACTATAGCAAATCAAAAAGGTGGTTGTGGCAAAACGACAACCGCGGTTAATCTTGCAGCGGCTCTTGCGGAAAGAGGCAAAAAGGCATTGATAATTGACCTTGACCCGCAGGCGCATACGACTATAGGGCTTGGTTACAATCCTGATAAGCTGACCGAGAGTATTTACGATGTTCTTACAAATATCCAAATTCCTGTCTCGAGTGTTGTAAAGACTACCGATATGGAAAAGCTTAGTCTGCTGCCGAGTAATATCCTGCTTGCGGGTGCCGAGCTTGAATTGACTCTTGTATTTGGAAGAGAGTTTGTTCTTGGCGAAAGGCTAAACGCTGTGCAGGACCAGTATGATGAGTGCATTATAGACTGCCCTCCGTCGTTAGGTATGTTGACCCTCAATGCGCTTGTTGCCAGCACTGATGTTATTGTTCCGGTGCAGGCACATTACTACGCAATGGAAGGACTCAAGCAGCTGCTCGAGACGGTCAGCATTATCAGAGAGCGTTTTTATCCGTGCTATGTAAAGATTCTGGGTCTGTTATTAACTTTTGTCGAGGATAGAACCACACTCAGCAGACAGATGCAGGAGCAGATGAGGGGGTTTTTCGGCGAGCTTGTATTCAGGACGGTTATTCATCGAAACATAAGATTGGCAGAGGCACCGAGTGCCGGGCAGCCTATTCTGGCTTATGCCCCCGATAGCAAGGGGGCCGAGGAATATCGAGCTTTGGCTGGAGAGATAGGCAACAGCGAAGCACCCGCGGCAACGGCTGACGAAGGGACTTAAAGCTCTAATAAATTTATAAGGCAAGGATACTGGATAAAAATGAGAACGATAGCGATAGCAAATCAAAAGGGTGGATGCGGCAAGACAACTACGGCGGTGAATCTTGCAACTGCCTTTGCCGTTTTGGGAAAGCGGGTTTTACTAATTGACCTCGACCCGCAGGCACACGCGACTCTGGGATTGGGATATGAGCCTGACAGTCTGGAGAGGACCATTTATGATACTATTACCAATGCTCAAATTCCGGTTTCTCGAAGGCAACTGCCCCTCTCAAACATAGTAGTAACAACCAATGTGGAACGCCTCGACCTTGTTCCGAGTAATATTCTGCTTTCCGGTGCGGAGTTTGAGCTGGCGGTGCTGTTCGGCAGGGAGTATATCCTCAACGAGCGGCTCAGCGGTGTCAGCAGTAATTATGATATATGCGTTATAGATTGTTCACCGTCACTTAGCCTGCTTACCTTGAATGCTTTGGTAGCTAGTACGGATGTGGTAATACCGGTTCAGACGCAGTATTACGCCCTTGAGGGATTGAAGCAGCTTCTTGAGACGATAGAGATAGTCAAGCAGCGATTCAACCAGCGTTTGAGGATTTTAGGGGCATTACTTACGTTTGTGGAGACCAACACGGCGCTCAGCAGGCAGGTGCAGCAGCAGATGAGGGAATATTTTGGCCAGTTAGTATTCGATACCGTGATTCACCGAAACACAAAATTAGCTGAAGCACCGAGTGCTGGTCAGCCGGTCCTGTTGTATGACCCTGTAAGTAAAGGGGCAACAGAGTACAAGGCCTTGGCTGAAGAGATACTGAACAGCAGAGCCGCAGACCAGCCCCAACCTGTCGGGGTCGGTGCCGCTTTAGACCAGGAGAATAACAATGACAGAGGACAAAAAGAAAAAGTCGGGACTTCATAAGAATATTTCTTCGATTTTTGAGGGGGTGCCGCTGCCGCAACCTGGCGCGCCAATAGGTTCCGGTGAGCAACCGCCTCCCGCTTCCGCTGGACCCGGGTCGGAGTCCGCCTCGGGTGGGCCGCCCAGGCCGTTACCGCCGCCTTTCCAGGCTCTGCGTATTCCACAGGATGCTGGAGGTTATGATGCTGCACGGCGGCCGTCAGAGGGTGTTTCTGAAGGGGAGGCTAAAGCTGCTGGGAAAACCGGTGGTCCCAGCCTTTGGCAGCAGATAGAAGGTAAACTGCTGGCGCCGAAACCTGGTGTCAGTAGTGCAAGACAAAAGGCGATGTTGGTATTGGTGCCGTTGCTCTTTATTGTTTTTATTTTTATATTTTTCAAGTGGCTCTATCCGGCGATATCGCCTTCGCAACCGGTGCGTAAGCCTCAGCCGGTTAAAGTGCCGAAACCTGTTGCTGCTGCCGATACGAAGATTGAATGGGAGATTCCGGCTGTTTATCCAAAAGACCTGCGCGACCCGGGTTGGTTAGCCTCGTCAGAACCTATTGTGACCAAGCAGGAACCGGTGCCTGAGCCGAAACCTGAGCCTGTAAAAGTTGAAAAGATGGTCGTAAAAGGCATTCTCTATAGCGCAAGCAATCCATCCGCAATCATTGGCAGCCAGATAGTTCACGAAGGTGACAAAATATCTGGTGCCGCCGTTGTAAAGATAAATAAAAACAGCGTGGAGTTCGAAAGGAATGGCGAGAAGTGGAAACAAGGCGTTGAACCATAAACCGGTATACCCTGAATCATACGGTTCAGGGTGTAGATAAAGCGGTGAAGCGCAATCGTTAATTTTTTACGAGAGGAAACTATTATGAAAAGCTATGTAAAAAAATATTTTGGATTAAGGTTTTTGGTGGTAGTTGCTATTGTCTGCATAATGGCAGCATCTGCTATTGCCCAAGATGTCAATCAGCCGGCGGCTGAGGATGTCAATAAGCCGGCAGAGGAAATTTCATTTGAGCAGCGGATGCAGAAGACGGTAACAATCACAATGTCAGATGCCGATATCCGAAAAGTAGTAGAGGCAGTAGCTGATCAAGCGGGAGTTGACGTTGTAATAAGTCCAGAGGTTAAGGGCAATGTTACCGTAAAACTTACAAATGTGCCGCTTGAAGAGGCGTTGAGAAATATACTTGCTGCGCACGGTTTTTCCTATGTAGCGACTGAGAATATGATTAGAGTCGAAAAGGGACCGGATAGAACTAAAGGAGTGGAACCAACCGAGCCGCTCCAGACCAAGACTTATGAGATTGTCTATGCTGATGTTGTGGAGGTTGTCAAGGCCCTGGATAAATTCAAGTCCAAACAGGGAATGGTCACCTCTATCAAAGGCACAAGCTACATAATTATTACAGATACTGAGAGCAAAATCAGGGATATTACCGCCTTCATCGAGAAAATCGACAAGATGACGCCGCAGATACTTGTTGAGGCGCGAATCTACGACATAACCAGCAAAGACAAACTCGACCTTGGGGTTGAATGGAACGCAGGACGAGATACCACATATTATACCGGCACCGAGGCTGTGGTCCCGCCGGGAACTATGGGTGAAACTAAAACGGGCGATATCGAGCCGTTCGCGACGGGCATGTTCCGCGGCTCAACGGGAAAAACCTCGAGCGTTACCGGTCAACTTAAGTTCGGCTGGCTTAAAGACAGCGTTGATATCGATATGCTTATCAGGGCCCAGCAGAACGTCATTAACGCTAAGCTCCTGGCAAACCCTCGAATCTTAGTGCTCGATAATGAAAAAGCCACCATAAACATTACTTCTGAGATACCTTACCAGAAGCTTACCGAGTCGGCTATGGGCGGCACTATGGGAACCACTGAATTCAAGGAGGTCGGTGTTAAGCTTGAGGTTACGCCGCACCTGGCCCGCGATGAAATGATTCGGCTGGAACTGAAACCCGAGTTTAGTGTTAAAACAGATGAAGTGACCCTTCTGACTACCGGTCAGGGTATTCAATATCCTCAGCCGGTTGTTGATAAGCGCACCGCTGACACAAAACTATTGGTCAAAAATGGTCAGACTGTGGTTTTAGGCGGCCTGCGGAAAAAGGGTGTCACACACCAGGTTAATAAAGTGCCTCTGCTTGGTGATTTGCCGCTGGTTGGGGCATTGTTTAGATTCACAGGCGAAGATACGGTTAACAGCGAACTGGTTGTCTTCGTAACGCCCTGGATTATCAAACAGGAGCCGGTTCAGCCAGCGGTTATGTCACCATTTATGTCGCAGGATGAACAAAACGCTTACAAAGAAACTGAGTTCAAAGGGCCGAAGACGACCCAGACCAAGGCAGAGAAAAGTCAAGAAGAGCAGCAAGATGATGAATCCGGCACTGATTAACTGTATCTCGATGGCTCAGTAATGATCAATAGTTTTTTCGGCCGTTTTGGGAGGAAGGCGGCCGAAAACGCAAACTATCTTGTATGTAGCCCCGCTTATTTGCGGGGCTTTTTATTGCAGCGCTAATTCTACAACGGTATTTGACTGTATCACACGGTCTGTAAATAGCTATTAGTAATAAAGTTAAGCACAAAATACTAATATCGAAATCCGAAACAATATCAAATGAGCCAAACCCTAATGTTCAAAACCAAAGATGCAATACTGATTTGAGGTCGTTTTGGTCATTTAGAATTGTGGCATCAGCCATCCCTCACGGGAGAACTTTGAATTTTTTAGGATTTAGGATTTCGTGTTTAGAATTTCATCCCGATTTATCAGGATTTTTCTAAGGATTTATTTTTGCGCTGTAGAATTAGCCCGCATTGTGTAGAATGCGTATATGATAAAACGTGGCACGGTAAATTTTATTATTGACTTAGTCAGTTTTATTGACCTGCTGGGACTGGCTTTTACCGGCTTTATTATGAGATATATTTTGCCACCAGGCAGCGGCGGACGAGGCTTTCGCGGCGGCAGAGGCGTCGCACAAGAACAGATTAGAGAGCTTTGGGGAATGAGCCGGCACGAATGGGGGACAATTCACTTTTATTTAGCACTTCTTTTTGTCTTTCTGATGATTGTGCACATTATCCTGCACTGGGAGTGGATAAAGAGCTATTTCAGGTCGCTATTTGGCATTTCACAAAAAACGTCTGCTGATTGATTCATGTAACCATCACTTTAGTTCCACAGACCAGTAGGCGTGGTCGAGGAATTGCTGCCAGCTTCGGTATCGCTGTTCGCCAAGGTGGATGTGCACAAGCGGATTGTGCTTGGGCTTGATAGGCTTCTGGATCAGCGACAGGCCGGCCTGCTTTGGGGTTTGGCCGCCTTTTTTGACGTTGCAATCTGTGCAGGCGCAGATGACATTTTCCCAGACCGATTTGCCGCCCATACTGCGCGGAATAATGTGGTCGAGCGACAACTCGCTGGTTGGGAATCTTCGGCCACAATACTGGCAGCGATTTTTGTCGCGGGCAAAGATGTTCCGGCGGTTAAATTTTACGTCGTTTTGCGGCAGGCGGTCGTAGAACAATAGGCGAATTATCCTCGGCACCGCAATATAAAAATTCACGGTAGAGACCCAGTCGTGGCCATCCGGCTCAAACTGTCGGCGGAATTGACTTACCTCGCACCAGCCATTGAAATCGTAATTGTAATATTTGCCTTCTTCGAAAGAGACCACCTCTGCGAGGCGGCGGAACAGCAGAGAAAATGCGCGTCTGGCTCCGATGATGCGGATGGCCATATAATGCTTATTGAGCACAAGCACGTTACAGTCCAGAGCTGAGTGAGGCTGGGCAGCAATCATATAGTATTATAGCACTGTCGGCATCTGGACTGAGGAACGGTGGATTACCTAAATGTTCATAAAACATCGGGTTTATGCACGCAACCAGGTGCCGTTGCTATTGGTACTCCTTTTCCAAGATAAGTTTTAGATAATCAGTGGACGAAAGCCGGATTTGTTAACGGCCTATTCCCCGGGCTGGATAAGGTAGTATTACACTTCTTGTTTATCTTTTGACACTGATGTTGGAACTACATTTTCAGCCCTTGGGCCCTTTTCACCCTCGACGACATCAAAGCTGACAGGGTCACCTTCAGAGAGATTTTTGTAACCTTTGCCCGCGATGCTTGAGTAATGGACGAAGACATCGCGGCCATCGGAGGTGGCGATAAATCCGTAACCTTTCTTTGCATTAAACCACTTGACCCTACCGTCTGACATAAAACGCTCCTTTACGACAACTTATAATACGGCAAACCGCCTTTGCACTGACCACAACATCAAGAGCTATTTCTTGATAGAAAGAACAGTTGTGTTGTGGACTGCGGTTTTTGTTACAGGCAATTATTTAGCTTCAGCCGATTTTGTAGCAGCGTTATAGATATTTTCTCTCATCAGTCGGCCCATTTTGAATTTGACCGTTCGCTTGGTTGGGACCTCAACGCGTTCGAGGGTTTTGGGATTTTGGGCTGTTCTTGCGGCCCTTGTCCTGGTCTCGAAGACGCCGAAATCGCGGAACTCCAAACGGTTGTTCTTTTCGCACAGTTCCCTGACTATTTCATCGAGGAACGATTGAATAATGCGCTTAACGATTACTCTTTTGGCTTGTGTGCGTTCTGAAATACGGTCAATAAGTTCTTTCTTTGTAACTGTTGCCATAGCCTACCTCATTAAAGGTGAGAACAATTAGGAAACTGGATTTTACATATATTCAAAAGCTGCTGTTTAGTAATTTGACCTCCTTCAGGTTATCCAACAGCTTCTTGTAACCCTTTGTAAAATTTCTCAACTATAACTACTCTTAGCAGCGGCTTGCAGGACAGGTTTTGTTGGCTGCAAGCTCAGCCGCAAAAAGCAAAACACTAAAACACTCCAAACCACTATACAGTAAAGACTTCTGTTAGGCAAGAAAATTTTTGCCAAAATTTTTGGGATTCTGTAAAAATCTAACATTATTCGAGGGACAAACGAAAATAAAAACTGTGCCAAAAACTTTCCCAATTGTGCTGCAAGGTTGTGCAAAAACAACAGATTGGCAGCGGAATTAGAAAGCTGCCGGCAGGTGAATTTTAACAACAATTAGGTATAAGTCCTTTAATGATAAGGTGTTATGTCGTAACAAGGCGGTATTTGCCCAATTGCTCCGATGTGGATAGAGAACCGGTTTCTATGTTTTTATTTGATATTGACCGCCTCAAAAGTTCGTTACCAAAAATTTTGCATCTGTGTTTTGTGTTGGTTTTTTGGATAGTGCTGCCTTGCAGCGTAATAGTAGCAGCTTTAGCCGGTGACTATTTGGAATCAGCTTTTAATGACAAATAGTTGACCGGTCGGAGATTTATCGGCATAATTAGTGCTTTATAAAAATTTGGCTCACTAAAGTGGGTCGATAGTGTATGCACCGGGTATTATTTTTCGCTGTTATGAGCAGTCGTTTTGATGTCCCTCTCAAATTCGCCGAAAGCGGACTGAAGCTGCACAAAAAGGTTTTACATTTGGACAAGGATTAGTGTTTATGACTGGTAGCAAGAGCGAAAAGGGTAACCAGCAAAGGGAACCTGAAAAACGAAGGGATAGAGCTGCTGAGGTCGCAAACACCTTCGAGTGGCTGATAACGGCTTTTATATTGGCGTTTGTTTTTCGAGCCTTTGTAATGGAGGCGTTCCGCATACCCACCGGCAGTATGGCTGACACCCTCAAAGGTGCTCATTTTCGGCTGCGCTGTCGGCAGTGCGGATATAAATATGAATACGGCTTTATGCCAGGCAGCTACGGATATGTCGAGGATACAATTCCTCCTGATAGCAAAGAGCCGCCTCGCACTCGCTGTCCGAGCTGTGGTTATATTCCAGTGATTAGAACACTGATGCCTGTAGCAAATGGTGATAGAATCCTTGTGCTAAAGTGCATTTATCAGTTTGTTGAGCCTAAGCGATGGGATGTAGTGGTATTCAGGAACCCACTCAAGCCGCAGGAAAATTACATCAAAAGGCTGATTGGACGGCCGGAAGAAAAGCTTGAGATAATTGATGGTGACATCTATATCAATGGACAGATAAGTCGAAAGCCGCCTGAAGTGCAGGAGGAGTTGTGGATGCCGGTGTATGATAACGATTATCAGCCGGTTAATCCTGGTGAGCCTTATTTTAATAATCATATCTGGCAGCAGCCGTTCAGGGACGCCGATTCAAAGTGGGAGGTTGACAAAGTTAGCCCAACTTTATTTCACCTGGATAGCCCGGCTGAGCAAATCAATACGCTCAGTTATGACCCATCGGTCGGCAACAGCTTCAGGGCTGCGTATGCTTACGATGACGTCAGGGAATATGAGAGTTTGCCATATTGCAGTGATTTGATGCTGCGTTTTTTTGTGGATGGACTAACCTCGCGTGGACTTATTGGGATAGAGATGAGTAAATATGAGCGGCGTTACAAGGCATGGGTTGACTTTAGGGACCAGTCAGAGAAAATGACGATGCACATAGCAATGGTTTCGAAGGATAAAGAGGAGGAAATAGCGAATAAGTCTGTTGAGACAAGACTCTCTGTGGGAAGGTCGGCTCTGGTGCAATTCGCCAATGTTGACCATCAATTGATTTTTCAGTTTGGCAATGACAGGTTGATTCACGACCTGGGGCGTGGTCGGGAGGATGCCGGTCAGATAACGCCGCGTATTGGGCCGCAAGTGAAAATCTTTGGCGCCGGTAAACTGACTCTGTCACACGTTGCTATTCTGCGTGATGTTCATTATACGGATGTTGATTTACGCGGCGGAGGGCCGGGCTGGGCAATGCAGGGCAATCCTTTTACCCTCGCAAAAGATGAGTTTTTTGTATTAGGCGACAATAGTCCCAACAGCGAGGATGGCCGCCGGTGGAATGAACCCGGCAAGTCAAATTGGGGTCAATCCTATCGCAAGGGTATTGTCCCGCGCGACTATCTGGTTGGTAAAGCATTATTTGTCTATTGGCCCAGCGGCTTCAGGCCTTTTGCCAAGTCGCGGTTTGCTGTTATTCCCAATTTCGGGCAAATGCGGTTTATCTACGGCGGCTCAAACAAAGAGCTTTGACAGCGCAGGACGGTTTTAGCGGAAATTATTTGTCCATAAAAATTTGGTTTGCAAATTTGCAAGTGTGGAGGTCAGGAAAATGAGGCACTTAGCGACAATCTTGTTGGCAGGGATGATGCTGGCTTTGAGCGGCTGTGCTGCTCTGGAGGATAGAGAGGCTATGGTAAAGGAATTGCGCAGCGAATACCGCGTTAATCCTCTGGGTATTGATGTCGTCAAGCCCAGGCTGAGCTGGATTACCGAATCCGTTAAGCGCGGTCAGATGCAGAGCGCATATCAAATTCTGGCAGCCGGCAGCGAGCAGGACCTCAAACAAAACAAAGCCGACCTGTGGAATAGCGGCAAGGTCTGCTCGGACCAGAGCAATCAGGTTGTGTATGAAGGGAGGCCCTTGAAGTCGCGGATGCGATGCTACTGGAAGGTGCGGATATGGGATAAGGATGGCAGGGCATCGGCGTGGAGCCAGCCGGCTATGTGGACCGTTGGGTTGCTTGCGCCAAAAGACTGGCAAGCAAAATGGATAGGTTACGATGCACCAGCACCGGCGGCCTATAAAGAAGATAAAGCTAAATTGCTTAGTCTTGCGGGGTGCAGGTGGGTGTGGTTTCCTGAAGGCGAGCCGCAGAAAAGTGCTCCGGTGGGGACACGGTTTTTCCGGCACAAATTTGATATTCCTTCTAATAAAAAAATAAAGCAGGCGCAGTTCCGCCTGGTTGTCGATAACGAAGGGACACTTTTCGTAAACGGCCGAGAGGTTCAAAAGTTTTCGGGATGGAGTCCTCCATACACGTTCGATGTGGATGATAAATTGACGTCGGGAACGAATTGCCTGGCAATCGCCGCAACTAATCAAGGCAACACTCCCAACCCTGCCGGGATTGCTGGAAAATTATTGGTTGTATTTGAAACGGGCGATGCACTAACTATTGCGATTGACCATTCCTGGAAAGTATCCGACAGTGAGCAAAATGGATGGAAAGAATCCGGTTTTGATGATGGCGGCTGGGTGAGCGCCAAAGAGATAGCGGCGTGTGGCGAAGGATCCTGGGGTGCTGTGGATGGAGAGGGGCTGGTTTTGCCGCCGCCACCGTATCTGCGGAAAAGTTTTACTATTGATAAACCTATCAAGCGGGCGGTGGTTTATGCCTCGGCATTGGGACTTTATGAGCTGCATATCAACGGCGAGCGCGTCGGTGAGGATTATTTTACGCCTGGATGGACGGATTACCTTAAGCGTGTATATTACCAGACTTATGATGTTACCGGTCTCGTTAAGCAGGGCGGCAACGCCATCGGGGCGGTTCTTGCCGACGGATGGTATGCTGGTTACATAGGATTTGGCAAAAAGAGGGAGCACTATGGCAGCGAGCCAAGGCTTCTGGTGCAGCTTGAAATCGAATATGCTGATGGCAATAAGAAAACGGTCGTTACCGATGGCACCTGGAAGGCAACGTATGGTCCGCATCTTGAAGCGGATTTCTTAATGGGTGAGACCTACGATGCACGCAAGGAAATGACCGGTTGGAACCAGAGTGGTTTTGACGATTCAAGGTGGGATGCTGTGGCTGTTACGGATAAGGTGCAGGGGCAGCTCCAATCGTATCCCGGTGTAACGGTGCAAAAGGTTCTGGAAATCAAGCCGAAGAAACTGACCGAGCCGAAGACCGGCGTATATGTTTTTGATATGGGCCAGAATTTTGCCGGCTGGGTTCGGCTCAAAGTCAAGGCACAGGCAGAAGAAAAACTCGTGCTGCGTTTTGCAGAGATGCTCGATCCCGATGGCACCATTTATACAAAAAATCTCCGTGAGGCGCGGTGCACCGATACGTATGTGGCGGCAGGCAAAGGTGAAGAGATTTGGGAGCCGACCTTTACCTATCACGGTTTTAGATTTGTGGAGCTGACCGGCTTCCCCGGGCGGCCGCCGCTTGATGCGGTTACCGGAGTTGTGGTTCATTCAAACACGCCGGTAGCCGGGTTTTTTGAGTGCTCCAATCCGATGGTCAATCAGCTTTACAAAAATATAGTCTGGGGCCAGCGAAGCAACTTTGTCGAGGTGCCGACCGATTGTCCGCAGCGCGATGAGCGGCTGGGCTGGACAGGCGATGCTCAAATCTTCATTCGCACGGCGACATACAATATGGATGTGGCAGCGTTCTTTACGAAGTGGCTGGTGGACCTGGAGGATGCTCAGACCAAAGAAGGGGCATTTCCGGATGTCGTTCCGCATAAGGTTGCTATGGGAAGCGGCGTGCCGGCCTGGGGCGATGCCGGCATTATATGTCCGTGGACTATATACCAGGTTTATGGCGATAAGCGTGTCCTCGAAAAGCACTATGAAGCGATGAAAAAGTGGATTGCATATTTAGAAAAAAATAGCGAGAACCTGCTGCGGCCGGCTTACGGCTACGGCGACTGGGTATCAATCGGCTCCGATACGCCAAAGGACGTGATTGCGACGGCTTACTTTGCATATAGCACACGGCTGCTTTCAAAAATGGCTGCCGAAATTGGCAAAACCGAAGATGCAAAAAAATACGAGGAGCTTTTCGAGCGGATAAGGCAGGCATTTAATAAAGCATACGTCTCTGATGATGCGCGAATTAAGGGTGACACGCAGACCTGCTATTGTATGGGCCTGCATTTTGATTTGCTGCCTGAAGGAAAGAGGAAGCTTGCTGCCGAGTATTTGGTTGAGGATATAAAGAAAAGAGACTGGCATTTATCGACCGGATTTGTGGGGTTAAGTTATCTTTTGCCGGCTCTTGCCGAGACAGAAAATCTGGATGTGGCTTATCGATTATTGAATCAGGATACCTTCCCGAGCTGGATTTACAGTATAAAAAATGGCGCCACTACTATCTGGGAAAGGTGGGATGGCTGGACGGAAGACAAGGGTTTCCAGGACCCGGGGATGAACTCATTCAACCATTATGCCTTTGGTTCGGTGGGCCGGTGGCTCTTTGGAACCGTTGCGGGCATAGATAACGATACTCCCGGTTATAAACAAATCCGCATTGAGCCTAAACCGGGCGGCGGATTTACGTATGCAACAGCAAACTATCTATCTATTTACGGCGAGATTGCCAGCAACTGGAAAATTGAAAATGACACATTCGTGCTGGATGTAACTATCCCTGCCAACACCACAGCGACGGTATATATCCTCGCTAAAGATGCTGGCAGTGTTACTGAAGGCGGCCTGCCGGCGACAAAAGCAAAGGCCGTGCAATTTGTGCGGATGGATAACGGCAAAGCGGTATTTGCCATCGGCTCCGGGCAGTATCGATTTATCTCGAAAATGCCGCGGTAAACTCCGTTAGAAAGCTGACCCTGTTAGTCCGTTTGGGGATGCCTTGCGGCAAAAAGAAAGCCGTCTTTCTAACGGGGTAAAGGCCAAAAATCCCGGTTTTTGCGCCAATTTTCGGGTTTGAAGGTTTTTTGAAAAAGCGACAATTTTCTTGCAATTTTTGTCTATATGTGTTATTATACAATCGAGCAGAATTTGAAATTTCGGATTTGATAGGGCCAGCGAGGAGGTCTCGCTAAAAGGCTCTATTTTCAAGTAGGTTGTGGATGAAGGCCAGATGATGAAAAGTGCAATTATCTTACTGTTCACCACATTTTTGATTGTTCACTGTAACACCGCCGGTGCGGAGTTAATGGCAATCTGGGATTTTGGGGCCAGCTCGGCTTATTATACAGAGGTTCCGACAACGGAAAATGTTGTTGGAGTGCCAACTTTATCTATTTTTGGCGGTGAGAAAGATATAAATGGTAAGAACGGCGTAGCCTACGTTGATGCAGCGGGTGTCCATCACGATGCAGGCCAGGCGGCAGCGTGGGACGATGTCCGGGTTACCGGTCCGGATGCTGAGTGGATTTTAACGATTAATACGACCGGGTGGAACGATATTGCAATCAGGTGGGATTATCGGTCGGAGGAAACTCCGAGCTTTGACCTGCATTATAGAGTTGGTGGAGAGGGGGACTGGGGGTCAGTATTGGCTGATTGGCCAATCATTGCCGATGATGCATGGCATAGCTTCAGCCGCGATATGTCATACTTATCGGCTATTGAAGGACAGCCGATTGTCGAGTTTCGTGTGGAGGATATGGAACTTGCCGGAAACGGCAGGTTTGTATTTGATAACCTCGAGCTGACCGGCGTGCCCGAGCCAGCGACGATTTTGCTACTTGGCCTGGGCGGCCTGGCGGCGGCAAGAAAACGCAGAGCGTGAAGAAGTAGTAAGTGCGAAGTTAGAAGAGCGAAGTCAGAAGAAGGGCTGTGAGGGCCGATTTAATCGGGACATGAGGCCTTTTTTTATTCTTTGCCACCAAGGCAACAAGGCACTAAAACTCACTTATATTTTTTAACTCTTGACTGCCGTCAGGCAACTTTCATTTTTCTTTGTGCCTTTGTGTCTTTGTGGCTACTTTTTTCTTAGTTTTAGCCATCATTTAATATCCTTATTTATTGACTTTTCACCTGCCCGAGGTTAATCTATTTGCATACAAAATTTTAAGAATTAACCGCTGAGAACACCCTGCACCATACGGTGCGGGGTGTGCTTTGCGGTAAAACTAAAATTCAGTATGGACAAAAGATTATGGAAGAAATTGTAGGGCCGCAAGAGCGAATCGAGGATATACGTATCCTCGATGAGCTTAAGAATTCGTATCTTAACTACGCGATGAGCGTGATTGTTGCACGTGCGCTGCCGGACGTCCGGGATGGCCTGAAGCCATCGCAGCGGCGGATACTTGTTGCGATGAACGATTTGGGACTTGGGCCGCGAAGCAGGCACCGCAAGTGCGCAAAGATTGTCGGCGATACCAGCGGCAACTACCATCCGCACGGCGACCAGGCGACATACGGGACGCTGGTGCGGATGGGCCAGGACTGGAATATGCGGTATACGTTGATTGACCCGCAGGGCAATTTCGGCAGCATTGATGCCGACCCGCCGGCGGCGATGAGATATACCGAGGCAAGGCTGGCTGCACCGGCTACGGATATGCTCGAAGACCTCGAGTATGACACCGTTGATTTTGTGCCCAATTACGATGAGACACGGACGGAGCCGACGGTCCTGCCGTCCAAATTTCCGAATTTATTGGTTAATGGTTCGACAGGGATTGCCGTTGGAATGGCCACAAACATTCCGCCGCACAACATCGGTGAGATATGTGATGCGCTTTTGATGGTCATTGATGACCCAAACTGCGGCTTCAAGGACATTATGAAAGTTTTGCCTGGCCCGGACTTTCCGACAGGCGGCAACATCTGCGGCAGAAAGGGCATTCTCGATGCCTACACTACAGGCAAGGGACATCTAACGGTCAGGGGCGAAGCTGAAATTGAGGAAGCAAAGAAAGGCAGAATCCGCATTGTAGTAACCGAGATTCCCTATATGGTTATCAAATCTGCGATTGTTTCCAAGATAGCCGAGTGTGTCAATAATGACACGATTGCGGAGATTGCGGATGTGCGGGATGAATCGGACAGGCACGGCCTGCGGATTGTGGTAGAGCTAAAGAAGGATGCCGATGCGGAGATTGCGCTCAATAAGCTCTATCGTTATACTTCGCTGCAGACGACGTTTGCTATCGCTAATATCGCGTTAGTTAATAATCGGCCTGAAATACTAAATATCCGGCAGATGCTCGATTGCTTCATAGAGCACCGCAAGACGGTCATTCGCAGGCGAATCACGTTTCTGTTGAAAAAGTGCAGAAACCGCACACATATTCTTGAAGGCCTTATCCTTGCAGTCAGTGACATTGATGAGATTATCGAGATTATAAAGAAGTCGCCCGATGCTCCGGCGGCGAAGTGGAATTTGATGCAAAAGCCGCTGCGGCTGCCTGAATCCGCCGTATTGCGCAAGCTTTTGCCGAAAGAGTTTGTTAAAGACAAAAGCAAATCCAAACATTACCTGACCGGCCCGCAGGCCGATGCAATTCTGGCGATGCAGTTGCAGAGGCTGACGGGACTGGAGATGGAAAAGCTCGCCAAGGAGTATTCGGAAGTTACCGAACAGATAGAAGGTTACGAGGCGATACTTGCCAGCGAGAGTGCTCTGCTGGATGTGATTCGGGAAGACATTTACGAAATAAAAGAAAAATACGGAGGCGAGAGGCGGACAAAAATCACCGCCAGAGCCGAGCAACTCGATGTCGAAGATTTGATTGCCGAAGAAGAAGTTATCGTAACGGTAAGTCACGATGGATACGTCAAGCGGATGCCGATTGATACGTACCGCAGGCAGGCAAGAGGCGGCATCGGAGTGATTGGCTCGGACACAAAGGAAGGCGACTTTATCGAGCATCTGTTTGTTGCTTCCACGCACGATTATTTGCTTATTTTTACCAATCGCGGCAGATGCTATTGGCTCAGAGTCTATGATGTGCCCAGTATGTCCAGGCAAAGTAAGGGCAGAAATATCGTCAATCTGCTTAATCTCGGCGACCAGAAAATAGCATCGGTAATCAACGTGAGTAAGTTTGACCAGGAATCTGCCGAGGGTGAGGAGCAGCAGCTCGTTATGGCGACCAAAAACGGCCTTGTAAAGAAGACGCGCCTATCTGCATATAGCAATCCGCGTTCGACCGGCGTTATTGCCATCAATCTCGACCCGAACGATGATTTAATTGGAGTATCGCTGACGACGGGCAAGAACCAAATTTTGCTGGGCACACGAGATGGTATGACGATACGATTTGAAGAAAAGCAGGTTCGTTCGATGGGCCGCGCGTCGCGGGGCGTGAAGGGAATTAAGCTGCGGCCCGGAGACGCTGTGGTTGGTATGGTGATTGTTGAAGAAAAGGCGGCGCTATTGACGGTGTGTGAAAATGGATACGGCAAACGGACCGGCTTCGACAGTTACCGCTCGCAAAGCCGGGGCGGAATAGGGCTGAAAAACATAAAGACTTCCGAGCGAAACGGCAAGGTGGTCTCGCTTAAGGCCGTTCAGAGCAAGGACGATTTGATGCTGATAACCGCCAAGGGAATGGTCATTCGCACCGGTCTGGGCGAGATTCGTTCGATTGGGCGAAACACCCAGGGCGTTCGGTTAATCAAGCTGAAATCAGATGATAAGCTGGTAGCTGCTGAAAAGATAGCTGCCGAAGACTTGGAAGAGCCGGCTGAAGCGCAAGATTCAAAAGCAGAATCAAAATAGTCCGTTGTCTATAACTCATCCTTCGTTTTCCGAATCATAGAAGATGTCTAAAAGTAACGTCAAGTCGAAGCGACAAAGTTGCCCCATATATGTAATTGCCGGCAAAGAACGGTCGCTTGTCGATATGGAGTATAGAGAGCTTTTAGATAAGCTTGTCGAGCCGGCGCAGCGGATGGTTTCACTTTTTGATGCCGATGCGGATACGGTAACAATTTCACAGGTGCTCGATGAGCTGCGAACCCTCCCCTTTTTAGCCGACAGGCGGGTTGTCGTTATAAAAGGGGCTGATGATTTTGTCTCTGCAAATCGTCAGTTGCTTGAGAAGTATTTTGAAAGTCCCTCACCGAGCGGTGTGTTGGTTCTAACCGTAAGCAGTTGGTCTGCCCAGACAAAGCTGGCTAAACTTCTATCAAAGGTGGGGGAATTGATTCCTGTCGAACAGCCCAAGCCCTCGCAACTTCCGCAGCGCGTGTGCCAATATGCCAAGGAGGCATACGGCAAAGAATTTGAAAAGGGTGCGGCTGAACTTTTAGTTGAATTAGCCGGCGATGAGCTGGGGCGATTGTATAGTGAGGTTGATAAGCTGGCCACCTTTGCCGATAAGGAAAAGGTCATAACGGCAAACCACGTGGAGTTATTGATTGGCCATAACCGCCTGTTCAATGCCTTCGCGGTAATTGATGCGATTACAAGTGGCCAGATAAGCAGAGCCGTAGAACGGCTGCGCAGTATGTTCGCGGAGGATAGAAGCACCGAATATACCGTTGTCGGTGCGTTTGCATTTCATTTTAGAAGGCTTTTTAACGCAAAGGTTTTGTTGCAAAAGGGCCTGGGCTATGACCAAATCGCTAATAAAGTCAGGGTGTGGAGTAACAGGGACGATTTTTTTGCTCAAGTTCGCAAGTTGTCCTTAAAGCAAATCGGCCAGTATTTGCAGAAACTTGCCGAAATCGACCACGCAATAAAAACCGGCCAGTCAAAAGCACAGGTAGCGATGGAACAATTGGTCCTCGGATTAGTTGCTGGCTCCGCTTAGTCTTTTTAGAAAAGAAAATCATTTTCCGTTTTAACGTTTTGAACTTCTGCGAGAAACTGGTCTGATTGAGATTTGGAATAGCCTAAAAAGGCACTATTTTTGTCTTGGTTTTTGAAAGCCTGGTAGGCGGTGGGTTTGTTTGTGTTTGCGTAGCAATATACGCAGCCGTGCGGGCAGGTGTCGTAGGCACCAATGTCGATACTTTCAGTGCAGCCGCACTCGCTTCTTGTGGGTTTTTCGTTGTAGAGCATGCCTTCTGGGAAAAATAGATTTTCAATAATGCTGCCATCGATGCAGTGGGCTTTTTTGATTTTTTCGCCAACCAAGTAGTCGCCACAACAGGAGAACATCTCGATGCCATAGCGATGGGCAATCTCTGCCAGCTCGTTTGCTAGTTCAATCTTAAAATAACTGCTGCAGTCAGTTACGGTGACGCCTTTTGTTTTCTGGAGCTCTTCAAAGTTGCGTTTTACTTTATTGTATTCTGTCACGAAGCTAAAGTAACAGCGTTCAACTAAACCGGCAAATTGCGAGGCGAGGTCTTCAAAGGCCTTTAGCCAGAACTTACGGTCGCAGATATTAGAGATAATGATGGGGTCGAACCGCCAGTTTATATGTTTGGGCGAATACATCTTGCTAAGATGATTTAGAGTCTCGATTGCACCCTGTTTTTGGATGTTGGTTTCAAAGACACCCGGCAGACCGGTAACGGTATAGTTAAAATAGAATTTGTGTCCTAAGTTCTCAATGATTTTAAGATTATCAAGAAATGGCGTAAAATTTTTCGACCAGAATACAAAGCAGGTAACATCTTTGGGCTTTAAGGACACGAGGTATTTTTGTCCGCCGAAGGGATTGACTACGCCTGCGAAACCTTCTTTGAGCCGGCCGATGAACCACTCGCTGTAAAAGGCCGGTATATCAGTCCTTCGCGATACTGAGATTATCCTTTTCATTTTTAGCGATGTCGAATTGCTCGAAAACAAGAATTATGCTTGTGAATAGCATCTTTTGCTACACAATAAAAAATTGGTGTTTGGAAAGCAAGATTTTATAGTATTACTGCTTGCATAATCATATCTTGACGCCCATCTGATATTAAGGTAAACTGCCCGGAGAATTTTATGAGACAAAGGCTATTCGAGAAACAAATTGTGTTGGTGAAAGGAGTCGCTATGGCTGGAAGGGATTTCAGATTTCAGGTTTCACATTTCAGATTTCGGATTTCTCCGTTAGGAGTCCGTAGGACAAATTTAAGATTTGTAATACTTTTTGCCTTGATGTTCGGCTGTGTATCCTGCCGGTGTGTAGGCTGGCAAGGGCGGATTGTGGCGCAGCCGTATCTGTTGGATACGGGGCTTGTTTCACGCTCGATTTCGTTTGAAAATCCCACCGGCGCACCAGGCGAGGGCGGCAAGGCAGCGAGTAATCTTGGCGTGGAGCGAAAAGGGGCACCAGCGATAACATTAAAGGCCGGCAAGGATGTGCAACTTTGTGACATTAAAGGGCCGGGGACGATTCGACATATCTGGATGACTACCGAGAATAATCCAGCCAATTTGCGCAGTCTGGTGATACGTGCCTGGTGGGATGGGCAGGAGCATCCGAGCATTGAATGTCCAATTGGCGATTTTATGGGCTTTGCCCACGGCAAGGTAATGGCGTATCATTCGGCGGTGCATTCGCTCGGCAAAAACGCCGGTATGAATATCTGGCTGCCGATGCCATTTACCAAACGTGCGAGGATTACGCTGACAAATGAAGGGCAGAAAGATGTTCCTTTGTTTTATCAGATTGATTACACAACAGGCGACAGACACCCACGTGGCGTGGGTCGGCTGCACGTATTATTTTGCAGGGAAAACCCGACGACAATAAAGCAGGATTTTGCCCTGTTGCCGCAGCGGAAAAATAAAGGCCGTTATATTGGTGCGGTTATCGGCATACGCAACACCCACCCTGAGCAGTGGTGGGGCGAAGGGGAAATAAAAGTTTATATGGATGGCGATACGGAATTCCCGACTATCTGCGGCACGGGAAGCGAGGATTATGTGGGCCTGTCTTACGGGATGCAGCAGACACCGTTCTTCTATAATGGCTGCAATTTGAATGAGAAGAATTTTGTGTCGATGTATCGCTGGCATCTGCCGGACCCGATTACCTGGCAAAAAGAGTGCCGCATCACAATCCAGCAGATTGCCTGGAAGCAGGGCTTAGCCGAGACGCAGGATGACTGGTCGTCTGCTACGTTCTGGTATGAGCCGACCCCCAGTGCTCCGCTTCCATCGATGCCGGATGTCAAAGCCAGAACCGCAGATATATGGCAGGATTAAATGTGTTTTATTGTCGTATTTGTTAAGTGTTGGTTTGGTTTTACATAATTTCGAAGGAGAAAAATATGGTGCGCAGATTTTTTATTATTGGATGTGCGGCGGCTTTAGTATTGGCCGCCGGTTGTGCGAAGGAAATTTCTGGCAAGAAATGCGCGGCGGAGACTAAAGAGGATTTCTTGAAACTATTTAACGGCGAGAATCTTGCCGGCTGGGACGCAAGCGGTGCCGCCAGATGGGTTGTGGAAGACGGCCTCCTTGTGGGAACGCAAGGCGAGAATAATTCTCCCGGGGACCTCTTCACGAAAGATTCGTATAAGGATTTTTTGCTGAAGGTTACTTATCGGGTGGAGTGGCCCTGCAACAGCGGTGTATGGTTCCGCTATCAATCGCCCGACAAGGCATACCAGGCTGACATCCTCGAATACAAAGACCCCGAATGTTATTCAGGAACGCTCTACTGTCCCGGCAAGATGTTTCTTGCGATGAACAAAGATAAGACGCTGGTGAACCGCGACGGCTGGAACACGATGGAGGTTCGTGCGGAAGGCGACCACATTCAGATTTGGCTCAACGACCGGCAGGTGGCAGATGTGCGCGACAATACGACCGATTCCGGTAAGATTGGTTTTCAGGTCCACCCAGGGGCGGAGTTTGGGCCAATGAAAATTGTGGTTCGCAGTATATTACTTAAGCCGCTGTGAACCGGCACCAAAGCAAGTTAAAAATACGAAGCTTAAAACGTTGGTAGTGCCTTAAAGCGTCTAACAAAATGAATTTCCAACTGGCTCAAGACTTCTGGATTCCCGCTTTCGCGGGAATGACAGATGGAAGAATTTCTTTTTGTTAGATACTCTTAATAACAAAGAAGGATTCTTTGTCCTCGCCTCAGAATTCGCCAGGACACAGATGGTTCGGTAAAAAGCTATTTGCGAGGCAAGTAGATTGTTACCGTTGTTCCCTTGCCTGGTTGGCTTTCGATATTCAGCAGGCCATCATTTAATTGCACGAATCTGGCGGTGTAAGCAAGCCCCATACCGCGTTTTCGCCCTGCCGGCTGGCTCGAGAAAAATGGTTGAGTCGCCTTGCGAAGCGTAACAGCGTCCATTCCACAGCCGAGGTCTTTGACCTGTAATTTGACAAAGTTACCGCTCGGACCGGCAGAAATCTCTATCGGCCCCAACTGGTCGGTATAAGACTCAACTGCGTTGCTGATAACATTTGCTATTGCCGACACCATTTGCCCTGAATCTACGAAAACTTCCTTTACGTCCCGGTCAGTTTTAACCTGCACGTTGATATGTTCTGCACCAGTTTTTTGTCTGGTCAGCTCGATAGCCTCATCAAGAATCTGTCTGACATCCGTTTGTACCCGTCTGGATTGTTTCGGCTCGGCAAAACCCATCAAGTCCTCTATTATCGCAGACGCTTCCTTTGCATTTCTCTGTATCTGCTCAAGAATTTCCTTTTTCTGCGGGTCTGTCTCTGTGCCTGCAAGTAATTGTGCCCGGCCGGATATCACCGCCAATGGGTTATTCAGCTCATGCGCCGCCCCGGCTGCTATCTCGGCCAGAGCGTTAAGGGGGCTATCCGTTACTGCGATTCGTTCTCGCATATCTTGTGGCCTGCAAATAAGCTCAACAAACTGCTCGGCAAACTTCTGCTGCTTTTCCCAGGCAATAGCAATATCCAAAACACTGCCTCCAACCGAAACTGATTCTTTTAACCTCTCTTCGAAAAGCTCCACATCTGCCGGCCAATGCAGCTCAAATGCAATTACGCCGACTACCTTCCCGCTCGAAAGTAAAGGTGCCAATTTGGTTCGGCCCGCATCAAATTCAACATCCAGCGCCTCAATTAGCCAGCCGACATAACCACGAGCATCCAGAACGGCAAAGCTCTCCCTCAAAGCTTTCGGGATAACCTCTGTCCCATCGGGAATATCTACGGAAACAATCCTGCTTTGCGCCAACCTCTCTACAATGACTGCTTGAAGTGTCTGGGTGCCGTCCGGCGGAGCCAAATACAGACAAATTGTGCCTGTCTGATAAGACCTTTGCCACCGAATCGCAAAGTTCTGTGCGATGTCCATCGCGGTGCTATCTGCATTAACACTCAGCAGAAAATCTGTTATAAAATCGAGATGACTTGAAGCGGCCTGTAAATGCAGATTTTCCTGCGACAATTTTGTGTTGTCCTGTGCCAATCGACCGACAACGCTGCCAATAATCCCACAGTAATCCGCTACCGGATTTGGCAAATCCAGACCCAAAATCTTGGATTTCTCTCGAACCTGGCCATCCAAGCTCAGGCGTATCTGCTGCAATTGCTCGTTGCTTATGCCGAGAGTTTCGACAATCGCGCCACTTGGCTCAGGGGCATCAAAACTTCCGGATGTGCCGATGCCTGCCTGCTTTGCTATACAGTCGGCTAACTGCACGACCGCTGCTATCCGCGCATCGGGCACACTTTCACAAATCGCTATCGTGTCACTGTGGTGCAGCCAGATTGCAAGTGCGATTTTCTCCGGCAAGTGCCACTTCTGCACAAAGCGTTTGCCGAAAATCGTATGGTCGCTGCCAAAATGCTTTCGCTCCACATCTCTCAAGCAGGATTGCGCTGACCTGGCCTCCTCGACAATACGAGCGAAACTTTTCGGCATCGTCTCCTCAAGCGCAAACTTTCCAATATCGTGTAGTAAGCCCGCCAGGTATGCCAACTGCGAATCCATTTGAACCGATTCCATCTCGGCTATAGCTTTAGCACAGCAGGCAACCGCCAGACTATGTATTAAAATATCTCTTTTAGATAAAGCATCATCCCTTCCGATGCTATCATCAAAGTCAAACGGTCGCAGGACCTTAACCGATAAAAGCGCATCGCGGACATCATTTGCAGGCAACTTATCCATCGCATAACGAAGTGAGAATCTCTCATCAGGCAGGCTCACACCGTGCTTTGCAATAAGCGAAAAAATTTTCACCGCAAGAGCCGGCTCCGATTCAACAATATCAGCCAATACTGCAGGTGAAAATTGTGGCTCCAGAATCTTAGCTAAAATCTGAACCGCCACGCAGGGCAGTGTCGAAAGCGATTGAAGCCGACCAATGTTAAGCTCCACCTGCTGACTAACGGTTACATCAGCGTGTCCTTCCAGCATATAGTCGCCCTTATCATCTTCCGACATTATTCCCGACCTGTCGGGCTCTTGTAGCTTATTTAGGTTTGACACTGTGCGAATAGGCAGGCCGCTTCTTATTTCATCTTCAGCGTAACGGCAATTTTGTCAACAAGCTCAGTGAGGTTAAATGGTTTCTTGATGAATGCTTCGGCGCCCGACTTAAGCAACTGCTCGATTTCATCCTGTTTTACCACGCCGCTTACGATGAAGATTTTAATGTTTGAGAAGTCCGGATTTTTCCTTATCGTCTGGCAGACGACATTGCCATTGACATCAGGCAGCATATAATCGAGTAGTATCAGCTCCGGCCGAAACTGCTCAGTTGCTATTCCCGCCTCATAACCGCTCGACGCAGTTTTAACTTCAAATCTTCCATCGCGGCTAAGGACATCTACTATAAGCTCAACGATTTCAGCATCATCATCGACCACAAGCACCTTTCTTTTACCCGATTCCAGCGAATCGAGCGGAATGCTGTTGTCCTTCATAAATTTGACCAAACTCTGGCGTGGAATTCTGCGGAATCTTGAGCCGGGGACACGAAACCCCTCGAGCCGACCGGCATCGAAGCAGCGGATAATTGTTTGCTGACTTATCTTGCAAACCTCGGCTGCTTCGCCGGTGGTAAACAAATCCTTCATTTTATCCATCCCTCTTCTTTCACCAAGTCCTTTTGATAAAGCCCCCACCAAATTTCCTTTTTGACCTAATTTAACCAGTCCAACTCTTTTTTGTCAAGGATAAAATGGCTAAAAAACTAATTTTTTTATGCTGAAATGCTAAATATTATCTGTCTTTCGTTAAATTTATAAAGTCAGAATAAAAAAACTCGTAACCTATGGTCTTGCCAGTATATATGACGTTTTACCTGTCACCAGTGACATAAAAAAAGACCACCAAACATAGATTTTAGTTAGTCAAAAGAGCTAATTAGCACAATTTGGCTAAAAGAAGTGCAATTAGAATGCAGTACTACGCTGTCGCAATTTTACTACCAAAAACAATTGCAACAGAGCTTGGCAATCAAGAAGAGTATCTACGCAGGCTTCGGGTCTTATTTGAGAACTCTTGTCACTTTTTTACCAGAGCTGTGCGATACAGCCAGTACGCCACGCCCAGCAATAGGGCTGTTCCAAAAATCGAACCGCCAGGCATTTCCCACAATGGCATTTGTATGTTTTTCCTGGCCAGAATCACAATCGGTATGGCCAGGAAGACACCCATAAGAGCCTCACCCGTAATCAGTCCGGAAGCGAACAGCAGACCGCTCCCGCCTGCGCCTTCCTCCTCTTCCTGAACGTTAATTGGTCTCTTGATGCGCCGTCTGGTAATCTGATGAATCAGTCCGCCGGCGAATATTGGCACTGAAAGTTGAAGCGGCAGATAAAAACCAATCGCCACGGCAAGTACCGGTGTGCGGAAAGAGCTGCCTTTGTTCTGAAGATACATATCAAGTAATATTACAAATACGGCAAGAGCCATACCTATATAAACATAATTCCACGGCAATTCGCCTTTAAATACTCCCCTTGCAACAGAGGCTATCAGATTTGCCTGCGGCGCCGACAGGGCCCTTGGGCCTG
>CAYWXK010000044.1:0-31740 GCA_964462515.1 uncultured Pirellulales bacterium
GACAAAACTTTACTAAAGTGTACTTCAATTACTCGAAAATGGGTGAACGCTTACCTTTTATTTAATCGGTGTCAATCTGTGTTAATCCGTGTCTAATTTCCTTTTGGTCGCAAGGGGATAAAAAATGGAGCCAATGGGATTCGAACCCACGGCCTCTTGCATGCCATGCAAGCGCTCTCCCATCTGAGCTATGGCCCCGAAAAGATAGCGTATAGAAGACGCCAAACATTACTATACTAGCACAAGTGACCTGTTTTTGCAAACAAAATTTTTTTGGCTTCCATTTCTCCGCTCTGAGCATAGTAGCCAGGAAGCAGTCAATTGTCTTTTTTATGCTGTCGAATTACAATGCTCTCCTGAACTGCTGGAGTAAGCAGCCGTATTAAAACTATTGGAAGAACAAAGGGTAAAATATTGATTAAAAGGCAACGGATATTCATAACGGGGCAGGTGCAGGGGGTAGGGTTTCGGCCTGCGGTGTATAGGATAGCTCGCTCGCTGGATTTATCAGGCCTTGTCTATAATGACACAAAGGGTGTTACGGTTGAACTGCAGGGCGATGAGGAAAAAATCTCCCAATTTGTAGCCCGCCTTCAATCTACTAATACACCGCCATTGGCAAAGATAAGGTCCTGCAAGATTGTCGATATACCTATAATCGAGGGGGAGAAACAATTTGTCATCGAGGTAAGCGATTCGGAAGGGACAGCCCTATCGGAAGTAACGGCAGATATTGCCATCTGCAAGGATTGTCTTTCGGAGATGGCCGACAAAAATGATTTTCGCTACCATTATCCATTTATAAATTGCACCAACTGCGGCCCGCGATATTCGATAGTCAAGACCATTCCCTACGACCGGCCCAACACTACAATGTCGGCCTTTGCAATGTGCGATAAATGTGCCGCCCAATATAACAATGTTACCGACCGGCGATTCCATGCCCAGCCGGTTGCCTGCGCTTCCTGCGGGCCAAAAATCTGGCTGACGGATAAGAAAGGCAACACCATAAAAACGCAGACCGATGAAGCTATTGCCGAGACTGCAAAATTACTTTTAGCCGGTAAAATCGTGGCGATAAAAGGAGTTGGGGGTTTTCACCTCGCTGTCGATGCGCTCAACAACAAAGCGGTAAAACGCCTGCGGGAACGCAAACGCCGGGACCACAAGCCTTTTGCTACGATGAGCGATTCAATTGAGAATATAAAAGAGTATGCGTTAGTCAGTGAATTAGCCGAGCATATCTTAAAAAGTCCTCAAAGTCCGATTGTCTTATTGCCAAAGAAACAGAATGCCGCGATAGCACCATCAGTTGCCGCTGGTGTTAATACCTTTGGTTTTATGCTATGTTATGCGCCACTGCATTATTTACTATTTGCGCAAGGTATCAAGGTTCTTGTGATGACCAGCGGTAATATCGCCGATGAGCCGTTGATTTGCAAAAACGAAATCGCGCTGGAAAAAATGGGCGGCGTTGCGGACGCATTCTTAATGCACGATAGAGACATTTACCGGCAGGTTGACGATTCGATTGTGCATTTTATCGCCGATGAGCCGGTGCTACTTCGGCGGGCGAGGGGATATGTGCCCACACCAATCTTTATGGAGGAAAATTGCCGGCAGGATATTTTCGCCGCAGGGGCAGATTTGAAAAACACTTTTTGCTTTGCTAAACAGAATCAATTTATTTGCAGCGAGCATATAGGCGACCTTGAAGATGCGGAGGTCTATCACCACTATATAGATTCTATTGAGCACCTGCGAAAATTGTTTGAAGTTCAGCCGAAGATTGTTGTTTGTGACCTTCATCCGGCGTATTTGTCAACTCAGTATGCTCAAACGTGGCACGGGCTTCCAGCCCGTGAAGACACGGCCAAGCTTGTCCTGAGCGTAATCGAAGGGATGGCCGTGCCACAGATTAAAATCATCCAGGTTCAGCATCACTGGGCGCACATTGCTTCGGTTCTGGCTGAACATAATATTCGTGGCCCGGTCATTGGTATTGCCTGTGATGGCACCGGCTACGGAACCGATGGAGCGATCTGGGGCTGCGAATGTTTGATTGCATCACCGGAGAAATTTGAGCGATTCGGACATCTGGCCTACTATCAATTACCAGGAGCGGATAAGGCAAGTAAAGAAGCAATAAGACCTCTCCTCGGACTATTGAAGTTCACCTACGGAAACGATTTCAGACTATCCAATTTCAAATGGCTTCTGGAGCGTGTCGAGACTATCGCAGATGAAAATCCAAAATCCGAAATCCGAAATTCGAGATTTATATTAGAGCAGCTCGAAAAACGCATCAACACCGTAGAGACCTCAAGCTTGGGCAGGGTCTTTGATGCCGTTGCTGCTTTGCTCGGTTTGGGCAATTACAATCATTTTGAGGCACAACTGCCGATGGCACTGGAGGCGATTATTGAGGATGGCGTTGAAGATAGCTATGATTTCGAGCTTATCTGTGAAAACGACAAGCCCCTGCAACTGGATTTGTGTAAGACAATAAAAGGGATAATCGATGATATTCGGGATGAATTATCCAGCGGAGTTGTTTCCACGAAGTTTCATAATACTCTTGCCATCGCCCTACTGGCAATGGCTAAAGTAGCGAGAGAAAGGACAAGGTTGAATACAGTTGCCATAAGCGGCGGAGTATTCTGTAATCGATATTTGACGAACCGATTGATAAAGATGTTGAAAAAAGAAGATTTTGACGTATTATTCAGTCGCGATGTCCCGGCTAATGACGGCGGCATATCCCTCGGCCAGGCTGCCATCGCCGCCCATATGGTAAATAAGGAGTCATAAATCACATTGAGAAATACGATAAATGAATGATGAGTAACGAATTATGTGTCTGGCAATACCGGCAAGGATAGTTGAATTGGATAAAGATAATGCAGTTGTCGATGCGATGGGCAACCGCTGGCGGGCAAAGACTACTCTTTTGCCGGAGGCAAAGCCCGGAGACCTGGTCTTAATACACGCTGGCTTTGCCATATCACTTATTGATGAGGAAGAGGCAAAAAAGACATGGGAGCTGCTGGCAGAAATCGCCAAGTTCGAAAGAACACCAAACAAGGTTTCAGGATAGATACGAAATTTGAAATACTAAACACGAAATCCTAAATTCTAAACAATATCAAAATTCGAATTTCAAATGTTCAAAACGTTTAAGATTTTGAATTTAGGTCATCTGAATCCTTCGGCTTTGCTCAAGACAGGTTTGTTTCGGATTTAGATAGTTGGATTTACTTATCGTATGCTTGATAGAATCTATAAAGCACAATCTTTGATGGATGCTGCCTGCAAGAAGCTGGGGCGGCAGGTCAATATAATGGAGGTTTGCGGGACGCATACGGTTTCTATCTTCCGCAACGGCATAAGGGCGATTATCCCTAAGGAGCTGAAACTTCTATCGGGGCCAGGTTGTCCGGTTTGTGTAACCGACCAGAGCTATATCGATATTGTCTTGCAGTTGGCGGGCAGAGAGGATTGTTTGATTGCTACCTACGGCGATATGATTCGAGTTCCTGGCAAAGGCGGCTCGCTGGAGACAAAACGGACAAAAGCCAATGTCAAAGTAATCCTGAGCAGTGAAGATGCTTTGCAATTAGCTAAGGACAATCCAGATAAAATAATCGTGTTTGTTGCTGTAGGCTTTGAAACGACTGCGCCGGCTACTGCTGTTGTGGTGAAAGAAGCGGCTCAGGAAAATATAGACAACTTTTGTGTTTTGAGCGGGCACAAATTAGTTGTGCCTGCGATGCGGGCTCTACTATCCGGGAAAAATCATAATATAGATGGTTTCTTGTGTCCCGGACACGTGAGTGTAATAATCGGCTACAAAGCTTTTGCTGAGATTGTTAGAGATTTTGGTCGGCCTTGTGTGGTGGCCGGCTTTGAGCCGGTGCAGATTGTCGAGGCGCTTGCCGAAATCTGCCGGCAGCTTGCAGCGGGCAAGGCCGAGCTAAAATCAATATATAATGCGGTGGTAACCGAGCTGGGAAACATCGCTGCACAAAAAATCATCGATGAGTGCTTTGAACCGGCGGACGGCTACTGGCGGGGTCTGGGAAAGATAAAAAAAAGCACATTGAAATTGAAAAATAAATACAGCCGATTCGATGCTTTTAAGCGATTTAACATAACCCAGACGCCGAGCAAAGAAAAAACCGGCTGTCGATGTGGCGAAGTTTTGTGCGGCCTGATAGAGCCGCCACAGTGCGGCCTATTTGGCAGAAGCTGCACACCACAGACGCCGGTCGGGCCCTGTATGGTAAGCTCTGAAGGCGCCTGCGCAGCACATTTTAAGTATAGCAGGCAAGAAAGAGGCAATTAGTGGAAACAAATAAAAGCGACAGGATTTTACTTGCTCACGGCGGAGGCGGGCAATTGATGTATGAGCTGATTCACCGGCATATTCTACCGAGATTCAAAAACGACGCTCTGGCGAAGTTGGGCGATTCGGCAGAACTAAATCTCGATTCTAAGTCGGTGTATTTTACAACTGATAGTTACGTTGTGAAGCCATTGTTTTTTAATGGCGGTGACATTGGAAAACTTGCAGTTTGTGGAACGGTAAATGATTTGGCTGTCGCCGGCTCAAGGCCTGTCGCACTGGCGCTGGCGCTAATAATTGAAGAAGGTTTTGAATTTGAGCTGCTGGAAAAGATTTTAGCCAGCATAAGCAAGGCAGCTAAAGAAAATGGCGTTGAGATTGTTACCGGCGATACCAAGACGGTTGAAGCGGGTGCCGCCGAGAATATTTTTATAAATACCGCAGGAGTCGGAGTGAAATTGGCTGGTGTGGATTTGGGTATTGAGAAAATCGCTGTCGGCGACAAAATTATTATCAATGGCACAATCGGTGACCACGGCTTAACTATTCTCTCGCAGCGAGAAGGGATTAAATTTCAATCGAAGCTCAAAAGCGATTGTGCCGGGATAGCAGGGCTAACCTGTGAGCTACTGAAAAAAGTAAGGGGCGTAAACCCTGTTAGAAATAAGACGCCAAGGGTTTCTGGTTCGCGTTTGACAGAGATTTCTAACGGGATAAAGTTTATGCGTGACCCTACCCGCGGCGGACTGGCTGCCGTGCTTAATGAAATCACCAGGACAACTACACTGAGTATCGAAATTCAAGAAGCTGACATACCGGTCGAGCCCGTGGTGCAGGCGGCGGCTGATATGCTGGGATTCGATGTGCTAACGATTGCGAATGAGGGCAAATTCGTTGCGGTTGTCTCGCCAAAGTCAGCCGAGCGGTGTCTGAAGATTTGCAGAAATCATCCGTTGGGTAGAGATGCAAGCATAATAGGTCAGGTTGTTGAAACCTGCGATGTGCCTGTTGTGGAGATGGTAACCAAAATCGGCGGGAGGCGAATTGTGCAGATGCCATACGGCCGGGAACTGCCGAGGATATGCTGATGCACGAGGCGATGGTTGCACAGAATCTGCTGGCGGCAATAACAGAGGGGGCTGCAAAACATAATGCCAAGCCTGTGGCAGCGAAAATTAGCTGCGGAAAACTATATGCCATTAACGATGAAGCACTTTGTTTTGCCTTCGAAGCGATTGCCAAGGGGACGCCGTGCGAAGGCGTGAAATTGGAAATAGAGCATAAACCAGTCCAGGGACAGTGTAAAAATTGTAATCTGCTTTTTGATGTTGATTTGTACAGCCCACGATGCCCGAAGTGCAGCAGCGATGATTTTCGGTTACTGCCCGATGCGTCGCTGGTTTTGGAAGAGATAGAATTTTAATCGGAGTAAAATAATGAAAAAAATTGATGTCGGTAAAAAAATTTTAGGTGCAAACGAGAAATATGCTCAACAAAACAGGCGGCTTTTGGCTGAACATAAAATTTTGTGCCTCAATATGATATCCTCGCCCGGCTCAGGCAAGACAACGATTTTGACCAGGACCATAAATGAGGTGAAAAATAAAATCAAAATAGCCGTAATCGAAGGTGATATTCAGACTGACATCGATGCCCGGAGAATCAAAGCGACTGGTGCACCGGCTATTCAGATAAATACGAACGGGGGGTGCCATTTGTCGGCAGCTCAGATAAATAACGCATTAACAAAGCTACCTATTAAAAAATTGAATTTGATTTTTATAGAGAACGTGGGCAATCTTGTTTGTCCATCGGCCTTTGAACTGGGTGAAGATTACAAGGTAGTTGTGCTTTCCGTCCCTGAGGGCGATGACAAGCCGGCCAAGTATCCTGCCATCTTCGCGAAATCAAAAGTGCTGCTTATAAACAAAATTGATTTACTCAAATCGCCCGGGCAGGTCGATTTTGACATAGAACGAGTTAAGAGCGATGCCAGCAAACTAAATAAGGGTCTCGAGATTTTTCCGGTATCAGCTAAGACCGGCGAAGGTATGACAAGGTGGTGCGATTGGCTGAAAAAAGAGGTTAAAGATTTAGAAACTATCTCAAAACTGTCACCCTGAGCGAAGCGAAGGGTCTGGCCTGTCAAAAAGAGAGATTCTTCGCTGCGCTCAGAATGACATTCTATCTTTTGAGATAGTTTCTTACAGTAGTGACCGATTAAGATTTGGTTTTGGATTCGTAAAGACCTCGTTTGCGGATGTAGTCGGCGACGGCAGGATGCAACATATTAGATATATCGCGGCCTACGGCTAATCTGTTTCGTATTTCTGTGCTGCTTATGTCAATCAGGGGTGTCTGGATGATATTTTGCTGAAGTTTTTCAATACGTTCAGCCCCCCAAACGGCCTTAAATTTGGCAAAATCCGGCTTTTTACAGCCGGCCCGATACATTGTGCATAGATTACACTCGTCAATCAACTCGGCAATTCCATACCAATACGGCAGGTCATCGACGCTATCGGCACCGATTAGCCAGTAAATTATGGTTTCACTGCCATAGTCAGCCTGGAATTGTCTTATAGTTTCAAGAGTGTAGCTTGGTTGCGGCCTTTTCAATTCATAATCGCTCACATCGAAAATCTTATCTCCAGCGATTGCGAGCGTAATCATTTTAAGCCGGTCCTGGTCATTTGCCTTCGGCAAGGAACCTTTGAGCGGAGAGCGTTTTGCCGGGATGAAAATAATCTTCTCGGCGCCTATATGCTCGGTTGCTGCGGCAGCAACAGTGGTATGGCCGAGATGAATCGGGTCGAATGTGCCACCGAACATAGCCATCTTTCTTTTCGCCATAAAATTTAACAACCAAGCTGTGCGTTATTGCACTAAACTGGTCGAGTTTCGTTTTGATTTTGCCGTGACTGCGTTTGCCAGATGTATGACGGAACGCTTCAGTAATCTACGTAATGACAGAGCAATCTTTCTTCATCTTCGATTATGATAAACGATGCGCTGTGTTGTGTAAAACAGTTGGCAGAAAAATTTTATGAAGTATTTATAAACATTTGGACGATAAGAATATATAAAGGATATATTATCCTCTTGTATAATTCGTTTGTAAGAATCTGACAACAGAGAACAGCATTACGATGACAACAAAAACAAGGAAAATCATTTAGCCAAGGGAGGTGACAAAATAATGGCAAAGAAAAAGAAAGCCGCAAAGAAAAAAGCTAAAAAGAAACGTTAGAGTAAAAACTTAGTTGAAAAAACCCGTGTGCTTAGTCGTCACTTATTTAACGGGTTGCCGGTAAAAACCGGCGAATGTTAGCCGCGAGTTAAAATATAAATTCCACGGCAAACAATGTGAAAATGGAAGGATCCTTACAATTACCTGGACCTTCCATTTTATTTGGTGCGCTATTAACACCAAGAATTATTGATGCCCGCCTCCTTGCAATCGGCATTTCATCCCTTATACTATTTGTTGCTGGAATAGTGTTTTAACATTTACGAGACTATTCGCAAAAGAGCTGTGTATGGATTATTTCAATTACAAAAGAGGCAAGCTTGTCGCTGAGAAAGTGGCTGTTGAAAAGATTGCAGCCCAGGTCGGCACGCCGGTTTATGTCTATAGCAAAGCTACTTTCCTGGAACACCTGCGAAGGATTCAGCGGGCTTACAGTAAGCTTGATGCCACAATTTGTTACTCAGTCAAGGCTTGCGGCAATATAAATATCCTAAAATTTTTAGCTAAGGCGGGCAGCGGATTCGATATCGTCAGCGGTGGAGAACTATATCGAGTTTTGCAAGCCGGCGGCGACAGGTCAAAAATTGTTTTCGCTGGCGTCGGCAAAACTGATTCTGAAATCATCGAAGCTCTAAATGTCGGCATCGCCCACTTCAATATCGAATCGGAAGCTGAGCTTGAAAATCTAATTGGTCTGGCAAAAAAGTATCGAAAGAGACCTAAAGCATCGCTGCGAGTTAATCCTGATATCGAATACAAGACTCACGGATATCTGACTACGGGAAAGAAAGAGACAAAATTCGGCGTCGATATCGAGCGGGCGCTAAAAGTCTTTGCCGACTTTGGTAAAAACGGCGTTGTAAATCTCTGCGCTATTCACGTCCATCTCG
The DNA here is from genome assembly GCA_964462515.1 of uncultured Pirellulales bacterium. Lineage (GTDB taxonomy): Bacteria > Planctomycetota > Phycisphaerae > Sedimentisphaerales > Anaerobacaceae > CAYWXK01. Next base: position 8,486 of record CAYWXK010000044.1, read on the forward strand.
GCACCGGAGGCAAAAAGATTGACCCATACATCGAAGCCGTAAAAAAAGTTCTGCCTCTTATTGAGAGGCTCCGCCGGCAGGGTTATACCATCGAAGCCCTTGATTTAGGCGGCGGATACGGCGCCGATTACGAGTCAGACACCGTGCCTTCAGCAGCCGATTATGCAGCAGAGATTGTTCCGCTATTGAAAGATAAAAATCTCAAACTAATTTTGGAACCCGGCAAAAGTATCGCCGCCAACGCCGGGATACTGCTTACCCGCGTCCTCTATATAAAGCAAGGCGGCAGAAAAAAATTTGTTATTGTCGATGCCGCAATGAACGATTTGATTCGCCCGGCGTTGTATGATGCCTTTCACTTTATCTGGCCTGCAAAAGTAGCCAGGAAATTTATCCCTCGAAAACGAACTAAAGATTTGCATCTATCCGGCACGGAAGTCGTTGATGTAGTAGGGCCGGTTTGCGAAAGCGCGGATTTTTTCGCAAAAGAAAGACGATTGCCTCCCGTAAAACGCGGCGATTTAATCTCCATCTTTACCGCCGGCGCCTATGGCTTTAGTATGGCCAGCAACTACAACGCCCGCCCCCGCGCCACCGAGACCATAGTTGACGGCGATAAATTCTCTACCATTCGAAAACGAGAAACATACGAAGATTTAATTGCTTTAGAAAAGTAGCCACAGAGAACCTCCCTACTTTGCCCTGAACGACGGGCTTTCGCAGGGCAAGCAGGACAAGTCTGTGCCTTCTGTGGCTCTAATAATTGATTATCGATTATTGATGATTTATTATTTTCCCGTATCGAGAAAACAGTGTAAATCCCGTGTTAATCCGCGTCTGATTCTTTTCCTTGTGCCTTTGAGTTTTCGTGGCTGAAAAACCTGTGAAGAACAGACAAGGAGCTTGACTTTTCAATACAAAGCTGGGATTTTATCAAAAATAAGATGTCAGGTTAATCCGCCAATCGGTGTGGCGGATAAAAACATAACTATTGGCCTCAAGAGGAGAACAGTATTATGGAACTAATTGTCGAACGTGTGGATGTGTGGGCTGCGAGCATTACAGACGAAGCCGGCAGCTTGGCGCGACTGCTCACCGGCCTGCAGGAGGCCGGCGCTGACCTTGACCTCATCCTCGCCAGGCGAGCGCCGGAAAAGCCCGGCACCGGCGTCGTGTTTGTCACCCCGCTGCGCGGGGATAGGGAGGTCGCCGCCGCCGCGGACTTAGGCTTCAACGTCACCAACACCGTCAACTCGGTGCGTGTTGAGGGAGAGAACAAACCGGGCGCCGCAGCCGAATTAACGCAAAAGCTCGCCGCAGCGGGTATCAACCTCCGAGGACTTTCGGCGGCTGTGATAGGGGCAAGGTTCATCCTCTACATTGGTATGCACACCGCAGCAGACGCCGTAAAGGCGGTCAACATCCTTCAGAAAGCATAGGAACTTAAGAACCTTTTGTGAGCTATCAGGTCTTCTTGCGTCTCGGCCTGGATGCTGTGGTTTTAAGAAGATGGCATTGAGATTCTTCGGCTTCGCCTCAGAATGACAGAAAGAAGCGGGAGATGAGACACGAGAGACAAGTCATGGGTCACGTATTTAGAAATTTCTTTCGACAAATCCCGTGTCGATTTTGTTTTTGACGTAAAGATTGTGCGAGAGGATGTCTAAGCAGGCGGGGATTGTCGTTTTTATTGGCTCAATAATAAATTCCCGCAAGGCACTTTTCATTGTTGCAATTGCCTCAGTCCGAGTCTTCTGATGGACGATAAGTTTGGCAATCATCGAATCATACTTTGTCGAAACTGTCCAGCCTTGATGGACGTGCGTATCAACTCGCACACCCGGGCCGCCGGGCGGAATGTATTCAGTAATTGTGCCGGGAGAAGAAGCGAAATTATTTGCAGGGTCCTCGGCGTTAATCCGGCACTCAATCGCCACGCCGGTTCGCCTGATATTTTTTTGGCTGATTCTGATAGTATGGCCGCTGGCGATTTTCAACTGCCACTTAATCAAATCGTGGCCAGTAACCATTTCAGTTACGGGGTGCTCAACCTGGATTCGGGTATTTACTTCGATAAAATAAAACTTTTTGTCTTTATCCAGCAGAAACTCAACAGTTGCAGCGTTGACGTAGTTGGCCTCTTTTATAATCCGCAGTGCCGCCTCACAAAGCTCCTCTCTTTTGTGTTTATCCAGAACAGGGCAGGGTGACTCTTCAATCATTTTTTGATGTCTTCGCTGAATAGAGCAGTCTCTTTCATAGAAATGAAGTGCGTTGCCTTCGCTATCGGCTAACACCTGCACCTCAACGTGTCGAGGCTCAAGCATATACTTTTCGAGATATACGCTGCCGTCACCGAAGGCAGCCTCCGCCTCGGCACGTGCTGCGCTGAAAGCCGAACGCAGGCTGATGTCGTTATGGACGACCCTCATCCCGCGTCCGCCACCGCCGGCAGATGCTTTTATTATCACCGGGTAGCCAAGTTTGTTCGCCAGCTTCAGCGCCTCAGATTCGTCTTCGATTGTGCCTTCTGAACCTTCTACTACCGGCACCTTTGCCTTGCGGGCGACCTTGCGTGCCTGAACCTTGTCGCCCAATAGTTGCATCGCCTCGACAGGAGGGCCAATAAATGTTATCCCGCAGTCCCGGCATATTTGTGCGAATTCGACATTTTCTGCCAGGAAACCGTAGCCGGGGTGGATGGCCTCAACGGCGGTGATTTCGGCTGCGCTTATAATACGCGGGATATTAAGATAACTTTCGGCACAATCGGCTGGCCCTATACAAATGGCCTTATCAGCAAGCCGTAAATACGGAGCATCTTTATCGGCCTCGGAATAAACTGCCACCGCTTCAACGCCAAGCTCGTGGCAGGCGCGAATGATACGCAGCGCTATTTCGCCGCGATTTGCTATCAGAATTCTTGAAAACATATTCTCGATACTCGATTCTTGATACTCGATTCTCGATGCTTGACAATCTGTTTTTCGACGAGCATCGAGTAACGAGCATCGATTTGCGAATTAGTCCGGTTTGACTCTAAAGAGGACTTGGCCATATTCGACCGCCTGGCCATTGGTCACCGGGATTTCCACAATCGTGCCACTGACCTCGGCCTTTATTTCGTTCATCACCTTCATCGCCTCGATTATGCAAACAACGGTTTGCGGCGTAACGTGTGAGCCGACCTCAACATAAGACCCGGAGTCCGGGCTCGCGGTTGCATAGAAGGTTCCTACGATAGGTGATTTTATCTCCACTAAATTTTCCTCTTTTTTGGGAACGGTAGGTGCACCGAGTGGAGCGGCTGCCCCTGTGCTACCAAGACCCGCGGGAATAGCAGCGGGCGACCCAACCATTGGCACCACGACTTGTGGGGGCTGGGGCTGGCATCTCTTCAGGAAAATCCTGTCCTCGCCGTGCTTAATCTCGACCTCCAGCAGGTCGTTGGCCTTCATTATTTCGATAAGTTCCTTTATTTTTTCCAAATCAGTGTCTTTTTCGGCCATTACCGCATCCTTTCTATGCCCCCAAGGCTATTTTTGCGGAGCAGGACATTTGCCAAATGGGAACCAAGATGCCAGTTAAGTGGATAAGTATAATTACAGAAAATTTTTTTGCAAGCAATTTCCCGAAACGAAATAAAACGACAATTTTCCGTCAAAGTTGTGTTTTCGTATGGACTAAGGTTGATTAAAATATATGCGGATTTATTTGAAACAACCTAAATTTTTCTAAACAACGACACTATATTACTCAACGAAGCAGGAAAGGAGCCGCAATGAGAAATTCACAGACAAGCAGAATATCACAGATGTCCCGTCGGGATTTCCTTGGCGCATTAGGAGGCGCTGCAGCAGGAATTTCGCTGGCACAACAGCAATTATTTGGAGATGCAACTGCTGTAGTTAATAGTCGGCAAAAGACACTTGCATTGGTGCGCGGGGCTTTTTTGTATCCTCCAACTGAGTCTCTAAAGAAGGAAGGGTACTATAGCTGGCCTGGGTCCACCTTCGACGCTGAAGGACGTCAAAAACAATATAATGATAAGCTCAAAGAGATTGAGCAAAAGCTGGGCATACGAATAGTTATGGACAGCAATCCGCTTGATGGCACCGAAGGTGTAACGCGATTCATTGAGGATGTCAAACAGTCAAAGCCCGATGGGCTGCTTCTTGTCCCGTTCAAAAAAGGGCATTGGAGTTATGTTACTCGCATCGTTGAAGAAGCAAAGCTCCCAACCATTGTCCTTGCCACGTTGGGGGTTCTACTTGTTGACCACATTAATCAATTGCACAAAAAGTCGGGCGTTTGTTTAATCAATTCGCCGGATAATCTTGACGCTGTTGAAGATGGATTGATATTGATTAAGACAGCTCGGCGGATGAAGGAGAGCCTCATCGTGAACATTGCAGGAACGCAAGCCACGGAAACAGCGGTGCAGCATCTCGGAACGCAGGTGCGGACTATTCCTGGTGCAAGGTTTATCGAGGAATTCAATCGCATCGAGGCGACAGAGCAAGTCAAAAAGCGAGCTTTCGCATATTTGAAGAATGCCAAAAAGGTAGTCCAGCCCACTAAAGCTGATATTCTGGATTCAGCGAAAACATATTTTGCCCTCAAACGAATTATTGAAACGGAGCAAGCCGATGCGGTGATGATGGATTGTTTGCCCGGGCTTCAAAAGCCGCATAAGCATCCACCGCCTTGTACGGGCTTTATGAGTCTAAGGGACGAGGGTATTCCTGCCGGCTGCCAGGCTGACCTTAACGCAACGCTTACTTTGATGCTGGTGCAGCAGCTTTTTGGCAAGCCCGGTTTTCAGCAGAATTCTTCTATGGAGACGGAGAAAAACCACTATTTTGGTGCCCATTGCACCTGCCCTTCGAAGCTAAGTGGCCCAGGTGGTCCTGCCGAGCCGTATATCTTAATGAATCACGCCGAAGCCGGCTGGGGCTGTGTCCCCCGCGTGCTCTGGCGGAAAGGGCAGGAAGTTACAATGGCGCTATATCTTTGTTCGGAAGAAAAACCTAAGATGTACATTTATAGCGGTAAGGTTGTGGGCTGTCCGGATATTCCGCCTACAGGCGGCTGCCGCACGAATGTCGAGATTACAGTCAACGAGGTCGAGGATGTATGCGACGTTAAGGGTATGCATCAGGTCATATTCTATGGCAACCACGCCAAAGAACTGCGGACATTTTGTCAACTTTACGGCATTGAGGCTATTAGTTAGTGGTTCATCACAGGTTGCTTGTGGACTAATTTGCAAAATATGAGGTGTGAGGTTGGTGCCTGGGGATGGCTATAGAATTTCCAGGCCGACTGCGGTAATGTCGTCAATCTCGGGGATATTATCTTTTTGTTTTTGCACGAGGGCCTTGAAACAATCGGCCATTTCGCCAACAGGCAGGTCTTTGATTTTGCAGAATTCTTCACTGAAATTAAAACCGGTTTGGTCATCGAAATAGCCAATAAATGGCTCTGCTCCATCTGAGTATAGCCACACCTTATCGCCTCGCTGTAGCTGGATGGTGCGTTCGATATAGTCAGCTTCTCTGAAGATTCCTAATAGGGAGCCGCGAACTTCTAACTGTTGCGGCACTTCGCCGGGCTTAATAATAGTTGGATACGGATGCCCGGCACGAGCACAGGTGAGCTGTAGTGTCTCTGTATTCAGCAAACAATAGCAGCAGGTGGCAAACTGGTAGCCGGACAACTTCTGGCTCGACATCCGGATGTTCAAATTTCTCATAGCCTCTACCGGCGATAGTATCCGGTAATTGTTCTCGGTTGTCTCTCGCATAACGAGGGCTTGTTTGAGGAAAATCGTCAGTAGCGCCGCAGGCATTCCGTGCCCGACTACATCAGCTACGTAAAAGCCTATGTGCTGCTCATCAATGCGCACGACATTGTAGATGTCACCTGAAACCCATTCAGCAGGTAGAAAAACTGTTGCCCATCGCACTTTGTCGGAATTAGGCAGTTGGGCGGGGAGAAAATCCTGTTGAACAAGGCTGGCTAAACGAAGCTGCTCAGTGAGATTATCCACCAGTGCTTCGGTCATGGAAAGTTGCTCTGCCAGTTTATTTCTATAAACCCTCTGGAGGTGCTTGGTGGGGATTGTGGGTCTTGCTGTGATTGATGAGCTTCTTTGACGGCAGGCAATATTGACGCTTATTCTGGTCCACAGCTCGTCAATAGAAACAGACTCCAATGTGCCGGCCATAGAAAAGCTGGTTCTTGTAGGCGACAAGGAAAAACTCTTTATAGGCAGCTCCACCCTGTTGGTGAGCAAAATGACACCGATATTTTCCGTTTCAAGCGATTCGATTATGCCGGCCAATTTCTGTTGCTGTGTTGCGTTTAGCTCCTTTGTGTCGATAACGACTGTTCCAATTAAATCAAGCCTGTTACGGACGTGTGGATACTCATCTATCGGCAGCACGAGGTAAGACGCCTTTTTCTCTTTGAAGAGATGCCTTACCTCGGGCGGAATTTGGTCCTGCTTTGTGAAGTATAGAACGTCAGTAAAGCTTTTTAGGATATCAGTGCCGTTAAGTAATCCAGCTTTTTCCATTTTCGTTTGCGCTCTTTGGCTGTGTTATGGGACTCTAAATTCTTGCAAATCGGTCATAGGATAAATTCGGCTTGTTTTGCCGGTTACTTTGCTGTATTTGTTCTTTTGCGGCTGAAAATTTAAGGCATTTCTTGGTTCCAAACTCAAAAATTTAAAATAAAAAATTAAAATTGTGGAACCCTCAATTTTGCACTTTGACTTTTGATTTCTCTGCTGGCGGCTTAAAGTTGCTCGTAACCGGCAAAGATTGCTGAGCCGATGCGAAGGATTGTTGCGCCTTCCTCAATAGCGACCTGGTAGTCTGAGCTCATACCCATACTCAGTTCGGTGAAGTTTGGGCCGACAATCTTCTCGCCGCGCATTTCAGTAAATAATTCCTTCGCGCGGACAAAACAAGCACGGACAATGTCCTTATTGTGGGTCAATGGTGCCATGGTCATCAGGCCAATCAGTTTCAAGTTCGGCAGGGTTTCTATTTGCTCAGCTAAATGGGTTGACGCTGCTATCGGAACACCATATTTTTGCGGCTCATTGGAGGTATTAACCTGCAAAAGCACTTTAGGAGATAAGTTTAGTTTCGCTGCTGAAGCACTTATTTCTTCAGCCAGTCGAAGCGTGTCAACCGAATGTATCAGGCAAGATATGGGCAGGACCTGACGCACCTTATTACGCTGCAGGTGGCCAATCATATGCCAGTTGATTTTTTTGGGCAGGGCCGGGTTGTTACTTTGCTCCTGCAAAAATCCGGCTACCTCAGCCGAGATTTTTTTTAGCTGCTGGACACGATTTTCACCGAGGTCGGTAAAACCCAGACGAATGACCTCTTTTATAGCATCGATGTTGGCAGATTTTGTTACAACGACAAGCTTCACTTCACCAGCGTCTCTACCAACACGCGCACAGGTGGAGTTAATAGTATCCTTTATGCGCTCTATTCTTTCCGAAATCTTTGTCATAAGAATAGTCATAAGAATAATTGCAAACTAAAATCCTGTTTTTATTTTTCTGCTGCACAACATCTCAAGATACCAGCGTACCGGAATTTCTATAGCATAAAGTTTTTATTGCTTCCGTCAACCATTAGCTGGCTATAAATCGAAAAGGAGCCGTTTTGAGCTTGCCGCTGCACAGTTATCCAATAAAAAAAGCTATGCAGAATTTTAGCAATTTAGGGTTTATTTGCAAATTATTGATGTCCGTTTTTTTAATCAAACCCCGACAAAGTCGGGGCTTTGCCTTGCATCGTATTGTCTGGTATATATTGCTGTGCCGTCGCCGTGTCCTTCGGCAAGCAGGACAAGCCGGCGACGACCAAACTATGAGCTCAAACCGCAATTTATCCCTTTAACAATACAGGTATCAATGGTTTTTCGGAAGCTCTCTGGAAGTTTGCTTGCAAGTAGATTGTGGGCTTTTACCTAAAAGCTCCAAACGGCAACTTTAAGTTGCACTGGCTATAAGCCCCAGCAACGAGCGTAAGTTATGGGTGGTTTTTAGCCTCGATTTGCCTTAAAATCGCAAGGGTAGGCATAATTGCAGCAGCTTAAAAAAACAATTTTTGGCTTGCATTTTTTCCTTCGGGCGTGTATAATAATTATAGTCAATTTGGGTATTATGGGGGTGGAACCCCAGGAAGAATTTGCTAGGTTTTTTATTTGATAGGATTTCTGTATTAGTTTTACAGATTCGTGCTTAAAATAATGAAATAATGCTCCTATTAGGAGCTTATGAACCTCGGCGAGGCAGCGTGGTCAACCGGTCTCCCCCCCAGCCGGGACCACCTCCTCGCCTTTTTTATGCGCATCTGCCTGTGGCCGGCTTTGACAGCGTAGAATAACCCACCAATGAATCCGCCAGAGGCGGACAAGTTGGTGGGCTAAATATAGGAAGATATCTTGTTTATTCAGTCAGCTTTTGTTGTGCTAAGATAGCTTCCGAAAACAAGAAACAGAACAATGGAAAGGACACCAACTGTGCCGCCATAGATAAATGTTATGCTTGAACCGACATGCTGCCACAGAAATCCTGCTATCATACTTGCCGGAAATGCCATTAACCCGATGGTTGTGTGAAATGCACCCAGGGCAGTGGCTTTTAGCTGCCCGGAAGCCAAATCAGACACAAAGGCGCGCTGATTGCCTTCGATTGCCGCATACGCTATGCCGTATAAGATAAATAAGATTACAAAAGCCGGCAGCGAACGGAAATACGCGAAGCCAAACGAGCTTAAGGAAAACAGCAGGTAACCGAGTATAATGACTTTACCTTTTCCGATTTTATCTGATAAACCACCGAAAGGAATCGCAAAGCCGGCATAGAAGATGTTGAAAAGGATATACAAAAGAATCGGCATTGCGACCGAGAGTTTTTCCGAAAAAGCCTCCTGAGCCTTGAGGATAAAAAACATATAGCTGAAGTTCGCAAGCGCAAATATGCCTGCGACTACAATAAATAACCGAAGCGGTTTGGTAAGCTCCCGCAGGCTTATTTTTTGCGCAGCCTCTTTTGGGTGGTTGTGGACTTCTTTGACAAAATATAGCGGAATTAAAGAGGCAAATGCAACAACGCCGGCTATAAGTATCACCCGCTCAAAGCTAAGGCCCAAAATCCAGAACAAAACGAAGACGACAATCGAGCCAAAGATTGCACCGGCAGAATCGAAGGCTCTGTGGATGCCAAAGCTTTTGCCCCGGCGTGTTGTAACGGACTCCGCGATAATGGCGTCCCTCGCTGCTGTCCTCAAGGCCTTGCCTATCCTTTCCAAGCCGGTAAAAATCACTGCCTGCTGCCAGGTTTTAGAGAACGCCAGAAGCAATTTGAGAAATGCTGAAGTCAGGTAGCCGGTGGAAACGAATAATTTTCTTTTGCCGATTCTGTCCGACCAATAGCCACAAAGAACGTTCAGGATGCTGGGTATGCTGTCTCGCAGCCCTCCTGCCAATCCGACTGCCAGACCTGCCCCGCCAAGCGATTTGATGAGCATCGGCAGGATTGGCAGTATCATTTCACTGCTTACATCATTTAGAAAACTGACAATGCCCAACAGAATGATGTTGGCGGGTAATCCTTTGAGGTACTTGTCATTCATAGTGGAGTTACAAACTAAAAATACGGGTGACCCTTTATCCTGGTTTTTATTCTCCTCGGACTTGAACTATGACACGCCTGCTGCGTGGGCCATCGAATTCACAAAAAAAGATTCCTTGCCAGGTGCCAAGCTCCAGCGATTTATTTTTAACCAAAACCTGCTTGCTGCATCCGACCAGTACACTTTTACAGTGTGCATCCGAGTTGCCCTCGGAGTGTCTGTAACCTGTGTGAGAGCGGGGCACCGCTTCCTCCAGAGCTAAAAGTATATCGTGCGGAACAGATGGGTCGGCGTTTTCGTTTATGGTAATCGCCGCCGTTGTATGAGGACAATAGACTATCACATCGCCATCAGTTATGCCCGATTGACCGACAATCGAGCTGACCTGGCTTGTAATATCAATCATTTGATTGCGACTTTTTGTGCTTATGTGAAACTCCTTCTGGATTATTTTCATCGGGTTACCTCTTACATCTGCTCGACGACTTCTATGCCTAATAGGTCGTTCAAGCCGTGCTCGATTGTCTTGGCGGTCAGGTCACAGAGCAAAAGACGTGTGGGTCTTTTATCCGGCCCGGCATCCAGGACGGGACAATCCGTATAGAATACGCTGAATTTCTGCGCTAACTCAAAAAGATAAGCTGTCAGGTAGTTCGGCCTGTAATCGGCGACAGCCGCCTGTATTGCCTCGCCATAGCGAATCAGGTGCTTGGCCAAATCCAGTTCAGCCGGCTCATTCAAAGTTGCCTTTTGGCGTAAGACATCTTGACGATTCAAGCCGGCAAGCTCACTTTCAACATCTACGCCTTTGGTCTGTGCCTTTCGTCCAATCGACTTTACTCTGGCGTAGGCATATTGCATATAGGGAGCGGTGTTGCCATCCATCGCTAACATCTTGTCGTAGCTAAACACATAGTCGCTCGTGCGGTTGTTAGAGAAGTCTGCGTATTTGACCGCACCGATTCCGACAGCCTTTGCAATTTCATCTTTTTTCTCCGGCAACAGGTCGGGATTTTTTTCTTCAACGATTTTTCTTGCCCTCTCCACCGCCTCATCTAAAAGCTCTTTTAATTTTACATTTTCACCTTCGCGTGTCTTTAACGGCCTGCCACCCTCGCCTAAGACACTGCCGAAGGTAACATGAACTAACTCTGTCTTCTGTTCTCCGTCTTCTGTCCCTTCGGCTTCGCTCAGGGCAGGCTTCTGTTTTATGTCCCAGCCGGCCATATCAGCTACCGCAAAGAGCATCTGGAAATGCAAGGTTTGTCGGGCATCAGTAACATAAATTATCCTGTCTGCCTTTAGCTCATTGACTCTGTAACGAATAGCCGCCAAATCTGTCGTCGCATACAAATACGCACCATCCGATTTTTGAATTATCATCGGCAATGGCTTCCCCTCCTTATCCTTAAACCCCTCAGGGAAAACACACCATGCCCCTTCTGATTCGACCGCCAGATTCTTTTTCTTCAACTCCGCAACAACATCCGGCAGCATATCCTTATAAAAACTCTCGCCTCGTATGTCTTTATCTGTAAGGTTGACTCCAAGCAGTGTGTATATATTCCTATAATGCTTCATTGACTCACGAATAATTATCCGCCAGCGCATTTCATACTCCAGATCACCGCCGTGTAAACGTGTAACCGCCTCCCTTGCTACCTTTGCAAACTCCTCATTACGCTCGTATCGCTGGTTTGCTTCCTTATAAAAATCCTCATAGATAACTACGGAAGGAAAACTAAGCTCAGACCAATTAAGAGGAACACCAGTATTCTTCTCTGTTTCTTGTGACTTCTCGTCGAATAGTGCCATCAGCATACCGAATTGTGTTCCCCAGTCGCCGATGTGGTTCTGGCGGATGACCTTATGGCCTAAGAATTCGAGTAGTCGGCAGATGCAATCGCCGATTATTGTGCTGCGCAGGTGTCCGACGTGCATTTGCTTTGCGATATTCGGGCTTGAAAAATCGACAACAATGGTTTGGGGCTGGGTCGTTTTTTCTATGCCGAGACAGGTCTGGTCTTTACCAATTTTCAGCAATCTGTCGGCGACAAATTCCGGCTTTAGCCGCAGGTTTATAAATCCCGGCCCCGCAACCTCCGGCTGCTCGCATATATCACTGACATCCAAGTTCTTGACTACCTGCTCAGCAAGCTTACGAGGATTTGTCTTTATCTTCCTGGCTAATGGCATAATGCCATTGACTTGATAGTCGCCGAACTGTGGGGCGGTAGATGGCCGGACTATCGCTGCGCACTCCGATATGCCGGTGGCGTTAACCATCGTGGCACTGATTTTCTGCTCAAGTATGTCAACGACCGTCTTCATTTTTCAGCCACAGAGGACACAGAGAGCACAGAGAAAAAATAAGTTCAAACCAACTCAAATCTCAGGAACATTCGATAATCCTTATATTACCAGTCATGATGAGGCCTCCGGAAACTGTCTCCAAAATGCAAAAAATGCGACCCCTAATGCAATCACAAATAGCAAATATGCAGCAATTACCGTGAAGATTATAGCCAAGTTAAGCTGGTCTCCCAACTTACGTTTTTTTTCATCAGCGTATGCACGTTGAGCGAGATAGGTAAGCCCCGAAGCAATACCACCAGCCAAGACGCCGAAAGCGAATAATACCATCGAGATTAACAGTTTCTTTCCCACGTTGGTATTCGCCGATTTATCCCACGTACTACCGACAAATGCCAGTATCGCCACTGCGGCGCCACCATTGATCAGAATTACACTTTTGAGAGCGTTTTGGCCAGCCATAATTACTGATTTGAACATTTCAACTCGGTGTGCGTTTTCAGCACTATACTTAGCCAAATTAGAGGCGTGTTCCATTTTCCATTGCTCAAACGCCACTTTCGAAATCGTATCTTCATCTCCTTGTTTCATAATTATTAATCCCTATGACCTTCAGCTCTCTTAACCCGCTCATTCTTGAACTGCTAATTATAATTCTCTGTGTCCTCTGTGGCCAAAAAAATATTACTTGTATTCTCTGTGGCAGAGAATCAAACCGAGACCCGTTTGACGTCATTGATGAGTCGTTTTTCGCCGAAGTTTATAATCAGGCCGCGTTTCAGATTTGTTGCTTTAAGGTAAGAAATAATCTGGGCAACTGCCACATCTGGCAATTTGCTCACCGATTTAATTTCAACAACCACCTCTTTCTCGGCGAGTAAATCAATTCTTTGGCCTTTAATAACGTGTCCTTTATAGATTACATCTGCCGGAACCTGCCGCTCATACTTTATTCCCTGAAACTGGAACTCATAACACAGCGCCTCCTCGTAAATTGACTCAAGAAGTCCGGTCCCAAGTTCCTGATGAACCTCAATTGCAGCGCCAATGATTTTCTCGGTCAGTTCATCAGACATTTTTTATCTCTGTGTTCTCTGTGCTCTCTGTGGCCTTGAAAATAATCAATAATCAATTCTCTTGGCATCTCCCCAGAGTAGTTCCAGGTCATAGTATTCCCGATACTGGTCATCGAATATATGAACCACTACATCGACAAAGTCCAGCAGTATCCATTTTGCCTGTTCGTAGCCGGCCCGGCCAAAAAGCCCAATGCCATTATCTTTTGCGGCCTGGCAGATTTCATCGGCTACGGTCCGCATTTGCCTGTCGCTTGTGCCGGTTACGATTACAAAATAATCAGTAGCAGGCGAGATGCCCCGCAAATCAAGGATAGTAATATCGGTGCAGTGCCGGTCAAAGGCCAATTTAGCGGCAGTTACAGCAAACGCTTTTGCCTGGCCAGTTGTTTTTTTGTAGTTTTTTTTTGCCAAATCCTAAATCCTTTTTATACGCCGTAGGCGTAGATGAAAAAAAACAGGGCAGCACAAATAACCACTCCGATAGACTACATAGATTAGCCGGTTACGTCAACAGCATAATGCTGTGGTCATAGGATACGATGTTCCTTTCCTATCCCAATTTTTCTTAAAAAATTCTTGAAAGCCGGTGCACTTTCAGTTTGTATATAATCTATAACCGCTAACAGCTATTTTTTATAGAGGTGTATATGAGAAAATTATTGGTGGTTTTTGCAGTAATAATGATTGCCGGGTGTGATATTTATTCTGGCAGGGAATGCTCCCCGAGCAGATATGCAACGGTACAAGAAATAGAGGCCACGGTAGAGAATTACCAGAACTGGCCGATTCTCAAAAGCTATGACCAGAGTCATCTCGGCCAGGTTGCTCTTCCGTTGGGCGGCATTGGAACAGGAACAGTGTCACTCGGTGGGCGTGGTGACTTGCGCGACTGGGAAATTATGAACCGCGCTGCGAAGGGATTTATTCCGATGCGAGGTTCGGCAGCTCCTTTTTTTGCACTTTACGTAAAACCAAAGGATGGACAGGCAATCGCCCGTGGCATTGAAGGGCCGATTGAGCCATCGGATTATGAAGGCAGCCACGGCTCCATCGAGCATAATCACTGGCTGCCGCGATTTCGCAATTGCTCGTTCGCCGCTGCTTATCCACTCGGACAGGTGAAACTCTGCGACCCGGATGTGCCTGTGGATGTTTGCTTAAAGGCCTTTAATCCCCTCGTTGCCTGCGACGCCGAATCAAGCGGCATACCAATTGCAGTTCTGCGATATGTGCTTACTAATAAGACAAATAAACCAATTGCGGTTTCTGTCTGCGGCAGTATGCCCAACTTTATTGGTATTGATGGCTCCGGAACTACAAAGGACTGGAAAGGGGATATTGTCTCGGTGGGCGGCAGGGCCAACCGCAATCAATTCCGCAAGGGCAGCGCTATCCAGGGCATATTTATGGAGTCGCAGGGTGTTGCACAAAGGGCCGAACAATGGGGCACCATAGCGCTCGCTACCACTGCCGAGGGCGTTAGTTACCGCACTGCCTGGGCCAAAGAGGCCTGGGGTAGCTCAATCCTCGATTTCTGGGACGACTTTAGTAAAGACGGCAAACTCGAAGAGCGTCCGGCTACGGGTGAGGATACGCCGATGGTCTCACTCGCTGCCGAAATTGAAATACCACCTCGCGGCACAAAGGATGTAATATTTTTTCTAACCTGGCATTTTCCCAACCGCCAGAGCTGGACGCCCAAAGGCAATGAGCAGGACCGTATCGGCAATTATTATGCGACAAAATATGCTGACGCCTGGGATGTAGCAGAGAAGGTTGCACCTAAACTTACAGAATTAGAGCAGGCGACTGTATCGTTCGTGAGGACATTCTGCGATAGTGACATACCTATTGTGGTGAAGGAGGCTGCCCTTTTTAATGTCAGCACGCTGCGAACACAAACCTGCTTTCGCACCGAAGATGGCAGATTCTTCGGCTGGGAAGGTTCCAGCAATACCAGAGGCTGCTGCCACGGCTCCTGCACACACGTTTGGAACTACGAACAGGCGACGGCATTTCTATTCGGAGAGCTTGCAAAGTCGATGCGCCAGGTCGAGTTTGGTTACGCAACGGATGATAATGGTTTGATGAGCTTTCGTGTCAACCTGCCGCTTGAGCGGGCGAAGGAATTCGGCAAGGCCGCCGCAGATGGGCAGATGGGATGCATAATGAAGATGTATCGAGATTGGCAGCTTTCAGGTGATGATGAAATGTTAAAGAAACTCTGGCCAAATGTAAAAAGGGCGGTGGAATTTTGCTGGATTAAAGGAGGCTGGGATGCCGACCGCGACGGCGTGATGGAAGGATGCCAGCATAACACAATGGACGTGGAGTACTATGGGCCTAATCCGCAGATGGGTGTGTGGTATCTGGGTGCGCTGCGGGCCGCTGAACAAATGGCACGCTATGTTGGCGATGAGCAGTTCGCCGGCACCTGTCACGACCTGTTCGAGCGGGGCAGCAAGTGGATAGACGAGAACCTTTTTAACGGCGAATACTACGAGCATAAAATCCAGCCCCCAAAAGATAAATCACAGATAGCTCCCAGCTTGCTTGTCGGGATGGGTGCAGCGGACCCCGCCAGGCCTGATTACCAGCTCGGCTCCGGCTGTTTAGTTGACCAGCTTGTCGGACAATATATGGCCCACGTCTGCAACCTCGGATATCTTGTCAAGCAGGAAAACGTCCGAACGACCCTGCGCAGCATAATGAAGTATAACCTTCGTGAGGGACTGTACGGGCACTTTAACTGTATGCGCAGTTTCGCTCTCGGTGATGAGTCGGCGTTATTGATGGCCAGTTACCCAAAGGACCGGCCTGGAAATCCGTTCCCGTATTTTACGGAGGTGATGACCGGCTTTGAATATGCCGCTGCAATCGGTATGCTCTATGAAGGTCAGGCAGATGAGGGCCTGTCGTGCATCAAAAATATCCGCGATAGATACGATGGCCAGAAGCGCAGTCCCTTCAATGAGGCCGAATGCGGCCACCACTATGCCCGATCTATGGCAAGTTGGGCAGCGGTGCTTGCGCTTACCGGTTTTAATTATTCTGGAGATGATAAATCAATGTCCTTTGCTCCCAGGGAAGGCAATTTCTTCTGGTCAAATGGCTATGCGTGGGGCAGTTGTTCACTTAAACGCGACAGTAAAAATTTCCGAGTGGAACTGTCGGTTTTATATGGCAAGCTCGTTTTGTCGAAATTTAGGTTACGCAATTTTGGCGTCGCACGGTTTGATAAAGATGTTGCGCTAAAGGCTGGTGAAAAAACTGTATTCAATGTGGCTGGCGTGAGGGAATAATATTTACGGTTGTCAATTAACTACGAACTATAAATTATGAGCAATTCCATGCTCATTGGTTCAAGACAGCAATTATAGTGACTGCGTTGAAGAAGGAGTGAATAAAAATGGGGCGAAATAACGAGCCGCTTTTTTCGTATGAGTAGCCCAAACATAGCGCTAGCACAAATAGTGCCGGCCAATGGGCAATATCTGTGTGGACCATTACGAATAAGGTCGAGCTTATCAAAATTGACAGCCAGGCGGAATGTCGGGTTTGGAATTTCGGATTCCTTATCTCCAGAACCGAGCGAATCATTGTCTGAAAAAGGCCGCGAAAGAGCATCTCTTCAATCAAAGGAGCTACCAATATAGCTAAAACAACAATCAATATCCGCAGCGGCAATTGCGGATAAGCTGTTATTAGTTCGAGCTCTTCGTGCTGCTCGATAGCGAAATCCTGGCCATAGATAAGCTTACCAAAGAACACCGTTACTATTAACGCGGCTATGACCAGAGGCCAGGTAGCGAGCAGATTTATAACGGCGGCCAAAAAATCCTTATGAATTGTTCTCACGTTCAGGCCAAATCCTTTTAGCCGGCGGGCAAAGGTAGCTCTTGCCAGAATAATAACAATTATTGTTACTGCTATTGCAGTAACAAAGTAAATCAAATTGTCCAGAAAAGCTTTTTGCCACTGCTGCAAATTACCCGTCAGTTTTGCGGCGATTACTATTGCCAACGAGCCGGCTGTGACCCAGATAAATAGCGGGACAAAGGGCAGATAAAAAGGCATATTGTTTCTACGCGGTCTGGAATCAGCCAAGGCCTTTCTGCCCCAGGACGTTTTAAGCAGCCAGATGGCAAATATGATTAGCCCTGCCAGGCAAAGGACGCCAGCTACGATAACACCCAAACCGAGCTGTTTTATACCCTGAAAGATACCCATCATACAGAAGATTAATTTTTGCACTTTCCTTTTCCTGCCAAGGGTTGAAACCAAAGAGACTATTTATTACCATTAGATTGTTTAAGTTACGGTTTTGCGAATTATCGCAAAAGACACTCGTTTTTTCAAGGAAAATAGAAATGGATATATTTCGCATTGAAGGGCCGGTCAGGCTTTCCGGCACTGTTACAATAAAAGGTTCCAAGAACGCATCTTTACCGATAATGGCCGCCACCATTTTGACTGCCGGCAAGTCGGTTATAAAGGCAGCGCCTTATCTTTCCGACATAACAGTGTGCGGCGAGCTGCTTAGCTCGTTGGGCTGCAAATTGACCCGCGAGCTAAACGGCGACATTTCCATAGATACAACGGTGGTCGATAATCCGGTGGGCGACTATGATATTGTCCGAAAAATGAGGGCCAGTATTTGCATACTCGGCCCGCTGGTTGCCCGCTGTGGAAGAGCGGAGGTTTCAATGCCCGGCGGATGCGCGATTGGCTATCGGCCGGTCAATCTTCACTTAAAGGGGTTGCAGGAGCTCGGTGCACAGATTTATCTTAAAAATGGCTATATTGTTGTTGAGGCGCCGAAGGGTCTGGTCGGAAACGAAATTTTTATGGGCGGGCCTTTCGGCTCAACCGTGCTGGGCACTGCAAATGTGCTGATGGCTGCAACGCTCGCAAAAGGCCGAACCGTCATCGAATCGGCTGCCTGCGAGCCGGAGATAACGGACCTGGCGAACTGCCTGAATAAAATGGGTGCGAAGATAAGCGGGATAGGCTCGCCGCGTCTGGTTGTTGAAGGTGTCAAGCTACTTCATCCTGTTGAATACCAGATAATCCCGGACAGAATTGAGGCAGGGACATTTATGGCCGCCGCTGCCATAACCAAAGGGCAGTTGCACCTCTGCAATTGTCGGCTCAATGATGTGATGGCTGTTGTTGATAAGTTAAGAAGTATCGCAGTAACGGTTGAGTCGGAAGATGACGGCTGTGTGGTCATTGGCAACAAACCCATAAGACCAACAGATATTACCACCCAGCCTTATCCGGGTTTTCCTACCGATTTGCAGGCGCAGTTTATGGCGCTATTGGCTCTTGCTGAAGGCAACAGCATAATTATCGAAAAGATTTTCCCTGATAGATTTATGCACGTTGCCGAACTATCTCGAATGGCAGCGGATTTACGTAAAGAAGGCTCAACTGTTATTGTATGCGGCGTAAAAAAACTGATAGCGGCTCCGGTGATGGCATCCGATTTGCGCGCATCAGCGGCATTAGTTCTGGCGGGCTTAGCCGCCGAGGGAACCACAACGGTCAACAGAGTCTATCACATCGACCGCGGTTACGAAAGAATCGAAGAGAGATTAAATCCCCTCGGTGCAAAAATAGTTCGAGAAAGCGTCTAACCCCAGACGCAAAAACACGAGTGCTTAGGTTGTGTTCAAGGAGATAAAGCAATGAAAAAGCGAAATAAAGTGCTCCTAATCGTTTTTGATGCGATTGTGGTTTTGGTGGTTGTTGTCGTGATACTTGTGAATCTTTTCGCCGACCGGGCCGTCAAAATTGGTATCGAGACAGCGGCGACTAAAACCCTAAATGTCGGTGTTACGATAGACGAGCTTGACCTGTCGATTCTGAGAGGGAAACTGGCGTTGCAGAATCTTATAATTAAAAATCCGCCTGGTTATCAGCATGACAAACTGCTTCAGCTTAAAAACGCCAGCATTGCAGTTGACGTCCGGTCTCTTTTGAGCGATGTAGTGAACATAAAAGAGATTAAGCTTGATGGGGCAGAAGTTGTACTGGAGCAGAGAGGTGTTTCCGGCAACAATATCCAGGACGTGATAAAATCCATACCGAGCGGGCCGGAATCCGAGACCAAAGCGGAGCCGTCCGGCAAAAAGCTCCATATAGACACGCTCGAAATTTCCGATATTACAGTCAAAGTAAAGTTGCTGCCAATTCCTGGTAAGGCGGATACCCGCACGCTCAAACTCGCCCCAATAAAGATGACTGATTTAGGTGGTGACAATAAGCTGGACACGGCTGCCTTGACTGGCAAGATTTTGGTGGCAATCGCAAAGGGCGTAGCCGAACAGGGTGTCGGCATCCTGCCTGATGAGATGCTTGGTGCAATGAAATCAACGCTGACTCAAACAGCACAGTTAGGTAAAGAGGTTTTGAAAACCGGGGAAGACCTCGGCAAAGATGTAATAAAAAAGACAGAGGACATAGGCAAAGGCCTTACCGAAGGTCTCAAAGGCCTCTTAAAACCAAAGAAAGAGGAATAGGCCCTCAATCAGTGAATACAGCTATCATTGTCTTGTGAGGTTTCATCATCTCAGGGGTGATGTCTATTCATTTTGGCGAAAGCGGTTTAGACCCCCATCATTTAAGTGAACCTGTAACCCATGAAAAGTAGAGGTGAATGCCGTGACGAATCGTAGCAGACTGCACCGTGTCATGCGCCGCCTGCACTCCGAATAGTCTCAGAAACGCTGAATAGTCTGCAAAGCCAGTTTGCTGTTGGCTGAATGAGTGAACCATCATCACAGCGTGGTTGGAGGCAAACTGTTCTGCTGTCAGTAGTGCTGAGGCTGTGCGGTGCAGTAGTTGGTAGCGAAGGCTATTTAACTGCTCATCGCGCAACCCCAAGTAGTCGGTCAAAAATTGGAGCCGCTCCACCTTACCATTGGTCTCATGTTGTTTCCAGTCGGTAACTAACTCTCCGAAACTTTCCTCGACCTTGCCCTCGACAGCCACCACGACTAGTTCACGGTCACTGCGTCCCAGAACCATGATGTCGGTCTGCGATGGGCGACGACCGCCCGGCAACTCCACCTGGTATTCAGGAAAGCCCGCAACGAAACTTAAACTCTGGAATGTCGGGATGCCTGATGCTCGAAAAGCGGCAGCAACCTCGGTAGGAAAACCGTGTGCTGCCTGCCAAGTCGTTGCGAGTGCTTTGGCAGAGTAGCCGTCGCGCCAATGTTTTTCCGGGTCGGCGAGCAGGCGTCGCCAATCTTCTGCTGATTCTGCTGGTAAGTAGAAGTGTGCCATGCTAGTCACCTCCTTGCACTTTTGCTTCACGAAATATTTTGCAGAACACGTTATAGCGCCGACCAGACGCAATTGCTATGCCTTACTATGCAGGGTTTTCTGGATTTCCGGCTTTAATTTGGGAAAACGCTCCTTTATCGTTCTCCAAACCAGTCGGTGATCTATTCCGAAATAGAAATGTACCAGCTTATCCCTCATTCCCGCCATTTCTTTCCAGGGAATCTGTGGATAGTTCTGCCGTATGGCGTCAGGTATTTGTTTGGCTGCCTCACCAATTATTTCAAATTTTCTCATCACGGCACTTGCGGTTTTGTCATCTGCCTGGAATTCCTCAAAATCCATGCCCGCCACGAACCCTTCGATGCTTTCTATCGCCGCCAGGATATCTTTTAGATAAAGTCCATAGTCTCTCATAAAGCCACAACCTCTCGAATCACTGACTCTCGAAGTTCTGGTCTTAAAGCACTCTTGGGAACAACATCTACCGTCCGCTGGAGCTTCTCTTCTAAAAGCATCGCCAGTCCCATCAGGTCAAATAGGTCTGCTCCTTCTTCAAACTCCACAAGAACGTCAATATCACTGTCTTTGCGACTCTCGCCCCGAACAAAAGAGCCGAACAGGCCTATTTCCTTTGCCTTATATTGTGCCCTCATCTGGGGTTTTAATTCTTTAATTCTTGTCAGAATGTCTTGAGTATTCATAACTGACACGTCTTTCTTCCTCGAACATCTGTTGCGACAAATTAGCCGAACATTACATATTAAACCGAATCCACCATTTTCATTGGAGGATAGGGCAATTATTAAAAAATGTCAAGGATGTCTCCCGATTTCTTCATTTATCCTCTATATGGACGAGAACGGTTTATTTTGCCGGATAATATGTCTCTTGCGATGAGGACATCTTCTCTGACCTGGAAATCAAACATACCTGCGCATATAAAATCGGCGCCGTTTTCGTAGGCGTATTTGAAACCATCCCGAGGGTGGATTGCACCCGCGGCCATAACTTTGTAGGCAATCCAGGGTTTGGTAACGGTTTTCATAAATTCAATTGTTTCCTTAGGCGTCTTGCACCAGGTATTGTCGTTTTCCGGCTCCCTCTTGGCGGACCAGTAGGTGTCACTATGTAGAGTTTTCATATAAAAGTCGGTTTGTATATTAGCTTTTTCGCAGGCGATGGGCACCTCTACATTATGGCCGGCGATTCCTGCGATTACTTTATTTTGCTTGATAAATTCGACGGCCTTGCCGAGAAGCTCGACCTTGCCTTTTTCAACGAAGCTGTCGCAGACGCCGCCGTGCACATAGACGCCGAGGGCGCCACTTTCGATGGCCTTTTTTGCTTCGCTCGTTACATCATCTTCTTTTATCTTGACCTGTGCAATCCACTGGAGCTTGCCGCCCCTTTCGTTCCAGTATTTTGTGATGATTCTGATGCAATGGTCATCCAGCCTAAGTATCGCGGCATTTATTCCCATCTCCTCACATATCTGGAAGGTTTCGATGACCTTTTCATCGGTGAAATAGTTATTCAGCAAATCCGATACGTAAGTGAGGTCTCTACTGTGGGCGAAGCCGCTGATGAGGTTGCCGCCGCAGATGAGCCGGCTAATTGTAAGGTTTCCGATTCTACCCATCGGCAAACCTTTGTTATCGCCTTTGGGCAATTGGGCAACGGACTTTTCTGGAGATTTTTGTTGTGCAAGTAAGATTTTCTCTTCGAGGCTTAAACCAAGTGAAGCGCCTGCGGGTGCAATGAGAGATTTTTGCAAAAATCTTCGGCGATTCAGGTTTCCCGGCATTGCCGGCCTTTCTTCTGAGTTTCGTTAGTTCATTTCTTTTCTACTTGTGCGCTGAGCAGCTTCATAAGACTTCCAAACTCGACCGGGAACAGTATGACCGTATTTGATGGGCTGGCTCCAAGTCCATCGATAGACTGAAGTGTTCGTAATTGTATTGCCAGAGAATTTTCTTTCATAATGTTAGCGGCTGCGGCAAGATTGACTGCGGCGAGTTTGTCGCCTTCTGCCTTGGTTATCGTTGCGCGTTTCTCTCGCTCGGCGGAGGCCTGACGGGACATCACACGCTTAAGGTCTTCCGGCAGCTCGATATCCTGCAGGCGGATTGAGTCAACGTGCAGGCCCCAGTCTTTGATTCTCTCTTCAACAATTTCTCCTATACGGGCCTGGATTTGCTGGCGCTCGGAGAGCAATTCATCGAGAGTCAACCCGCCTACCACGTCTCGCAGTGCCGCCTGAGAGTATTGCGCGATAGCGAAGCGGAAGTCCTGAATGCAAATCACTGCTTTTTCCGCGTCTTTAACCATAAAGAATAGCGCTCCATCTATCTCCGCGGGCACGTTGTCGCGAGTGATTACCTTCTGGTGCGGGATGTTGACTACCAGTGTGCGGGTATCGAGGAATCGCACATACTCGATGATGGGGATAATGTAGAGAAGCCCCGGGCCGCGCACGGCCTTGAAATTTCCCAGGCGCAGCACCACGCCTCGCTCCCACTGGGCGGCAACGCGCACTCCGTTGACAAAAATACCCCACAGCACACCGACCGCAACGGCAACAATAATTACCGTCGTCTGCTCCATCGCCCCGCTCAAATACAGCGCAAGTAATAAAAGCCCGAGCGGCACAACAAACAACACCGCCCGCAGAGCCAGGCCTAATGAGATGTGCTCGCCCGTGGGTTTTGTGTATTGTTTCCGCAATTCTGTCAATTGACTTGCTAACGTTTCTGCCATAGGTTTCACTCCTTTATTTTTAATCAGTTACGTTCGTTTATGGATACGGCGAATAATTATAGCAGATGCTGCTGCCATTACAAATATGAATTTTCGTAAGCGTTCAGGCAGATTTTGCTAAATTGCCTGCTGTTTTTATTAATGA
>CAYWXK010000045.1:0-28765 GCA_964462515.1 uncultured Pirellulales bacterium
AACTTACACCAAATATAAAGCAAAATTTGGTCTTGACAACGGGTAGGGGTTAAAAAGTGGCCTTCTCACCACACCTCCTTCAATACGATATAGTCTATATCATATTGGGGAATAAAGTCAAGCCAAAAGTCGGAAATAATCGATTTTTTTGAAAAATGGCATAACTCAAATTTCTCATTAACCGCAGAGACCGCCGAGGTCGCGGAGAAGGTGATATTCATATTTCATTACAGGATAGTTACTTACGTAATCCACAGGAGGCCTTACGGCACAAAAGCCTCTGCGCTCTTTCGGGGCTACGGCAGGGCCTTCGCCCTGACGAGTGCGTGCTCCGCGGTGAGAAATACAGGATAAGCCATCCTGGCAACTGCGTTTTCAGCGTGATTTTCAATACCTTTTGAATAGATTGCCTTTTTCAAATTGCGGGATACTATGCCCGGTTACGCCAGCTTGTCCCTGTTTTCATAAATTTTCGAGATGGCATCAGCTATATCATTTATATCCTCTTTGGTCGTCAGAAAAAGCTCCTGGCCGAGCCATACTGCTTCTTCGCAGAGCTGGTCGTTCTCAGGATATTGAAGCTCCTGGCGGTATTTATCCAGTCGCTCCTTCGAAAAGGCCCTTTTGAAATTCTTTGAATTCAAAACGACTTCAATGAAGCTGTCTTTATATTGGGGACCATATCCGCTGGAGCATGGAATACCTTCTGCTCGCAACGCATCAAGGAATTTGTTTCTTGGGGCGTTGTTAAAGTGCTCTTTTTTATACCGGAATGGATACAAATGATAGGCCGCTCTCGTTACGCCTTCATACAGTTTGTGGGGGATAATACCGGGGATGTCTTTGATTTTAGATGTCAGATAATGGGCGTTTTCGTTACGGGTCTGGGTGTCATTTTCGAGGCGCTTCATCTGGGAAAGCAATATGGCTGCCTGGTATTCGGTCATCCTGAAGTTGGTGCCTGTGATGGGGTAACCGCTGGTTGCTTTAAGGCTGCCGTATTGTCGGCCGCAGTTATGGTATGAGAAAGCTCTATCCATTATTTCATCGTCATTTCCAACAACTGCGCCACCTTCACCGCAGGGCAGGTGCTTGGAATTCTGGAAGCTGAAGCACCCCAGGTCTCCCACTGTGCCGCACTTTTTACCTTTCCATTCCGCCATCCAGGCCTGGCAGGCATCTTCGATTACGAACAGATTATGCTTTTTAGCAATAGCATTTATCCTGTCCATATTGGCCGGCAGACCGAGAATATGGACCGGCAGAATCGCTCTGGTCCTTTCGTTGATTCTCTCTTCTATCTTGTCCGGATTTATCTGGAAAGTCTCGGGGTCGGTATCGGCAAAGACCGGCAGAGCGCAGGAATTGATGACTACATTATATGTGGCAATAAATGTATATGGGGATACAATGACCTCGTCGCCGACCCCTATATCAAGCACGTGCAAAGCGGTCATCAAGGCGTTAGTCCCGTTGACGGTGCAAACACATCGCTTTGCCCCGATTAGTTCGGCATACTTTTTCTCGAATTCTGATACGGTCGTTCCGCCGAGCCGGCACCAGGTTCCACTGCGCAGTATTGACAGGACGGATTCTTCAGCCGACTTGTCCCAGACTGGCCAGGAAGGCCAGGGCCTGGTTCTAACCGCCTGACCACCCAGAATCGCGAGTTTGCCTGCCTTCTCGCTTATATTGCTATATGCGGGAATCGTCTTTAAGGTAACTGCAGCGAGTGACCCTACTGATGCCGCGGATATAAACTGCCGCCTGCTTAAATCGTTCTTGTTCATTTCTAACTCCTCTCATTTATAGGAATTTTTCTCCATAACATTTAAACCTTCAGTTCTTTCACTCACGACCATTATTTACCTGCTTTGTATTTATTATAATGCGCAGTAGTCAGTATGCAACTACAAATGTGCTAATTTCAATTGCTCCTCGGTGCTTGCCCCGTTAGGAAGGAGTCTTTTTTTCTAACGGTGCCCGCACTTTCTTGACCAGCTCGTGCACTTTATCTATGACCTGCTTTTCGACTGAAGGTGCAAAAGGTCCTGGCAACGGAGTATATAGCATAGCGCCGCCGCTCTCGTAACCGCCTTCATTTAATATTCTAAGCGAAGGTATGTAACCGAATACATCGTTACAATAGCCGGCCACCCAGACCGGCGAACCGGCAAGCTCGGCTTTCAATCGCAGCGAATAATCAACTACCACTTCGCCGGCCAGCGCCACCATCGTCAGGTCATTCCCGAATCCGACAACCTGTATCAGATACGGATATGTGGTGCGAATCTTGCCTTTTTGCTGCAGCTCGTTCAACATCACTTCTGCGTGCCGGCGTTCATACTTATTTTCTGATTTTTTTTGCTGTTCGAGCTGCTCTTTGCTCGGAGGCGCTGCAAACTCCAGCATAGTTTGTTCTATTGCTGCTCTAATAGACCCTCGGACAGGCCGAGGATTGCAGATAATTGCTGCCTCCACCGCGTTAGCCAGTGCTCGGCCATGCTGCATACTATAATCCAGATTACGCGGTTCTTCCCGCGGATATGGATTTTGGTCGCCGCCACAGCCAATTACAAATAAAGCTGTCGTTCCAGGATGTGCTTCTTCTATATACTGCTGGGCGAAACCGGCGTAGTCGCCACAGAACTTGCAGAAATTAAGCGTAGTATTGTGACAGGCATATCCAAATAAAACGGCTCGCAATTTGCCGTCCGCACTATCAACCCGCAACACAGGGACATCATGGTCAACCGGACCATCAGGATTAGGGCCTATCTGGTAACCCCGCTCAGTTTTCAATCGCCGATTCATCGCAAAGCCGGCCCGGGCATGCGCATATCCGAGTCGTGCATCAGATAGATTATCTACCGCCTGGCCAATAAGCTCGAGCAATTTCTTTTGTAAGGACTCTGCGTATTGCTTACTTTGTTGAATCTCTTCCGGCGACAGGCCATAGAAAGAATCGCCATAGATAGAATAGTCCGTTTCCATTATAGCCGGACCGCAGTGGGTGTGGGACGCGTTTAACAATAGATTCTCCGGCGGTAGTTTGTAGCGCTGGTTCACTTGTCCTTCCAGCCAGTCACGTAAATACCGGGGTATGCCGAGCAAATCGACAGTGACAATTACCAGTCTGTTGCCCCCAGCGTCTTCTAACGCCAGTGCCTTGGCACGCAGGTCATTGACCTTTCCTTCGGATGGTTTTGTCCTGGCCGCATACCCCGCCATCCACATCGACTGCTCCGGGGTAATGACGACCGAGGCAGCACCGGCCTTCCACTTTTCCTGCTGCATCTCTGGTGCGGCGCGAGGTTGTCCAACCGCATTCTGGTATGTCAGACCAGCCAAAACTATCAGGCATAATGCCAGCACCCAGTTCAATGTCACTGGTCTTTGGACCAGGATATTCACTTTTCTTTTATACATTGTTGTTCTCCTTGGTAAACCCCGTCAGAAAGCTCGGATAGGGCTTTAAACCCCGTTAGAAATTTATTTCTAAACGGGGTAAAGGTTATTACTCAATTTGAATGAGCTCATTAGTTCAAATGGTATCGAATGCGAGGAAGACACCCGGATACACATATTTGCAGAGCATCTGTGCCTCACGTCAGTCTCCGCATCTTTTCTTATTATAGTTTTCTCCAATGCCTGAGCTTGCACCCGTGACCACCACTACCTTATCCTTAAAATTCATTCTTGCCTTCCTACTTGTATGCTTTTACCTGGATACTGATGATTTTTCCTTTAAGCCTATCGTCCATCTCGGACATGCTAAAAGTATTTTCGGCTGCAATCGCAACATTCCTGAAGCCTGCGTCTCTAACTGCGTTCAAGTATTCCTGCTTCCCCATAGCTCCGGCGATCCATTCCGCCCAGACTTTATCCAGACTATCCAGAACATCCTCAGCAAACTCTCCCTCGGTAACCAAATCCGCTATAAGAATCCTGCCGCTCGGCTTCAAGACTCTAAATACTTCCTTGAATGTAGCTAATTTGTCCGGCGAATGATTAATGACACAGTTGCTTATAACGACGTCTATACAATCATCGTCAACCGGCAGATTCTCTATTTCCCCAAGCTTAAACTCCACATTTCTATAGTTTCCTTTTACAGCGTTTTCTGCTGCCTTTTTAATCATCTCGGGCGTCATATCTATGCCAATGACTTTACCCTTCTGGCCGACCTTATGCGCTGCAAGAAAGGCATCGAAGCCTCCTCCACAACCAAGGTCCAAAACAGTCTCGCCATCCTTTAATTCTGCCAGTGCTATCGGATTGCCGCAACCCATTCCCATTACAGATTCCTCTGGAACGCTCTTTATTTCTTGGTCGGAGTACCCGATTGCCTCTGCCTGTTCAACAGGGTTGGAAGGACCAAAATCGCTTGAGCAGCAAGAATCCCCTTTTCGTGCGGCCTTTGCGTATTGCTTCTTCATAAACCTCTTAATATCCTTTTCACGCTTCATAAGGCAGCTCCAATTTTAGGTATATCTACTATGGCTCAAACCTGGATTTCCCACGTGTGATTTTTGGCGGTGTATCCAGGCCTCTTATGATTACAAAGATACCATCTCTGTCAAATAAATCCATAGCCTATTCTCTGCCTTTTCCAGCCGCCCCGCACCAATTGACCGACCGAGGCTGTCTGCTGCACAACATTTCACTCAAGAACCCAATCGCGCGGACAATTGGAGCGGGGTTATAATTGCAATATATAATACCAAATCCACAGCAAATTGCAAAAAGAAAAAGCACAAACTAACCGGCTGCTTGTTTTTCTTTCCAGATAAAAGTAAAATTACATATTAACCGTTTCAATTGATGGTCAGGATACCGTATCGGTTTTTAGAGGTAGGTTATGGCAAAACAAAGTAAATCGGTTAGCAACGAGCTGTGCAAAATACCATCGGTAGATGGTCTCTTAAAAGAACCGCAGCTTGAAAGCTATATTGCCAAAATCGGCAGGAAAACAGTTGTAAATTCGGTCCGCGAAACAGTTGAAGAGGTTCGAAAGTCTTTTATTGCTCAAACTGCATCCCAGATGGATGAGCAGACAATTCGTCAAAAGGTCATAGCTGGTGCCGGGGCGCGGTTAGAGGCGATTATAAAGCCCTATTATCGTAGGGCCATTAACGCAACAGGAATTATTTTGCATACCGGGCTTGGCCGGGCGGTTCTTGCTCCTCAGGCGATTCGCCAGATTCAGGAGGAACTATCAGGATATTCACTATTGCAGTTGGACATCGAAACGGGTGAACGCTCGAAACGCGATGAGCGGATTGAGTGGTTATTGCAGCAATTGACCGGCGCCGAGGCTGCAACAGTTGTCAACAATAACGCTGCTGCCACTGCCATCGTCCTAAATACCGTTGCGAAAGGCAAAGAAGTTATAGTTTCGCGCGGCCAGCTTGTTGAAATCGGCGGGTCATTTCGCCTGCCGAATGTTATGGCTTTTAGCGGGGCTAAACTTATTGAGGTAGGAACTACAAACAAAACACACCCTTACGACTACCTCAACGCTATTACTGAAAATACCGCAGCGATTATGCGCGTGCATCCGAGCAACTACAAGGTTTTAGGATTTACATCAGAAGTGCCGCTGGATGAGCTTGTCCAGATAGCGCATAAACATAACTTGATTATGATAGATGATGTCGGTTCGGGAGCGCTTATAGATTTTTCCCGTTTCGGCTTTGAGCCTGAGCCGACTTTGATTGAGTCAATTAGCAAGGGAGCCGACATCGTTACCTCAAGCGCCGATAAGCTCATCGGTGCTTCGCAGGGCGGAATCATTCTCGGCAAAGCCAACCTGATAAATGCGATACGCAAGAACCAGTTTTTTAGAATCATCCGCCCGGGCAAACTAACTCTGGCGGCGCTGGAGGCCACATTGAAACTCTTTCTGGATGACTCGATTGCCCTTCACGAGGTCCCGACATTGCAGATGCTCACGCTCAGCCTGTCCGAGATTACATCTCAGGCGGAGCGTTTGGTTTCACAACTAAAAAAAGGCATCTCCAACGCCGCCGTTAAAGCCATTCCCGGTTTCTCCCAGACAGGCAGCGGCTCCTTACCTGCTCAGAATCTGGCAACAATGCTGGTGGCGGTAAAGCCCCAGAAAATCAGCGCAGCATCACTTGCTAAACAGCTTCGACAATACAGCACGCCGATTTTTACGCGTATCCAGGATGACCAGGTTCTCATTGACCCTCGGACTCTGCGCCAAACAGATGCAGAGGTAGTTGTTAAGGCGCTAATTGAGATTCTGGGCCGCGGAAACTAATGCCTATGGAGACAATGCAAGCCAACATCACACTCGGCACTGCCGGCCACATAGACCACGGCAAAACTGCTCTGGTCAAATGCCTTACAGGATGTGATACGGACACGCTCAAAGAAGAAAAAGAACGCGGAATGTCCATCGAGCTTGGCTTTGCACCGTGCACAATCTCCGATATCGAAGTCGGCATTGTCGATGTCCCCGGCCATGAGAATTTTATAAAAACAATGGTCGCCGGAGCGACCGGCATCGACGGCGTTATCTTTGTAATTGCTGCTGACGATGGTGTGATGCCGCAGACGCACGAGCATCTTGATATCCTCACGCTGCTCGGTGTCAAGCAGGGTATTGTAGCTTTGACAAAGGTTGACTGTGTGGGGCCGGACCGGCTGCAAACTGTTACAACTCAAATTAAGGATTTTCTCACAGGCACATTTCTGAATGGTGCACCGATTCTTCCTGTCTCGAATTTAACAGGCGAAGGCTTCGACGCCTTTTACAATGCCCTCAAAGAGCTTGTAGAAACCATCGAGCCCAAAAACGCCGATGGCGTATTTCGGCTGCCCGTCGAACGGACATTTTCGGTCAAAGGCTACGGCACGGTAGTAGCCGGTATTCCGGTTTCAGGTTCGGTCAAAATCGGGGATGAGGTAGTTGTTTTCCCGCAGGGTGCGAAAGGCAAAATTAAGGCCATACAGGTCTATAAGCGAAATAGTAATACCGCGAAGGTCGGCCAGTGTGCTGCTATAAACATCCCACAGTTGGACTACAAGACAATCACGCGAGGCAATGTGGTTACGGTTGGCCGGTATTTTTCACCGCATCAGTGGTATCTGTGTAAACTTCAAATGCTGCCTAATAGTAAAGTGCATCTCAAAAACGGTGCCGAGATAAAATTTCATACCGGCACCAGCGACCCGGTCGCAACTATGTTTCTGCTGGAAGATAATAGCATCGCTGCCGGCCAGGAATGCCTCATTCAGGTCAGATTAGAAGAGCCAATCGTTGCCGGGCCGCGCGACCGCTTCATAATAAGGACAGTTTCACCAGTCCAGACCGTTGGCGGCGGAATAATTATAGAGGCAATACCAGAGAAGCTGCGGCGAAATATCCCTGAAGTCCTTGCAGATGCAAAGCAGCGCGCAGAAGCAGTAACATCTGACAAGGATTTTGTTGAGCACAGTATAAAAACCGCCGGGGACTTTGCCGTCGGAGAAACCGATATTTCGCTTCGCACAAAGCTGCTGCCAGAGCCATTAAAAAAAGCCCTCACTGTGCTTATCAACGAGAAAAAGGTTATCGAAATTGGTGCCAAGCTATATATCCACAGCGACTCGATAGATTATATCCAGAAACGGCTGCTTGATATTGTCTGCGAATTTCACCGCGATAAGCCCGAAAGCACGGGGATTGGCATTGAGCAATTCTGTCAGACCTCAGGATTGCGCAAGGATGTTTTTGACGGCATTGTAAAGTTACTAATCGCGGAGGGTAAGCTGGTAGAAAGAAAGCAGCGGCTGGCTTTGCCTGAGCACCGTGAAACCTTCAGTGAAAATGAACAGAAGCTGCTTGAGACGGTCGAGTCGCTTTTTGCCGGTCGGCCTTTCAACCCACCCCAGCGCCAGGAAATTGTTGAGCATACTGCTGCAACTGCCGAACTGATAGAGAAAGTCCTGCGGATATTGATTGAGCAGGGACGCCTTGTTCGGGTGGAACAGGACCTATTTTTTCACAGCAGCGCCGTCGAGAAGGCTCGGCAAATCCTGACCTCGTTTATGACTAAAGAAGGCAAGTTGGAAAGTGTTAAATTCAAATATCTTCTCAACACCAGCAGAAAATTTGCCATTCCGCTTCTGGATTATTTCGACCGTATCGGCGTAACGCGGCCTGTCGGGCACACTCGGTATCTGAAAAACCCAAAATAATTGAAATTTGCCGATATTTTAATTGACGCGAGCAGGCAAACACGATATAGTTTATACTGAAGCTGCCGATTTTTTTCAGTGTTTTTAGAAAGGTTCAAAATGCGGTTTGGTAAAATAGCATCTATATTTATCGCTATACCCATAGTGACGTTTGTAATCCTTACTTGCCTTCGGCCGGGGTGAGGCAATCCTATTGCAGCCCTTGGAGGGTTGCTCATAATCTGCTCAATCCCTCTGGCCTTGATATTCGGCATCCTGGGCATCGTCCTTGATAAGCGCAAGGTGCTTGGAATCATTGCCACAGTTATAGCGGGAGGACTCGTTCTCTTTTACGTGGCCATAATTGCCATCGGCATAGTATCTTCCTCGCGGTAATGCAGACACGTAATAAATCTAAATTCGAGATGTGAAATCTCAGTTTCCACATTTCTGGTTTTTCTCTCCCAACTCTGTAAATCAAGCTATTGCAAAGTATCACTGGCAGGGATATAACATAATTTGCTATGGCGCAGGACGTAAAGAAACGAATAGAGCAATTGCGGGACCAGATTCGAAGGCACGACCACCTCTATTATGTGCTCAACCAGCCTCAAATAAGCGACCGCCAGTATGATAAGCTCTTTTCCCAGCTAAAGTCATTAGAGCAGGCGAATACGCGGCTTATAACGCCTGATTCGCCCACCCAGCGGGTTTCGGGACAGCCTCTCGAAGGTTTTGCAACAGTCCGGCACACCGTGCCAATGCTCAGTATCGACAACACCTATAGCCCTGAGGAGCTAAGGGCGTTTGATGAAAGGATACACAAACAGCTCGGCTCTAAAGATTACAGCTACGTGGTAGAGCTAAAAATTGATGGCCTTGCGATAAGCCTCCGCTACGAAAGAGGTAAGCTGGTTACGGCGGCAACACGCGGCGACGGCGAAGTGGGCGATGATGTTACCGCAAATGTGCGAACAATAAAGGCCATTCCGCTTGTGCTTCTGGCAGCCAAAAAAATCCCTGATGTGCTCGAAGTCCGCGGCGAAGTCTATATGCCCACAAAGGCATTTGTCGCATTGAATAAGGTTCGCGCAGAGACCGGCGAACCGCTTTTTGCAAACCCTCGAAATGCTGCAGCCGGTTCTTTGAAGCTGCTCGATGCAAGAATCACTGCTGAAAGAAAGCTATCGTTTTTCGCTTATGCGACCGGCGAAATCTCTGAGCCTTTGGCCGAAGACCACTACCGAACATTACAGAAATTTAAGGAGCTGGGTCTGCCTGTCAATCCACTTATCGAAAAAGCAAAAGATATAAACGAAGTGATAGATATCTGTGCCGGCTGGAGCGAAAAGCGGTCAAAATTAGAATATCTGATTGACGGAATG
Source organism: uncultured Pirellulales bacterium (assembly GCA_964462515.1). GTDB lineage: Bacteria > Planctomycetota > Phycisphaerae > Sedimentisphaerales > Anaerobacaceae > CAYWXK01. The sequence continues at coordinate 9,573 of CAYWXK010000045.1, forward strand.
GTGATAAAGATTAACCGCATCGAGCAGCGAGACATCCTCGGTGCTACAGGTAGGGCCCCCCGATGGTGCATCTCATACAAATTTGCAGCCGAGCAGGCAGAAACCGTTGTCGAATCAATAGATGTGCAGGTAGGAAAAACGGGAATTTTAACGCCCGTCGCCAATCTAAAGCCGGTCCTCTTGGCAGGGACAACCGTCAAGCGCGCGAGTTTGCATAACTTTGATGAATTGAATCGGCTCGATGTCCGCTGCGGTGACACTGTAGTAATCGAAAAGGCCGGCGAGATAATACCACAGGTAGTGGAGGTAATAAGAGAGCAAAGACCCGCCAGCGCAGTGTCCTTCAAGCCGCCCAAGAAATGTCCAATCTGTGGCTCTGAGGTCGCCAAAGATAAGGAAGGAGTTTATATCCGCTGCCTTAATCCTAACTGTATGGGCCAATTGAAGGAACGCCTCAGATATTTCGCGGGCAGAAACCAGATGGATATCGAAAATCTCGGACCAGCTTTAATTGAGCAATTAGTTGATGCCGGTCTGGTAAAGAATTTCGCCGACCTTTACAAATTGCAGAAATCAGACCTGCTTACGCTGGAAAGGATGGCTGACAAAAGCGCTTCCAACGTAATAGACGCGATAGAGGAAAGCAAGGCCCGTCCATTATGGCGTTTCATTGCCGCCCTCGGTATCCGCCACATCGGCGGCCAGACGGCGGAAATTCTGGCTGATTACTTCGGTTCACTCGAAGCACTTATAAATGCCGACCAGGAGAAAATTCAGACGATTGACCAAATCGGGCCGACTATGGCAAAGAGCGTCTATGAATACTTCCGCGACCCGAATAATAGGTCCGTGGTAGAACAGTTACTGGATGCCGGAGTAAAGCCGCAGCGGGCAGCAGGCCTTCGCCGCTCGGATAAGCTGGCAGGCAAAACGATAGTTGTTACTGGCGAGCTTGAGAATTTCACTCGTCAGCAGGTCGAGCAGGAAATCAAGCAGGCCGATGGAAAAGCCTCATCGAGCGTAAGTAAAAAAACCGACTTTGTGCTGGCCGGCAAAAATGCCGGCAGCAAGCTCGATAAGGCACTCAAGCTGGGAGTTAAAGTAATTAGCGAGCTGGAATTCCTGAAAATGCTTGGAAAATGATAAACACAGACCGACACGGACTAAAACACGGATGAACACGGACAATAAAATAACCGAGAAACAGGTGAATTTGTTATATCAAGGATTAAGCTACAAAATCCGAGGCGCTGCAATGTTTCCCTGTCTTTTTCATAAAAGACGAAGATGGTAATTGGAGAATCTTTAATTTTTAGCGATGCCGTAAGCAAACCAAATTCAGGAGAAAAAATGCTTTCCGAAAGGAAAAAAACAGCATTGATTCTGTTTCTGGCCGTGAGCGCCCTTTCAATTGTAATCCTGTTTTGGCTATTTCCCCGATTTTACCAGAGCGTCTTTGGTAAATTATTGTTTGATATTGGTTTGACCCGTTGGGGATGGATTTATGCTCTTGTGTTGGCGACAGGTGCAATAGTTGGAACGCTTGCTTGGAAGCCAGACAGTTTAGCACTATTCGTATTCGTGATAATAGTTGCGGTAATAGTACTTATCTGCTCATTTTATTGGCTCTTTATGATATATGTAGTTACGCACCTAAAGCCTTAGGAGATATAACCTATGAAAGTGAACAGAAACGTAAAGTTGCTTCTCAGCGTCGTTCTATTGGGCTTTTGTGCTCCAGTGCACGCCTTTTCAGATAAAACACACAAGGCACTGATAGAGAATGCAATTCTGAGTTCTGGCTGCGAAATAGCGAATACCAGTTAGGTTTTTTTATCAATTTTAGCTCAAAGGGTGTTGACATAAATCGAATTATTTATACAAATGATAGAAAGCAACACATTCCGCATTAAAGTCAGTGTGAGTCCGTGTTAAAGTCAGTGTCAGTCAGTGTTAAATATATGCAGATGGCTTTGAGGCTGGCGCAGCGGGGATTAGGCTTGGTTGAGCCAAATCCTGCTGTCGGCTGCCTCATTGTAAAGGCCAACCAGATTATCGGCAAAGGATGGCACAAGAAATTCGGCGGCCCGCACGCAGAAATAAATGCCTTAGAAGATTGCAAGAACATCGGTGTCAATCCACGCGGCGCTACAATGTTCGTTACGCTTGAACCCTGCTGCCATCAAGGCAAAACCGGCCTCTGCACAGAAGCGATAATTGCCGCAGGATTGGCAAAGGTTTTCGTCGCAACAATTGACCCATCACAGCATGCCAATGGCAAAGGTATCGAGCAACTTTGCAACTCAGGTATCCAGGTAGAGGTTGGCCTTTGCCAGACGGAGGCGAAACTACTCAATGCGCCATTTATTAAATTCGCCTCTACGAAAAACTGCTGGGTAACATTGAAATGGGCTCAGAGCATTGACGGCAAACTTGCCTGGGCACAAAAAAGTGTTGAGGAGGGGTGGATTTCAAATGAACTGAGCAGAAAAGATGTCCAGGGCCTGCGTCAGCGGGTTGGTGCAATACTTGTTGGTATAAATACCGTAATTGCCGATGACCCTTTGCTGACCGTCCGGACAAAACCAGACAAAAAAATAACCAGAATCGTTCTGGATAGCTTCCTGCGGACTCCGCTCATTTGCAATCTGTTTGCGACAGCTAAAAGTAATCCTGTTATAATCTTCGCAAGCGAAAAGTCTGCCCAGGCAAATCCGCAAATTGTGCAGCAGATTACCGAAAAAGGAGCTGAAGTGCTTGCCTACCCTGAAATACAAGGCAAATCCAATCTACATTTTTTGCTTGACCAGCTTAGTAAGCGTGACATTGCCCATTTACTTGTCGAGGGCGGGCCAACAGTAATAGCTTCCTTTTTCAAAGAGCAGCTCGCCGACGAAATCTACGTTTATATCGCGCCGAAAATCCTCGGGACACAAGGCTCCGCCGATATTGCTAAGCCGCTGGCGGAATTGACGTCAAGTGTTGGATTGCACTACGTTGATGTAACGAACTTTGGTGATGATATTCGCCTCAGAGGCTTTTCTGAAAAGGCGCTTCGAGAACTCTCAATCCAAACATAAGAGGGTTCGACCAGCAAAAAGCCCTTTACAGCTTCAAAATCGGCATTATCATATTGTGAGTGGTAAACTGTGAGTGGTGAGTGGCGAATTCACCAATTAACTTTTCGTTTGAAGGGTTTGCGGTGATGATGATGGTAGATAACATAGGAAATGACAAGGTTTCTTTCGTTCGGCAATAAAACAGTGCGCCATTGTGGTGCGAGTCAGTGTCTGATATAACCAATTGAAAAATACAGGAGGTCTTATGAAAAAGTCTTTGACCAGACGGCAGTTTCTCGGAACAACCGTGGCAGGCGGTGCATTGCTGACAACCAATATAATTACCCCCTGGCTTTTTGCAGGCGAGGACAGGGATTTTCCAAAACTGCCGCCCGTGAAAATCTACAAGGTCTATGCCGGTCGCACAGGCGATATGTATCTGGCCCGGCCAACCGAAGAAGTTGACAGGCTCGAAAAATACTTTGCCCAAATGGAGAAAAAACTCGGCGATGTAAAATTCATAGGCGGCGACCTGATTCCTCCAGGTGAAACAGACCAGGTGGCGGCCAAAGTCCGTGATGCAGATGCCGTGTTGTTGATTCATCTTTCCGCACACGGAGGAGATGCGCCGGTGCTCGGGAAGATTATTGATGTGGGCCTTCCCACCGTGCTTTTCTCCCAGCCTTTCAGCGGCCACGGATGGATGTATTTCCCTCAATGGCATAAGGAGCACAAAAAGGTCGTTCTATTACCCACAAGCGACTGGTCGGAGCTTGACCGCGTTGTGCCTTTGCTGCGTGTACCGGCCTGGCTGAAACAGACGCGAATCATCGTGGTTGGCCAACCCAATGGCACTGCCTCTTCCTGCTCAGCCGAAGCGGTAAAAAAGGCTCTTGGCGCAGAGCTTGTTCCCGTCAGCAACGACAAAGTAATGGAATATTACACGGCTATCGACCCCAAGGCCGCCGAGACCGAAGCAGAGCAATACTGGATAGCCCAGGCAAAACGAATTGTTGAGCCAGGTCGCCAGGAAATCATCAACTCAACCCGGCTGTTTCTGGCAGTGAAAAATCTAATGATTGAGCAAAACGCACAGGCAATTGCCAGCTCGCATTGTATGGGTGAGCCGAGAGGCTGCCTGACGTTCAGCAAGCTTAACGACCTCGGTTTCGTGGGTGCCTGCGAAGGTGATATGGATTCGACCCTGACAATGCTGATGTTTGCATACGCATTTCGCGCTCCCGGATTTATCAGCGACCCTGTGGTTGATACCGCCAAAAACGCTCTGGTGCATTTCCATTGCACCTGCGCCACAAAGATGGACGGCCCTGACGGCAAACGTCTCCCATTCACCATCCGAACCCAGACCGACAGCAAAGGCGGCGTGTCGCTTGAGGTGGAAAATCGCGTCGGCCAGCCCATAACCTGCGCCAAGTTAATCGACCTCGACAAAATGTTGATTTCAACGGGAAAAATCATCGAGACAAGCACAAGCCCGATGGCCTGCCGCACCCAGTTCGCTATGAGTGTGCCTGATGCCAGGAGAATGTTCCTTAACTGGGGCGCCGATGTTATCAAAGGCGATGTTATGACCCTTTTGCATAGAGCGGTTTTCTACGGCGACTTTATGGAGCCAGTCAGAAATCTGGGAGACTTGATGGGATTCAAAACTATCGAGGAGGGCGGCATTACGTAGAATCAACCCCGTTAGAAAGGGGCTTTTGCCGCAAGGCATTCCCAAGCGGACTAATGGGGTCAACTTTCTAACGGAGTCAACTGTCGGTAGGAGAAAATTCACTATGAGTGAAACTAAGAGAAAAAGCACATCGCGTCGTGAGTTTTTGAAGAACAGCAGTAGGATTGCCTTAAGCTCAACACTGGTTGGTGCAGGCGCTGCTCGAATCTGGGCAGCAGAGAACAATACTATCAAGCTGGCATTGGTGGGTTGCGGAGGCCGAGGCACCGGCGCTGTTGCCGACGCCTTCTCAACGACCGGCGGCCCGGTGAAGCTCTACGCAATGGCCGACCTGTTCGAGAGTCGCTTACAGGGCAGCTTAAATAGCTTGACGAAGGATTTTCAGGACAAGCTTGATGTGCCGCCTGAGCGCCGGTTCGTTGGCTTCGATGCCTATAAGAAAGCGATAGACTGCCTGGGGCAGGGCGATGTCGTGCTGCTCACCACTCACGCGGCCTTTCGTCCACTCCAATTCGAGTATGCCGTCAAGAAAGGCGTGAACGTCTTTATGGAAAAGTCGTTCGCAGTGGATTCGCCCGCTGTGCGTCGTCTGCTCAAGGCAGCCGAAGTTTCCGAGCAGAAGAATCTGAAGGTCGGCGTTGGTTTTATGTGGCGCCACTCTAAGGCACGGCAGGAAGTAATTCAGCGGATTCACAATGGTGCCATCGGCCAGGTGCACACATTGCGAATATACCGCGTACATGGGCCTGTCCACTGCCCGCGCCGGCAGCAGAACGTCAACGAGCTGGTATTCCAGCTCCAGAATCCAAACAGCTTCACGTGGGTATCATCCGGATTTTTCATCGACTGGCACTGCCATAATATCGACGTGGCCTGCTGGGTCAAGGGCGCCTGGCCGGTCGCGGCGCAGGGAATGGGCGGACGCTCCTACAAGGAGGCAGGTAACCAGTTCGACCACTATACGGTCGAATACACCTTTGCCGATGGAACGAAGCTGTTTGCATTCTCGCGGCATATAAGCGGTTGCTGGGAGACTTACTCCGATTATGCCCACGGCTCAAAGGGTTCGGCTGTGATTATGACGAATCTGGGCGAGCCGCAGCCGAAAATATACAAGAGCCATAATATGGCCAAAGAAGAGCTGGTCTGGGAATATGGTCAGCCCGACTGCAATCCCTACCAGGCCGAATGGCAGGTGCTTCTGGATGCTGTCCGGCAGGATAAGCCGCACAACGAGGCCAGGCGAGCAGGCGAGGCGGACGTGGCTGCATTGATGGGACGTATGGCGACCCATACCGGCCAGTTAATCAGTTGGGAGCAGGCGTTGAATTCTGACTTTCAGTTTGTAAAGGACATTGACAATATGACCTTCGACAGCCCTGCTCCAATCCAAGAAGGACCAGATGGTCTATATCCAGCCCCGCAGCCAGGCGTTTCGAAAGAGTATTGAAGGAATGTTGAAAAGTGCAAAGTGAAAAACTGTTGAAGTTTGGGATTCAACAGTTTTAAGTTTTATTCTTCTCTATTTATGAAATCGGACTTTCTTATATTTTTGAATATTGGAGGTTCATTATGATTCGCAAAAGAAAACTGTGGTTGTCCAGGTTTTGGGTGTGTGTAGTTTTTATGTTCCTGTTTGTTGGGGCCAAAAGGCTTTCTACGGCCCAAGCGGCAGTTGACCCTTTTGTTATGAATACGAAGATGAGCCGAGGTGTCAACATTATTGGCTACGACCCAATATGGCGGTCAAGAGATGAAGCCCGGTTCAAGGCGAAGTATTTTCGAATGCTAAAGGACGCGGGTTTTGCCACCGTGCGAATCAATCTGCACCCTTTTCGCTATATGGACAAGGACAACAACTACGCCCTTCGCTCTTCCTGGTGGGAGGTTTTAGACTGGGCTGTCCAGAACGCCTTGAATAGCGACCTGATAGTGATTCTGGATATGCATGAATTCGGTGCGATGGGCAATGACCCGCAGGGAAATAAGGACAGGTTCCTGGCTTTCTGGCGTCAAATCTGTGAGCGTCTCAAGGACGCGCCTGACAGAGTGCTATTTGAGATATTGAATGAACCAAGCCGAAAACTAAATCCCCAGATGTGGAATGAGTATTTCCGCGAAGCTCTATCCATTATTCGCAAGACTAACCCGACTCGAACCGTCATCATTGGACCGGCCAATTACAATTCAATTGGTTCTCTAAATGATTTGGACCTGCCGGAGGATGACCGCAATATCATTCTGACGGTGCACTACTACTCGCCTATGGATTTCACACACCAGGGCGCTGCGTGGGCAGACCGCAAGGATAAGACGGGTGTCGAGTGGAAGGGCACAGATGAGGAAAAGACTGCTATCGAGCGTGATTTTGCGAAGGCGCAGGCCTGGGCGAAGGAGCATAAGCGGCCGGTCTTTTTGGGAGAATTTGGCGTGTATGACAAAGCGCCGTTGGAATCGCGGACACGGTATCTAAAGTTTGTTACCGGCGCTGCGGAGAAATCGGGCTGGAGCTGGGCGTATTGGCAGTTTGACAGCGATTTTATTTTGTTCGATGTTACAAAGGAAGAATGGGTCCAGCCGGTGCGGGATGCTTTACTCCAGAAGTAATAAGTTGCACAGGCTTCCAGCCTGTGAGGACACGGCCAAGATGGCCGTGCTACCTGTTGAAGGAGATTCGCTATGAATAAAAAACCTGGTCGTCGAGAGTTTTTAGGAGCCGCTGTGGCCGGCGGGCTGCTCGGTTCTATTTCCATAGCGCAAGAATCGAACAAGCCGGCCGCACCGTCAAGCCGTGAGGTGCGACTTGAGTTTCTCCGTCCAAAGGAGCTTAAAGATGCACAGACCGTTTGCCCGACAATATTCCAGCCGCTTGGAACTATTGAATGGCACGGTGTGCACAACGTCGTAGGCGTTGATGCAGTCAAGGCAGAGGCGCTTTGTATTCAGGCGGCCAGAAAAGGAGGAGGATTAGTTGCGCCAACACTGTATGGGGGTGTCGGAGGTATGGATGAGCCGCATACGTTTGTTATGGAGCCGGAAAACAGCGTTTTTTCAAATCTGCTTCGTCCGTGGCTTGAGCAGCTTTGCCGGGAAATGGCACGTGACGGATTTCGTGCAATTATCATTCTCACCGGCCACTATGGCGCCGCGCAGCAAATCGTAGTCCGTGAAACGGCGGTTCGTATGAGCCGTGCGCTGGGAATACCCGTGCTCGGCACGCCTGAGTATATCCTCGCAATGGATGCCAACTATACCGGCGACCATGGAGCGTGGGGTGAGACGTCACTTATGATGCACCTCTATCCCGATACGGTTGACCTTTCACGGCTCGGCAAGCCTCCTCACAAGGGAGTCGGGGGACGCGACCCGAGAGAAGCTTCTGCGGAAGACGGCCGCCTTATCACTGACACCATTGTATCGCGACTGGCAACTCTTGCGCAGAAAATGCCGAACTGGGATTATAAGATGCTGGATAGTTTCGTCGATGCCGAGGCAGCACTCGTTGCCAAGCAGCTTTCAGCGCCGAGAGGCAAGGAGGCTATATGGACTGCCTGGCGTAATATTGGCAGCGCTATGCGTAACTACGGCAAACAGCTTGCCGAAGAACGTTTTGAAGACATCAAGTCATCTATTGCTAAACTGTGATTCAGATATCAGATGCACCACGGGGAGCGCATCGCGCGGTAACGCAGGCGGTTCGCCTCCTCATCGCCGATAAACTCTTCTTTGGCCGGGTCCCACTTCAATGACCGCTGCAATTTATGCGCAATGATGGCCAGATGTCCGAGAGATGCCGAGCGATGGCCAATTTCCTCGTTGGAGCTTGGCTGCCGCCGTGTTTTGATGCACTCCAGCCAGTTATCGTGATGGTTGTTCTCTCCGATGTTCACCTGCCGGGTGGTTAGCTTCATTTCCTCGAAAATATTTTCAGGGCCGCCCTCAACGGGCCCGCCGGTTGACATAGATGTAACCCAGCCTCGTTCGCCGACGAAAATACCTCCGAAGTTCCCAGCTAATCGGGCTGTTGGAGGAACGGCCTTATAGACATCCTTCACCATTTGCCAGTCGTCAACTAAGTGAAGTAAAGTTCCGTTAGCATATTTGTATGTGAGCGTTGGGTAATCTTTGCTGCTGGGATGGATAATCTCCACCGGCCCGCTGTTCTCCGTTCTAATTGCATATTGAATCACATCTGCGCTATGAGAATGGTGCCAGGTTACGGAAGCAGCGCCGAAATCCTCACAGAACGACCACGGCACCACACCCGGAGAGGGATTGATGTGGTAGAGACTGTTGTAAGAGTGCCAGAGAGCCGGGCCGACCCATAAGTCCCAGTCCAAGCCTTCCGGCACCGGTTCAGCGGGCAGGGCAAAATCCAGCGGCGCGTATGAGCTGCCGGTCCTCTCGACATCCATTATCTGAGCGTAAGGGGCAAACCTTCCTGCTCCGATAAAGCCGGCAAGGTTGCTCCACAACGTAAAAACTGATTTGACCTTGCCGAGTCCGCCTGCGCGGACAAACTCGCAGACCCGACGAATTGTTGGAATAGAACGATATTGGGTTCCGGTCTGGAAGATGCGGCCATATCTATGCACCGTCTCCACTAATTTGCGTCCCTCCTGAATTGTTATCGAGATGGGCTTTTCGCAATATATATCCTTGCCCGCTTTGGCCGCGTCAATCGCCTGCAATGTGTGCCAATGGTCGGTCGTAACGATGACCACGGCATCGATGTCCGGCTGAGCCAGAAGCTCGCGATAGTCATTGAACGCGGTGCAGCCGTGATAGGTGCTGCTGGCGGAGCCGGCAGCGTAAGTTTCCTCCACGTGACGTTTGCCGTTTTCGCGGCGCTGGCGGTCAACATCGCAAACAGCCAGCACTTGAAAATCTCTGTCGCCTGCCAACCGGTGCAAATGGCCGCCGCCCATCAGGCCATTGCCTATCAAGCCCACCGTAATTCGCTCGCTCGGTGCTGTGCTGCCATTCGCGCCGAGGATTGAAGATGGGATAATCATCGGCGTAAAGACGATTCCTGAAAGCGCAGCAGTGCGGCCTAAAAACTGGCGTCGCGAAATTCGGTTCTCCGTTCGTGTCATAACGCACCTTTCTTTGCAAGTTCAATGCTGACCTTGTTAAAAAACTCAATGCTCTGAGCAATTTCAGACATTGAGATGGGCTTATCGTGAGGGTATCCGATGCTAATCGTTGGCTTTAGACCGAGGAGGTGGATTTCCTCCAAAAGCAGGCCGATTTTCCCAATGCCTGTTCCCCACGGTACATCGCTACCTTTATCATTCAACTCATTCAGGTCGTGAACCTCAAGGATAATCAGGCGGTCGTGGAGCATTCGGACGGCCTCGATGGGGCTGATTATAGAGCGCATCCAGGAAGCGATATTGCCGCAGACACCAATCCGTTTGTTTCGGCCCTGGCAGAGCTTCAAGGCCTCCTCATAATTGCTATATTTTGGTGAAGTTTTCTGGCCAAAACAGGTGATGGCTAATTTTATATCGTACTCGTCACAAAGCCGCTCAATGGTATCCAGCGAGTCCTGCGGCGGCTCGGCAATGAAGGCCTCAATGCCCACTTTTCGGCCGAACTCGAAGACCTTACGATAGCCAGCCTCGTCAGATGGCGTATCGTGAATGTGATACATCAGCAGACGAACGCCGGCCGAATCCAGCTTCAACCGAATTTGTTTAAGCTCGTCGCTATTGAGCTGCTCATCGAATTTCTTAGGGATATCGTGGCTGACTATCTGAAGATTCGAACCGCCGATATACAATAGGCCAAGTTCTGCTGTCTTGTCGATGGCCTCGAAGAGCGTGAAGCTACCTAAAGCGATTTGAGAAGCTGGCGGTGTAAGTCCCAGACGCCAGCCAAGCTGCTCCTGCGCCCGGTAAGCCGGCGTCAATTTGGCGCTCGGGGTCGTCGGCGCCGCCAGGTCGCCCAGGGCGAACTGAGTTGCCGCGAGATAGAACTGCAAAAACTTTGTGTCCCAAAAAACGTAAGGGTTGTGGGCAATCGTGCAGTAGAAAATGCGGCCCCGGCCATATTGCCGCACCCACGCCAGCGCATAGTCGTTGTCCTCGCGGAAGCAGTCGCCACGAGCTTGTCCCTGATTAGTGTCGGTTTTGTCGGTGTCGATGCTAAGTAGCACGCGGACTTTTTGCCTTGAATATGGCTCGTGAAAACGAAAGAACTCGTCGCGGTACTCGAAGCCCTTGCCATCGAAAGGCTGATTGAGAGGATGGCCGGGGTCATCGAGCTTGATGAAGACGTGCTCGGAACTATCGCGGTGGTTCGCACCTCGAGCGCCGAGCATTATGCCGAACTCAGGCCAATCCTCATAAGCGCCGGGCCAGCGAGTGAAGGCCACCGATGTCCCGTGCACACCGAGCAGTCCGCCTCCGCCATAGACAAATTCAATCAGGCTTTGCCTCAACTCGGGGTCTTCAAAAAGATTGCCCACAGTGTTGTTTAGAAAGACGGCATCAAACTGCCTCAGATTCTCAGACTTAAAGACTGATGGGTCTTTGCTGATTACCGTCTGGAAAGCACCTGTCTTTTCGCCCATCAGCGTCCAAGCAAGATTGGCAGTTTTGATGGAGACATGCCCGCCATATCCGACATTGAGGTCGAAAATCAGAAGTTTCCGAGACTTGCGGGGAGTAACGAATGCCTTGGTCGGAATCGCTGCCTCAATCCGCTGCCGCTCCTCAGGCTCGATGACGACCTGCGCGTGGGCAGCGGCAAGCCCATACAATGGCAACGCGAGTATCCCAGCCGCACCGCCCATAAAATCACGCCGCGTTATGCCTCGTATTTGCATACAAATGTTTGTTGTGGGGTAGTAAAGATTTATTTCAACCACACTGGTTAGTCGGGTTATTTCCCTTACCGGCACGTAACTTACATATCTTCAAAAAGGACAGGATGGACTACTCATATTTCTGTCCACGCACCTGGAATAGGCACCAGATAGTGGCCCTGCGCATCGGCTCTGACGGGAGCTGGGTTTTCCCTTGTCAGGCTGTCCACGTTCGGGCAAAATTTGAAATCGGAAGAGGTTACCTCGTCCCAGGTAACAATCCTGTTACAGTGAACCGCTGCGCGTCCCATTATGGAGGCCAGGTTCGAAAATGCAGCTCTCTTGACCTCGTTGTGCGGCCGGTCCTGACGTATCGCAGATAGCAACACATCCCACTCAACCTGATATGGACTTAACTTTTCCTTCTCAGGCCGCCATGTGGTGTTGTCGTTGGATATATGCTGGTCCTTATAAATCTGCACCGTCGGGGCGTGAACATTGCCTGAGAACTGTGCCGCACACTTTGTCCCGTGCACAAAGGTGGCGAAATCATCGTAGCACTTCGGTATGGCACGGCTGTTGACGAGCGCCTTTGTGCCGTCGGCAAAGGTGTATTCGATGGCATAGATGTGGAGGTTCTGACTGCAATCGATGCTGCCAGGCTCACGTCCACCCAGGCCGTGCGCAGAAATGGGCCACGCATCCTTAATCCAGCAGCACTCGTCAACCTGATGTATCATCATCTCGATAAACCAGCCCGAGGAGACCCACATAAAGAAATATGGACGGCGGATTTGCCAGAGTAGCTCGTTATCCTGGCCTTTGAATGGCTCCATTCTGGCGCCGGGGTCCATCCGGTATGCGCGGATAAGCTGGATGTCGCCCAGAGCGCCATCGCGAATCTTCTGGATTAACGCCTGGCGAGCGGACGAATGTCGGCACATAAGCCCGCAGGCGATTTTGAGGTTCTTTTTCTCTGCTGCCTCGCCCAGGCCAAGTATTCGCTTGGTGCCTCCCGGGTCTGGTGCAAACGACTTCTCCATAAAGACATTCACGCCCTTCTCGATGGCATATTCCAGATGAAGCTGACGGAAAACGGCGTGAGTGGCCTGTATCATAACGTCGCCCGGACGCAGGCAGTCGATGGCCTTGCGATAAGCATCGAAGCCGACAAATCGCCGCTCCGCCGGCACATCTATTCGGTCGCCAAATCGCTCGCTGAGGGCTTTGTATGAGCCTGACAGCCTGTCCTCAAAAATGTCGGCCATAGCAATAAGTTTGGTTGGCCCGGTCGATGAAGAAAGGGCGTCGGCGACCGCGCCGCTTCCTCGACTGCCACATCCGACCAATGCTAACCTTATCGTGTTGTCTTCCGCAGCATATATCCTGGGTAAAGCGATGCCTGCAAGGACAGAGCCTGCGGCCACTTTTCCAGTCTGTGCCAGGAACTGTCGGCGTGAGGATTTGTTGAGTTCTTTCGGCGATAACCTTAACGTCTGATGCCCGGTTTGGCGTTTCATATTTACTCCTTTGAAAATGGTTTCGTCCCGCACCAATGGTTCGCAGGCTCACCATCCATTGCAGCCCCGTTAGCAAAAAGACGTTTTCTAACGGGCTAAACCATATCTGTAAAACCTGGTTTGGGCACAGGATATGTGCCGTCGGCATTAGCCTTAACCGGCGGTTCCATACCGTCATGACAATCTTGCGGCTTAGGCGGGTAATAGAAGTCGGATTTATTAACCTGCTCCCATGTAACCTCTTTGCCTGTGTAACAGGAAATCTGTCCCATCACGGTTATCATTGTGCTGCGTGCCATATAGTCGCCGTTGTTGACAGGTTTGCCCGAGCGAATCGCCGCAAAAAGCACATCGTGCTCTTTCTGGTAAGGATTGCATTTACCTTCCCATCGCCAGTTTGTCTCGCCCCATATTCGGTACTGGAGGAGCGACGCTTTGCCTTTGCTGCCGAACACCGTGCTGGAATTATTGTCGTAGCATCCGTTCGTTGTGCGGCAGAAGGCGTAGGCGGGCACGCCGTTCTCAAATTCATAAACAACGGAGTGGTGGTCAAACACATCGCCATATATCGGCTCGGTCATCGAAGAGCGTCCGGCCAAACCGTGGCATTTTACGGGCGCCTGGTTGTGCATTACCCAACTGGTGCGGTCCAGATTATGCACCAGCGACTGCGGGACATCATCTCCCGATAGCCAGCGGAAATGATACTGGGTGCTGCATTGCCACAGCAGTTCAGACAATCCTTCCTTGCGAGGGATAATACCATACGGGCCGCGAAGAAAATTTTCTTCAATTGCAACTACGTCGCCGATGGCGCCGTCGTGTATCCTTTTGATAGTTTCGATGTACCCATCGTGGTATCTGCTTTGTAGTCCCGAAACCAGGCACAGTCTTTTCTCTTTTGCCAGCTCGCCCGCTCGCTGCATTAGCTTCACGCTGACCGGGTCGATGCCGTGAGGTTTCTCTACGAAGACGTGCTTTCCGGCCTGGATTGCCGCCATTGCATGGAACGGGTGAAACTTGGCCGCGTTGGCAATCAGCACCACGTCGGACGACTCAATCACCTTCTTGTAGCCGTCGAAGCCGGCGAAACAATGGTCATCATCCACCATAACCTGCTCTGGTTTCTGTTCTTTTAGAATCCGCCGCTTCTCTTTTACGCGGTCCATAAAGATATCACACATTGCAACAAGTCGTGCCCCAGAATCTGCGGCAAGCGCCTCAACTGCAGCGCCGCTGTTGCGTCCGCCGCAGCCAATCATACCGACGCGGATGATATCGCTGCCTGCTGCATACACGCTGCGAGTTATATCCGATGCGCCTAATACAGCAGCCGAAGCCGCCGCTGTTGTCGCCTTCAGGAAATCACGCCGCGTTGTGCCGTTCGACAGGCTCACGGCCCGAGCTTGTCGAGGGCCGGGGCCTTTATCTAATTTTCTTAAATGTCCCATACCAGCTCCTTCTTAATTTTTTGCCACAAAGGCACCAAGACACCAAGTCTTTTTAATTTATAAATTCTTTTGTGACTTTGTGTCTTCGTGGCCAATATTTCTTTGTTAGATTGACTCGCCCTCTGTGCTCTGTTGCGTTCTCGGCGGTGAGAAATACAGGCTAAACGAAACATTAGTATTCGCGGTCTTTGAGAATACCCGGCTGCGGGACGGGATATTTGCCATCGGTCCCGGCCTGCAAAGGCGCCGCAGAAGTCATTGTCAGCTTATCAACATCAGGAGCAAACTCCTGCTTACAGTTTAGCACCTGGTCGTAGGTGATAATCTGACCCGTGTGAGCGGCCATACGACCCATAGATGACACCAGACTGGCTTTGGCGCCGCGTTCAGCTTCATTGTAGGGTTTATCCTGACGAATGGCGTCAATCAGGTCGTCCCATTCGAGCTGGTAAGGACTTTGCTCAGGCTGAGGGAATGCCCATATCAGGTCGGCTTTTTCCATCTTGTGCCCTTTGTAGGTTCGGACTTTGCCCGGTGTATGAGATGAAGTTGAGATGACAGCCGAGCCTTTTGTCCCGTGGGCATAGCTGGAGAAGCCGCCCTGGCAGCCTTCCATATTCCGGCCATAGTAGAAAAGTTTGGTCCCATCCGGATAGGTATATTCAACCGAATAGCTGTCTAAATTCTGGTCAACGGCGTCGCCGCGATAGTGTCGGCCGCCGACAGCGTGTGCCTCGACCGGCCAGGCGTTTTTCATCCAGGAACACTCGTCAATCTGGTGGATGTAGTAGTCGCTATACATACCACCGCTCGCCCACAGGAAGCTGTGGAATCGCTGGACCTGATAGAGCAGTTCGGTCATATTGCCGGGCTTGGGGCCGGTCGTGGCTGCTCTGCCGCCCATTCGGTAGGCCCTGAGCATAACGATGTCGCCGATTTCGCCTGACTTGATTCGGTCGTATAGCTGCTGCCTTCCTCTGCAGTGGCGGACCATCAGGCCCACGCCCACTTTTATATTTTTCTTTACGGATTCTTCGGCAAGCTTGAGGAGCTTGCGGGTAGTCGGGCCATCCACCGTGATTGGCTTTTCCATAAAGACGTTGATGCGCTTCTCGATGGCATAAGTAAAATGCACCCAGCGGAAGGCAGGGGGCGTTGCGAAAATCGCCACGTCGCCTGCGCTAAGACAATCTATCGCCTTTTTGTAACCATCGAAGCCGACAAACCGGCGGTCTTCGGGCACATCAACCTTGTCAGGATGCTCCTCCTTCAACCTTTTGTAACTGTTGGCAACACGGTTCTCGAATACATCAGCCACAGCGACCAGCTTGGTCGGACCGTTCTTGACGGACAGCGCCTCAGATGCTGCGCCTGTGCCTCTGCCGCCGCAGCCAATCAAGGCCACCTTAATGGTATTGTTCTCTGCTGCGTAGATTCGCGGAATAATCCCTGCCGCCAGAGTTGAGGTTGCAGCTATCCGGCCGGTGTTCTTCAAAAACTCACGACGTGACGTGTTTTTTTCAGTGGTTTTGTTCATAAGAGATATTCTCCTACTAACTGGTCTCTAATTCAGATGTTACGCTAGTTCTAAACATTATCATTCACACTTGCCCAAATATTGTTCAGGCTCCATTGCTCCCATTATAGGTATGGCCCCACACTCTACAAGCACTTTTTCAAATCCTATCGCATAATAAAGCCGGACCATTTAGGGCAGTACAACCATTAAGCCCCGGCTATGGGGCAATCATAAATACACCTCTCCGGCTACGGCTTGGCCTTCGCCGAGACGAGTCATCACGCCCGACCCGGGATAGGCACAACGTTTTCTTTCGGGATTTCGACCGTGCCTTTTTCGAAGTCCTCGGCTGTCGGCTTTAAGGTGAGATTGTAATTCTTTGGATTAACTGACGGGTCTTCCATAATTTCTTTCCAGGTAACCTGTTGGCCGGTGTAGGCGGAAATGCGGCCCATTACAGCCGCAGCAGTGGACTCGGCTACAGCTCGCGCCTGGTTAACAGGCTGGCCCTTATTGACATTATAGAGCGTATCGATTTGCTCCTGATAGTGACTGCCCTGCCCCTGGGGAAGGTCGGCTGGAATTGGGGACTGTTTTGGGTTGGGGTAGTCGCTGCCGTTTGTTCGGCCTTTTTCGAACACAAAGTCGTGCCCCGTCCAGTTCCAGCAGCCGTTGACCTGACGGCACATCGAATGGATATGCACGCCATCGCCGTAGTCGTAGTCAATGTTGAAAAAGTCATACATATCGCCGGCATTGCGCTGCGCGCGACTGCCGAAACCCACCGCGCTGACGGGCGGCCTGTTGCAGAACCAGTTTGCGATGTCGATGTTATGGACATGCTGCTCGACAAGATGGTCGCCCGACAGAGCTATCCAGTTCTGCCAGGTGCGCACCAGGTCATCAGCCGTCTTGGGATTAATGGGTTTTGTTGAAAACATAGAGGCGATACAGAACGAGACTCGACCCGCATAAAGTTTGCCGAGCGTTTTTTCTACGACAACGGCCTGGTGGGTCTTGATAAAGTCCCAGTCGTGTCGCATCTCCGTGCCTGCAGTAATTACAAGGCCTTTCTTTTCTGCCTCCTCGCCGGCAGCAATAACACGCCGGCAGCCGGGCGGGTCAACGGCGACAGGCTTTTCGATAAAGACGTGCTTGCCGGCTTTTACGGCGGCCTCAAGATGCAGCGGCCTAAAAAGTGGTGCTGTCGCCATAAGGATAATTTGCGCATCGGTCTCCATAAGGGACTGATAGCAGGTAGGACCGCCGAAGCAGCGTTCAGGCGGAACGTCTAATTGTTTCCCAGCATTGGCGGCTCGCTCCTTGAAATAATCGGCGGCAGCAACGATTTTAACGTTGAAGCCGAGAATCTTGCCTGCTTCGAGCGCATCGGCAGCGGCGCCACGACCACGGCCGCCACAGCCGAGCAGCCCCACTTTGAAGGTCTTGCCTTGCCCTTTGGCAGTTGTTCCGAGAATGGTCGGAATGCTTAAGGCAGCGCCTGCGCCTACTGCGGTTCGCACAAAATCACGTCGCGATATTTTGTCTGGATTTTTCATAGGACAGCTCCTTTCAAGAGTTACTGAATTCATTCTATGTTCCGAGTCGTTAGCAAAAGGACGACTGACTGAGCTTCGAATTAGAAAATAGTCTTAGCTTCTGCCTGTATGATTTTACTTTTAGACTACTTTCTTTCAAGCATAGTTTTTGGCTTTAGCTGCACTTAGTTACTATTAGACTGGTCAGATATGTGAGATTTGCTTACAATATGAGCCGTTAGCTTAAACTTTTATAAGGTGTCAGATTATAAGGCCCAAACCGGTGAAATTAGCAAAGGTAAGCCCCTGTACCATACGGTGCTGGGCAAGTATCATTGCCATTTTGGTTTTGTTTGTTTCGAGTTGTTTTGCCTCGGTTAGAACAGGTTTAGACAATTGTCTCGCATATAAACACATATTTAGCGGCAAGCGCATCGGCATCATAGCCAATCACACCTCGTTCGACAGCAATGGCAAATACATAGTCGATATCTTTAGAGCAATGCCCAATGTAACCGTAACTGCTCTTTTTAGTCCTGAGCACGGCCTGTATGGAACAGAAAAAGCAGGAAGGGAAATCGACAGCACTATTGACCCCAACTACAAAATAACCGTGTTCAGCCTTTATGGTAATACGCGTAAGCCAACCCGCGATATGCTGAAAAATGTAGATATTCTTGTTTTTGACATTCAGGACATTGGAATCCGGTTCTACACTTATATCTATACGATGTCCCTCGCTATGGAGGCTGCAGCCGAACTCGGCAAAAGCTTTGTTGTCCTTGACAGGCCCAATCCGATAAATGGGCTGCACGTGGAAGGTAATGTCCTTAAGCGAGAGTTTGCCAGTTTCGTGGGCCTGCATCCTATCGCTGTGCGGCACGGAATGACCGTCGGTGAGCTGGCAAAGATGTTTAACGAAGAAGGCTGGCTTGCCCTTGCACCAGACGGTGCAGGGCTTGCAGATGGAATTAAGGCAAATCTTACTGTCATACCTATGAATGGATGGCGCCGCAGTATGTGGTATGACCAGACGGGACTGCCTTTTATAAAACCTTCGCCAAATATACTCAATCTGGAAACTGCGACCGTTTATCCGGCGATTTGTCTATTGGAGGGAACAAATGTCTCGGAGGGAAGAGGCACTAACCTGCCATTCAATCAATTTGGTGCACCGTGGATAAACGCGGAGACTTTAGCTGCTCGACTTAATGCCTTGAGCTTGGCCGGCTTTAGATTTGAGCCAATATTCTTTACACCGACCTCTTCGAAATACGCAGGAGAGACCTGTCAGGGCGCCGCAATTTTGGTAACTGACAGGAACATAATTGAACCTTACTGGAGCGGCATCCAGGTTGTAGATACCATTTATCAAATGCACCCTGACAAATTTGAATGGAAAGCCGAACATTTCGACTATCTGTGCGGAACTTCTGCGATTCGCGAGGCCATAATAAACCACTCTGACCTCAAAGAGCTAAAAAAAAGCTGGCAGCCGGAGCTTGCAGCTTTTCTGAAAGTTAGAAGCAAGTATCTTATTTACTCAAACTGACTGATTCGATGGCATTAGTAATTGTAACTCTTTTATTTGTAAGAGAA
>CAYWXK010000046.1:0-27576 GCA_964462515.1 uncultured Pirellulales bacterium
GTCGCAGTCTGGGCTGGACGGGAGTGGCGCTAAAAACCTGTAAGACCCAGACCGGAGCGATACTGAGTCTGTGCTGGGCGAAGGCACACGGGATGACTCTAATGGTGCAGGATTTGACCAATCCGATGCTGGCGCAGATTCCGCACGTTCTTTTAGCAGCGTCCGCAGGAACAATTATGGGAGTTGAAACAAATGCGATGCAATTTTATCCGGCTGCTTCGGCGCCGGAGGAGGCAGTGCACCCGGGACTTTATCGGCGGCTTAACGGGCAGATTGATTTATCGAGCATAAAAGGAACGGGTTTGGGTTACAGGTTGAATGAAATAAAAAGGGAATTGCCGGAATTGGCGGCAAGATTCACAAAGTGAATTTAGTTCATAGTTCATTGTTCATTATTCGTAGTTCTTATCGATGAACTTTAAACACAGATTAGGGAGTAATAGAAAATGGCGAAGTTAAGTGCATTTGCGGATGAAGTTACGGATGACTTTCTGGGGCAGGTTAAGTTCCTGGTTAAGGAAAAGGTTGGCTACATTGAGCCGCGTTTTATCGACAAAAAAAATATTATGGACCTGACCAAAGATGAGCTTGGTGTCGCGCGAAAAATGATAAAGGACAACGGTTTGAAGGTAAGCGCCATCGGCTCGCCGATAGGCAAGGTTCGTCTCGATGAGCCGTTTTGGCCGCATCTGGATAAATTCAAGCGTGCGGTGGACATTGCATTACTATTCGAGTCGCCGTTTATCCGTATGTTTAGCTACTATGCCCCGCAGGGCAAGAACATCGATGACTATCGTGAGCTTGTTTGCGAGCGAATGTCTGCCAAGGTCGAGGTTCTGAAAGATATTGATGTGGTGATGGTCCACGAAAATGAGGCCAATATTTATGGCCATATCGCTGAAAATTGCGTTGACCTTGTAAAGACCGTTGACTCGCCGAAATTTCGGCTGGCTTACGACCCCGCTAACTTCGTATGGGCGGAAAGCATACTGGATAATGTCAAGAGCTGCTGGCCATTGATGAAGCCTTACGTTGTCCACGTCCACATCAAAGATTGGAAGCTCGGTGCAAAAGATATAGGAAGCATTCCGGGCGAAGGTGACGGCCAGATAAAAGAGCTGCTTAGCGAGCTGGCGGCAATCAACTACGATGGGTGTCTTACGATGGAGCCGCACCTGCAAGCTGGCGGGCAGTTTGGAGGCTCGACAGGACCAAAGCTTTTCTCTAAAGCGATTGCAGCGGTAAAAAAACTTGCCGACGAAGTTGGATTGGAATTGAGTTAAGAGTTCGTAGTTCCCCGACAAGTCGGGGCAAATTGACAGTATCGAAAGGGTGAAGGTATGAAGGTGTGGAATTTTGGAATAATCGGTGCGGGATTGATTGCTGATTTTCACGCGAAAGCAATAGCGGAAATCCCCAATGCTAAGTTGATTGCCTGCTGCGACATAGTTGAAGATAAGGCTAAAAAGCTCGCGGCTAAATTCGGCATTAAGGCCTTTGGAAGTTACGAGGAGATATTAAAGCTAAAAGAAGTAGATATTGTTACCATTGCCACGCCGAGCGGGCTTCATAAGGAGCCGGCTGTTGCAGCGGCAAAGGCGGGCAAACACGTGATATGTGAAAAGCCGCTGGATATTACGCTTCGGCGGATTGATGCGATGATAAGGGCGCACGAGAAAAGCGGCACACGCTTGGGCGGCATATTTCCTTACCGATTTAACGATGCGATGACACCGCTGCGGGAAGCGATAAATTCCGGACGGTTCGGCATAATCACATACACCGGTGTATATGTCCCCTGGTGGCGAACCGACGAGTATTATAAGGATTCCTGGCACGGCACCTGGAAGCTGGACGGCGGCGGGGCTTTAATGAATCAATCCATTCATATGGTCGATATGTTGTGCGATGTAATGCCGCCGATTGTGTTGGTGCAGGCCTTCGCAGGGACATTGGGGCATCAGATTGAGACGGAAGATACGGCTGTTGCTACATTGCGCTATTCTAACGGAGCGCTGGGGATTATCTATGGCACCACCGCCTCGTATCCGGGCCAATTCAGGCGATTTGAAATTACCGGAACAAAAGGCACGGTTATCCAGGTGGAAAATAGTCTTACCGTGTGGCAATTTGCGGATGAAAGACCGGAAGATGAGGACATCAGAAAGAAATTCGGCAAAATCGCGGGCGGAGGCGGCGTAGCCGACCCCGCGGCTATCACTCACGAAAATCACAGGCGGAATTTCAAGGCATTTCTCGATGCCCTCGAATCAGGCCAGGACTTCTGGATAAGCGGACGCGAGGCCCGTAAAGCGGTAGAAGTGATTTTAGCGATATACAAATCTGCAAGAGAGCAAAGGCTCATCAGGCTAAGCCGGTAACGTATGCACATTAGTGCCTGAAATATGTGATTTGCACAGGTTGCCATTGCTATTTGTCAAAATCCGCCGGACGAAATGGCGGACACGCAATAACAATGGGATGCAATTGTGATATATAAACTACGAGCGGCAGGATGTAACGGATTGGGTAACAAAAATTTTCAGGGAGGTGAAATTATGGAAGTGACGGAATTCTTAAAAAAGGAGAAGGTCAAGTATGAGGTCAGCAAACATAAACCAGCTTTTACGGCACAGCAAATGGCGGCGGTCGTGCACGAGCCGGGCAGGTTCGTAGCCAAGCCGGTGATTGTCAAGGTTGACGGCGAGTATGTGATGTGCGTTCTTTCGGCGTGCCATAAGATTGACTTAGCTGCGTTGAAGAAACAGCTTGGAGCAAAGAAGGTCGAGATAGTAGAGGAAAATGATATAGGAAAGCTGTTTCCTGATTGCGAGCTTGGGGCGGAGCCGCCCTTTGGCAACTTATATGATTTGCCAACCATTATTGATAAGGCCCTGGTGAAGGACGAGCATATTATGTTCCAGTGCGGCAGCCACGAAAAAGCGGTCCGGATGAATATGGAAGATTACCGCAAGCTGGTTAAGCCGAAGGTGCTTGAGTTCAGCTACCATTTGACCTCGTGATATTTTGCGGTGGTTTTGTATAAAAAAGAAAAACCCCCGAACGAGTTCGAGGGCTAAATATTGGCGGCGCCTGGCGGATAAAATTAAGGGATTTCTTCGTCAATCCAGGTAAGAAGCTCCTTAATTTCATCGAGGGTTATGTCGCCCATATGGGCGATGCGGAAGGTCAATTCTTTTAGTTTGCCGTAGCCATTACCGAAGGCTGTGTTGTGCTTTTGCTGGACGGCACCGATTACCTCGGCAACGTTGATTTTACGGGTATTGGTTATAGTTGTGAGGGTGTTTGAAGCGTATTTTTCGTCGCAGAAAAGAGCGAATTTTTTCTTTGCCCAGGCCCTTACGAAGTCGCCCATCTGCTTGTGTCTTTTCCAGACGTTTTCAACGCCTTCTGCGAGGAGCTTTTTGCACTGGTAGTTGAGTGCCATAATGTGGGGGATGGAAGGTGTGGCGGGGGTCTGATTTTTCTCCGCTGATTTTGCGAAGTTCTGGAAGTCGAAGTAGTAGCCTCTGGCGGGAACAGTTTTGCTTTTTTCTAAAGCGCGGCTGCTGACGGCGGCGACGGCCAGGCCGGGCGGGATTGCAAAGGCCTTCTGGACGGAGCAGAACGCCACATCCCAGGCGAGCCGGTCAAAGTGCAAAGGCAGGCCAATCATACCGCTAACCGAATCGACAAAGACGAGGACTTCAGGATATTTTTTCTTCATCATATCGCTGATTTCATAGACCGGGTTTGTCAGGCCGGTGCTTGTCTCATTGTGGACAATGGTGACGGCGGCGTATTTGCCGGCGGCAAGTTTCTCATCGAGCATTTCGGGTGTGATTGGCTGGCCCCACTCGACTTTAAGCTCTTCGACATTTCTGCCGCAGGCGCGTGCGACATCTGCCCATTTTTCGCTGAAGGCGCCGCAGCCGGTGCACAGGATGGTTTCATCAGGGGCGACGCAGTTGCGAATGGATGCTTCC
Source organism: uncultured Pirellulales bacterium (assembly GCA_964462515.1). Lineage (GTDB taxonomy): Bacteria > Planctomycetota > Phycisphaerae > Sedimentisphaerales > Anaerobacaceae > CAYWXK01. The sequence goes on from CAYWXK010000046.1 coordinate 3,987, forward strand.
CAGACTCCGGAGGCAGAAGAAGTGAAGAGAAAAATGTGCTGGCTTGTAAAAAGGAGCTTTTTGAGCATATCGACTGTTTCGCCTTGCAGCTGGGCATATTCTTTGCCGCGGTGTCCGAGGGTGGGACGAGCGAGCTGCTGGAGGACATCGGGGTTGACCTTTACTGGGCCGGGGATAAATAATCTTGGAGGGTTTTTCCAATCTACCATAGATATTCTCCGAAAAAGTTATAGTTTGTTAATCGTCAGACCTGAGAACATTTTTGGGTAAAAATAGGTCGATTTTTGCGGCAATCTTTCGCCGGCGTCGGCCACCATTTGAATCTGCCGTATTTTTGGTGCGTTCATAAAGAAAGCAATCTGTCTTTGTCCTTTATCAACCTTTTCAATTGATTCGTCAATTGCATTTTCGGTGTCTTTTACATATTCGACGCTGCTGTTGGATGCAAGCTGTTTTTCGCCGATGCCGAGGTGTTTTTCGAGAATCAGCTTGTGCAGGACGGCAACATCGAGTGACTTCCAGGCGGCGCCGGCTCTTTGTGCAACCGAATCCATTGCACTTTTATCTTTGAGGACGGCTATATAAAAGGTATTTGCACCGTAGATTCCGAAGGCATTTTTATCTTTTTTATATTCGCCTTTCAACTGCGTAAGCATTTGTTGCCTGGTCTTCATTTTGGAAGTCGGCGAGTCAAACTGAAACCGGGTGACTGTGAAGTTTTCTTCGAGGTCGGCGAGTAGTTTTTTGAAGCAAAAATTGCCGAGATTTCCTACGAGGCGATGAGCAGCCAGGACAAACAAACCATCCTGACAGGTGTTGGTGAAGGCAAGCATCTGATAGCGGGCTGCAGGATTGGCAGCTTCTTTGGAGTATATTAGGCCTGTTGTGTAGCGATGGTGGCCATCGGCGATGATGCACGTCTTGGCACTCATCATTTTTGTAATTGCGCTGATATGATTCCTGGCGGTTATCGGGAACAGCCGATGGCGGGTATTTTGGTCATCGAGACAGTCGAGAAGCGGTTCTTGAGCGGCGGCGGATTCAATGATTTTATCTGCGATTTTTTCGGGGTCTTCGTAGAGCATAAAAACCAATTCAAGGTCGGCAGATGTTGCTCTTTTGAGATTGAGTCTGTCAACCATTGGAGTGTCGAGAGTTTGCTCGTGAGGTCTGACAGAGCCGGACGGACCTAATTCTTCGAGCTTAGCGAGGGCAATGAAATTCAGGCGTTTGAATCTGGCGCCAAAAACTTCAAAATCCTGGACGTAGGCGTAGATAGCCTCAGCAGGGTCTTGTTTTAAGGCGGATTCTTTAAGCCAGTTATTGAGGCATTGGGCGGCTCTTGTATAAGGATTATCGCTGTTGTTGTCGGAGGGGGTGGTTTTTCCTTTGATTATCCGCACGATATTATAGTTGCCTATTTCGTAGAGCTGGTTTTGCTGAGCGCCGGTGATGATGTCGTAAGGCGGGGCGATGCATTTGCAGACGTCACCAACGATTGCGGTATTAAATCTAAATGCCTTGAAGGGCTTAATTTCCATAGAGCCGCCAAAAATTATGAGCTTTGAGGTTTCACAAACTCCTATTTTATCTTGACGTTGTCTTAAAATCCTTATAATTCGGGAAACTTACAAGAGGGCGAATAATACTGAAGCGAAAAAGGATTGTCAAGCCAATTATGGATAAAGAATGGTAAAGGTGAAAAATGCGGTTGCGAGCGGTAATAAAAAGTTGGGTGCGCTGTAGTGTTATGATGGCCATCGTATCGGTTGGCGGGGTCTGCTTTGCTTCTGGTGGCAATTTTGAATACTGGGGCGTGGCAGAGGTCGGTTTCGATATCAATAAGGACTGGAGAGGGGTGTTTGAGGAGCGGATAAAGGTCAGGGATACAGGCGGAGAACTCTATTATCATCATTCGGATTTGGGATTTGTGTATAAGAGTTTTGCAGACTGGATTGACGTAGGGGTCAACTTCAGAAAGGTATATACCAAAGATAGCGAAGGCCAATGGAGGCAGGAAGACAGGCCGCATCTAAATGTGACGCTGAAAACAAAGATTTTCGGCTGCCAGATGAGCGACCTCTCGAGAGTTGAATACCGTGATAGAGAAAAGGCAGAGGACTTCTGGCGATATAGAAATAAGCTGACGGTGAAATTGCCTGTGGAACTGACGGCGTTGAAATTGCAGCCTTATTTCGCGGAGGAGGTGTTTATCAGTATGAACGGGGAGGGATTTAACAGAAACAGGCTGTTTGGCGGATTTGCTGTCAAGATATCAAAGAATGTCAAAGGCGACATCTTCTACATCTGGCAGGCAGACAAATCGGATGGAAGCTGGGCAGATATCAATATAATTGGCACCGGTTTGAAATTCTACTTTTAGGTATTTCATCTGCAAGGTGACGCGAGCTAATTTTAATTCGGTACAAGTTCGATTGTGTTAGTTTCGAGCACCCTTCTTTTTTTCAAGATACCTGTTTATAGCAGCGGCGGCGGTTCGGCCTTGTCCCATAGCTAAGATTACAGTGGCAGCGCCGAGGACGATGTCACCGCCGGCATAGACGCCTTCGAGGGAGGTCTTGCAGTTTTCATCCACTACGATATACCCTTCTTCACTAAATTGCAGTCCAGGTGTGGTCTGGCGAATCAGCGGATTTGCAGCATTGCCGATAGCTACGATGCAAGCATCAACTTCGATTTGAAACTCTGAACCTTCGATGGGAATAGGGCGAGGTCTGCCGGACCTGTCGGGTTCTCCAAGACGGTATTTGAGACATTCGATGGCAATGACGTGGCTATTTTGGTCGCCGATTATTCGCTTTGGGCTTTGCAGGGTGTGGAATTCGATGCCTTCTTCTTTTGCGTGATGGATTTCTTCGATTCGGGCAGGCATTTCTTTTTCGGTTCTACGATAGACCAGATATACTTTTTCAGCTCCGAGTCTGACGGCTGTCCTTGCTGCGTCCAGAGCGACATTGCCTCCGCCGATGACCGCAACTTTTTTGGGGCGGGCAATGGGAGTATCAGCCCCGGAGCCGAAGTCGTAGGCCTTCATAAGATTTGCTCGTGTGAGGTATTCATTTGCGCTATAGACACCGACGAGTGACTCACCTTCGATGCCCATAAAGCTTGGCAGCCCCGCTCCGACTCCAATATATACCGCGTCGAAGCCGTCCTCCTTCATTAATTGCTCAATAGTTTTTGTCTTGCCGACAATAAAGTTGCATACAATTTTGACGCCCATCTTTTTTAGAACGTCAAATTCTCTTTGCACGATTGTCTTTGGAAGTCTAAATTCCGGGATTCCATAGACGAGCACGCCGCCCGGTTTGTGGAATGCCTCAAATATAGTAACATCGTGCCCCGCTCTTTTTGTGTCGGCAGCAGCAACAATACCTCCCGGCCCGGAGCCAATGACAGCCACTTTCATTCCGGTCTCCAGCCCGACTGTTGGAACAGTGTCGTTATGCAGGTCAAGGTCGGCGACAAATCTTTCGAGTCGGCCGATAGAAACGGCTTTGGTAGGGTCTTTAAATTTCAGACCGACCGTGCATTCCTGCTGGCACTGGACCTCCTGCGGACACACTCGTCCGCAGACAGCAGGAAGCGGCGAGTTTTCCTTAATAATGGCCAGGGACTTTCTGAAGTCACCATCAATGATAGCAGCGATAAAATCCCTTATTCTTATTTGCACGGGACAGCCGTTTATGCAGGGAGCATTTTTACACTGAAGACAGCGTAGCGCCTCAAGCCGGGCCTGAGTCTGTGTATATCCGAGTGCTACTTCATTAACGTTGCTTATCCTTCGCAGCGGATTCTGGGTAGGCATCTGTTGCAGGGGAAGTTTAAACCTCTCGGCGGACGTAAGTTTGCCGGCCTTGTGCTTGTCCAGAAGCCGTTGTAAAAGTTCTTGACTTTCTCTCTCAGTCACAGTGAAGATTCCTCACAGCCCTGACTCGTGGCTCACATTTTGTATCCGGCATATCGTATTTCATATAGCCTTGCTGTTGGGGTCTAATTTGCATTTGTGCTGTTTGTATTGTTCGTATGCTTCTTGTTCCATTTGCTTGTAGGCGTTCAATCTTTTTATCATCAGGTCGAAGTTGACTTTATGGCCGTCAAATTCCGGCCCATCGACACAGACGAATTTTGGCCGGCCATCGAATTCGATACGACAGCCGCCGCACATCCCGGTGCCGTCAACCATAATGGTATTGAGGGAAACCTGGGTGGGGATTTGATACTGCTTTGTGATTTCACAGCAGGCCTTCATCATTACGGCAGGCCCGATTACGAAGGCCCTGTCAGGCTTGGGATTGCGCTGGCAGACATGTTTTAGGGGTTCGGTTACCAGCCCTCTAAGTCCGTATGAGCCGTCATCGGTTGTGATAATTAGTTCGTTACTTATCCGGGCAAATTGGTCCATAAAGATAAGCAGCTCTTCATTTCTTGCGCCGAGGATGGTAATGATTTTGTTGCCGGCTTCCTTCAATGCCTTTGCGATGGGCAATAAAGGCGCATTGGCGATTCCACCGCCGACGCATAGAACGGCGCCAAAATTTTCAATATGGGTTGGTCTGCCTAATGGCCCAACAACGGAGGCGATTTGGTCGCCGGGCTGCAAATCTGCTAATTCGGTGGTCGTTTTGCCGACGCGTTGCCAGACAAGGCGGATAGTGCCTTTTTCAGGGTCGGCATCGGTGATTGTCAGAGGTATGCGCTCGCTATACTCGTTGTTAATGCTGATGATGACGAATTGGCCTGGCTTTCTTGCCCGCGCGACCAGCGGCGCCTCGATATCAGCGGTGAAGACATTCTCGGATAACTGTCTTTTCGATACAATTTTGTGCGGCACGTCTTTTACCTTCTGAGTATAAAAACTTCTAAAAAACTTTATTGTCTCTGTTAATAGCCTTTATGTCAAGAAACCGTCATCCAAATTCAGGGCAGTCGCACCTTAATTTATTGATACCTGTGTTGTTGAAGGAATATATCGCGATTTGGGTTTCGCCGTCGCCTTTTAGCCTCGCAATGTCATTCTCGCGTGCTGTTAGCGGGAATCCAGTTTTTCATCTTGTTTTGAATTTTGTTTTTCGGTCATTTGAATTTGCTTTGGATTTAGGATTTCGAGTTTAGGATTTCCCTTCTCTGGGCTTGCCCTGAGCAAGCGCAGCGCGTCGAAGGGTTTAGCCCCCAAACTTGTCCGCCGTAGTCCGTCTTGGTTCGGCGAAGGCGGATTTATTTAGCGGGTTTTCCTTCTCGGTTAGCCCCGAAGCCCGCTTCGGGGTCTGTCATTCCCACATGTCGTTAGCGGGAATCCAGGTTTCCTTTTTGTTTTGAATTTTGTGTTTTGGTCATTTGAATTTGTTTCGGTTTTAGGATTTAGGAATTCGTGCTTCGCCTAAGTCTCCCCTCACCACTCACCATTTAACCAATAACCAGTAACAATCTCATGAGAACCGAGCTAATTTTTTGTTGACTTTTCTTTGAAGATATGTTACAATTCTTCTCTGTTTGCAAGTATGCAAACGCTCAACCACCCCGTAGGGCACGGTCCTCTGGGTTAGCAAACCCAAGTCAAAAATAATCGTTCGTGAATAACTATCGACTAACGACTATCGACTAAGGACTAAATAATGGCTACCGAATCCCAAATCCTCGCCAACCGCCGTAACGCACAAAAATCGACCGGCCCGCACATGCAAAAGGTTCTTGAGATTCGTTCTATCACTATGTTTCTTTGTGCCTCAGTGCCTTTGTGGCTATGAGTCAATTATGCAAAACAAAGCCAATTTACTGAATACTCAAATGAACGTAAGCTATTGTTTTAACAAAGCATTATGAAAATAAACGACTTTGCAGGCGCGGTGAAAACAAACCCAATCAAACCCAATTCATAGTGAGCTTGTCGAACCTATTTATGGTGAGCTTGTCGAACCATTTAGGATTTCTGGCGTCAGCCATCCCTTACGGGAGTGCTTCGGATTTTGAAAAATAATGACATCCATCGTTTTTGCCAATAGTCAATATTCAATAGTCAATCCGTCTTCGCTGAAGTTACGCCGGACAAGTAATCAATTACTTCTTTTGACTGCTCCTGGCTCAGGGAATTGTTTATCCGCATCGTCCAGAACCAGCACCCAGTCGAGATGTTCGCCCGCATCCGGCGGCAAAAATTCACGCTCACCTGTGTTTGGAAACTCGCCGATTAGCTTGGCCTCGCCGTTACGCGGATTGAACCACCACGCCTTCACTTTTGAGCCGCTGATTTTGTCCATCCGCACCTTAAACTTCCGGCCAACCGGCGCGTAAATCATCGCATAGCTGCCGCTGCTGTCTCGCGTCGCAGCAAAATGGTATCGGCCTGTGCCGGGTATTGACGTCGGCACGCGGTCTGTAACAACGATGTCCGGGTCGGACACACGCGTCAGGAACGGACGTGACTCCATCAGCCAGCGCCCAAATTGTATTTGCCCTGCGCCCGGCTGGTCAATGGCCTCGAACCACGGCATCAGCGGGTTATTTATGGGGTTGCGGCCCGGCTGCCACATCTGCCAGACGGAATGGTGGCCGTAGGTATGCCCGCAGGCGCCGCTAAACAGGTCCCAATAGAGCGGCCGGCGGACGTCGGCAGCGATGGAGTGGCCAAGCTTTTTAGCATCGAAGGAAATGGGGTGGTCTTCATATATCGGCTCGCCGTCAATCACCGGCTTGACCGGCGTCCGCTCGTAATCGGCGAAGGTAGCGTCATAGCGTCCTGTGAACTCGGCCACGTGGCCGTTCTGGCGCATATTGAAATCGAGCCAGTCCTCATTGTGAAACCACGTGGATGAGCTGTTCCCGCCCGGAGGATGGAAGGTTATCAGGTGCCTGCCGCCGTCGCCTTTGCGCAGGCCCTTAGCCATTGCAACGATAATCGCCCTCTGCGTCTCGTTTTCGACCGGACGGTCGCCGCCGAGAATCCATATCAACTCTGCGTCTTTGTATCTTTTGCCTATCCATTCGCCATAGACCTCGGCGTTTTCCGGAGTAAATATCGGTTTGCCGTCCTTGACCTTGTCGTGCCAGTAGCGGCCCCAGGTTGGCAGGAATCCGATGTAAAGCCCTCGCTTGTTCGCTTCGGCAACGATAAAATCGACGTGGTCCCAGTAGTCATTGTTCGGGCCGTCCTTCACGGCTGGCCGGCTCGGGTCAAGCTCCACCAGCGGCAGATGACTATAAGGATTCGGGGCGGTGTGACCATCCAGCTCGGCTATGGCTACCGCCTGAATGACGGTAAATCCCTTTTGCCTGCGGTTCTCAAGATATTTCTCTGCCTCCTCGCGATTCAATCGGTGGAAAAGCTGCCAGGCTGTATCGCCTAAATAAAAGAACGGCGTCCCATCTTCGTGGACGAGAAACCTTTTATTCTCCGATACCCTCAATCGCCCGTGCCTGAAATCCACCGATGGCCCAGACCGCGGCTCTTCCCCGCCGTTCGCCGATATGCTTAATATCAGCATCAAACCAAGAAAAATCGCATTTTTAACCACGTAAGTAATTATATGTGTTTTGCCTGTTACATTCATTTTTGTTTCTCCAACCAATGAAATTTTCCCTGTAACGATTCACGCTTACTGCAATATAGCGTGCTTCGTTTTTGTTTGTCAAATCCTTATTCGGATTTTCTGTTCTGCTTTCAGATGTTATAATATATGCTCCGTTGCAAAGAAGGGACACTTGATTTGAGTGCCCCTGAAGCAGAAAGATTTCTTTCGGTTGTAAGTAACTGATTTTTAAAGTTTGGCGTATAAGTATTAGTTAGCACGGCAATTGAACTTATATCAGTGGTAATTTCAGTAGGAAAGGTCCCGGCGTGAAAAAGTCTCACATAGTTACTATCGTGGTCGTCGTAACGTTGGCAGTTCTTTCCGGCCTCGGCTGGCTGGTTAGAGGTAAGATTGTCGCCGCTCGTAAGCCCACGGTCGTCCGCATCGAATATCCTCAGCAGGGAGAGCTGATTGAATTCGTCAGCGCACCCGGCGAAATCGAACCCAAAACTAAAGTGGAGATAAGTGCAAAGGTCACGGCAAGAATCATAGAGCTGCCATACGACGAAGGCAATTCTGTAACCTGCGGCGACCCGTGTGCAACTCCTCCGGTGCCGCCCTCGATGCTGGTGCGTCTGGATTCAAAGGACCTTGAAAGTCAGCTTCTTTCAGCCGAAGCAAGCCGCGCTGCCCAGGCAGCACAGACAGAGGTTGAAAAGGCAAGAATCGAAGGCCAGAAAGCGGACCTTACCGGCCTCGAAGCGTCCCTTAAGCAGGCCCAGCGCGATTTGGAGCGCCAGAAAGGGCTTCTCCAATCCCAGGATATTAGCCAGTCCACTTTTGACCAGACTCAGCTCAAGCTCGATGACCTCCAGGCCAAGTTCAATGCCGCCAGGCATACTCTCGAAGCAGCCCATCTTAGTCTAACGGTCTTGCAGCATAACCTTGAAGCAGCCGATGCCAGAATCGACCAGGCGCGTGATGCCCTTAGCTACACCACCATTACCTCGCCAATCAACGGTGTAATAACAAGACTTAATGCCGAGGTCGGCGAGCTTGTAATTACAGGCACAATGAATAACCCAGGGACGGTGATTCTGGAGGTTGCTGACCTCTCTAAGATGCTGCTTGTCGCACAGGTTGATGAGGCTGATGTCGGCAAACTGGAACTCGCCCAGAAAGCAACTGTTCACGTGGATGCTTTTTCAGACCGCGAATTCAAAGGCACTATACAATCTATTGCCCTCGCCCATATGCTGTCGATGACGAGAACAAAATACTATCGCACCGAGATATTGCTTGAAAACACCGACCAGAAATTGTATTCGGGCTTGACCGCTCACGTGGATATCGAAACGCGAAAACACTCAAACATTCTTAAGCTGCCCACTCAGGCGGTCCTTGGTCGTGAGCTTGATAGTCTCCCTTTGGATATTCGCGAAAACTCTCCCCAGGTCGATAAATCCAAAACCTTCGCAACGGTCGTTTATCGCTGCGTCAAGGGCAAAGCAGTGGTAACTCCCGTCAAAATCGGCCAGAGCGACCTGACCCATACCATAATATTGGCCGGTGTAACGGAAAAAGATAAGGTTGTTGTTGGACCTTATAAGGTGCTTGAGAGCATCAAGCACGACCAGAAAATTCAAGATGAGCGAGAAATAGAGCAAAAGAAAGCTGCAAGCCGCACCAAAGCGAAAAGCGACGCAAACATTCCGAAGGATGCAAATGACTGAAAAGGTGATAATTAAACTCCAGAATCTCACCCGCATTTACAGGGTCGGCGTTGAGTGCATCCACGCCCTCGATGGGATTAATCTCAAGTTGTTGGAAAACGAGTATGTAGCCGTGATGGGACCTTCCGGCTCGGGCAAAAGCACTCTTATGAATGTGCTTGGCTGCCTGGACCGCGCCACCTCAGGCTCCTATGAGCTGGATGACCAGGACACCACAAAATTAAGCGACGCCCAGCTTGCCCGCATCCGCAATGAGCGAATCGGATTTGTCTTTCAGTCGTTTGAGCTGCTCGGCCAGCTAAACGCCCAAAAAAATGTTGAGGTCCCTTTGATTTACTCGCATGATGGCTGGTGGTCACGGCGTAAACGCGCAAAAAGCGTTCTTGAACGTGTCGGCTTATCCGACCGTATCAAGCACAAGCCCAATCAGCTTTCAGGCGGCGAAAAACAGCGTGTCGCCATCGCCCGTGCCCTCATCTGTAATCCAAGCATCCTGCTTGCCGACGAGCCGACCGGAAATCTCGACAGCAAAACAAGCGACGACATCCTCGGCCTCTTCGACCAGCTTCATCGCGAAGGCCAGACCATTATTCTTGTAACCCACGAGGAAAGCGTGGCCTGCCACGCAAAACGGATAATCCGGATGAAAGATGGCCGCATTCACAGTAACCTTCCGACAGAGCAGGACCCTATGTTTCACGCTTCAAAACAAAGCAACGTGCAGGAGGAACAGGTATGAAAGCTCTTCTATCGGCGCTTCTGGCTTTTTTTCAACTGTTTTATCAAAGCATATATCTTGCCGTCGGCCAGATATGGATAAATAAAACCCGCTCAATCCTCACAACCATTGGCATCATAATTGGCGTCGCCTCGGTAACGGCAGTCATTGCGGCCCTTACCGGCCTTGAAGACAAAGTCCTTACGCAGGTCGAATCCTTCGGCACCAATACGATTTTTATTTCGCCGCGCCTGCCTGATAAAGGACCCCTGCGTCACGCATCCTGGTGGACCATTCGGTTCTTACCTGAAAACTTTGATGGTATGCTTGAACACTGTCCTTCGGTGGCCTGTTTCAGCAGGATAGGTTCGGTCGGAAGACACACGGCCCGATTTGCTGAAAGGTCCGTCGAGAACGTCGATGTTACCGGCATCGAGCCTGCCTACAACAAAATCGAAAGCCGTCCGGTCATTCTCGGCCGAACTTTTTCCGTCATTGACGATATGCAGGCCCGACAGGTGTGTCTGATTGACCCTAAATTACGCGATGAGCTTCGCCTTGACCGCGACTGCATCGGGCAATACATCTTAATTGGCCATTACACCTTTTGCATCGTTGGTGTCATCGAAAGACGCCCTGAGCTAAATTTTGGGCCTGATAGCCAGGACTACTATGAGGTCTTCATCCCGTTTCGCACAATCTTCAAATTAGGCGAGCCCGGAATATGGGCCTTCGCCGCCAGCAAATCACCCGAAGTTCTCGAAGAGGCCCAGGCCGAAATAGGGTTTTTCCTCCGCCGCACACGTAACGTCAAACCGACACAACCCGACACCTTTCGCGTTGAGTCGCTCAAAAGCGCTCTGGAAAGATTCAACGAAATAGCCCTTGTGATTAAATTGGTCGCCGGCGGCATCGTGGGAATTTCTCTATTGGTTGGCGGAGTCGGCATTATGAACATTATGCTTGTCTCTGTCTCCGAACGCACCAGAGAAATCGGCCTGCGAAAAGCAGTCGGCGCTAAAAAATCCGCAATACTGACCCAGTTCTTAATCGAGGCGGTGGTCCTGTGCCTTACCGGCGGCCTCGTAGGCGTCGGGATTGGTCAGTGTCTTACTTTGATAATAGCAAGTATAAATCCTGTTTTGGAAAAAACGCACATCCCGCTCTGGGCAATTGCCCTTTCCTTCGGTTTTGCTGGATGTGTAGGTATCTTTTTCGGAATGTTTCCGGCAATTAAAGCCGCAAGACTTGACCCTATTGAGGCGCTAAGACATGAATAAAAAATTTTTGTTTAGAAGCTCTCTTTCTGTAGCTTATGCACTTACGACTTGTGCACTTGTTTTTCTGACCGGCTGCGAACCGTTTCCGGGCGACGAGAAATTTTACGAAGTTTCCATCCCGCGAGAGAAGCTGCGCCAGATAGAGACACTACAATTGCAGAAAGTTGAAAGCCAGGAGTCTAACCAACCCGATGCAAATCAATTGTCCCCGAGTGAGCTTCAACTGACTTTGGAGCAGTGCCGTGCCTTGACAATGGCCAATAGTCTCGAATTGAAGGTCCAGCTCATCAGTCCCACCATTGCAGCCCAGCGCGTTAGTGAAGAGGAGTCCCGTTTTGAGGCCGCCTTCTTCTCCAATATGTCTTATGTCAAAACCGATGCCCCTGTTGCGTCATGGTTCGACCTTGTGGGTTCACAGGTGGATGCCTCGAGTATGGATTATGGTCTCCAGATACCGCTTCGCACTGGTGGAACTATCACCTTTGACCTTGCTGACAGACGCACCAAAACAAATGTTGAGTTTCCTACCTTTAATCCTTCTTACGATTCGGATGCATCGCTCTCAATTAGTCAGCCGCTCCTCCGCGGCGCCGGCACAAGGGCCAACACCTACGCCATTCGCATCGCCGAATACGAGCGCCAGATAACCGATGCCAGAACTAAACTCGAAGTAATTCGTGTCATCGCCGCCGTTGACCGTGTCTATTGGCGGCTTTACGCAGCCAGAAGAGAGCTGGATGTCCGAAGGCAGCAGTATGACCTGGCCAAAGCCCAGCTCGAGCAGACCCAGCGTTTTGTCAACTCCGGTGAAAGACCGTCTATCGAGGTTACACGAGCCGAAGCCGGCGTCGCCCAGCGCCTCGAGGGAATCATTGTTGCCGAAAATAACCTCCGCGATAGAGAACGCGAGCTAAAGCGTGTGCTTAATAAACCGGGTCTGGAAATGCAGACGGCGACCGTCCTGATACCGGCTACAGAGCCTGTCCCTATCCGCTATTGTTTAGAACAGCATCGTCTGGTTCAGACTGCTGCCCAGAATCGTATGGAAATGCTCGAGCTTGAGCTGCAAATCGCCCAGGACATAAGCTCAATTGATTATATGCACAATCAGGCGCTGCCTCTTGTAACAATGGATTACACCTACAATATCAGCGGCCTTGGTCCAACAGAAGACAACTCCTTCGACCTGCTTTATGACAAAAGATTTGAAGACCATCGCTTTGGCCTTCAATTGCTGGTGCCGCTGGGAAATGAAGCCGCCAAAAGCCGCCTGCGACAGGCATTCTATCAGCGCAGGCAGCGATTGGCCACCCGTGAAAATCGCGCTGCTCTTATTGAGCTTGAGGTCCTCAACGCCATCGACCAGCTTGAGGCCAACTGGCAGCGCATCCTGGCAAGCAGACAAAGAAGCATATTGGATGGCCGCCTATACAAAGCCGAGAGGCGCCAGTTTGAGCTTGGCCTGGGGACATCCACCGATGTCCTTGAGGCCCAGACAAATTTTGCCGATGCCCAGAGCGCCGAAATCCTTGCATTGGCCGAGTATCAAATAGCGCTTGTAGATTTGGCCTATGCCACCGGCACACTCCTCGGCGCAGCAAAAGTCCGATGGGAACCAATCATTCCGGAAATGGGAGGTTAATATGAGTCGAACAAAAATAGCTGTGATGTTTGCGTGCCTTTCTCTTGGGATTACCGCTGTAGTATCAGACAAATAGTCCCCCCTGTCTGCCATCTGTCCGGCAGATTCGTGTCTTGCCCGATACAATCGATGGCGTCAAACAATGCCCTTTCAACTTTAAGATTTTATTTAACCCGTGTGTGATTTATTCCGATACTATTGTTTGTCGCTGTAACTCTATTGATTGACAAAAGGAGCAAAAATGGCGATTCAAAAATCTGTTGAGGACGTGCTGCTCGTTGAGCTGCCGTTCAAAGAACCACAGATAGCTAATGAGCTTATAACCGTCAACGAGCGTGTTAGTGATAATCCTAATTTTGATGTCATAATTGACTTTTCCAAGGTCGAAATAATCACCTCTTCAAGCATAGGCAACCTCATTATTTTGCATAACTTACTACACCAGCAGGGGCGCCGGCTCATCCTTTACAACGTAGCCCCGGTAACAAGGTGCATTTTTGTAGTCGCCGGTCTCAAAGACATTTTCGATTTTGCCGATGACAAATCCACTGCCCTTTCTTCTATGCAGCACTAATTATTGGTGCCAGTATTGGTATAGGAACAAATTTCGATTTGAGTTTGTAGTTTAGCCGTCACCGGCCTGTCCTGCTTGCACTGAGCCTGTCGAAGTGAGCTTGCCGAAGGGCAAGGCGACGACATACCTTATATTCCTTCCCGGTAAAATCCCCAAATAAACACTTGCAATATGTCTTCGCACGTGAAAAAATAATATAAATGAATTCGCATACTTGCATAATTCAATTATTGTTTAGCCCCCAGCCCCGTCCTGAGTGCAGTCGAAGGATTTATGCTGGGGGTTATTTAACTTGGGAGGTAACAAATGAATACAAACGAGCTAAAAATGACAAGGCGTAAATTCTTAAGGAATTCAACCAACGCTACAGCTTCATTAGCGTTAGGTTTGAACATTATGGCGGTTCCTGTGGCTCGCTCTGTTATTGGCGCTAATGAAAAGATTCGTGTAGGTTTTATCGGCCTGGGCAATCGTGGGACACAGCTTCTTCAAGGTTTCCTGACGCAAAGCGATGTTGAAGTTACCGCTCTTTGTGATGTCTATGAACCATACCTGGCAAGGGATTATTCTAAAGTGGACAAAAAACTGTTGGATTCTCTATCGGATAGAGTCCCGAAAATGACAGAAAAGTTAAGCCCCGATGTCGTGCGATACAAGGACTTTCGCCGCCTGCTCGACAACAAAAATATAGATGCTGTAGTTATTGCAACTCCTGACCACTGGCACGCCATCCAGACCATTATGGCCTGCCAGGCCGAAAAGGATGTTTATGTCGAAAAACCGCTGTCCTTGACCATCGTTGAAGGCCGAAAAATGGTCGAGGCCGCAAAGCGATATAATCGTGTTGTGCAGGTCGGCCTCCACCGCCGCTCATCAAATTTATACAAGCAAATTGTCGAGCACATCCAGTCGAACAAACTTGGCAAAGTAACTATCGCCAGGGCCTACCGTGTAAGCAATATGTGTCCCGCCGGCATAGGCAGGTATCCCGACACATCGCCCCCACAAGGACTGGATTGGGATTTGTGGCTTGGCCCCGCCCCACAGCGCCCATATAGAGACAACATCCCTTTATATAAATTCCGCTGGTGGCAGGCATACTCCTCACAAATGGCCAACTGGGGCGTGCACTATTGTGATACAATCCGCTGGGTACTGGGAGAGCAGGCACCTGTGTCGATTTCAGCCCACGGTGGAAGGTTCGTAGTCGAAGATGACCGCACAATTCCGGATACTTTGGAGGTTATCTTTGAATTGCCATCCGGTGCACTTCTGATTTTCGGCCAGTATGAAGCAAATGGCGGCCCCGTTTTAATAGATGGAGAAATTGAGTTCCGTGGCACGCTCGGAAATCTTTACGCCGCCTCAGAAGGCGCTGGATTCAAAATTATCCCTTCAAATGCAGGTCAATTCCAGGATAGCGCCGCCAAAATTAAACCGCTGAAAGCGAAAGGTGTGGATGGCGACCTGACGGTTCAGCATATCCGAAATTTTCTTGACTGCGTCAAAACACGAAAGCCGACAAATTGTGATATGGAGACAGGGCACCGCTCGACAACGTTCGCCCATTTAGCTAATATAGCTCTGGCTGCAAAGTCCCGAATCGAATGGGACCCGAAAAACGAAAAAATCACTAATAACAAGAAGGCCAATGACCTGTTACATTACGAGTATCGAAAACCCTGGAAACTTGGTTGAAAAATAAACTTATATGAAGGACTATATCTATGAAACGCCTTACTCGCCGCAATTTTATCCGCCGGACGTTTGGCGGATTTTTGAAAGCTTCGCTCGCCTCCTGTGCTGCCTTCACGATTCCCTTTTCTCGTGCGCGAGGAGCAAACGATGATATTCGCGTGGCTGTCGTAGGTATTGGCAGCCAGGGCAGTAATCATATCAACTGGTTTCGCCAAATCCCCGCCGTTCGTGTCGTAGCTATCTGTGATGCCGACAAAAGTTTCATTGACCGCGAACAGAAAAAATTTACAGACCGCAGCGAAAAGGTTGACACCTACCTCGATTATCGTAAGCTGCTCGAAGATAAAAATATCGACGCAATTATAACTGCTGCCCCTAACCACTGGCACGCCCTCGTTACTGTCTGGGCCTGCCAGGCAGGTAAGGACGTTTATGTCGAAAAGCCGGTCTCACACAATATATGGGAAGGCCGCAAAATGGTCGAAGCAGCCCGCAAATACAACCGAATCGTTCAATCAGGCACTCAGCGCCGCTCTGATGAGGGACTCCACGAGGCCATTCAATACATCCAGCAGGGCAATCTCGGAAAAATTCTATTTGTCCGTGGCATTATTTATGTCCGACGTGATAGTATCGGGAAGGTCTCCGGCCCGCAGCCAATCCCCCCGTCCGTTGACTATAACCTCTGGTGCGGCCCGGCCCCGATGGAACCTTTGATGCGCAAAAATTTGCATTACGACTGGCACTGGGTCTGGCCCACCGGCAACGGCGACTTCGGCAACAACGGCATCCATTTTATAGACATCTGCCGCTGGGTCCTGGGCAAAAATCATCTGGCGCCAAAGGTAATGAGCATCGGCGGACGCTTCGGTTATATCGATGATGGTCAGACGCCTAATACCCAGATTGTCTTCTTGGATTACCAGCCTGTCCCCATAATCTTTGAAGTGCGTGGCCTGCCTCGGGCAAAAGGCGATTCTGTGATGGACGACTACCGCGGTATCCGCGACGGTCTTGTCGTCCAGTGCGAAAATGGTTACTTCGCGGGCGGCGACGGCGGCTGGGCATACGATAACGCCGGCAAAAAAATTAAGCAGTTCGTAGGCAGCGGCGGCAGTGGTCATCACGCCAACTTCATAAACGCTGTCCGCAGCCGCAAGGTTAGTGACCTCAACGCCGACATCCTTGAAGGTCATCTTTCAAGTTCCCTTTGTCATCAGGGCAACATCTCTTACCGCCTCGGCAAGACCGCCTCACCGGACGAAATTATGGAAGTTATTAAAGGCAATAAAGAAATGCTGGATTCCTTCGAGAGTTTTCTAAAGCACCTGACCGCCAACGGCGTGGACATTCAAAAAACGCCTTCTGTTCTTGGCCCTTGCCTTACAATGGATGTCGAAAATGAAAAATTTACCGGCGATTTCGCCGACCAGGCCAACGCCCTTGTAACCCGTAATTATCGTGACCCCTTTGTCGTCCCCGAACGGATATGAGGTTAAAACGTCCAAAAGCCCCCAAGTTTATCTTGGGGGTAAATCTGAAATCTGAAATATAAGAGGTTCAATCAGAAATGAAAAATCCGAAATCCGCAATCCGAAATCTGAAATTCATCTTAACTGCACTGATACTTCTATGCAGTTGTTCTTCCTGCACCGCTCTCAAGAATCAGCCAGGAGTATCTTCTGCAGAATTTGCAGACCCAAACCATATGCTCGCTGAATACTTTCGTGCGGAAACCGCTAAACTACAAGAGCAGTGCTTAGCCGACATCAAAACACTCTCTGATTGGGAATCAAAGCGGTCGCTTTATCGTAAACAACTTTTTGAGATGCTCGGACTCGACCCCCTTCCCGAAAAAACAGACCTCAAACCTGTCGTTACCGGCAAAGTTGACCACAATGACTTCACCGTCGAGAAGATTCACTACCAGTCTATGCCCGGCCTTTACGTTACAGGCAATCTCTATATCCCTAAGAATCTGGAAAAACCTGCGCCGGCTATCCTGTATGTCTGTGGTCATTCCCTCGTCAAAAAAGATAATGTCAGCTTCGGCAACAAAACCGCCTACCAACACCACGCCGCCTGGTTCGCCCGCAATGGCTATGTTTGCCTGGTTATCGACTCGCTTCAATTAGGTGAAATCGAAGGCATCCATCACGGCACCTACCGTTACAAAATGTGGTGGTGGAACAGCCGCGGCTACACACCCGCGGGCGTTGAGGCCTGGAACTGTATCCGCTCCCTCGATTATCTCCAATCTCGGCCAGAAGTGGATAAAGAACGCATCGGCGTAACCGGCCGCTCCGGCGGCGGCGCTTATAGCTGGTGGCTTTCAGCCCTCGATGAACGTATCAAAGCCGCCGTTCCGGTCGCCGGCATCACAGACCTGCAAAACCACGTTGTCGATGGCACCGTCGAAGGCCACTGCGATTGTATGTTCATCGTGAATACTTACCGCTGGGACTATCCGCTTGTCGCAGCGCTTGTGGCGCCAAGGCCGCTGTTGATATCCAATAGCGACAAAGACAATATCTTCCCGCTCGATGGCGTCCTTCGCGTCCACGAAAAGGTGCGGAACATCTACAAACTCTACAAAGCTGAAAAAAACCTCGGCCTGCAAATCACCGAAGGCCCGCATAACGATACGCAGGAGCTTCGCATCCACGCCTTTGTCTGGTTCAATCGTTTCCTCAAGGGCGAAAATCCGATTATTGATAAAACAGCAATATCTTTTTTTGAGCCGGAGCAGCTCAAAGTTTTTAGCGAGCTTCCCACCGACCAGATAAATACAAAAATTCACGAATCATTTGTCCCCCAGGCCCCGCAGCCACCGATTCCTCAGTCAGCCGAAGATTGGTCAAAGCAAAGCGATTCTTGGATGACTATCCTTAAGGAAAAATCATTTCGCGGCTGGCCTACCGAATCCGAGGCCGGCCCCCTCGGAGTAAAACAAGTATTTTCTGTTAAGCATCACGGTATCCGCTTTTCTGCGTTTGATTTTACAAGTCAGCATTACGTGCGTCTGCGCTTATACGTGACACAGCCGGTCGGCCTCAAAAAACCCAACACAATTACCCTAAACGTCCTCGATGACCAGCAATGGACCCAATGGTTATCTGCTATGCGCGTCGGCTTCCCAACCGAGCTTAATGACCCCGCCTTCGGCGGGCCTGAGCCGAACGAAATCGCTTTCAAACAAATCCGGAAAGTAATTAGTAATACAAATTGTGTCCTTGCATATTTTGCCCCTCGCGGCATCGGCCCGACGGCGTGGAAGTTCGACGAAAAAAAACTAACGCAAATTCGGCGGCGTTTTATGCTCCTTGGCCAGACGCTTGATGGTATGAGGGTCTGGGACGTTCGGCGGGCAATTCAAGCACTCCACTCGCTCAAATCAGTTGATAATGTCCCCATCGGCCTTAAAGCAAGAGGCCAGATGGCCGGCATAATCCTCTACGCCTCGTTATTTGAACCCGAAATTGCCCGTCTCGACCTCTGGAATTTACCGCACTCACATTACGATTTATCCGCCGTCAGTGTGGCGGATGGCCCGTATTTTCTCAACGTCCTGCGTTTCCTCGACATACCGCAGGCCCTCGCTATTGCCGCCGAACGCAGCCAGGTAAATATCTACCAGAAAGACGCCTTTCAATGGCAATTCACGCAGCTTGTAATTGACAAACTGTCTTGGCCCCAAGACCGCTTGCAGATACACAAAATCTCCGCAGAAGACCAGAAGTAACTGTTAAAATACTTCTTTAGAACACGTGAAATGATGTCATTGCGAGCCCTGCACCATACGGTGCGGGGCGTGGCAATCTCATATTTAGTCCCGAAGCCCGTTTTCAATATCATTTGAGCAAAAAATACTTGCATTTTTCGGCAAATTATGGTATTATTTTGTTACGTAACTAATGGTTAATAAAAAGCGAAAGGTTTAAATATTATGGTTGGTTATATTTATAATCAGTACTGTCGGCTAAAAAATCAGTCAAAATCCTGAATTTGTGAAGAACATAATGTTGGCTATTGAAGTTTTAGCTGACAGGAGTGTTTGTTAATGAGGATAAGCTTTTCGGCGAATAATGTTCCGATAAGGTTATCAAAAGAACGCTTTGAGCATATAGCTTCAAAGCATCCTGAGATGAGAGATTCAGAGCGGGGTATCCTTGAGACAATAAACAATCCTGATATGGTTCAGAGAGGAGATGCAGGAACTCTCCTTGCAATAAAGAAATTTCATTCTACCCCTGTCTCTGAGGATAAATTCCTTGTTGCAGTCTATAAAGAAGTTGATCAAGCTGATGGCTTTTTGCTGACAGCTCATTTTTCAAACAAACTAAGAAAGAGGATGATATTATGGAAGCGTTAAAAGTAGAAAAGCCTAAATCTGTAGAATGGGAATATGATGAAGGTGCAGATGTATTGTACATTTCGTTTGGCGAACCCAAGGAAGCATTAACAATGGACCTGGGCTCAGGGATATTAGCAAGATACGACAAAGATTCCAACAAGATGGTCGGATTTACAATAACAGGTTTAAAGTCAATACTGGGCCCTGCATCTTGATTTGTATTATTTAATTTTTGGAAGTTAGTGAATTAGCGAATTAGGATAACAGGGACATTCACCAGCTAACCATTAACCGTTTCAACGAAACTGTGCAGCCGTTTGTAAATAGGTAGAAGCAGCGGGGTGATTTTGCAATCTTTGCAGGCCCAGTGAAACAAAATCTTCTGGTCTTCGGGTGGTAAGTTATTGGGTGCATAAGGCTGGCGGATATACTGTTCCATGCAGCAAGGTGGATAGCCGAACAGATAACCCTCGAATCGCTGGGTTTGGGCGGATTTATCTATCGGGGTGTTTGCAAAACGCTGCTCATATAATTGGATATAGCCGGGTGTTCGGCTGAAAATGGTCTCAATGACTTCCGCTCCTGTTTTGACTGTTCTTTTGATTTGCTTAGTCAACAGTCCCATTTGTTGCAATAATCCAAGCGAGCTGTCATCGAGAGGTTTTTCCCATCTGCTTAACGGTTTGATTCCTTCGCAGGTAAGCAGAACCAGATAGGCTAACTCGATGTCGATTTCTTTAAGAGCCAGGATGCACTTTTTGGCCTCTGGTGATTCGAAATCCAAAAATTGCTGCCTATCCATTGTTACCTATTGCATTGGCCCTCGTTTGGGTCGGTGCATCTCAGCCATTGGTTAGCGAATTCGGCAAAGTCTTTGAAATCAACTTTGCAGTCCTTATTTGAGTCGCTTGGGAGATATATTGTCCCCAAATCACCACACTTCGTGGGCATTTCCAGAATTTTGGTCAGAAGGGCGATTTTAACTCTGCCATTATGGAATGGCTCATTTGGCGGCAAAAGCTGCAGACCGGAATAACTAAAAGACCCGTGGCTCATATAGTGGCAGGTAATGTCATATACATTAACGGAAAGGTGAAGCTTGGGGTTAACAACCTGCCAGAAGCCCATATTGACCCGTTTGCCACATATTTCGCAAAGCTCAATGCCGTCCTGGAAGAAGTCGATTTTATATACCTCTTTTGGCGGGTCCCCACCGTGATACACAGGCAGGGCGTCGATTACCTCGGCGCATTGCTTAGCCAGCTCGATGCCATCGGGATTGAGATTCTCATTCTGGTCCGGATTGTAGAGGTTGTAATTCGCCGCGAGTTCTTCGGTATCGGCAAGCAGGTCGCCATCATAGTCGTTGGCATCCGGCGCTAATTGTCCAACGCCTTTGACAACATAGTCCAGCGGCAATTGATGCTCGTTCGGGTCGTAAGGGAATCGTAGTTCAAGTACCCTTAGCAAACGGTCGATTTCGACCCTGCCTTTGTGGATGTCACCGTAGCAATCAAATGAGCCGTGCCCCATATAGTGCAGTGCCAAATATGGCAAGAAAAGGCCTTCAAGAGGGTCATTGGGGTCGGGATATCTCAGGTTTAGCTTTGGGTTGATGATTTCACAGCCACCCATATTGACCGGCTTCGCGCAGATATAGCACCGCTCCTCTCCACGGAGTGAGTGTTCAATTTTATATATTTCGTTTGGCTCGGCTTGCGGCTGCTCCGGTAACTGGGCGACGACAGTGGCACAACGCCTGGCTAATTCCACACCATCGAGGATTTGGTTACGGTTCTGGTCGGGATTGAAGGGCTGATATCCGATAGCCGTTTCTTCTTTGTTTGAAAGTAAATCTTCATCCGCATCGGAAGGGACAGGCAGTTGGTGGTCGTTGGGGTCGTAGGGCAAGCGCAAATCGAGAACATTTAGCAGCGCAGGGACGTCAATTCTTCCTTTTCCACTCCATCCACTGAGACTATGGTAGCTGAAAGAGCCGTGCTCGAGATAATGCATGCCCATCTCGGTGAACTGGACACTGATGACTTTTTGGGGATTAACAGCCTCCCACTTAATCATCACGATATCACTTTTGCCACATATTGCACAGGTTTCGAGCCCGAAGGCAGCAGCAACGATTTTTTTGTAGGTTTCATTTGGTTCTGGGTTCACGCTCAGTGGGTCCCATACGGGCAGGTCATTGATGTCGATGAAGGATTGCTTTGACAGTTCGATGCCATCAAGTATTGCGTTGCGGTTCTGGTCTGAATTGAATACTAAATAGGCAAGAGCATCTTCTTCACTATCGGCAAGCAAATCCGAATCCGTATCATTGACCACCGGTAACTGGTGCAGGTCCGGCGGGTCTGCCGCAAGGGCTTTATTAGTAATTGCTGCTGTGCCCAATGTTATCGCAGCGGCAATTCCAGCCGAGACTATCCGCCGTTTGAACTTCTTATTCTCTCTGGCGTGCCTTTGATAGGTTCTCCTAAGTCTTCTCATTTTTTTCTCCCGCAATTTAGTTTGTTGTTATGAGTTCATAGTTGGTCGTTAATCAAGTGTGAGCGATGAACTATGAACAACGAACTCTAAACTATTAAATATCTTACTGTATTTTAGGACTTTTGTCCAGCAATTTCGTGACGGATTTACTGCTGGAATTTATGACTTTTTTCCAGAAAATTCTGTCTTATGCCCTTACGCCCCTTTTCCTTTCATGCCTTTACCTCCCAAAACCCTGAACCCTGATGTCCTGATTCTCTGCCTCCTGTTTTCCCGATATCCCGATATCCTTGTTCTCTTATGCTCCCGCCATAGGCGGGCAAGCTTATGCTCTCTTTCCTTTTGTGCCTTTTTTCCCAAATCCCTGAATCCTAATATCCTGATTCTCTGCCTCCTATTTTCCTGATACTCTGATATCCTTGTGCACTTACTTCGGCACGCAGGCCAAGTTTCCCGGGTCTATGTAGCAATCTATTAGCCAGTTTGCAGACATCAATGCAAAGTCATAGAAGTCAAATCTGCAATCATCGTTTACATCGCCGGTTAGTTTATACTGACATACCTTTTTTATGGCGAGCGAATGATACCCGCCGGCGCTAATGGCGATAAATCCACTATTAGGCGAAGGGATATTGCACTGGCCGAAATCGTTTCGTCCCCAGGCGACGATGGAGTCATCTTGCTTTAAGCCGAGCGAATGATACCCACCAGCGCTAATGGCGATAAAGCCGATATTAGGCGAAGGGATATTGCACTGGCCGTAATTGTTCCTTCCCCAAGCAACGATGGAACCATCCTGTTTCAGGCCAAGAGAGTGGTAATATCCTGCTGCGATGGCGATAAAGCCGCTATTGGGCGAAGGGATATTGCACTGGCCGAAGTAATTGTATCCCCAGGCGACGATGGAGCCATCTTGCTTTAATCCGAGCGAATGATGCGAGCCAGAAGCGATGGCGATAAAGCCGCTATTGGGCGAAGGGACATTGCACTGGCCGTAGTAGTTCCATCCCCAGGCGACGACGGAGCCATCCTGCTTAGGATTAAGAGCGAGCGAATGCTCCCCGCCAGCGCTAATGGCGATAAAGTCTCTATTGGCCGAAGGGATATCGCACTGACCTTGGTCGTTTTCTCCCCAGGCGACGATGGAGCCATTCTTCTTAAGGGCGAGCGAATGCCCATAGCCGGCGCTAATGGCGATAAAGCCGCTATTGGGCGAAGGGATATTGCATTGGCCGTAATCATTCCTTCCCCAGGCGACGATGGAGCCATCCTTCTTAAGGGCGAGCGAATGCTCCCTGCCAGCGCTAATGGCGGTAAAGCCGCTATTGGGCGAAGGGATATCGCATTGGCCGTAATCATTCCTTCCCCAGGCGACGATGGAGCCATCCTGCTTAAGGGCGAGCGAATGCCCATAGCCGGCGCTAATGGCGATAAAGCCGCTATTTGGCGAAGGGATATTGCACTGGCCATCGGCGTTCCTTCCCCAGGCGACGATGGAGCCATCTTGCTTAAGAGCGAGCGAATGATAATAGCCAGCGCTTATGGCTATAAAGCCGCTAT
>CAYWXK010000047.1:0-27540 GCA_964462515.1 uncultured Pirellulales bacterium
AAGCCCAATACAATAAAACTTGCCGACCAATTGGGCATAGCCATTCTGGGGCGATAAATTTTGGATAACGAATTTGAAAAAATACGACAGAATAGTTGCACTCTTTACATTCACAAACAATTTGCCAATGATTGCCTTGCGCAGGGCTTATTAGACGGCGAAGAGAAACTGCGGGAGCTATATGTATTAAAACCAATCCCGTCTTCGGAGTCCACGCGCGTTGATAAATTTATCATCTGCGCTGGTGACGCTGAGAGAGAAATTTATCTTAAGCAATATCTTTGTGGGTCTGTATTGCATTTTATCAAATCTATTTTCCGGAGAAGTCGAGCTATACGGGCCTTTGAGGCGGCGCTGATGTTAGCCAAAAATGGTTTTGATACACCAGCAGTTGTTGCGATGGGCGAATGCACGGACGGCCTTTTCAATAGAAAAAGCTTTTTAGCAACTTTTGTGGTTGAGAACTCAAAAGCAATTTATCAGCTTATTCCCGAAAACAGCAAAATTTCAGATAAGGAGCAGTTGCAAGGATGGCGGCAGTTGATACGAGCGTTCGGACGAACTGTGGGCAGAATGCACGCTAAAGACATCTTTCACGGCGACCTGCGATTAGGCAACGTATTAGCCAGACAGGAGGAAAACTTTTGGCGGTTCTTCTTCCTCGACAATGAGCGAACGAAAAAATTTGATAAACTGCCTCTTGAACTCCGGGTCAAAAACCTTGTGCAAGTTAATATGGCGCGTAAGGGGAACCTCGGTAATACCGACCGGATGAGATTTTTTAGAGAATATTGTGCTGAAACCAAAATAAGCAAAAAACAAAGTAAATCGCTCGCAGAAAAAGTTATCGAAAAGACCTATCGGCGGTTAAACAAAGAAAGAATGGTCAAAAGAAAATTGAGGAAATGCCTGAGGACAAACGCCAGATACCTGCGAATTAAAACCGGCAAATACCTGGCTGTTTTTGACAGGAACTTTTGCGAAGGGACGGAGCCGATTGATTTTATAGAACAAATAGATATGCTGATGGATAAGGGACAGACCCTCAAAAACGACAAGACCTCCTATGTATCCCGGCTGACCTGGAACGGTAAAGATGTTGTAGTCAAAAGGTATAATTATAGGGGCTTTATTCACTCACTGCGTCACACAATAAAGAAATCCCGCGCCAGGCGCGCATGGTTGCACGCACATCGACTGACGATGCTCCAGATACCCACGCCGAAGCCGCTTGCTTACATCGAGCATCGCAAAGGACCGTTAGTTTGGAAGTCTTATCTGGTAACTGATTTTATAGAAGGGCAAAATCTCGACTGCTTCTTACGTGACGATAACATCTCAAATCAGCAAAAGACGACAGCAATCCAGCAAGTTGTCAAACAGCTTGAGATGCTGCAAAAATGTCGGCTTACTCACGGCGATTTCAAGCATACAAACATACTCATTACTCAAAGCGGCCCCGTCTTAACAGACCTCGATGGAATGAAATCATATAGTTCGAATTTGATATACCATCGCAGGCAAACGCGGGATGTGGCTCGTTTCTTAGAAAAATTACAAAAATAGATTAGCGGCGCTTCTTCCCTCACAGACCTAACGCCTTAGCATTCACAAAAACGGCGTTCCCCCACATTATCATGCCATTTGGACCGTATTTAGGCTTAAAAATATCATACAGAATGAACCCATGTTCCCGAAAAAATAAATCGATGTGACTATAAAGTGCGCCATTCTCGTAGGCTGGATTGAACCAGATTTCAGTATATACCAATAGAGTTGATGTCTTAAGGACCCGAGTCGCACCACGTAAGGCATTCAGTTCACCGGCCTGGATGTCCAGTTTAATCAGTTGAATCGGCAGATTCCCATTATGCTCCACCCACCCATCGATTGTAACAACATCCACTTTTTCCAAACTTTTCACGGATGAACCTGTTGGATTAATCTCCTTAAGGCGATTTGCCGGGGCAAAAAGAGATGTGCTTCCAGGCGACTCGGTGACATAAAGCTCAGCAACACCCTCGCGGTCAGACAGTGCAACGAAATAGGGGTGAAACCGCGAATCGTTTTTTGCATATTGCTGAAGTGCCTCGCGATAGAGCGGATTAGGTTCAAAAGCGTAGGCTCGCGCGGGCGGAAATTTGCGTAGCAGTCTTTTTGATATACGGCCATCGCTTGCACCGGCATCTATAATCCCCGTTACATTATGACCTTTCAAAAGATGATGCATTATCTCGTAAGGGTCATCAAACGAGACCAGATTGTTATTTTTCCCAATAAGTTTTCTCTTAACGAAAGTGCTAAAACTGTTTGACATACTATCCCTCAGCAAAATTCAAACACTATTTAGCTATGGAATTACTGGCAAGGCACTTTTTAATAAGCCCGGCGAATCGTTTCCCGATTATACTCAAATCGAACTGTTGCGCATAAATTCGTCCCTGCTGGCCCATTGTCTTTCGCAATTGTGGGTCTTTAATAAGCGCGATTATCCTATCCACCCACTGGGCAAAATCTTTGGCGAAAAAACCTGTAATGCCCTCACGAATATTGTCCACATTTGTGCCTACTGGAGATACAACTACAGGCAAACCTGCGGCGGAGTACTCCAGTACCTTGAAACTGCATTTGCCTCGTGTGAATCGGTCGTCCGGCAGCGGTGCCAGGCCAATATCACATTCAGCCAAATTGGCCCCTCGTGTCTCCTGGGACCAGCGAAGCTTCTCCACCGGCATATTCTCCAAATCGAAAAAATCATCGCATATAATTCGCAGAACAACGTTGTCAAAGCGTGCTCCAACTTCCTCAAGAGCAGGTTTGATTGTCACAAGATACTCTAAAGTAGCCTTGCTACCTATCCAGACAAGGCGAATTTTGTCATCTGCTTTAGGGGAAGGATTGATTTTATAATCACTTACTTTTAGCCCTATGGGCAGGATTTCAATACGGGTTTTAAATTTTCGAGTGTGTTGGGCGAGGTAAGAACTGCCGACAATGACCATATCAGCCAGTTTAACAGTTCTTTGAAATGGTATAAGTCTCGACCAACTGTCACGATTGGGATTTTTATCACTGTACATTATCGCATCGTCAAAGTTGTAAATGATTTTTCTGCTGTATCGACGCAGGCAAAAAGCATCTAATAAATTCAATTTCTTTTTGTGCAGGAAAACGCCGTCGAACTTGCGTGCGTGCTTGAAGAGTTTTCGGCGTGCCAAATAGCCTGACGGCAGCCGTACAATTTCACAATTGATACCGCTTTTGCGCAAGATGCCGAGATAAACCTCGATTCGCTGCCTGAAACTGGCACGATTAGGGTTATTAGTGAGAATAAGTAAATTCATTTGCCGAAACAAGAATTACTTGACCGCCTCTAAATTTAAACTAATGAAATATTCCCTGCCATTTACCTTAATTTTACGGGAGGCACGATCTTTGAAATTGTGATATTGACAATTGTCAGGGTCCCATGATACGACCTTTCGAAACCCAACTTCTTTGAGCAGCTCTGATAACCGCTGATGATTAAAGACAGAATAGTGGATATTATACTGGTGGTCCTGGCCACCCATCAATTGCTGCGAAATTGCATTTATATCTTTACCTGAAGCATTATAGACATCTATCAATCTGTCAAAATCAGGAACAGAAATCCTCAAGATACCACCATCCTTCAGTACCCTTTTCATTTCCGACAGAACACTCATAAGCCCATTTCTTTTTATGTGTTCTAAAATATGGCACATATATACCAGGTCAACAGTTCCCGTGGAGAAGTCCGCAAGGGAACTGATATCGTTAGTAACAATATGGACGTGGGCGAATGGCTGAGCATCAATGTTTATGAACTCAGGGCTGTTT
Source organism: uncultured Pirellulales bacterium (assembly GCA_964462515.1). Taxonomy (GTDB): domain Bacteria; phylum Planctomycetota; class Phycisphaerae; order Sedimentisphaerales; family Anaerobacaceae; genus CAYWXK01. The sequence goes on from CAYWXK010000047.1 coordinate 3,862, forward strand.
TTCCTGCCACAGCCGATGTGTAGCAGGACCTTGCCGTCCTTGTTCTTCGGTAAAGCCGGCTTCACAAATCGCCTCTTAAGAAATGACAACCCTTGTTTGAAATCCCATCGCAATCTCTTGAGCATCTTACAATTTTCTCCATATCCTGCCGCGACTAAGGCAGGAGCACTGCACACATACAAAAGACCACCCACGATAGTCAAACAACCTCCACAACACCAAGACCGGTCTCCTCCTCAAAACGATCGAACGTATTGACGACCAGCCCGAGGTTTGGATCCGAGATGGATGACAGACCCAGCAAATTATGCGAAGCTGTGAAGCAGAAGAACGCCTTATTCCATAGGATGTCATGGCTGATAATGATTGTACCGGGGCGCATCAACGCCCTCGCACAGTTATACTCGAAAAGCATGTGCGTCCTCGTGTGGAGCGAATCGTGGATGAATATATCCACTTCGTTTTCTAACAGCAGCTTTGGCAGCAGCTTCTTGGCATCACCTGTATGGTATTCCCAACGATCACGATATCGTTCCGGTATGAAGCATCCTACCTTCTCACGTGCCAATGAGGTAGCCATAGTAAGCTTGCCTTCCTGTGGTGGTATGTCTATCGACAGCAGCTTACCGTGGTTGTTTTTGTGCATCGCACTAAGGACCCAACTCGTCAGACGCCCCTCAGCCGTGCCCGTCTCGATTACAATCTTCGGCTTGACTTCACGAATCAATGCGTAGTAATTCGTCACGTAGTTCTCTCTATTGAGCACGTTCCTCCCAGTCGCATCCTCTCGGTCTGTGCCCGTCGCCTGCAAGGCTGCTTCCTTCAGAAACTCATCCGCCATCAATTCGTCACGGTAGTACGACAGCGGGTGCACAGGCGAGATTCCCAGATGGATCATCACAATATCGTAATACATCCCCAGTCGTAAAGTCCGATGGTTTTTCCAGAACAGTCTTTCAAGATAACGAATCGGCGTATCGAATACCCACGGGTACTTGCGGCACTTCCGTAGGAACCAACAGTAAAGCTCTATATCATCAACTTGGGCTCTTCTTTTTCTCACGCAACCAACCTCGATAAAACTTTTGCACATCAGGTCTACACACTGTTCAGGTCATCTGCCTCTCTGCTGGACGGTGGCATATTCCTCTTCGTATAGTCCGGCCAACTTGGCCTTCACCACATCATGGCAGTACTGCAGGTGGACGCGTTGCCGCGCCTTTTCCACGTATCTTTCCAACCCCTCTGCAGAGGTCCGAGCAAGGGTCACCATGGCATTAGCAAGCGCGTCTGCATCTTTGGGTGGAACCAGCAGGCCAACACTACTATCCGGAATGACCTCCCGGTTCCCCCCCACATCCGTAGCGATACAGGGAATACCTGCTGCCATTGCTTCCAGAATCACTCTCGGCATACCTTCGGACCCGATGGAGGGCAGAACAAAACCGTCCATAGCTACCAACAATCGCGGAACGTCATTCCTATGGCCGAGGAAATGTACCGATTGGTTAAGGCCTGCCGTCACTACCTCCCGCTGCAATTGTTCCTTCAAAGGCCCCTCCCCCACAAGCAGTAGATGGGCTAACGACAACCGGTTTTGTACCTTCTTAAAGGCCTCAATCAAAAAACTATGGCCCTTGTAGGGTCCAAAACGTGCAATCGTCCCATAGACAAAGGCATTTGAAGCAAGCCCCAGTTCTGCCCTAGTTTCTTCTCTCTCCGCTGACACGTGTGCAAAACGATCATAGTCAACGGAATTTTCCAGGACAAAGAGCTTGTCTTCAGACAAAAACCAGTTACTTCTCAAAACATCTTCCTTGACTTTATTGGCAACGGCGATGAGTCTATTTATCCTTCTAAATAATAGCAAATTCACCAGTTTTCTTCGCAGCCCTCTGCTTCTACCCAAGCCGTGAACGTGTGCCAGAACAACCGGCGTTCGCGCAATCATCGCCGCTAAGGTTGCGTAAACAGTGCATTTATGACTTTGTGAGTGAATTATATCAACCTTCTGTTCTTTGAGAATTCTTGCCAGTTTACGCAGAATTGATAATTTGAATGTTTTGATTTGTTTCCTATCGGACAGGTAGAAAAACCTGCGTCCGATTTTCTCCGTTAGGTTTCCGTCATCGCCATACCCGCTTAAATAAATAAACATTGTGTCGAAACGATTTTCGTCCAGTCCTAAAATAATCTCGCTAATGGAGGTAACTTTACCCTCGTACCTGCCTGCGAATAAAGCAACGGTAATCTTTTTTTTTCTCAAAGACCACTCCTATAAATCACTTTCAAAAATATCTTTAGTCACTATCTATCAAGAGAGGCATTTTCCAGAATATCAACGGTTTCCGTACATTGATTTATAGTAAGCTTTATAATCGCCCGAGACGACGTTACGAAGCCAGGTCTGGTTTTGAAGATACCAGTCGATGGTTTTGTTTAAGCCCTGCTCAAAGCTCACCGAGGGCTGCCAGCCAAGCTCGTTAATTATCTTACTTGCATCAATAGCGTATCGCCTATCATGGCCTGGTCTGTCGGCGACATGCCTAATAAGCGACTTCGGCTTACCAAGGCGGTTAAGTATCAGACTGATGACCTCCATATTTGCTTTTTCATTGCAGCCGCCAATGTTATAAATTTCGCCGGGCGGCGCTTTGGTTAAGACCTGCCAGACAGCCGTGCAATGGTCATATACGTATAGCCAATCGCGCACATACAAGCCATCGCCGTAAACGGGCAATTCTTTATCGTTGAGAGCGTTGTTAATCATAAGCGGGATTAGCTTCTCAGGGAACTGATACGGCCCATAGTTGTTTGAGCACCTGGTGATGTTATATCGGACGCCCCAGGTATGGCCAAAAGCCTTCACAAGCAGGTCTGCTGCTGCTTTGCTGGATGAGTAAGGGGAATTTGGCGCGAGCGGCGTTTGTTCGGTGAATTTTCCTTGCGGGCCAAGTGCACCATATACTTCATCGGTGGAGACTTGAATGAACCGCTCTAACTTTTTATCGCGAGCCGCCTCAAGCAGCGTCAGCGTGCCGGTAACATTGGTTTCTATAAAGACCTTCGGCTCGATAATCGAGCGGTCAACGTGGCTTTCCGCAGCAAAATTGATAATCGTATCAAGCTGATACTGGCCGATGATTTTTTCTATAAGCTTCCCATCGCAAATGTCGCCTTTGACAAATTTATGATTAGGATGATTCAGGAAACCAGCGAGATTCTCAAGATTGCCAGCGTATGTCAGTTTGTCGAGATTTACGATGAAGCAGTCAGGATGCTCTGAAAGTGCCATTTGCACAAAATTGCTTCCAATAAAACCTGCACCACCGGTAACGAGAATTCTTCTCATAATTGCCTCAAAAAACGCTCCAATGGTCCCTGCCAGGGTTCAATCGGCTCATCGAGCAAAGCTCTAATCTTACTGCAATCGAATCGGCTGTTTAAGGGCCTTGCAGCAGCACCGGAGTAATCGCTGCTTTTGCAGGGTAACACCTTAACATCCGTTGAGAGCCTGTCAAATATGAATTTTGCCATTTCATATCGGCTGACATAGCCGGCGCTTGCAAAATGAAATGTGCCCGCAGGTCTTTTACGAAGCAGTTTGCAAATTACCCTGGCGACTTCGGTCGTGGCTGTGGGCGAGCCTATCTGGTCATCAACAACTTTTATTGTCGTATCTATCTTTGCACGCTGGATTAGCTTTGTTACAAAATTATTTCCAGCAGAGCCGTATGTCCATTCCACGCGGAGTATGCAGTGTTTACAGCCGCTTTTAGATAAAAGCTGCTCCCCTGCCAATTTGGTTTTCCCATATTCATTTACTGGATTCGGAGTATCGGTTTCCTTATAAGGTCTATTGAGCCGGCCATCAAAAACAAAATCGGTGCCGATATGTAATAGCCACCCGTTTGCCTCTTTTACAAGAGCACCAAGCCGCCCTACCGCTATCGCATTGACCCGATGTGCCCGTTCGGTTTCGGTCTCGGCACCATCAACATTCGTATAAGCTGCGCAATTTATAACCGTCTGCACGCCATTGAGGGCTTGTTTTAGCTGCTGGACATTAGTTATATCTAATTCCGGCAAATCAAAAACTTTAGCCTCAAATCCCTGCTGTCGGCAAGCACTTGCAACATCCGTGCCAAGCATTCCCCTTCCACCGAGAATTGCGATTGTGTCCTCAGCCATCTTTACGGGCCCAATCATAAGGGATATCATTATCGTGCGGGTGGGTGCGAAACTCATCGGGGTTGTCATAGTTATACGTTTCAGACACGACATTTATTATGTAGGCCTCGGTTTCGCCAACACACATCCAGCCGTGCTGAACGCCCGGCGGTATCCTAAGCAGACCCGGGCAGTGCTCGCCGAGATAAATTTCATTTACCGTGCCGCAAGTTGGCGAGTCCTTTCGGTCATCATAAAGAGCTATCTTGACCATTCCTTTAACGACAAAGAAATGGTCGGTTTGTTTTTTATGATAATGCCAGGCCTTGACCACGCCGGGATATGTAGTAGTAAAATAGACCTGACCGAATTTCTCGAACCACGGGTCATCGGCTCTCATTATTTCTCCGAGCCGGCCTCGCTCATCGGCAATTACCTTTGCACGGCGGACAGAGACGCCATCGATGAGCTTATCTGAGCTGCGGACAATCAATCCCTGGTCTGTAAAAACTGTCTTTAACGGCGATATTTTTTTTGTCATTGCGGAGGCTCCTTTACAACCAATTCATTGGCCTTAACGAGAGACTCAAAAGTCCCGGCATCTGTCCACCAGCCATCGAGGATATCGTAGGCGAGCTTGCCCTTTGCGATATAAGCGTCATTGACGTGGGTAATTTCAAGCTCGCCACGAGTCGAGGGCTTGAGCGACCGTATAATGTCAAAGACGGTTGCATCGTAGAAGTATATGCCGGTTACTGCATAATTTGACTTTGGTTTTGCGGGCTTTTCTTCGATATGGACAATTTTGTCACCGGATAATTCGGCAACGCCGAAACGCTGCGGATTGGATACCTGCTTGAGAAGAATCCTTGCTCCGGTTTTTTGGGCCATAAATTTTTCAGCATAACTTTTCAGACTCGCCTGGAAGATATTGTCGCCCAGAATCACTGCCAGAGGACAGCCGTGTGAAAAGTTCTCGGCCAACCCGAGGGCCTGGGCGATTCCGCCCGCTTCATCCTGGACCTTGTATGTGAAACGGCAGCCAAAATCTTTTCCGGAACCCAGCAGGCTAACAACGTCACCCATATGTTCGATGCCGGTTACGATGAGAATTTCCTCAATGCCGATTGAGGTGAGTTTCTCGATTGGATAATAGACCATCGGCTTCTTTCCGATAGGAAGCAAATGCTTGTTGGTAACCTTGGTCAGAGGCATAAGCCGCGACCCCGTGCCGCCGGCCAGAATAACGCCTTTTAAGTCCATACTCATCTCTTTATCTGTATCATAATTTAAAAGTTATTTATTGAACTTTGAACAGTGAAATAAACGGCAAACACCCCAAAGTGTCATTCCCACGAAAGCAGGAATCCAGTATATTTGCTCTGGATCCAGGCTCAAGGCCAAAATGACAAATGTGCGTGTTCTTGCCCTGATTATTCGTTTGACTATTCAAGGTTCAATAACTTCATTAAAAATCCAATTATCAGCAAAGAAACCTTTTTCGGCTTTTTGAAACGGCTCTTGGAAATTCTAAACCCTCCCGTCTCTGATGTCAACCTTCTCCTACCAGAGATGTCTCAAATATCGCGGGAAAGTTTTCGGCTTGTTTCTTGGTAAGTTCGCCCTCGAAAAAAAAACTAAAAATCTATTTTTTTGTTTGACCTGCCCCCCCATACCGAATATATTTACTCAAACTATCAAAAAACCCTTGAGTTGGCCTTGTATATACTTGGGGAAGGTGATGAGAGATAGGCAGAGCGTAATTTACACGCCAACGTAAGGCGAGTTTATGGTTGCTGTGATTGAGGTATTGCTATTTTGAAATAAACAATAGGAAAATTTTTGAAAGGAGTCGATTATGAACGCAAGGAAAACAACAGTCACGGAAATGTCGTATGGTCGAGGGTGGTTTTTGGCAGGGATGGTTGTGCTGGTTGCCTGCCTTTTAATGTTCTGCTCCGATGCACAAGCATTGTATAGCATTTTTAACAGCGATGGTCCGTATGTTTATGGTCTTTGGGGGAGCAATGTCCAACCGGCAATCGGCAGTGAGTTCGGTGTAGTTAGCGCCATATCCAGTTCGTATGATGCTTATGGCCTCTATAGCGACGATGGCGGCGTCGTAATCAGCGGCGTTTTTGGCGTCGCCGGCACTATCATCGCCCAGGCCGCGGAGGAACATGCCTACGGTTTGTACAGCGATACCGGCTCAATAACCACAGATGCTCTTAATGGGACGATTGTTGCCACGGCCGGATACTGGAGAGCCGTTGGTTTGTTCACCGAGAACGACTCAATAACCACCGGCGATATCGGCGGAACGATTACCGCCTCGGCAGGCGGCAGCTCTGCTTTTGGTTTGCGCAGTGACTATGAAGGTGTCTCCATAACCACCGGCGATATTACCGGCGTGATTACCGCCGTAGCAGGGGGCGACAGGGCCTACGGTTTCAGAAGCTACGGCACTATAAACATCATCGGCGATATTAATGGGGTTATTACTGCCACAGCGGACGGTGATTATGCAGTTGGTATGTATGCCTCCTATGATTTAACGGTTGACGGTGATATAGGCAGCGACGCTAACATTGCCGCCACGGCAGGGGGAGATAACGCTGCTGGTTTATACAGTGCGGACGGCTCTATAAACATCAACGGCGAAATTAATGGCAGAATTTCCGCCACGGCCCAAGGCCCGGGAAATGGTACTGCCTATGGTCTATATGCCGATGATAACCTCACCACAGGGGCAATTAATGGCACAATCACTGCCGAGATGACCAACGGTTCCGGTGCGTATGCCCTGTATGCTGGTCAGGATTTGACGGTTGATGGCAATATTAGCAGCACCGCCAACATTTCCGCCACGGCAGGGGATAGCTCGGCCTATGGTTTGTACAGCAACAGCGGCACGATATACACAGGCGAGATTAATGGGACGATTGCCGCCTTCGCCGAGACAGGCGATGCCGCTGGTTTATACAGCGCCGGCGGCAGCTCGATATACACCGATGCGATTAACGGCACGATTACCGCAGATGCGAACACTGGTTCTGACGCGTATGGCCTGTATGCCGATGGGCATTTAGACGTTGACGGCATCGGCGAGAATGGCGAGATTACCGCCACGGCCGGGCAAAACGAGGCCTATGGTTTGTACAGCCAGAATGGCTCTATCCATATCGACGACGATATGAATGGGACGATTACTGCCACGGCTGGGAACAACTATGCCGCTGGTTTGTATAGCGGCGCCGGCGACTCAATATACACCGGTGCTATTAATGGCACGATTACGGCCGATGCGAACAACTATGCCTATGGCCTGTATGCCGATGGTGATATAGACGTTGATAGCATCGGCAGTGATGCCGAGATTACCGCTACGGCTGGGGATAGCTATGCCTATGGCTTATACAGCAACGGCGGCACGATATACACAGGCGAGATTAATGGGACGATTACCGCCTTCGCCCAGACAGGCAATGCCGCTGGTTTATACACCAACGGCTCCACCTCAATATACACCGGCGCGATTAACGGCACAATCACCGCCGATGCGAACACTGGTTCTAACGCGTATGGCCTGTATGCCAATGGGCATTTAGACGTTGACGGCATTGGCGAGAATGGCGAGATTACCGCCACAGCCGAGGACCGGAAGGCCGTTGGTTTGTACAGCCAGAATGGCTCTATCCATATCGACGGCGATATGGATGGGACGATTACCGCCAATGCCGGGGAAAGAAGGGCTTATGGTTTGTTTAGCGACGGCGGCTCGATAAACACCGGCGCAATTAATGGCACAATCACCGCCACTGCCGGGTATCTCTATGCCTATGGTTTGTACAGTTCGGGGGGCGGCTCAATATCCACCCAGGCGATTGATGGGGACATTACCGCCACATCCGACTACGAAGCCTATGGTTTGTTCAGCGAGGGCGACTCGCTCACCACCGGCGATATCGGTGGGACTATTACCGCCACGGTCGAGCACGACAGGGCCTATGGTTTGCGTAGCTGGGGCGATATCACCACTGGCGATATTGATGGGACGATTTCCGCCACGGGCGGGGCACATAAAGTCGCTGGTTTGTTCAGCGAGGGGTCGCTCACCACTGGCGCTATCAGCGGAACCATCGATGCCAACGCCGGCGGAGATTTTGCGTACGGCATTTTGTCGTATGGCCCGATGGATGTCACCATTGATGGCGGGACTGTCAGCGCCGTTGCCCACGGCGGAACTAATGCCGCCGCCATTCGGTCGGGACGAATTGCCTCGGGTCCATCAAGAATAGATACCAAGGACGCCAATGACACGGTTGAAATCGTAGCCGGCTCCACAATTGTCGGCGATATCGACCTGGCCAGGAATAGCACTGACAATGACGAACTGTGGCTGACGGGTGATACGGGGAGCACCACCCTCGACGATGATATCAATAATGTCGAGCATATATACATCACCGGCGGCACGTGGTATTTCAACGGCAACGTTTACAACAGCGACATCGCGGTGGATGGAGGCATCCTCAGTGGCAATGGCACGCTGAATTTCGACGTGAACGTCGACAACGGCGGCGTTCTTAATCCGGGCGGCAGCATCGGAAGTATGACCATTGACGGCGATTTGACGATTGGTCCAGGCGGCACTTATGAGGTTGACGTCAACAACGGCGAAATGGCTGATAATACAGTTGTCACCGGCACGGCCTATCTGGATGGCACGATTCGCGGCAACGTTTACGGCGGCGAGCGTATTGACCACTCGTTTGACGTGAATGTCCTTGATGCAAATACCATAGACACCATAGACAACGCGTTTGCAAACCATACAGGCACCACGTTATTTCCGATTTTTGACGTTCGCTACGAATATGACACGGATCCCTGTCGTGTATTCCTGGTCGTTGAGATGGACTATGCACATTACGCTGATACGGACAACCAGCATTCTGTCGGCGAGGCCTTCAATTATATAGTCACCGAGGGTCTTGATACCGGAGATATGAATGATGTTCTCACTGCAATCGAGCACCTGCCCGATGGCGATGCGGTCAACAAGGCCTATAACCAGATAATGCCGCAGGATGCGCTCGGCCAGCCGGAGATAATCAGAAACACGATGAACCAATACAGCGAAAGTATTTTTGGCCGAATGGACAATATCCGTAACAACATACAATATACAATGTCGGGAGACAGCAGTTATCTCCTGGCCAGTGCGGACAATTCGGCGGCATTACCGACCAAAACCGACGAATGGATACCATTTGCCAAAGGATTCGGGATCTGGGGCGACCGCGAAACAGAAAATGACATCTCCGGCTATCGGTATCACGTCTATGGGATATCGGCGGGTATGGATAAGCTGGTCTCTGATAATACGCTTATCGGTATCAGTGTCGGCGGTTCATGGGCCAACCTCAATTACAATCAGTCCGGCACCGGTTCGGATATAGATTCTGCCTTCTGCTCTTTGTATGGGTCATATTTTGTGGATGACTGGCATGTTGGCGTGACATTAGGGTATGGCCGTAGCTGGTATGACTCACAAAGAAGCATTACCTTCACTGACCCTGACCGTCGGGCCGAATCAGAACATCAAGGCGATGCGTATTCCGCAGCGGTTGAGTTGGGCAATAACTTCGGCGGCACATCGATGCTTTTGGAGCCGGTCGTTGGTTTGGGTTATACAGCAGTGAGGGAACGCGGATATACGGAGAAAGGAGCAGGCGATCTGAATCTGAAAGTTGATTCGGATACGACGGATGGTGTTTACAGCAAGCTTGGTGTTCGCGTGGCTAAAGAGTTCCGCCTGGAAAAGTATCCGGATACGATAATTGTTCCCAAGGTAAGTGCATTCTGGATTCACGACTTTGCGGAGCGTGTGGAGCTGAGCAGCTCGTTTGTCGGCGGCGGCAGCTTCACAACAGAAGGCCACGACCCAGTGCGTGATATGCTCAATCTTGGTGTAGGGTTGAATATACACCTCAAAGACAACTTGCGGTTGTTTGTCGATTACGGCTGGCAGTCGGCGAGCAGTTTTAACTCTAATACGGTGCAGGCAGGACTACAGTTTTCTTTTTGATATGACAATCTGACTCGCTTTCAACAAAAAAGCCACCTCTACGGTGGCTTTTTTGTTGGAATCATCAGAGTTCATAAAAAAATTTTCCGCTTTAACAGGCTCACAAAAAAAATCAAGATAAAAGGTGGATATTTTTTGACTTCTCGCTCTTGGTAGATACACTAATCACAACTTATACGCCGAAAAACAAAGTTGTTTTTGAGCATCGGACAAAAAGAAAAGTTCCTATGTGTCATTCCCGCGAAAGCGGGAATCCAGAAGTGTTGATTTGGGTTAAAAAAATATATTCTTAGCACACTATGATGCAGAAATCATTATAAGTGGACAAAAGCTGACAAAAAAAACAGGGAGGTAAGAAATGATAGAGACGGCGATAGGCCAAAAGCCCTGGTGGAAGGAGATGAACCGGTATCACTGGCTGGTGCTGATTATCGCATCAATGAGCTGGATGTTCGACTGTATGGACCAGCGGTTTTTCAATATCGTCCGCGAGCCGGCAATGCGCAGTCTCCTATATGGCAAACAGGCCAACGCTCCTGGCGCGGTCGAGTTAACTGCCGAACAGAAAACAACCGTCGCCTTTTACGGTCGCGTCGCCACCGGAATGATCCTGCTCGGCTGGGCCGTGGGCGGCTTCTTCTTTGGATTGCTTGGCGACCGCATCGGGCGAATAAAAACAATGATGATTACCATTTCGATTTATGCCGGTTTCACCGGCCTTTCAGCACTATCTATCGCCTGGTGGGACTTCATCACCTACCGCTTCTTGATGGGTCTGGGTGTGGGTGGACTTTTTGCTGCCGCTGTCTCGCTGGTTGCGGAGGTAACACCCGCCCCTGCACGCCCTCACGCATTGGGGCTTCTGCAGGCACTATCGGCGCTCGGCAATGTTACCGGCTCGGCTATAAGCATCTACCTAAAGCCCCAGAGCACTCTATTTGGAATCGAGAATTGGCGCTGGCTCTTCCTGGTCGGTGTCCTTCCTGCACTTTTGGTCATCGCCATCCAGAAAACTCTCAAAGAGCCTGAAAGCTGGCAGCGGGCAAAAACGAAAGCATCAGAAGACCTTCATAAACAGCTCGGCGCCTGGCGAGACCTGTTTTCACCTGCTCTTCGCCGTAGCACCATTGTCGGCCTTACACTGGCAGTAGTTGGAGTAATAGGTCTCTGGGGTGTCGCGTTCTTCTCGCCTGAGCTGGTCCGCGATGCAACGAAACCAGCGAAACTTGTTGCCAATTTTAAGGCCAAATATAAAACGGTTGATAATCTCAACGCTGCTTTGGACACACAATTTCCCACCTGGGAAGCTCTTACGCAGACCCAAAAAGGTCTGGACCTGCTCAAAAAAACACAGGACAAGTATGTCGGCAAAGGCCTTATGCTCCAGGATGTCGGAGCATTCTTTGGCGTTTATTTCTTCACAGTGTTCGCCGCCCGCATCGGCAGAAAACTAACATTTGGTGGGTGCTTCTTCTTCGCCTTTATCGCAACCGCAGCCATCTTCCAGTTCCTGCGGCAGCCGAGCTACGTCTTCTGGATGCTTCCGATTCTGGGCTTCTGGACGCTCTCGGTATTTGGCGGTTATTCAATTTATTTCCCGGAGCTTTACCCAACGCGGCTGCGAAGCTCAGGCGTAGGCTTCTGTTATAACGTCGGGCGAGTCATTACAGCGGTAGCACTGTTCGGCAGCGCTTATCTGGTTGAGATGCTCAAAGGTTCAGGCGTTGCCGAGCCCTTTCGTGTAGGTTCCATCATCATTACAGGTGTTTACTTCCTCGGCATCATCGCCCTTATCTGGGCGCCTGAAACCAAAGGCCGACCCCTGCCGGAGGATTAAGCAGATAAGATACACGTCTGCCGAGTCCGGAATTGAATGTATGGGTATTATGCCTCATTTTGCGCTTTCATTTCGCACTTTTGCGGTTATCAATTGGAGATTGCAAACAAGGGTGTCCAATACGTTGGCTGTAAAAAACATTGACAGTTATGTGCAAAATGTCTATAGTTGAGAACGATAAATTTTTGGGAGCGTAGCTCAGTTGGTAGAGCAACGGTCTTTTAAGCCGTAGGTCCTGGGTCCGAATCCCAGCGCTCTCATTATTCTTAAAGTCTTTATTCAAGTGTAGCGGAGGTTTCCCTGAAACTATCGTAGCTCAAAGTTGAGGCCAAATCAGATAAAGAGGTATTGCTGCGGCCGGTGCTTGACAATCAGGGCAAAAAAATTGTATAATATGTCTAATAACGTTTTTATATAACCCATCGGACGGGTATTGACTAATTCATTTTTGGGTAATCTGTGCAGATGTTATAGGGATATTTTGGGATTTTATAGCATTGAAAGGCATCGAAGGAGGAGGAAATAGACAGAAAAAGTATATTTTTGGGCACTCTTTTGTTGCTATCGCACCTGTGCTGTAACGTGTGGGGTCGGCCTACAACGGCATTTGAGGCTCAAAAGGTCGTGATGGGCTGGCTTAAAACCGATGCCCGACCGCTTGATGTAACGTTGGACCCGCAAATAGCAAAGGTTGAGAGCTTCGGAGACGAGACAGGTGAGCTGATTTACCACATTGTCTATTTGCAACCTTGCGGATTTGTAATTGTTGCAGCGGACGATTTGGTTGAGCCGATTATAGGCTTTGCTGACGATGGCATTTACGACCCCTCACCTGCAAACCCGCTGGGGGCTTTAGTTAATAACGACCTCAAAGGAAGAGTTGCAGCAGCTCGGGCTTTAGAACGTCAAAAAGTAAGACTTGAAGATACAGCCTTCACCAGGCACCACAAAAAATGGGAGAGATTTGCCAACTTTGCACAGACTTCCGAAGGCGAACTATCTTTAATGGGTCTATCTTCCCTATCCGATGTTCGTGTCGCGCCCCTGGTTCAAAGTAAATGGTCACAAGGTTCAGTATGCGGCAGCACCTGCTACAACTATTATACACCTGACAACTACTACTGCGGCTGCGTGGCGACCACTATGGCTCAGCTAATGTGGTATCATCGGTATCCGGTCAACGGAATAGGTGTGCAGGAGTTCTGGGTCAGGAAAAATGACGGCGAATGGTTCGCAGCATACACGAGAGGCGGCGACGCTTCCGGCGGACCATATAAATGGAACAATATGGTTGATGTCCCCAATTGCAGCACAACCTTAGCCCAGCGAGAGGCGATAGGAGCGATATGTTATGATGCTGCAATTTCGGTCAACACAAATTTTACCAGCACCGGCTCAGATGCCGATACACACAAAGCCAAAGATACTCTAATAAACACATTCCAGTATGGTAATGCCGTCAAAAGCTATAACTCTGGCGCCAATATTGGGGCGGGATTAATCGCTATGATTAATCCCAACCTTGATGCTAAGGACCCTGTCATCATCAGCATTAAAGGTTTAACAGCCCATGCTGTTATATGCGATGGGTATGGATACAATTTTTCGACATTATATCATCACCTCAATATGGGATGGGGCGGTTTGTCTGATGCCTGGTATAATCTGCCTGACATTAACTCCGAGCCGGCCTATAGCTCAGTTTATAAATGCGTTTACAACATCCATATTACCGGTGAAGGCGACGGTGAAATTATAAGCGGCCGCATTCTCGACCATACAGGCAGTTCCATCGCAAATGCCGACGTTTATGCAAAACCCAGAGGCAGTAACATCTGGATTAGTGCCACTTCTGATGATAAGGGAATATACGCATTCGATAGTCTATCCTCAAATACCATTTATACTATCACTGTGGAGACAGCCGGATATATCTTTCCAGTTCAAAATGTTACCACCGGAATCTCCAGAGACAACTTTGCGACCTGCGGAAATGTCTGGGGCGTTGACTTTTATGAAGATGTGGTTTCCAAAAGCGACCTGAATTACGATTTTGTGGTGGACCTGGCGGATTTTGCCATCTTTACATCGGCCTGGTTAGCCAAACCCGAAGATGCCAACTGGAACCCTGATTGTGACATTAGCATACCAGCAGACAATTTTATTGATGAGCTGGACCTGACTGTATTTTTGCAAGACTGGCTCACAGGAGGACAATAGCTATTTTCAATTTGCTGTTTTCTCTTTATTATTTTTAATTGTGCCTGCAAACTTATTTTGGGGCTACCGTTCAATAAGCAGCAATTTTTTTCTTGCCTTTTATATGATTTTGGGTAGATTATAAGGAAATTTAACCCGCCAGACATATAGGCGGGTAAAGGCCTTACACATTGATATTTGGAGATTTGGCAATGATAGGTAAACAGATAAGACTGGAAAGAATAATCGACCGCAATTCACGTAAGACGGTAATAATCCCGATGGACCACGGCGTTACAGTCGGGCCTGTCGAAGGCCTGGCAGATATGCGAACCACGGTCAGCAAGGTCGTAGCAGGCGGTGCAAACGCTATTTTGATGCACAAAGGAATGGTTCGCGCAGGACACAGAGGCAAGGGCAAAGATGTCGGCCTCATTATCCATTTATCCGGCGGGACATCGATGAGTCCCGACCCCAACGCCAAGGAGCTGGTCTGCACCGTTGAAGAAGCAATTAAGCTTGGCGCCGATGCGGTGTCGGTGCATATAAATCTTGGCGCCGAGACCGACAAGGAGATGCTGCGGCAGTTAGGACATGTCAGCAGTCAATGTATGGAATGGCAGATACCGCTGGTTGCGATGATGTACACGAGGGGCCCGAAGATAAAAAGTGAATACGATGTCAAGAACATAAAGCACGCCGCAAGGGTCGGCGCGGAATTAGGTGCGGATATCGTTAAGGTCGTCTATACAGGCAGTGTCGATAGTTTCCGCGAAGTTGTTGAGGGCTGCCCTGTAATGGTGGTGATTGCAGGCGGGCCGAAAATGGATAGCGACGAGGACATCTTCAAAATGGTTGAAGGCGCCCTAAAAGCCGGCGCCGCGGGTGTCTCCATTGGCCGAAACGCCTTCCAGCACAAAACCCCTGAAAAAATGGTCGCCGCTCTTTGCAAAATGGTCCACAAAGGCGCCAGTATTGAAGAAGCAATCAAATCACTCAAGTAGGGTATGCTCCGCACACCACTTTCCTGATTGTTTAGCCCCGAAACCTGCTTCGGGGTCCCCATATTTATCCCACCGGTTCATCCATCAGGTCAATGTCCTAAACCGAAAGCCCACCGGTTTATCCGGTGGGTTAATATCCTTCGGGTTCCACGCCGGGTTGCCTGCCTTGAGCAAGCGCAGCGCGTCGAAGGGTCATTCCCGCACAACCTGCCTTGAGCGACCCGTGGTGAGCGAAGTCGAAGTAGTCGAGAGAGCAGGTATCAAGTCACATAATCCTGTAAGAGACGCCTTATGGTGTGGGTAGCTTACGCCATTTAAACTTGCCCGCCTCTGTCGGAAAGGGTCGATTTTGGGGTTTGCGGGAATTTAATTTGGGGGTAAAATCGGCTGAGCAACTTTATAGAGGAAGCGAGGAAGCATCGAGGAGTTTTTATGGGGTTAGAATGGAGAGTTAAAAGGGGTGGTTTTGGGGTGCAATTTTAATCGCAGATTAACGTGTATTTTCTTTGTGTTTTTCTTTCTATTGTGCTATTCTTTACCTTGTGAGACAGATTGGGGAACTATTATGTAGAAAATAACAATAAGGTATTAAATGTAAAAATTGACGATCTTTTGTAAGCAATAGAACCAGTATGAGAGTAAAAAGCAGAAAAGATATGGTTCAACTATTGAATGATCGTATGAACAAGACGTATGCATCGCTTCTTGATACTCAGGAGTTGGAGATTGACACCAGCCTCGTGAAAACTTACTTAGTGGAAGCTCATGATCTACACAAAAGCACACATGAAAATATTTTGAGATTAATTAAGAAAGTTTTTACTAAGTCAAACCTGAAAACCAGTGCAGATATATCTTGTGAAGAGGGAGAAGACTATTTTTTCATCGTTAAAACCCTGATTGATAAAGAAAAAATAACTATATATATTGATGCAACAGATCCTAGATTTTGGCTATTACATTCGATGGAGAGTAGCATAAACCTAGATAAATTACATGAGCGTCTCACTTCGAATTTTCATGAATTTGATAATGTTTGGTTTCCGTCGCAGTTGTTGGAAATGATTGCCAGCAAAGGTCATTTGCGAGGGTTAGGACTAGATTATGATCGTCGTAATGTTCCTGATGTAGATTTTGAATCTCAAAATGCTCCGGTAGAGTTTTTGAAAATGCAACTATGGGGTAATGAGGCAGGCAAAGTCCTAGAAATTTTGAGAAGGAAGGAAGCATTTCCTCATTCTACGACTTTGTCAAAAGTAAAAATTAAATATTGGGCACACGAAGATAAAGAATCGTATGCTATTGATGATATAAAATTTAACGGAAAGATCACATCAAGGGGTACGTCTTTCGACACTCACGTTTCTCTCACAACAGAGTTGTATAGAAAATACAAAGAAATTGTTTCTGATATAGAAGAAAATTACTCCATTTTTCTTGAATCGACAAATGGCAAGCAAATATTTAATGGTTACCCTATCAATTTTTATTTAGAACAACCTATATCAGATTTGGTGAAGTTTTGCAAAATCATCTTTTCATGCACTGCGCCCTTCAAGCTTTGGGGAGTACCCATATCAGTTAGTGAAAAATTTATACGAGTTACCGGATTTGACCTGCATATTGGAGCACCAATCAATTTTGAGTTTAAGCGAGATTATATCCGATTATATGTGCCAAGAGGAACTTGTGGAAATAGTATTGTTCGATTCTACACAAACCTCCAACACTATTATGATTCCCAAATAAAAGTAGAAGCCGGAGATGGAAGAGCAATATTTAAACTTCAATCTTAAAGTTAAGAATCTTTTTATAGCGTTATGCAGGGGAGTTGCTGGCATTCCGCCAGTCCTACGGGAACTAGATTACACAGTTATATGGATTGAGCATAGATTCCAAAACTCTAAAGGAGATATTGTTAAACCTGAGATGATACTTAGCTCAAATCAACTAGAGCATACCATGCTCTTAGAATCAAAAGCAGGTGGCAATATAGAAATGGAGCAGTACCAAAGGTATAAGGATGTTACCAAAGAAGATTTGATAGAGAGGGCTTATATATCTCGTAATAGTGTGCAAAAGATAGATGTCACATACGTTGTACCTAAATCGGCGGTTGAAAAAGCAAGTAATGCTTTTGATGAACTATCCATAAAAAACCCTCTAGTCTCAGTAAGCCAAGATAAGGTGTGGTTAGATAAAAACGAATTCTCTGCAACGAAACTCAACATGCAATTTCGTAATGGGATAAATGTGATCTACGATGAAATACCTTTACACTTTATTCCTTTCGATAATGAGTCTCCTGAATGGATTGTTGCGGAAAAGATTTTCCCAATTATTTTTAAATTTCTTTGTGACAATCTATATATTTTCACAGGTGAAAAGATTTTGGGAGAGGTTGTTCCAATGTGGCGAGAATTGGGGGCACTAGAACAGAGAGAAGTAAGAAAATTGATCACAAAAGTTTTAACAAGTGCTTCAAAGTATGAATTTAAAGGATTCATGAGGCAAAAAAGGGATATTTCCCGCAGTACACATATTGAAACTTGGGAGATAATCAAGAATCCTCTACGTCTAGTCCCATCTAAGCATGGCAGAGCGTGGAAACAACTGCAGAATCTACAAAGTCGCTTCCTTGAACGACTAAGGACAGGCAAAGGACAGCCAATACAACCTAATTTATTTGATTACTTGTAGATCGTCGTGAGAAAAAGGGGGCGGGCAAAATTTCATTGCTTTTTAAGACGTTTTTTGTTGACTTTTTTTCAAAAATATGTTAAAATTCCCCTCAGTTTGCGATCATGCAAACGTCAACCGCCCAGATAGGCGGAGTTCAGATTGCATATCGTAAGTGGCTAAGCCACAAGGTCTTAGGCCCAGCAGTTCCACGAATCAGACAGTTTTGGCCAAAAAAATTCAGAATGACAAAATAATTGGAAAAACGCGGTGCATACCCGCATATTTCATGATTTTTACGAAAATGCCTTGTGTCTTATGATAGTTGAAAAACTGGGAGCTTTGAAAAAGCCCGTTGCGGACTCCAATGTGGCTTTTTGCTGTTTTGGCTAAAAAGGTTGAGGTTTTATAACACAGTGTTTTGGCCATACCCATACCAGTTTTTTATCCTTTCACCCGATGTGAAAGGACGTTGAATTACTATGTCTTTTGCACTTAAGTGCTTACATAGGAAAATGTTATAATCAGTGCTATGTGTTCTCACAACTAAACTTGTTTATTCAATTGTCGTAAGACACGAAGCGAAAATGCGACTTAACTTTTTTAATAACAAATACTTATTTCTCTGTGTTCTCTGCGTTCTCCGCGGTGAAAAATACAAGGTAATTATGCAAAACAAACCCAATTTGCTAAATGCTCAAATGAACGTAAGCTCTGTTTTAATGGGTGTTTATGAAAATAAATCGGGACTTTTAACAATGGAAAATCAAACCCAAACAAACCCAATTTCCTATAGCAACAAAATGAACACAACCTTCTTATTGACAAAGGATTATGAACAAATAACTGTGAACAATGAACCAATAAAAACAAACCCAATCAAACCCAATTTATAGTGAGCCTGTCGAACCTATTTCAAACGTGCCCTTGCAAAAATGAGATATCACGGATGGATTATATCTATACTGTTGATGAAACTAAAAAATCAATGTAATCTATATCGTAAAAAGACAAGGGCTGAAAAATGAAGAAATTATGGGTAAATGTAGTTCCTTATAAAAAAGAAATCGCCATATCTGCGCTCGAGAGCGGCGCTGAGGCGGTCATCCTGCCTGATGGCGACAGCAGCAAGATTCGGCAGTTCGGCAAAATACTAACTATCGAAAAAAATGGCGATATCCGCCCAGGCGTTGATGTCGAGTTTGTAGATATTGCAAGCAAGTCCGATGAGGATAAAGCCGCTTCGGTGCCGAACGAAAAAATCGTCGTGCTTAGAATGTTAGACTGGACGATTATCCCGATTGAGAACCTGCTCGCCCGGCGATGTAAAAATATTATGGTGCAGGTTGAAAATAGCAAGCAGGCCAAACTGATGACCGAGATTCTCGAAAAAGGCGTCGATGGCGTTGTGCTTAACACTAACGATGTCAACGAAATAAAAAAGACCGCTGAAATTATTCAAGGCATAAGCGAGAGAGTTGCCCTCGTAACCGCTACCATCACGGTCACAAAACAGCTCGGTATGGGCGACCGCTCGTGCCTCGATACCTGCACGCAAATGACTTTAGGTGAAGGGATGCTCATCGGCAACACGGCTTCCGGCTTCTTTTTAGTTCACTCCGAATCCATCGACAATCCTTATGTTGCCTCTCGCCCATTCAGGGTCAACGCCGGCGCCGTGCACGCATACATATCGGCCCCCGACGGCATGACCAAATACCTTGCAGACCTCAAGGCCGGCGATGAAGTAATGCTGGTAAATTTCGAGGGCAAAACGCAGACCGCGTATCTTGGCAGAAACAAGATTGAAAAAAGGCCGATGATGCTCATCGAGGCCGAAGCGGAAGGACAACCGATAAGTTTGGTGATGCAAAATGCTGAGACAATTCGCTTAGTCAGTCCTGATGGCAAGGCGATTTCAATTACGACTTTGAAACCTGGCGACAAGGTCCTTGCGCACATTGAAAAGGCCGGCAGACACTTCGGCATAAAAGTCGATGAGACACTGATAGAAAGATAGGCAAGCTTGTTGGCAATTCTGGCCGCCTTCGTTAACCGGTCCTATGGCTGCTGTGTAATTCTTGACTACGGCTGCGCAGAAAGTTTTGGATGCTTGATTCTCTCTAAATATATAAGAAAGAATTATCGGCCGACAGAAAGTAAATGCGAATAGGTGCGAAGGAACATCCTGCCGGCGGCAACAGCAGGCGTGGCGTGGCTGGTTTCGCCCAGACGATTTATCGCCAGCAGCTCAAACTGGGGAGCAGCTTTTATGACAACGACGTCGCCATTGCGGTCGATGCAGTATAAGATACCATTGACCCAGACCGGCGAGCCGTAGAACTTGCCGGCAGGTTTTTTGTGCCATAACAATTCACCCGTCTTACTTCGCAAACAGCAGACATCACCCTGGTCGTGGAAGGTAAAGAGCAAGCCATCATTAGCTAAAGACGTGGGGACATAAGGAGCCGATGGGCCTTTTAGCTCATACACCTCCTTGGGTCCATCAACAGTGCTTACTGCATCGATGGATTCGACGTGCTCACCACCGGGCTTGATGGCAACCAGACGTCGCCCGGCGCCTCCTTCGCCGCACGTGCCAATCAATAAATCCTCTGCGATTACCGGAGAGCTTACGATGCGCTGCCCGACCTGGAAAGCCGATTTCAACTCCCATTTTACATCACCTGTTTGTGGATTGATGCCGGTTATGCCGTGCTCTCTGCTGGTGAAAACCAGCTCATCGGCACTTCGTTCATCGCTTCGGTAAATGCAGGGAGTTGAATAGGATACCTTATTGTTTTTTCGCAGTGTTTGCCAGCGATTTTCGCCTGTCCGGCGGTCAACGGCAATCCAGCAGCTCTGGGGACTTTCGACGCCGGATAAATCCTCCTGCTCAAGGGTGAACACCACCAAGTCGTTCCAGATAATAGGCGAGATTGATGGTCCGTGCTGGGCCATAACGGCGGGGAAGATGCGTTTCCAGATTGGGTCGCCATTGAGACTGAAGGCGACCAGAGCTGTCTGCTGGTTGGTGGGCCAGAGAACATAAACATTGTTGGCATCGACAACAGGAGTGCCGGCAGCATAGCTATTGTCCCTATTCAATTTCTGGCGAGTCAACTCAAAGCGCCTTTGCCATAAGATGTCGCCATTGTTGACATCGATGGCCAACAAAAAAACTTCTGCGGTCTGCGGTTGAGCAGATGTGATAAAGAGCTTATTATCCCAAACGACAGGCGACGAATGTCCGCCTCCTGGAAGAGTGATTTTCCAGTTGTAGTCAGTTTCGGACCATTTGACAGGAATGGACTTTGCGAAACTTATACCCTGGCCGTTGGGGCCACGAAAGCGAGGCCATTCCTGGCTTCTGGCAGAAGACGTAAGTCCAAAAATAGCTATTGTCGCAAAGATTTTCCAGAGATGTGAGCTCGTCATTGTTTGTCTTTCTGGATTTTATATTCGACGGAGTCGGTAAGGGCTTGCCAGGAGGCTTCGATGATGTTCTCGGAGCAGCCGACCGTGCCCCAGATTGAGGTTTTGTCGCGCGATTCGATTATTACGCGGACACGAGCTGCGGTGCCGGCTTCGGTGTTGACCACACGGACTTTGTAGTCGATTAAGCGGACATCTTTGAGAGCAGGAAAAAATCTTTCGAGCGACTTTCGAAGGGCGGCGTCAAGGGCATTGACCGGGCCATCGCCTTCGCCGACCACAAGCTCGGTTTCGTCGCCGACTTTTAGTTTGACGGTAGCTTCGGTAACAATGTCACCTGAGGCGCGTTTTTCGACATTGATGTGATATTTTATCAGGTCGAAAGAAGGTTTGAATGTGCCCATAATTTTTTTTACAAGCAGGTCGAAGGTGGCGTTTGCGGCCTCGAACTGATAGCCCTGGCTTTCGAGCTCCTGGACGCGGGCGAGGATTTTGGCGGCTAATTTTTTGTCCTGTGTGATTTTGACTTTTTCGAGCTCGGCTAATACAGTTGATTTGCCGCTTAATTCGGATATAAGAAATCGCCTTTCATTGCCAACGAGATGCGGGGTGATGTGTTCGTAGGTGCGTGTGCTTTTGCGGAGGGCATCAATGTGGAGGCCTGCTTTGTGCGCGAAGGCGCTTTCGCCGACGTAGGGCATATTCATTACGGGCGTTAGATTGGCTATTTCAAAGACTAATCGGGAAACCTCGGTGAGAGTTTTGATTTTTTCCGGGGTGAGGACATCGAAGCCCATTTTGAATGCGAGGTTCGGGATAACTACACAGAGGTTGGCGTTTCCACAGCGTTCGCCGAGGCCGTTTATTGTCCCCTGGACATGTCGGGCGCCGGCGCGGACGGCGGCGAGCGTGTTGGCGGTGGCACAATCGGTGTCATTATGAGTATGGATGCCGATTGGCATCGGTTGGAACTTTTCGCAGACGGTCCTTGTGATTTCGTAAATATCATTGGGTATGGAGCCGCCGTTTGTGTCGCAGAGCACAAGGGCGTCGGCACCGGCTTGCGCAGCGGCGAAGAGAACTTTCATTGCGTAGTCGGGATTATCCTTGTAGCCATCGTAGAAGTGTTCCGCATCAAAGATGATTTCGAGGCCGTGCTTTTTAAGATACTCAACCGACTGGACACAAATGGCGAGGTTTTCATCAAGTGAGCAGCCGAGCACATCCTTTACGTGCAGCTCCCAGCTTTTGCCGACGAGGGTGGCGGCCTGCGTTTTTGCGGAGAGGATCGAGTTAAGAGAGGCATCGTCGGAGACGGAGGAGCCTGCTCTGCGGGTGCTTCCGAAAGCGACAATTTTTGAGTTTTTCAGGCCGAGTTTGGCAGCTTCCCTGAAGAATTGCATTTCCTTTGGGTTGGAGGCTGGGTAACCGCCTTCGATGTAATCGACGCCGAGGTCGTCGAGGCACTTTGCGATTGCAAGTTTGTCTTGCAGAGAGAAGCTGACACCTTCAGCTTGCATACCATCACGAAGGGTTGTGTCGTAGATTTTTATTCTTTCCATAATCGTATATCCTTTTGTGGTTCGTCCAGTATGAATCAGCGATTAAACAAACCGGGTGCCATTGTATCGGCGGTGGTTTGGGATGTAAAGAGCGAAGTCCTGTTGGGTTTTAACAGCAGAAGTCCGCGTAGAACCCTGATGAACGTCGCCGGCCTGATATGAGCACACCGCTGGTGTAAATAAGTGATAAAAATTTTCGGAAAAAGTTCTTGCAAAGATGGGGGCTAATTTAGTATAATGATATTTTTTGTTTGTTAGCAGGAAGACATTATAAGTTGTTGGTGTTGATTGTATGATGCTAACGGAAATATTGCAGCGCAAGTTTATCAAAGTTCCGGTAGAGAGCAAAGACAAGGAATCCGTGATAGCGGAGCTGATTGATTTGCTCAATGCCAACGGTCTGCTGTCTGATAGAGATGCCGCTTTAGAATCGGTTATGGCAAGAGAGCAGACGCGAAGCACCGGAATAGGCGGGCGAATTGCGATTCCGCACGGTAAATGCGATGCTGTCAATCAACTTGTTATGGCGATGGGAATCGCACGCAGCCCGATTGATTTTAAGAGCATCGACAATAAGCCTGTAACGATAATCATTCTGCTGATTTCACCGGCTGACCAGACAGGGCCTCATATTCAGGCTCTGGCCAAGATAAGCAAACTGATGTTAGATGAGGATTTCAAAGAGCAACTGGAGAAAGCAAA
>CAYWXK010000048.1:0-26623 GCA_964462515.1 uncultured Pirellulales bacterium
TTTGCGGCTCACCTTCCAAAAGCTTTTGATAGTCGGGGCTATCGTTGACATTTATAATAAGAACTCTGTCTATGGACGACATTTTTAAGCACCTAACCTAAATATCATTTTTCTGCTTAATACTTTACTCCCTTAGAAAGATTCTTTCTAACGGAGTTTACTTAATATTACCAGTTCATTTATCGAAGTCACCAAAATTTTGGTGAAAATTAGGTGTGTATGTCAAATTTTTTCTTGACCTGGTAATACAAATTATATATTTTTATGCGCAAAGAATATGACTCGAGGATTAACATAAGGAGCTAATTATGACGGCAGAATTAAGTGCACTTGTAGCTACGGCAGCCTCCATAGGTTTTTTGCATACCTTACTGGGGCCGGACCATTATATACCCTTTATTATGATGGCCTGGGCGAGAAAATGGTCAACACTAAAAACTACATTGATAACATTTCTTTGCGGCATAGGGCACATAGCAAGCTCGGTAGTGCTGGGTCTGATAGGGGTGGCGCTGGGGCTGGCTGTCAAGAAGCTGGAGTTTGTGGAATCTTTCCGGGGCAACATTGCAGCCTGGCTGCTTATAGCATTCGGTCTGGTATATATGGTGTGGGGATTACGCCAAGCATACCGCAAAAAGCCCCACCTGCACAGCCATATCCACATAAGAGAAAGTGCACACACGCATACACATAGTCACGAACAAGAGCACATTCATATTCACGACAGGTCTGCTGTGAGTATTACGCCGTGGATATTGTTCACCATTTTTGTTTTTGGGCCGTGTGAGCCTTTGATTCCGATACTGATGTATCCTGCTGTGAAGGGCGGCTGGTTTGAGCTGATAGTGGTAACCTGTGTTTTTGGAACAGTTACGATTGGCACGATGATGGTAGTGGTGCTGCTTTCGTATGCGGGGGTGAACTTTCTGCCTTTGGCCCCTGTCCAGCGTTTCGCTCACGTTGTAGCTGGGGCAACGATACTTCTCTGCGGCCTGGCAGTCCAATTCCTGGGATTGTAAGGACAGACAGGGGCTAACAAACATTGTTGACGTAGTAACATAAATTTTATATTCTTATACAGTAGCACGATTTTGATATTTTTATGCGCAAAGGGGTAACAAAATGAGATACAAAAATAAAATAGCTTTTCATTGTGTCATTGTGTTCGGTGCTCTGGTTGTGCTGGCTGTGGGTAGCGTTTGGTCGGCTGAAGAACCTGCAACTTCCTCACAGACGGCACGAAAGGGCGTAACGTTATATGTTTCAAAAGCCGGCGATAATTCCGATGGGTCGAGCTGGCAAAAGGCTTTTCATACAATTCAGGCGGCACTTTTAGCTGTGCCTGATGATAAGGGTGGTCATCGGATTGTGGTTCGGCCGGATACCTATGCGGAAGCGAATCTTTATCCATCATATAAGGGTGCCCCTGGTTCTTATAATCTTCTGCTTGGTGACTGGGACGGCAAGCTGGGTTCGGGTGCGACTGGGTGGGTTGTGGTGGATTCCGGTGCGCCGAGAGTGGTGGTCCGCACAAATCCTAATGCTCCGACTGGTAATCCGACTTTTATGATTCTAAATGAAGGCGAGCCGGATAAGGAGACGGGATTAAAGAGCGTGGACTGGTGGGGACCGTGGCGGTGCGACCCGAACTTTTCAGGGGTGATATGGGACAGGTGGATTTTTAGGCGGATTTATGCGACAGGTTCGGAGGGTGGAATTGGATGGGATATGAGCAGTCGGGCGGGGACGGAATTTTCTGCAATTGTTGAAGATTGTGTGGGAATAGGTCGTTTTGCCGGTGCAGCGGTTATTGCGCATATAAATCGTCCGCAGGAGCCGGTTGTATTTCGGCGGTCGTATTTTATGTGCCTGGATGTGTGGGGTGACGCAGGCGGGATTTATGTGCGGGCGCACAATAAAGCGATGTCACAGTCGCCAGATGCGGTGTTTGAGGACTGCACGATAGTTGGGCCTGACAATGCGGTGCAGGTCGGGTATCCTGGATTTGAGGGCTATACACGACTGAAATTCAAAAACTGTCGGCTGATTGTTTTGAATTTTTCACAGCCCCACGGCACACCCTCGACAGGGGTTATATATAGTGACATTGCGGGCAAATTTCTGCACGTTGAGCTGGAGGATTGCACGCTGATGGGTTACAGGATTTTTGGTTCTCGCAACAATGATATGTTCTCATACAGCTTGAAGGGGCGAAATCGTGGATATGTTCAGTACCGACAGCCGGTGCCGGAGGGCTTTGAGCGTTTGCGGTTCTGGCCTGTGGATGTTTTCAATGAGTTACTGCCAGCCCGATTCACAACGCCCAAATTGGTTTTGGATGAGAAGATTGTGGAGTAATTACATCGGTTTTAAGGAGTGCGATTATGAGAAGAATTATGGTTTTGTCAGCAATGCTGGTGCTAATGTATGTCGTATCCGTCAAGGGTGATGAGCCGACCATCACCGAAGTGACCCACTCGGACCTTCAGGCGGTCAATGCGAATGGCGTCGGGACCTACAGCGCCACGGACAAAGTCATCATTACCGGCATTGTCCTTAATAATCCCGAAGAGATTCTTAATCCCACGCCCGGCACGGGCTATATGGGCGGCCAGTGGCAGATTTACATCCAGGGCGAAGGCAACGACCACGCCGGCACCGCCGTCTATATGGGGCAGTATTATGCAAAGGTGGGCGGCTCGGGGAACTATACCGGCGAGCAGTTACTCTCCGAGCTATGCCGTATAAACCACGACCCCAATACGACCTACACATTCTCCGCCGGCGATAGAGTAAGAGTGACCGGCTGGTATAAGTTTTACAAGGGCAAGATTAACGTAAATGAAAAACACCAGGTCGAGCCGATGTTTGATTTTGAGGTTGAGTTACTCGAGCCGGCAGCCGGGCTGCCTCAACCCGAACTCATCACTCTCGACATGGTAAAGGATTGCAACGACCAATATATTTTCGACCAGACCAGACTGACGGGATGTGAGTATTACCAGGCGAGACTCGTGCGGATTAATGATGTCAACATCGTTGACCCCAACTACTGGGTCCCTGATGGGACTGTCGCAATCAGGGATAAAACTGGCCGAACATTTCCAGTGAAACTCGGTATTGGCAATGGTTTTGCAAGATACGCCTGTCCGACGGGTCAAATCGACATCATCGCGATTTTCGACCAGGAGAGTTCTGGTTATACGGTCTGCAAAGACGGATACCAGCTCTGGGTGCCTAATTATGACGGAAACGGCTTGGTATTAACCGACCGCGGACACAAGAGAGGAAATCTGCCGGGCGACATCAATACGGACTACCAGGTAGATTTCATAGACTTTGCTGAGTTCGCAGAGAATTGGCTACAGCAGAGAGCCGGCCTGAGCGGTTGTGACGAATAGTATGCGTGCTATCAGAAATCAAACTTTCGGGAAACAAAAAGTAAGCGTGGCGCAGTGATTTGTTTTGACGGATGAAAAAGGGCTTTACATTAATTGAGTTACTGGTTGTTATCTCCATCATAGGATTTCTGATGGGAATACTGATACCCTCGCTGTCACGAGCAAGGGAACAGGCCAAAATCGTCGCTGTTAACGCGGAGCTTCGCCAAATTGGTCTGGCTCTGGAAATCTACTTTGAAGACAATCAGAAGTTCCCTCCCACCCAGGAAGACTGCATTAGCGGCAGGTTGACTGACCACTTGTATCAGCTCCCGAAGGTTCTGGCAACAGGCAGGTATCTGCCCTCGATGCCGAGCGAGGACCCTATGTCAACGATTATGGAGGACCGATACAATCGAGGACGCACTTATAAATATCGAAGCTTGGGCGAAGTAATCAAAGATAGAGACATCGTTGACAAGTGGATAAAAGCCAGGCTTTGGATACCGGATGGTTTTCCCTCGAATAGCAGCATTGACCCGGACAAAGGCAGGTGGTACCCGAATGACAGTTGCCCCCTCACGCTTATGTCACCGGTGACGTGGGCCATTTTTAGTCTGGGACCAAAATTCAGCGAGGAATGGCTCGAAGAGAAATTGGGACTTGAAAACAGATACCCAGTGCCGAAAGAGCTATGGTACACGCCGGAGCAGCGCAGAGGTTTTATCGTTAGAATGCGTTTGAAAAATGGCACACAAATTGGGTTGTTCGAAGGTTAAGATGTAACTGAAGGAGTTTAAATGGAAGATAGGCAAATGGAGCCCCACGGGCGAAGCCCGTGGTACCTCCATCTCTTCGGCGGAATCCGCCGAAGCATACCCTCCTACGCACAAGGCTTCGGAGGGTTATCCTTTTCGCATTCATCCACGGCTAAAAGCCATGGTCTTCTGCGAAAGCGGATAAAAACTATGGTTGCCCTTTTTGCGGGTGTTATTGGCAGCATATCGGCAAGCGGCTGTGCAACGAACCAGGCAGGATTAAGTTTATCTGATAAGAAGGTCTGCGTTATCGACTTGAAAAGTGAGCCTGGACGTCAGGTTCTTTTGGAAGGGGAGCCGCAGACCTTTGGAATGCGCTCAGGTAGAGTATATTTACAGCAGGGAGAAAGTATTGGCCGGCACAGCACCAAAGACAATGAAGAGCTGCTTGTTTTCCTTTCCGGTAAGGGTGTAGCACTAATCGGTGAGAAAGAAAGTGCTTTTGATGTTGGCCAAGGGAAGGTTTGCTACATCCCGTCAAATACAATTCATAACATTAAAAACACCAGCGCTGTCCCTCTTATTTATATTTATTGCGTTGCTCCGTGCAGGTGAGCGAAAGCAGAGAAAAGACCAATTCAGCGGACGCGACAATACTACTTTGCGAGCAGGAGATTTAATTCCTCGGGCTGAGAACACAAAACCAAACCACTGCCGACACTCTACGGGGAAATAGTCTTTGCTGCTCAAACTAATCCCCAGTTGACGAAAGGTTATCGATGGCCCAGGCGATAAATTTTAACAGAGAGCCTCTTACCCCTAAGATGTCGTCACATTCTTTGTAATCTGGTGATTTTGCAACATACTCTCTGACAATCCGGAGTTCCTTGAACTCCCCAGCGTCAAGCCACAGTCCTCTGCATTTCTTGCACATATCGATATTGACGATGGTCTGAGGGTACTGAAATAAATAAAGAGGTCTGCCGCATTTCGGACACAAAATTGTTTCTTTGAAGGCTTTCTTGGGAACAGACAGGCCCTTTATCGCGGAAGAGAGAAACTCTTCGAGCTCTGTTCTGTCAAACCAGATTCCTTTACACCTGGGACACACCTCGAGCGTAAAATCCTGCGCTTTTGCTTTTTTTGTCAATAATTGCGAATTCTTGCATTTTGGACATTGCATATCAAGGACCTTTACCAGCCGCCTGTTGCACCGCCCCCGCCAGAAAAACCCCCCCCAAATCCACCACCGAAACCCCCGGCTGATGAACCCCTTGGCAGCGCTTCTGCACTTGCCCCAAGGCGAATAATCGCGAGGGGCAGGACTATTATTAAACCGACACATATCCAGCCCCAGTCGCGTTTGACATTGGGGAAGAGGCTGACAGTCACCAAAATGAGGATGGGAATAGCGATGGCCGCAACTATTTTCACCCACCCGGGGATAGTTGTCTTAAGGAGGCGAATAAGCGCGAGGAGCAGGACTATTATTAAACCGACACATATCCAGCCCCAGCCGCGTTTGCCATTTCGGAAGAGGCTGACAGTCACCAAAACGAGGATGGGAATAGCAATGGCCACAGCTATTTTCACCCACCCGGGGATAATGGTCATACCAGAGAATTCACTGATAATAGCCCTGACACCATTTTGTATGCCCTTGTCGTATTGGTTATTGCGAAAATATGGCAACATTTTCTTGTCCATTATCTTTCGGGTGTCCGAATCCCTGTCGCGGGCATACGCTGCACCCAGCTCGATGCGTGCTTTTCTGTCCTTTATTGCTATCAGCAAAAGAACACCGTTGTTTTTGGGCATATTGCCTATCCCATAGGCGTTAAACAGACCAGTTGAAAAACTTTCTATGGAGTTATTAGGTGTGCCTGGGTAGTCCTTTATGGAGTTAATCGTTAAGACAACGATTTCTACGCCGGTTCTTTTCTCGGTGGTATAAAGCCGGCTCTCAAGTACTTCTTCCTGTTCAGTCGTTAGGACATCAGCTATATCTGTCACGTACCCGGCATCAGGATTTGGAAAAGGAGAATAATCCTTTCCTCCAGCCAAAGATAAAGGCCCAGCAATTGATGCCGTCAGAACCATTATTGTTAGCAGTCTTCTATCTTTCATAAACAATTTCATCTGCGATTTCGTTAATGTCATCACGTTTATGCGGAAAATACTCAGAGAGCTTTTTGCCAATCAGCTCTATCCCATCACATATACCATCGGCGAATCTGCCTTCGTGAAAATCTGCCGACATCCTGTCTCTGATATCATTCCAAAAGTCCGGTCCTACTTTTTCATGTATTCCCTGGTCACCATAGACAAGAAATTTACGATTAGTGACTATAAAGAGAATCAGTACACCGTTATGTTCCTTTGTCCTGTCAAGGCCAAGTTTTTTGAAAATTCTGGAGGCTTTGTTTTTTATATCTGACCAGCAATGCCGTGCTATCACCAGCTTTATTTCCGCGGATGTATCACATTCGGCATTTTTTATAGCCGCGTTCACTCTATCCGACTCGGCTGGGGTTAGAAATTTCCTTGGGTTAGTAGGTCTCTTCACTTAGATTGTTATCCATTAAATTACAAAATTAGGAAATTCCCGATAGATATTTGGGCAGGACCAGTCGTATAATGAATATCCCACCGGACTGTAGCTCGACAGCAGTAGAGCCACCTAATGCTCGGATAAATCTTTCAACCAGAGCCAGGCCCAGGCCGCAGTGAGTGCCTGTATTGGCACGTGATATGTCGGCACGCCAGAAGCGGTCAAATATATGCGAGGCCTGCTCATCAGTGAGCTGGCAGCCGGTGTTTGCAATACTAATTTCTACAAAGTCGTCTCTCTGATGCGCTGTAACCCATATTTTGCCTGCTTTGTTGGCATATTCTACGGCATTATCAAAAAGGTTTGATAGAACTATAGAAAGGCAGTCCGGGTCGGATTCACAAACTATTTTATCAGGAATACGATTATCAAAAACGATATCTCTTTCCAGTGCCCTATCTGAAAAAGACCGCCAGCAGGAATCAACCAGCTTTGCCAGTTCAATTCGCCCCTTACGGAAGGTCATCTGATGAGCATCTATCCTGGCCAGTGTCAGCAGATTGTTTGTCATTTTCTGCATACTTTTGCTGATTTCCAGACACTCCACGAGTGAATTTCGATACTCATCGGCATCACGGTTGCGCGCCAAAGTTACCTCGAGGATGGAACGCAATCCTGCCAAAGGAGTGCGCAATTCGTGGGCAACATCCGCAGTCCAACGCCGCTCGCGATTAAATGAGTCTTCCAATCTGGATAATAATTCATTCAGGCGATTTTTAATGGGGACCAGCTCACCGGGTATTGTTTCGGTGCCAATTCGAGCAGCCAGATTATCTTCTTTTATAGAAGCAATCTGGGCGGCGATTGAATTTAAAGGGTGAAGGCCGCTGCGGACCACAAAGGCAGCGATAAAAATCGATAGAGCAATTGTCCCGGCGGATGTTATGAAGAGAAGCCATTGTAGCAAGCCCAGTTGGCGGTATAACCCGCTGGCATCTCGAGCCACTACTAAAGTCAAAGCCTGCTCTTCTGTTTTCTGTTCTCCACTCACCTCGTCGCTGTCAGCGAGCCTCGGCATAAACTTAAAACCAACAGCGCGCTGCGGCTGCTTGTCTTTTTCACGCAGCACTCCAAACATAGGTGCATTGAGTGAGCCTTCAAGTCGTAAAAGTTCATTCGGACCCAGCAAAGGTGATTTTGCTGCAATAGTGCCGTCAGGCCGCCAGAGCTGGTAGTAAGTCGGAGGGTCTGTCTTTTGAAACTCAGGCATCTGCTGGACCTCGAATTCCAACTCTATCTGGTTGCCATCCTGTTCAACCGAAGCTGCTAACATTCGTGCCGTCGATAGCAGCGATTCATCGAACTGGTTAATTAAGGCGCGCCGAATCACAGAATAAACTATGAGACCAAAGACAGTCAAAAGCAGCAGGATTCCGCCGATTACGCCGATAATTAACCGATTTCGGAGCGAGCGCATTATGGTTGTTCCCCCAAAGTATAGCCTCGCCCTCGGACGGTGCGAATCAAGGAAGGTTTGTCTGGGCGTTCGATTTTCCTGCGCAGATAACCAATATACACGTCCGCTACATTACTGGATGCGGAAGAGTTAAACTCATAGACGTGTTCCCATATATCCGTTCGGGACACCGTTTGGCCGGAGCGCATAGCCAAATACTCCAGGAGTGCGTATTCCCTCGGTGTAAGTTGAATTTCCTCACGGCCTCGCCAAACTCTCTGTGTCGTCAGGTCAATCCGAAGGTCCCTAATCTTAATTTGAGGATTTTTCTGGCAATAAGCTCGCCGCAAAAGTGCCCGAACCCGGGCCAATAGCTCTTCGAACGCAAAGGGTTTTATTAGATAATCATCGGCACCGAGTTCCAGACCGGCTACGCGGTCTTCAACTTTGTCTTTGGCCGTCAAAATCAAGACATGGGACTTTTGGCCTTGTCCGCGAATCTTTTTGAGTATTTCCAGTCCATCCATACCGGGCAACATAAGGTCGAGGATAATTACGTCGTAATCATTGCCCATTGTATACCACAGGCCCTCCTGCCCATCACCTGTAGTATCCACTGCAAAACCAGCTTCGCGCAGGCCCTTGGTAAGGGATTGCTGTAAAGGCCGATAGTCTTCTATAATCAGCAGACGCATAAGAATACCCACAAAAAAACACCTCTGAGCAATAGCACCTTGTTGCTCAGTGCCGCGTATTTTACTCATAAAAACGCTATGTGTCATCACTTTTGCCGCGTTTAATTGTCCTTTTCATTACCGCCATCGTAAGCGTCCTCGACTTGTTTTCTAAGGAACTGTCCTGCAGCTACTTTTATCTCAACCTCTTTTCATTCTTTTAAAAAATGATTCTTCCGTTCTATTCCTTCACGATGAGTTTTTGTAATTCTCGTTTTGCATCTGTGTTGCCCGGTTGAATCTCCAAAACGCGCTGAAAACATTCCCTGGCTTGTTCTTTCTGCTCTATTTTCAAGTATGCGTAGCCCATATTGAGCAGCGATTTCCAGTGTTTCGGCTGTTTCTCACAGACGGTTTTATATGTTGCGATCGCATCTGCAAACCTGTTGAGCTTGCCGTATGCGACACCGAGGTTGTATCTGGCGGTAGCGTTTCCGGGTTCCAATTGGATTTCTTTTTGAAGCCACGGTATGGCTTCGGCGGCACGGCCGATTTGGGAGTAGATATAAGCGATAGCTGATATGGCATTTGCATCTTCCGGGGCAAGTTTTTCCAGTTTTATCGCCTCGGAGACAGCCGGGTCTTTTTCGCCCAGCCTTGCATACAGAATACCGAGGCGTTGGCGGGCAGGGAGACGAGTCGGGTCCCTGTCGAGGACATCCCTGAAGGATGCTGCCGCCTCCTTCTCTTTTCCAAGGTTCGAGAGAGCTATCGCCCGGTTAAAACGGGCTGGTATCGACTCGGGGTCAATTCGAGCAGCTTCGTTATAGTAGTCCAAGGCCTCCGCATAACGGCCCTGATCCGCGTATAGAACACCCAAGCTGTTCCACGCCTCAGCAAGCCGGGGGGCAACCTCAATAGTTCGCTTAAGGAAATACTCAGCTTTTTCGGTGTCTTTCCGCTCTTTATAAATGCGGCCCAGATACATCAGCGCCTTTGTATTTTCCGGTTCGAGCGTCAGAACCTTTTCATAGGCCGAAATGGCACTGTCCTGATTGCCCAGCTTTCCCGAAACCACTGCAAGGTTGAAAAACACCTTCACCATATTGGGGTCCGTTTGAGCCGCCTTTGTATAGCTTGACGCCGCATCCTCGAGTCTGCCGGACTTGGAATATAATCGCCCTAAATTGAAGTGAGCGGTAGCCGACTCCGGATTCAAACGAGCGGCTTTTTCCAGTTCCGAAATCGCACTGTCAATATCACCGTGGTCATCGAGCGCTAATGACAGATTGATTCTGGCCTCGATGTAATCGGGTTTCAATATAATTGCCTGGCGATAGGCCGATATTGAGTCGTCGATACGGTTTCTTTGAGAAAGCACAAAACCCAGTTGAAAATAGGCCTTTGCTTCAGTTTCGCCACCGCCCCCTTTTGTTGCCTGCCTGAAGTAATTTTCGGCAGACTCAAAATTCTCCGTTTTTAGATAGATAACACCGAGATTGTAAAGAGCGCGGGTATATGTGGGCTTTATTTCTATAGCGCGCTTATAGGATTTTATCGCACCGAGGGGGTCACCGGACAGCGACCTTGCTACGCCGAGATTACAGTGGGAACGGGCATTGTTGGGATCTAATTCGATAGCTCTTGACAGGACACTTATAGCTTCGTCCGGCTTTTCGACCGAAGTCAGGGCAGACCCCAGCTCAGTCATAATATCTGCGTTCTGCGGCTGTTGTATCAGACCGGCCTTCAACATATCTATCGCCTGGGCTGGCTTCCCGTCGCGCATCAGGTGGATTGCTTCCATAAGAATGGGGCTGCTCGTTTCAATGTAGTCTTCATCCAGCATAAATTTGGCTGCTTTAGGGGAATCCTGCATGTCGATGTATCGTTTGTCCTGCTGTGGCTGTGCCTGGAGTCCAGGTTTGAGTTCGGTCAAAACTGTAACGTCCTCGACCGGTATAATATCCTGCGGGCCGTTGCTGCTGCATTGGTGCCACGCGATAAGAGAAGCTGTGACCACAAAACACGCTACCCCGGCAATAAACAGATGGTCTTTCCAATTCTGTCTCAAGATTTTTTATCCTCGTATAGTTTCTTTGCCAACCCTTCTCTGTTGGCCAGTTGAATAGTAAGCCCAGGCCTGGCATTAAGCTCAATAACAACAGGACCGAGACGTTTATCTATCACAATATCGACACCTACATAACCAAGCTCAATACATCGCGCAGCCCTTGAGGATATTTCCAACACATCCTTCCATGCAGGTATCTTTATCCGTGGAAGGATTTGGCCAGTATCAGGATGCTTTGTGATGTTTTGGTTACCCAATACAGCGTGAGTTGTCTGACCTGTTTGCATATCAATACCAAGCGCAAAAGCGCCCTGATGGAGATTTGAACGTCCACGAGACCGTTGAGTAGGCAATCGCGTCATTGCCATTGCCGGCTGACCTTGACACATTATAACCCTGATATCCGGGACACCTCTGTAGGACAGCCCTCCCAGAATATCCTCGGGTTCCAGAAGCTGTTCCAGAAAAGCCCTGTCCGAGAGTTTCTCTAAGGAGAACAGGCCTGAGAGAATATAGCTAATGTGTGTTTTTAGGTCCTCTATGCCAAAGGGTGTCCAGCCGGTTTGGCCGATAGTGGTCAATCTGCCTGCGTAGTCCCGGCGAACAATCAGTATCCCACGCCCGCCAAATCCCTGTGCTGGCTTAACGGCAAAACCGTCAACAGCCCCAATACGCACTTCTATATCTTTCAGCTCCCAATGGCTGCGAAAAATCGTCAGCGTAGGCGGAGTCGGCACTCCAGCGGCGCTGAGTATTTCTTTTGCAATAAGTTTGTCGTCGGCCGTTGGAAAATACTTCCTGCGATTGAGCTTATAAACGAATTCCAGGTTGCGAGCATTGATGCCGAGAACATCATCGCCGAGGTGCATAACTCTGGAAAAGAATTTGAACATGGTTATCGTTCCTTCCTGAATATTAATCCTCGGAAACGCATATACTCACCAAATCTCATACCGGTCCACCTGCCGACAATCACGAATGCGGCAACAACAAGGAGAAGCGTCTCCGGAAAAGTAACCACAACTATCTGCAGCGGCTGCCAATTCATGACCGCAAATGCGCCTGCAATCACGAACACGGTTCCGATAACAACCTTTATAGCTTTTCCAAATCCCTCTTCCTCCCAAATGATGGCGAAACGCTCCACAGTCAGAGTCAATATCATGAGAGGAAAAGTGCTTGCCCTTGTGGGCAGGACCTGGCCTGTTGCAACACCTAAGAGGATGGCAGCCATTATGAACGTTACAGTGGCCGTCATAAGGATAGCAAGCTTCGGTGTATGCAATAACTGAAACCACTGCAGACCGCACCGAATAATTCCACCGCACAATAGGATAGCCAGAAAAAGCATCAATCCCCAGGCAAGCCCGGTATCCCTGAATGCCACCGCCATCAGCGCGGGCATAAACGTTCCGAAAGTCTCTATTCCGATTACGTTCCTCGCCAATACAACAACTAACGCCCCAAACGGAATCATCAGTATAATCTTCAGCAGATTAAGCGGTATTCGAACCTGCTCGAATGCCCACCACAAGCTAAGTGTTCCGGCCGGAAACTTTTTAGCTGCCTGCATCGCCTCTGCCGGCGGGGCCAGCACCTTCTTCCCGTGGAAGGAGTAGTTGAAGTTAATGTCCGCACTGTGGGTTAATAGAGGTTGGTCTCCATAATAGAGGATGAGATAGTGTGAAGGAATCTCGGCAAAATATCCATTTAATGGACAGAAAGGAACCCATCTTCCAGCAATCCACACCTCCACCCAAATATGGCTCGACCGCCAGGTCCCCTCTTTCAGAATCAAACCACCTACAAGTCGCGCTGGTATGCCTCCCGCTCTGCAAAGGGCTGTGAAAAGCCTGGACTTTCCACCACACGATGCTTCGCCCAGACGCAGTGTTGTTATCGCATCGGTTGTGCCTTTAAGCTCAACAGTTCGGACCACCTTCGAAGTATAGTCAAAGGCAGCACGGACTATGGCAGTTGCGTTCCCACGGTCCGAAGCAGATACTAATTGTTCGAAAAGATTCTTGACCTCTGCTGAATCTGCCTGAATGTATTCTGAAGGAAGAAGATAGGATTCCATCTCCGCTGGAACCCCCTTGGGCAGGTCTATTTGCGGTAATAATTTGTACCTTCTTGCTTCTGCGCGTACTGTTCCAGAATAAACCAGGGCATAATAGCCCGTTGCATTGCTTTTCTCCCAAATCCCCCACCGATTAGCCCCCTCACGGCTGATATGAAACGCGAACTCCGGCGACCCGAAAAACTCCTCTCTGACTATCTGGCGGTCTATCTGCGGTGGAAGTGCAATACGTAATTGAACGTCATCATTATGAGCAGTGAAGCTCATATTTAACAAGAGTTCGTAATGTCTTTGCGGCAAAGCCCGGGAAATGGCACCCCCAAAATTGTGAATCTTGTAAAACAATAAGGAGTAACAGATGCCGACCAACAGTAATACCGCAATCTTATCCCTGGTACGCACAGTTTTCGCCTTTATTCATCCGGAATTTCCGTTATATATAGCTAAAAGTGTAAAACTATTGAACTCAACAGTTTTTGATTTTGCGCTTTGAGCTTTAAGTTTCTTTACCGTTACCGTTTGCCCCATTTCGTGCAACTATTGCAGCCATAACCGGCCACAATCGTTAGGCAGCTCTGTGTGCCACGATACATCTCTACACACGCTTCGCAAGGCTACATGCTACCAAGCCAAAAGATGAGAAAACGATGAGAACGAAGACTTTCTTACATTTTCTATATCGGAGCTGGATTGAAACCTGTTCGGACAGACAGACCGCGTAGGTCTGTCTGCCCGTTGTCCAGCACAGGTCTATGGGTTGGCCTTCTTGGTGTTTGAGTCTTTGATGCCGGCCTTGTCCTTGTTGGACTCGGCTCTTTCCGGTCGAGGACTCTGCGGGCGGATCCCCCGAACCCGGAGGTCGTCAAACGCCGCCGCAGCATCGCCTCTGGTGCACAGCCCTATCGTCCCAGCATTAGCCAAGGTGGTGTCATTGACGTCGATGAGCTTTTTGCCGTCCAGAGACGCCACGATTTTGTCGCCCTGATGGTTGACCTTGATTGTGTGCCAAGCATTGGGATCGACCTTGACATTCGCGGTGGCCAGTCGCTTGGGCTTGCCGTCCTTGATGCAATAGACGCGGATATTTTTCGAGAGCGGGGTCCAACGGGCCAGGTAATAGTTGTTGGGATCCACCGCACGCCAGAGTAAACCGCTGCCCTTATTCTTCTTGCCGGAGATCACCCTGACCTTCACTTCCAGGTCCAAGTTCTTCAGCTTGGCACCCTCCGCCATGAGTAGGTTGAAGGTGTTGCTGGTGTTTTGGGTCTTGGTCAGGGCCACAACATTGGGGGCACTGGGGGCGGTGGCGTCAGCGATGACCTCCCACTTGCCGGGTTTGCCCTTGCTGCCGGTCTCGGCGACCTTCCAGCCGGTAGGCACAGCCCCAACCTTCTCTTTGTCGAAATTCCAACTGGTCGCTCCACGGCTCCCGCTCTGGTTGGGCCGGTCCGCCTTGCCCTGGGCTGGGGCGTCCGATGAGGGCTTGCCTTCTTTCGGCGGGGCAGCCCAACTGGGCCCACAGACCAGTCCGATGGTAGCCAAGACCACCAGGCACTTGCTAAGATTTGACCACTTCATAAACAACCTCCCTTATATCAAAGACCGATAGTTCTGTAACCTGCCTCGTTATTTTTCTTCTTCGATGATTTTGCCCGTCTCCGTAAGCTTCAAAGCAATCGTAGCTCCGGCTTTGCTGCCTTCTACCTCATAGAATGTCTTGCCCTTCTCGATTTCCCTGGATGCTTTTAAGCCTTCGGCAGAACCGAAGTATTTCTGGACGGCAGTTTTCACCGCAACCGGCAGCGAGTCATACACAATGCTCTCCTCTCTGGTGAGCACCTTGCCATCGCTGGCGACGTCATACTCCACGTCTTTGTCTTTCACTTTCGCCTCAACATCGTAGATTGCCTTGCCGTCCTGCTCTTCCTTTTCAATCTTCTTGATTTCTCCGCCGGCGGTCAACCTCTCAATAACAGTACGAGCAGGCGAGGGAATCTCTGACAGCGACACCAGCTGGCCGGGCGCCTCCTTTTTTGCTCCATGTCCAGATATGGCAGCGCAACCCGAAATCCCAACCATCAGGACAGCAATCAGTTTCAAATATCTACCTTTCATTTTCTGTCTCCTTATACAAAAAGACCCACAGATTTGCTGCCTGCCACAGTGACAGGCAATACTACCTATGTATTGTTGAATGCTATATTAGCCAACAAAAATGAGAATACGATGAGAAGAAAGTATTTTTTAACATTTTTTTGTTTGATGTAAGAGCTTTCTCTTATTTGACTTAATACCTACTTTCTGATACTCTCTGAAACAAAAGTCTTTAATTTAAGGTTTTTTCAGAAAGTAACAATAGCTTTCTAATGGAGTACCCCGAGATGATTGACCAAGAAAACCATATCTCAAGGGTCAGAGATGCCTTAAAACGGCAGCGTGATCTGTCTGTTGAAGAAGGAGTATCGTTCTATCTTGGACATTTGGGTAATAAAGACTGTCTCGGACAGGCGGACATCGCAGCCGCGCGCGACGCCGCGGAAGCTAGACTCAGGCAATATACCCTATCGGTGGAATGGATTTCCATTATGAACGATGGCAAGCCTGTTTCTAAAGAAGATGTTGAAAAGCTAAAGCTCAGTTTCGATACGGTGCTTCCGCCTCTAGCTGTACCGGTGCCACAGGATGCCTCCGAGCTGTTACCCATGCGGATGGCTATTGCCGCTGTGGTTGGCGCGGTCGGTGGGATGATGTTACTGACACCGTTGACTCGCTTGCTGTTAGGCATGCGAGACACGGGTCTTTTTGTTGGGGCACCCCTTGGGGCTTTTAGCCTCATATTAGCCACGTGGTATGCGGCGAACAGTAAGTGGCTTCGTAGGTTTCTTATTGCGTCCTTGGGCGTTGGGACCATTATCGAAGTGTGGTCAATCATGACGAGCCGCGGTCTGCTTTCGCGGATTTGGAGACAACTGGGAGGGCGGCGCACTGGTGTATGGCGAGTGCTTTTATACGTGTGCATTATCTTCGTTCTGGTTCTTGCGAAACGGCAGCCCAAGTACGATCGAAAAGGATATGAGATGACGGTCCGGTCGGCAATCGGGCAATGGCTGGATGGAGCGATAGTCACAGCATCAGTACTTCTTGGGCCAACCGAGATACAGGAAACAACGAGGGACGACCTTACTGTGAAGCTTGTCAGCAAGGTACAGTCTCTCAAGCAGATCCCATCGGAGAACCTTTCATGCGCAGTCCAGGAGTTGCTTCTGGAAATCCGAAATATGGGCTTTGCTGTGGAGGGTGCTAAGACGTTCCGTTGGGAGGCAAACATGCGCGAGAGGTATGACACGTTTGGTCATGTAGAGCAGGATGATTTGGTCATCATTGAACGAGAACCCGTCTGTTTCAAGGAGACCATCCGTGAAAAAGGACTGGTTCGGAAAGTACGTGATAGGGGATAGCCATGACTACTAAGAATGTACTTGCCATTGACTTCGGAACTGCAAACACCTACTACTGCAAATGCCCAGGCGACCAACTTTCGCCCAAGGGTGTCGACTTTGGTTACGGACGAGATGGTCTTGCAACCGCGATCTTGTACCGTGAGGGCAAGACCCCTCTCGTTGGCGATGCTGCGATGCAGGTGTATGGTGAAGCGACCCAGCAGGAGCGCAAAGGGTACACACTTCGTACGCACTTCAAACCAGATATCTCCGCGAGCGAGGAGGCTCGAAAGAACGCTCGCGACTTTTTGGCCGGTGTTCTCGAAGAGGCTAAGAACCAGCGAATCGACCTTGACCCAGCTAACCGCGAGGTGATTTTCGGCGTTCCCAGCGAGGCAAGCGAGAACTTCCGCAAGGCCTTGTCACAGGTGGCAAGAGATGCGGGTTATGGTGACATACGCATGGTGGATGAGCCTAAAGGAGCCTTGCTCTACCATGTCTATCACAAAGACATTTCGCCAAAGGATGCACTCAAAGGAATTATGGTCATCGATTTCGGGGGCGGCACCTGCGACTTTGCGTTCATGCGGCGCGGCAATGTCCTGCGCTCCTGGGGCGATATGCAGCTTGGAGGACGTCTTTTCGACGACCTGTTCTTCCAGTGGTTTATCGATGAGAATCCGGGGGCGCTGGATAAACTCAGGAAAGATGACATCGAGTATTTTGTGCATTCACGCATTTGTCGTGAGATGAAGGAGTTTTTCTCGCAAACGATGGCACGTGACAGGAACGAATACTTTTTTAAAGCGGTTCGTCATTACGGCAAGCTCACAGATATAACGTGGGAGAAGTTCATCCAACGGGCTACATCTTACCGCCCCTCTTTGACATTCAAGCATTTTTGGGCGAACGCTAGCAGGCCATCAAACAGGTTCGATGAGCCAGATACCGGAATCGACTTGCTGAACCAGTTTCGGAACTGCCTGCAGAATGGTATACATGACGGCAAAATTGATAAAAGCGACGTTGGCTTGGTAATCTTGGCTGGAGGCAGCAGCCAATGGCCATTCGTCGTGGACATCGTATGTGACGAACTGGGGGTCGAAGAATCGAAGATTATGCGCAGCGACAGACCTTATGTGACCATATCGGAGGGACTTGCCATTCTGCCTGCCCGTCAGCGTGAGTCCAGGGGGACACAAGATAAGCTCAGAGCCGAACTGCCGGATTTCTGCGAACACAAACTGAGAGAGCTGATCGAAAAGCGAGTAAAATGCGTGGCTAAGGATGTTGCATCCAGCGTTACACGAGAACTGTTCGATGAGAAAATAAAGCCTCTGTTTGAAGAATTTCGCAGCCGCGGGGGCTCTATCGCCTCCTTGAAGACGAAGGTGTCGTCGATTGCTCTGGGATTCGAGCCGAGACTCAGTGATCTTCTAAAAGATAAGCAATCCATCTATGACAAAGCAATTGTCAGCGAGTTGAAGGATCTGGTGTCAAAATGGTTCGATTCGCACGCTCTTGCGGTCTCGGATGAGATACTTTCTGTTGAACAGGTCGATACATTAAAGAGTGGCGAGCTAGGAGTGGACGTGCCAGACTACAGCAGTGTTATCAATAGTATCGCCCTATTTACAGGCGGCTTCATAACAAGTATTGTGGCTATAATATGCGGCGGAGGT
This sequence comes from uncultured Pirellulales bacterium, assembly GCA_964462515.1. GTDB lineage: Bacteria > Planctomycetota > Phycisphaerae > Sedimentisphaerales > Anaerobacaceae > CAYWXK01. The sequence goes on from CAYWXK010000048.1 coordinate 18,096, forward strand.
GGCATGGCAATCATCATGTCTGGCCCAATCGGCTGGATCATAGGGCTAATCCTTGGCATTGTGATAAGTTACCTAACACTCCGCTATGGTGCGCAGAAGGCGAAACAAATGGTGGAAGATTGGAACATTCCTCGATGGATGCTCAAGCGTGTACTCAATGACAAAAATATCAGTAAAACGCGTGAAAAGTTTGTCAACGAGATCGCCTCGAAGGTAGAGGGTAATCTTATAAAGGTGCAGCCTGCCCTAACGGAGAAGGTGAAGACCTGGGTCGAGAGAGAAATCGAAGCACTCAATGAGTTCAACCAACTCTGATTTGGCCACGCAACGTTTCATTAGGTTCATTGTGTGAATAGACACATCCAATAGACCAAACCCTATAATGATGGACAACTAATCGTTAAAGCACAGTGTCGTAGGCATATATAGAATGTTTTTCTTTTGCTGTTCTCAACCTGCCTTCAGTGTGATAGAAGGATGGTTTTAAAATTTCTTGCATGAAAGGGTAGGGTTGCTTTAGAATGTATCCCTTAAATTATGAAATGAGGAACTTATGCTGGCAAGGTTGCATAGCGTTACGCTTGAGGGGATTGAAGGGATAATCTGCGAGGTCGAGGTGGACGTTACGCGAGGAGGATTCGAGAAGTCCCTTATCGTAGGGCTGCCGGATGCAGCGGTGAAAGAGAGTGTCGAGCGTGTAAAAAGTGCGATTATAAACTCCGGCTATAAATATCCGAAAACGCGGTCGCTGATAAATCTGGCGCCTGCCGATGTAAAAAAGGCGGGGCCTGCTTTTGATTTGCCTATTGCGATTGGGATCCTGATGGCACAGGGAATTATGGCCAGTGCAGGCGTTAAAAATTGTGTCATTGTCGGAGAATTAGCACTGGATGGACGGGTCAGAGTGGTCGATGGCGTATTGAGTATGGCGATGACGGCAGCGGCAAACGGATTCAAGAGCATTATCGTCCCTTTGGAAAATGCCCAGGAAGCCGCCGTTGTCAGTAACATTGAGGTATATGGCGTTGGGTCGCTTACGCAGGTTGTTAGTTTCTTAGCCGGCCAGATAGCACTTGAAACTACAATCATCGACATCGAAGAGATTTTTAAGACGGAGAGTCAATATGATGTTGACTTTGCCGATGTCAAGAACCAGGAGAGTGGCAAGCGGGCTCTGACGGTCGCTGCTGCGGGCGGACATAATATCTTGATGATTGGCCCGCCGGGGGCGGGAAAGACGATGCTGTCGCAGAGATTGGCGACGATTTTGCCGCCCTTGAGTCTGCAGGAGTCGCTCCAGACGACGCGGATATACTCTTCGGTCGGTTTATTAGGAAAGGGCAGGGCGCTTTTTGCGACACGGCCTGTTCGGATGCCGCACCATACGGCGAGCGGCCCGGCGCTTATTGGCGGCGGAACAAACGCGCGGCCTGGAGAGCTGTCATTAGCACATCACGGCATATTGTTTCTTGATGAGTTTGCTGAGTTTCCCCGGCATATCTTAGAGATGATTCGCCAGCCGCTTGAGGATGGCAATGTCACGGTGGCTCGTGCGAAGCGCACTATTACATATCCGGCGCAATTTATGTTAGTTGCCGCTATGAATCCCTGCCCGTGTGGGTATTTTGGAACAGATGCAAGAAGGTGCAGGTGCACGCCGGGCCAGATTGAAAGGTATCTGTCGAGAATATCCGGGCCGCTGGTGGACAGGATTGATATTCACATTGATGTGCCTGCGATAAGTTTCAGCAAATTGCGGTCGAGGGCAGGGCAGCTTGACTCAGAGACAATGAGGCAGGATGTTCTGAGGGCCAGAGCTATTCAGACGAAGCGGTTCGGCGATGGGGCGGTAATGACCAATGCAATAATGACGCACAAGCAGGTGGAGAAATTCTGCCAGCTTGATTCAGCAAGTGAGATGATTTTGAAGCAGGCGATGACGGAATTTGGCCTGTCTGCCCGTGCACACGACAAGATTTGCAAAGTCGCGCGGACAATAGCCGATTTAGCCGGTTCCGAAAACATCCAGCCGGAACATGTTGCAGAGGCGATAAGTTATCGCAAATTAGATAGAAAGTTGTAAGGGTTGCGAGTCGTTCAGCGTCTGTTCTTTGTTGTCTGAATAAAATCTTAAGTTACGGCAAGATATATGATGAAGCAGTGGTGGCATTTAGAGGTTGAAGAGGTAATAAAAGCTCTGGGTAGTAACTCGGTTTCCGGACTGACCTCAGAAGAAGCATCGGTTCGGCTGCAAAAATATGGGCCGAATCAGTTAAAGGAGGCGAAAAAGTACTCAGCATTGAGCATCTTTTGGGGGCAGTTTAATGATTTTATTATATGGGTTTTGATTGGCGCTGCGGTCGTATCAGGTTTTTTGCAGGAGTGGGTTGATGCAATAGCTATAATTGCGATTGTCATTTTGAATGCCATTTTAGGATTTATTCAGGAATACCGTGCGGAAAAATCTTTAGCTGCCCTGAAAAAGTTGTCTTCGCCTACCTCCAAAGTTATCCGGGATGGGAATCATCAGGCTATTGCATCGGCTCAGTTAGTCCCCGGTGACATAATTGAGCTGGAGGCGGGTGACAATGTCCCTGCAGATGGGCGGGTTGTCTGGCTTACATCCAACTTTGGGGTGCAGGAGGCGAGTCTGACTGGAGAGTCAACGCCGGTGATGAAAACTACGCTTTTGCTGGAAGAAAAGGATGTTCTTTTAGGCGACAGGGCAAATATGGTCTATATGGGCACCTCTGTTTCGTCCGGCAAGGCCAGAGCGCTGGTAACCGAAACCGGAATGGAGACCGAGCTTGGTAAGATTGCGGGGATGATTCAGGAAATCGAGCGGGAATCCACGCCCCTGCAAAAAAAGCTGGAGCAGTTCGGCAAGTGGATAGTGTATTTGTGTTTTGTTCTTGTGGGGCTTGTATTTTTGTTAGGGTGGTTACGCGGGGGAAAGATAATCGATGTATTTCTGACCGCGGTGAGCCTGGCGGTGGCGGCGATTCCAGAGGGACTTCCCGCGGTGGTTACTATCGCTCTGGCGCTGGGTGTGCAGAGAATGGTCAAGCGGCACGCTCTTATCAGAAAGCTGCCGTCGGTAGAAACGCTGGGCTGCGCTACGGTTATATGCTCCGACAAAACAGGGACATTGACCAGAAACGAGATGACCGTGCAGGCAGTTTACGCGGGCGGGAGATTATTTAAGCTGACCGGCATAGGATATGCTCCTAAGGGTGAGTTTGTTCTCGATGAGAAGGCAGTAAAAGCCAGAGATTATCCGGACCTGGAAAAGGCCCTGAGTCTGGGTGTATTGTGCAATGGTGCGCAGTTAATGGAGGATAAGGATAGTTACAAGATTGTAGGTGACCCGACCGAAGGGGCGATTTTGACTGCGGCAGCAAAGGCAGGGATTTGGAAAGAGAAAAAAGAGCAGGATTTTTCCTTTGTTGATGAGATACCATTTGACTCCGAGCGTAAGAAGATGACTATTTTGCGGCAATATGGTGACAGTCTTATCGCCTTTGTTAAGGGGGCGCCTGATGTTTTGATGGAGGATTGCAGCAGCATTGAGATAGAGGGCGTCAGCAGGAGCTTAACCGGTGAGGATAAGGATAGAATTTTGAAAGCAAACGACAGTTTAACAAAGCAGGCGATGCGTGTTTTAGCGGTGGCATATCGGGTTCTGGATAGTGATAGTCGTAAATTCCAGGCCCAGCTAATCGAAAGAGAGCTAATTTTTGTCGGATTGATTGCGATGATTGACCCCCCCAGAGAGGAGGTCAAGCGGGCGATAGAAGAATGCACGCGGGCGGGAATTAAGACAATGATGATTACCGGCGACCACAAAAATACCGCAGTGGCAATTGCTAAGCAATTAGGATTTTTCGAGTCGGATTCACTGGCATTGTCCGGGGATGAGCTCGATAGGTTGAGCGAGGAAGAGTTTGAAAAAGAAGTCGAGAAAATCCCTGTTTATGCTCGTGTTTCGCCGGCACATAAATTAAGAATTGTCAAGGCCCGGAAAGCACGGAAAGAAGTAGTGGCGATGACCGGCGACGGCGTCAACGACGCCCCGGCGCTAAAAGAGGCAGATATTGGCATAGCGATGGGCATAACCGGCACCGATGTTACAAAAGAGGTGTCGGATATGGTAATTACCGATGATAATTTTGCTTCGATTGTGGCAGCGGTTGAAGAGGGTAGAGGCGTCTATGACAACATACAAAAGTTTGTCCACTATCTTCTTTCCTGCAACGCCGGCGAAATACTGGTTATGTTTGTCAGCTCTCTCGCAGGATTGCCTGCCCCTCTGATTCCTATTCAGATTCTATGGGTGAACCTGGTAACCGATGGACTGCCGGCACTGGCGTTGGGGGTAGAGCCGGTTGACAAGGACGTTATGAATAGGCCGCCTCGCCCGCCCAATGAACCAGTAGTTACTCGGCAAAGGGCGTTTTTAATGCTGGCACAAGGGGCTTTTATAGCGGTGTGTAGTTTAGCTGCTTTTATGTTTGTGTGTTTTGTGGAAAAGGAAGGAATTGGCCGTGCAAGGACAGCGGCGTTTATCGTTCTTTCGTGCAGCCAGCTCTTTCATTCTTTTAATTGCCGCAATTTCACCGAGTCACTGTTTAAGATAGGTGTATTCAGCAATATGAAACTTATCGTTGCAACAGGGATATCGTTTCTATTGCAAATGGTGGTTGTGTATGTGCCTTTTTTGCAGAAGGTGTTTAAGACGGAGGCATTGGGGGCTTTTGATTGGCTCTTGGTAATAATCATTTCTTCATTTCCTTTGTGGGCGATGGAAGTCTATAAGAAGGTGCGCAAAAGCATAAGTGCATAATGCTGATTGATTTCGCAGGATTTTTCGCAAAATCCTCGTGATGACCAACTTTTGCAAGGATACGTTTGAAATTGGCTTTGTTTGGGTTTGTTTTCATTGGTTCATTGTTCACAGTTATTTGTTCATAATCCTTTGTTAATAAGAAGGTTGTGTTCATTTTGTTGCTGCGCAAATTGGCTTTGTTTGGGTTTGTTTTTCTCGCGGCTGCAAAGTCGTTTATTTTCATAATCCTTTCTTTTAACAGAGCTTACATTCGTTTGAATATCCAGCAAATTGGGTTTGTTTTGCATAATTTTGTTGTTCATAGTTCGTAGTTCGTTGTTAAATGGTTAATTGGCATTTCAGAGCCGGCATTTAGTTTTTTGACGAGATTGAGCCGTTGAAGCTCAAGGAGCGTTTTGTAAAGACTATGCTCCATTCGGCGTTCATACATCAAGAGACGCTCGAGGACCCTTGCATAAGAAAAGTCCTTTATGACCAATCGGCCAAGAGACAGACCAGCATCCGAGCCGGAGGTATCCTCCTGCGGCTGGTTCAGGCCTTTGAAAAACAACGATTTTGTGAGTTTGGCCAGGGGGTTGGAGTTATTGTTTGCGTTCATTGCATCGATGGCCTGGTTCTGGATGCGAATGGCGCGTTTGAGCCGCCAGGACAACCCGACAATTCTCTCGGCGAGCATAGATTCCATAGGGCTGGCCGGGGCAAGCTCGGCGAGGAGCTGGTTGCGGTAAAGTTCAAAATCGGCAGGGTTTTCTGAGCTGATTACGTCCTGATGGGCTGAAAAGCCGTGTTGGACGGCGTTTTGTGAGACGGCGGACTTTCCTTCGATAGTGCGTGGGCCGGTCGATTTTTGTGCGTTATGACGATTAGCGATGATTTGGGCTTCTGTGGTCATAATTTAGTCTCCAGTCACTTCCGCCGTCGCCGAAGAGCTATGGCGGACAAGAGTCGTTAGTCGATTGTCGTAAGTCGTTAGATAGTTGATAGTCATTAACGATTATTTTTGACTTGGGTTTGCTAACCCTGAAGAACTTGCCCTACGGGGCGGTTTGCGTTTACATACTGGTAAACTGGTGGGTATTATACCAAATATCGCCTTTTTTTCAATAAAAATCTAATTTTTTAGGCAAAATTTTTTTGGTTTTGTTTGTCGGATTTTGGGGGTAAAATGTTTGCTGGATGCTCAATTCCGCCTCCGGCGGATAAACCTTGATTCTCAATACTCGAGGTTCAGAGAGCGGTTAAACGGTAATCGGGGAAAGGACGCAGGGGGGAAATTTATGTTCCTATTTATTTAAAAATGGACCGATGAAGCTAAAATGCTATATTTTTCTTTGAAAAAAGGTCTTTACAAAAATATAAGATGCAAGTAAACTGTGCGTTTATGATAGGAGTTTTACGGCGAGGGTGGCTATTTAAAAGCTATTGTGTTTGGTGCATTTTATCAAAGGAATTGGGAAATGAGATCTAAATTATTCACAAATAATCCGGTTGTTTCAAAAGAATTTTCAGACGATTTGGGGATTGTTGCAGATACACCCATTACAGACGAAATGCTGAATATTATTCCGAGGAGTATATCGGAATATATTCTATCTATGGATTCAAAAAGTGAATCTAAAGCATTAGACATGTTTCGCACAAAATTCACTCTAACTCCAAAACAGATGGGAGCAATTCTTTCTGTCGGTATGTATTTCCTGCGAAGAATGGAGGTAGAAGATTCTATCGAAGACATCATGGCTGATTTGAGCACTTTGGCTGTTATTGATGTAAAAAAACTTGCACAAATACCGCCCTTTGTGAAAGCCTTGCTGGATGAATGTAAAAATAGATTTGATGCCGAAAAACTTGCGGCCGGTACCCAGTCCATCGCGCTCAAGGTTATTAAAGCCATATCCTATTCTGTAGATCTTAGGCCTGTTGTGAGCAATCGCATTGATATTGGAGAGGATATTGCTGAATATAAACCAACAGTGAATAACTTAGTACCTATAGCAATTCTTATGCTTCGGTTATCTGGCGACGATGAATTTGTATTTCAGATGAACCTTCGAACACTTAAGGTTTTACAAAAAGCATTACAAGCGATAGAAAAGGAACTTACTGAAACTGTAGCATTTGTTGGAAAAGATAAAGTCAGTTTATTATAAAAAAATTATAATAAAAGCCATGGTGTTGAATTATGGGTCAGATATCAGAAAAAACCCGCGAAAATGATGAAAGTGTCATATCCCTTAATAATAAAGTTCAGAAATGTCCCGAAAAGATAGATGATTTGTACACGAATATAGATGCTTTGGGCAAAATGCAAGAGTTTTTGCGCACAAGAAACGAACAAGCGATCAATATTGGCTTGTCGGCCTTTTCAGAAATAAACCTACTCAAAAATAAGATAAAGGCCTTGGAACAAAGTATACCTACTTTGCCGACACACACAGTTCTAAAAACTGCAAAGAAAGATATTGTTTCTGATGCTCAAACAGAACAAATATTCAACGAACTTGCGAAAAAATGGAAAGATGAAACCGTTAATTTATCCTCGATACAGAAGATAACATCACATTTGGCATATTTGCAGATAATCGGTCTCGGGCCTGTAGCGATTAGGTTAATTTTAAATGAACTTAAGCGCGCACCTGATTTTTGGTTCTGTGCACTTAGGGCGTTGACCAGAACAAACCCAGTTCCACCGGAAATGTCAGGCGATCTCAATGCTATGACAAAAGTGTGGCTTGATTGGGGGCAGACGCATGGATATTCTTACTTTCTACGCTATGACAAAAGTGTGGCTTGATTGGGGTGAGAAGCATGGATATCCTTAATCCCAATGGATTCTTTGCCGCGTTTCCACGTCTTGATAGAACAATCGAGCCTAAAAGCATAGATACCCCTACCTACAACTGTATCGCCTTTGCTCTTGGTTTTGAAAATAAACCGTGGTGGCCACCAGTGGAAACGGATACGTACTGGCCGGCTGGTTGTCCGCCAGAGCCAACGGTTGCAGCATTTGAGTGCGCATTTGCAACACTGGGATACAAACCATGTTCTCGCGGACGCCTCGAAAGCGGCTACGAAAAAATCGCCTTGTTTACCGATGAAAATGGGCCTACTCATGCAGCAATACAACTTCCGAACGGAATTTGGGCAAGCAAATGTGGAAGCAACGTAGATATTGAGCATAAACTTAGAGACTTGGAAGGTCCAGTCTATGGTAAGGTCACTATGTTTTTCCGCCGACATAGGAAAAGTTCATAATTCACAATTCTCACCTCTCGCCCACTATCTTTCCAAAATCCAAGAACATCTCAAATCCATACCTCCAAAATTTCACACAGGAAGTAAGTGCCAGATTATTTTAGTTTTACCTGCGTGTATTTCATATCGGTGGTTTCCATGGATTCGACAGGATCACCACGAGTAACGCGGATGTTGTCAGGGGTCATTTTTATTACAACATAGTCCGGCGGGGCGTCGCTGTTCGATGTTCATATCAGTTCTCCTTTCCGCCACAGGCGGATAAATCACGCCGCAGCAGAGACCTTGTCCCAGTGCCAAGTATCCTCGAATGCCTTGATTTGAGCGGCGGCCTGACTGCCGTTGCGCTCGGCGAAGAGGATGTTATAATCCTGGTCGCTTTTGAAAGGCGGGTCAAGATGGACAAGGTCAACCGATTCGTTTTCGA
>CAYWXK010000049.1:0-26160 GCA_964462515.1 uncultured Pirellulales bacterium
GTATTTGCGTCAGAGTCACCACTGTCGCCGTAAGCGGCGAGGCAGCATTGACCATCGTGGCCAGATACCTGGTCGTCGTATGATCGACCTGCGTCCGAAGGTTGTAAATGAGCGCAGGCGTGTAGGTGACTGGGAGTCTGACACACTTGAGGGTCGTAAGAGCAGCGGCTTATTGGCAACGCATGTTGAACGCAAAGGACGTTATACAGTGGCGGTGAAAGTGGAAGATAAATCTGCCGATACGGTAACCCGTGCGACGCTTGAGGCAATGCTAAAGTTGCCTGCTGAAAAGGTAAGGACGATGACGTTTGACAATGGAAAGGAGTTTGCAGGATTTAAGGAGCTTGAGCGTGAACTTGGTATGCGGAGCTATTTTGCCAATCCGTACCATAGCTGGGAGCGAGGGACAAATGAGAATACCAATGGCTTGCTGCGTCAGTTTTTTCCCAAAGGTGCGGATTTTAAGCGTGTGAGCCAAACTGAACTTGACAGAGTGGTAGAATTATTAAATAATCGCCCACGAAAATGTTTGAACTATCGGACCCCGACAGAGGTCTTCTGGAGCAAACCTATGCGTTGCGCTTCAGATTGAAATTTGCGAGTATATAAGTATATGCGTATATACTTATGGAGTGATTTAAGAAACAGGATTTTTGAGGGAGAGATTTCAGTTGCGGATTTCGGATTGTAGATGGCGGATTTACACTGTTTTTTTTATCCGCTTTTTTAAGGTTTTTGAGAAATCTTATTGCCTCTGCCGTCTATCTTGCCTCTGACGTCTATCGGACACGATTCTCCCCTCCGTTAAAGTCAAGAGCGCTTGCGGTCTGCGGATAAACGAATCTATCCCACCAATTCCTAAACCAGGCAGCTTACCTTGATAAGTTACCAGAGACCCTTTATTCAGCGAAAGTAATCTTTGCTTCAATGATTCATCTTTTTGGAGTATTAAACGCACCTCTAAAGAAGACGAGTCAGGCCATCTATAAATAAAACACACATAATATTCGAGCTCTGCCGAGCGTGATTTTTTACTGTGCTCAAAAACACCTTGAATGCTTCCTGTCCATTGCACGCTTTTACCTTCATAATTTTGCTTATAAAATTCCTCTCTCTGCAAGAACGTTAGCGTTTGTTCCTGTTTGTTAAGGACCCCACGGAGTTGCTCAATACTCACGTCAATCACGTTTTCGGATTTGTCCTTTAATGGTTTTTTATCCTCCTGAGGTGATATGTCCATACCAGCTTGAGAACATAAATTTTTCAGTCGTTCGTTTTCCTTCGTTTGTTCATCTAATTTTAACTGAAGAGCGGCCTTTTCGCTTTCAATACGGCTAATTGTTTTTTGTTGAGTCTCAACAACATTTTCTAATCTCTTAATCTTTTCCTCTAAAAGTTTGACTTTTTCAGTAGGGTCTTTTTGCTCCTGTCCCCACAGCGTAGTATGCAATCCAATCAAAAAAGTCGCAAGCGTTGTTACTAAAACGAAACATTTTTTAGAATTCATAATTCACCTGTCTTTACCTCTTTACAACTTACTTTTTACATCTCTGGGCGTCTTTTTATTGACCTACAAAAAGTCGTCGCTCTCCTTCACCTTACTTTCTTCTGGCTGTCTCTTTTGCTAATATTCACGTTCAAGGTCTATATTTTAGACGAACAGCATTATACGCATGATAATTCTAAATTTTGATTTTTGTTTTTACATCTTGATTTTTACAATAGAGCGCAAAAATAGATAAACGTCCACTATTTATTTTTCTTAAATAAACGGTTGACCAAGTTATTCAAAAACATGTACAAACATAATAATCCTTGTTTAGCCTCAGCAAAATCAACATCAGCATGAACACCCTTAGACGCTAAATCATTCAATTTTCTGATAAAGTTTGAAAAGTATTCATATTCTGCTTTCAATAATTCATCAGACTTGCTCTTGCCGAATTTTTTTGACAAGTATTCCTGTAATCTATTCAAATAATTATCGCCATCTAATACTCTTTCTGCACCATCAGAACAAATAACTTTGTCTTCCTGGGCCGGACAAAAATAATCAGCCACTGATTTAAGAATCCTCCTGATTTCAGTTAGTAGCAGAGAAAAATCTTCTTTTTTGCTTGAATTGGATAACTCAGTAGCTCTTTGCAGTTTATCATATATGTCCTGACTTTCCCCTTTAAAGAAATTGTTCACATGGTTCTGAGCATCAAAAATAAAATTATGGGTTTGTTTTTGCTCATACAGTTGTTTTTCAATTTCAATTGTATAATTAAAACAACGAGACCTTATTCTTTCTCTAACGGTGTTAATATCCCTAATTCTATTTCTTAACTCAACTCTCGCTTTTGTGTTTCTATCTTCAAAGTACGCTGTATCAAAAGGGGTCATTCCCTTTGGTGTAGAAAGTTCGTTTACGCTTTTTTCTAATTGCTCAATATCACTTAAAAGTTCTCCTACTCCTAATGTGTAGACCATTTTTTCGTCGTCAGTAGCCTTTGGATCCCAGCATACTGTTCTTTCTTCAAGCCATCGTTCAAAAGACTTCTCATAGAGATATTTTCGAGCATCTTCCTTTAGTTCCTTCGTCGCCTCCCAAAAAGCATCTCTAAAAGCAGCTTTATCAGAAGTAATCTCTCTGAGGAAAATTGCGACATTTCTGTAATCTTTATTTAATCTCGCAAGTCTTAGGCATGACATTATAGCCTGTAATAGTTTATCTTTTTCTAGTTCTTCATAAATTTTATTGATTGTTTTCTGGTAATCCACTATCTGTACAATCCATGGTCAATTAAATAAAATTCCCACCCAATTTTAGCATTTCACAAATAGTTAATATTCTATTTTAGTTTTATCTGCGAGTATTTTTGCCTGAATATGCTTGCCATAATATCACCTTGCCTTTTCGTGATTCATTTTGGCGAAATTGCCGGCACGCCGGGCAAGAGTAAAAGTCATACTCCATATTATACACGCCGGATGAGCTTTAGAAAACCTAAATTTCAGAAGGAAGACGCAAGTCGGATTTCATTCTACGCCGGTCTAAATATAGAGGATTGGCGGGGCAAGCGCCGGCACAGAGAAAATTAACCACGAATCCATTCGACTCCCTCGACCCTGCTCGGGACGAGTGCGCTCAGGACAGGTTCACACGAATAGACACAAATTTTTTCAGATGCGGATTTACGCAGGATTAACGCTGATTTTGTTTAACCGCGGAGAACGCAGAGGGCGCAGAGAGATTTGCTCGGCTTTGGCGTACTCAGCCGAGGTCATTCTCGATACGAGTATCTGCGATGCCCTTTTGCTTCGTCCGCCGAATCCCGAATAATTCGGGCTTCTTTATATAAGCCGAGCAAACGAAATCAGACACGGATTCCTTCGACAAGCTCAGGACAAGTTACACGGGATTAACACTGTATTTCGTTTTGCCACAGAGGTCCCTTCGACTGCGCTCAGGACAGGCACCGAGGCCATCCGCCTTCGCTATCCTGCTTTGCTAAAGCTACGTAGGAATCTGCTACGGCGGACGAGCAGAGAGTTGCTTTAAGGCAGTGCATAAATGCACCTTAAATTCAAATTAAACCCTTTCTGAAACAAGTTTCAATCGGGTTTATGCTTTGAATTTTTACTGCTTCGCAGAAATGCCTTAAAGCGAAAGAGCGGCGGGCAAGGTGTCCAAAAAGAGCGGCGGGTAAATTTTGGTTTGGCAGTCCGGCCTTCGTCCCTTAGGGACTTCGGCGGAGTAGGCAAGGAAAAGAGATTAAAGGGGTCTCTCGAAAAACGGTAGCTGTCTCTATGAACGGTACGCTTGACGGCATTCTTGGAATACCATTTGTCAGTCACAGAAAACAACTTTGGTAATTACTCGCGGCTTGCGGTCGAAGTGTGTAAAATCAGCTTCCCATTTGGTTCCATCGATGTCCACTTTGCCTCTCTTAACTAAGATGAACATTAGCAAGACACGTACGTTGACGTTGCGTAGATAGAAGGATGCAAGGCCCTCAAGCGTCTTGACCACTGCGGCCTTGGAGTTGGCGTCATCGATGAACTTCATCTCAATAATCAGTTGGTTGCCAAAGAGATTGAAGTCGGCCTGCTTCTTCTGTTTGTCGTAGTATATCGTTATCTCCTCCCTCCCTAATCCAGGAAGCCAAGGTTTGACTACTGTATAGAAGAGGTTCTGAAAATCGTACTCGGATTGAAGATTGACGGTCCAGCCGACCTGCGCCTGTCCTTTGGGCTTCAAATACTCAGGCTTCATTACCATGCGCTCGGCTAAGTCAGCGAGAAATGCACTTATCTTGTCGGGAGTGTCGCCAATGTAGGGACATACAGGAAGCCCTATATCAGAAACACTCTTCATGTGTGCCTGCAAGGTTAACGATTCGAGGAAAGTATCTGGAAGCGTTGTTGGCGTGAACGATGTTCCGGCATGAACCTGCAGCTCCCAATTGATGTTAGCATCAAGCAGTCCGCTGTCTTTTTCCCAGAACTTGACCGCTTTCAGGAGGGTGACAAGTGCATCATATGACTCTGCTATTACGTAACTGTCATTGATACAGCTTGTCGCTTTGGCACCTGATACGATGAACGGGTCTAAAGCTGGACATTCCTCCATGGCGAAATCTCTCAATTGATGTGCGGGAATGTGTTTACTCGTGGTGACAAGAACATCACAGTCAGATCTTGTGCTCATGGTGCCGTGGCGTCTCGATCCGAAAAGATGGAGAGCAGTAATAGACGGAAACTGACGGACCAACTTCTCGGCGATATCTCTAAGATCATACGTAACTGGTTTCACGATTCATAACTCCAACTATTGATTATATCGTTTCCCTATAAGAACCCATATCTGTTTTTGTGTCTGCATAACGTTTGAGCTTAACAGCAGCAGGTCGCAGTGCCCATTAGAGCAAATTCTTGAGCTTGCTTTCGCTTTTCTCTGTGACCATTGGCATACAGATAACGTTTTTCTTCGGTCCAGCGAAGGCTCGCGGCAGACAAGGATTAAAATGCAAAATGCGGCTGCGGCGGAGAAAAAGATTAAACGTCCCCTGTTTATTCTATTACCTCGGTTTCCTATTATTATTTTTATCATAGTTTATAGATTGTTTGAAGCCACATGCATTCCAAATCGAATCAAATGCTGGTTTCAAAATCCTGTCTGCCGGTAAATCGTAGCTCTCAATTCTTATTGGCGAGATGATTAATTCATCTCTATCAATAGGATGAAATTCACCAGGCAACCAGAAAGAATCTACCCCCATCACATAACCTTTGACGCCCACAAGTGATAAACATACCCAAGCAGGCAACTCGATTTGATATTTTTTGAATGACCCAAGATATTTGTTTAGAGCATCTATTAGTTTCTCCTCATAGCCAACAAAAGGTATTATTTTTTTCTCTCCTTTTATTTGAAGAGAAAAAGCATCTACTGCTTCTAAAACACCATTGTTAAACACATGAGTATAATAAAATACAATACCTTTTTCATCGTTACCTAAGTAGGTCATTATTCCATCAAAGGTTATTCTTCGGTTCCAGCCACTACTATAAATAGGTGGGAAATCAGATATCCATTCCTTACCAAAATCATATCTTTTCCCAAGTTCAAAAGATGAATCAGGTATTAAATGAAGTACAATTTTTGCTCCAGAAAGCAGAGGCATAAATGTTTCATTTGTTGATATTGCTGAAAGCCTGTCACTTCTGAAGCTTCTAATTTTTGTAGCGAGCGTCTCCGACTCCAAAAACGCTCTTCTTAAATCCTCCACTTCAAGCTGGTGGACTCCACTGGAATTTCTGCCATAAAAACGGAAATGCTCCTTAATCCGAACAGCATGAGGTCTGGCAATGCTTCTGGGTATCTTTATAATCACCACTTTTCTTGATTCATTAACGTCAACCGTATGGAAATCCACTCCCCTAATAACAGGGTCAGCCCCTGTCCTGAGCAAATTTTCAAAACGTTGCTTGAGTTTATCAAAATCTTCGGACTCCACTCCAAGTATTTCTGTTGGCACACTTTCTTTTTCATCAACACCATAAATAAGGTATCCACCAACCGTATTGGCAAAAGCACTAATATCTTTAAGCAAATCTTTATTACCAGCCTCTGTTAACGGGGGTAGTTCCCTTTTGTAGTCCAGACTTCTGCTCTCTGGGACTTTGTCTCGAACAATTATATTTATGTCATCAATCGTAATTTCACTTAATGGCTTATTAAACGGTTCCATTAGAATCTCTTTTTCGAATCTTTTTACTTTTCCTATTAATAATTTCTACATTAGCTCATTTAAGTTTTACCTGCGGGTATTTTTGCCTGAATATGCTTGCGATAATATCACCTTGCCTTTTCGTCATTCATTTTGTCGAAATTGTCGGCACGCCGGGCAAGAGTAAAAGTCATACTCCATATTATACACGCCGGATGAGCTTTAGAAAACCTAAAATTTCAGAAGGAAGCGGGGATTCTTATTGCAAAATGGCGAAATCAGCGGGATAATGCTTTTCATGCACAGCATGGCTTACGCCATAAAGAGGGCTAAAGAATGAATAAGTTAGTTCGGTTCATACTGGTCGCGGTAGTATGTTTTTTGCCTTTTGGACAGGGCTGTCAGAAACCGTGGCACGGCCATCTTGGCCGTGTCTTCACGGGCTGGAAGCCCGTGCCACAGGCGGTCAATGAATCTGCCCGCGATATTCCAGTTGTATATGATGTAGATGTTGTGGTTGTCGGCGGGACATCTGGCGGTGTAGCGGCGGCAGTAGCTGCTGCGCAAAATGGAGCGAAGGTTTTTCTTGCAGCGGAGCGGCCATATTTAGGTGAGGACATCTGCGGAACATACCGGTTATGGCTTGAGCAAGGCGAAGAACCGAAGACGGAACTTGCTAAGAAGATTTTTTCACGGTCGCCGGTAACGCCGATGCAGGTAAAAAGGGCGCTGGATGAAGTGCTGCTGGATGCTGGCGTGCAATTTTTATATGGCTGCTATGTCAGTGACATCCTTTTTGGCAGCAAGGGAGAAATTGCAGGCGTTGTTATTGCGAATCGTTCAGGGCGGCAGGCGGTCAGTGCCAGGGTTATTATCGATGCGACAGCGAGGGCAAACATAGCGAGAATGGCAGGGGCTGAATTTGCACCATATCCAGTCGGGCCGCAAACCTTTAAGCGTGTTGTTGTCGGAGGAGAAGTGCAAACCGGTAGTGACATTGTTGAAATGCGAAAGATGCCGACCACGCTTTCTGTTAAAGGCGGTCTTGAGTGCGAGGTTTTTGAATATACCCTTAAAATTCCTGTTAAAGATGGCTCGTTTGCATCTTTTGCCCAGGCCGAGCAAATCGCGCGTGACTTAACGTGGAATCGAGAACAACAAGATGCATCAGAGATGCTTTTTTGTGTGTCGCCCGACCAGATGAAAGGCAAGAAGAGTTTATCCGGTCGGTGGCCTGGCGCAGGAAGGGTTGACTTAGATGTATTCCGACCTGCAGGTATTGAACGCTTATTTGTGCTCGGTGGTTGTGTGGACGTATCGCGTGAGGCAGCAGAGAAGTTACTACATCCATTGGAACTTATGGAAGCAGGCAGTCGCATTGGAGCGGCGGCTGCTTTAGAGGCGAAGCAGTCAAAAAAGCCGAGGAAGGTGACATTACGCGGTTTGCCGGCAAGTCCTGTTGCCACAGGGGACATTAAGGAGAATTTGAGCGGGATACGTGCGGCGCGAGGGAGAGTAGTTACGATTGGCGTTGAGCGGCGGGCCGTGCCTGTGCTTGGGGAATATGACGTTGTCGTTGTCGGCGGCGGGACGGGCGGTGCACCGGCAGGTATCGCAGCGGCAAGGCAGGGGGCTAAGACACTTGTTGTCGAGTATCTCTACGGCCTCGGCGGCGTCGGCACAATGGGTCTTATCAGCAAATACTATTACGGTTACATCAACGGATTTACCAGAGAGGTCGATGAAGGCGTGGCAAGTTTTGCAGACATCGCCGAGAAAAAAGGCGGGGAGTGGAGTGTCCAGTGGAAGATGGAGTGGTATCGACAGCAGCTTCGCAAGGCAGGTGCGGATATATGGTTTGGCGTGCTTGGATGTGGGGCGTTCGTTGAAGACGGGCGGGTCAAAGGTGTTGTCGTTGCTACGCCGCAGGGGCGAGGCGTTGTGCTTGCCAAAGTAGTCATCGATTCGACCGGCAATGCTGATATTGCTGCTGCGGCGGGCGCTGAATGTGATTATACAAATGGCACAGGAGTGGCGGTCCAGGGGGCAGGACTTCCGCCGCGTCAATTAGGCGCCGGATATACCAATACCGATTGGACATTTATTGATGATTCGGATGTTGTCGATACCTGGCGGGCGTTTGTTGTTGCAAAGGGTAAGTTCAAGAATGCCTACGATTTGGGCCAGTTGATTGATACGCGGGAGCGCAGGCGCGTGGTGGGTGACTTTGTGATGTCACCACTTGATATTTTGAACTATCGCAAATATCCGGACACGATTGCGATGGCCAAAAGCAATTTTGATTCGCACGGCTTTACGATACATCCGATATTTTTGCTGCGTCCGCCGGATAGAAAAGAAATGCTTGTCAGTGTGCCGTATCGGTGTCTTTTGCCAAAGGGACTCGATGGTATTTTAGTTACGGGACTCGGCGCCAGCAGCCACCGAGATGCGATGCCTGTGATACGAATGCAGGCGGACATTCAGAACCAGGGTTATGCGGCTGGAGTTGCAGCGGCGATGGCTGCCAAGAGCGGCAGGGGACTTCGTGATATCGATGTTAATGCGCTTCAGAAACATCTTGTCGAGAAAGGCAATCTGCCGGAAAGCGTTCTTACTGATAGAGATTCGTTTCCGTTACCTAAGGAGAAAATTGCAGAGGCAGTTGGGCGAGTTGTAAATAATTTTGAAGGACTTGAGGTGGTTCTTGCACAGCCGAAAGATGCGATGCCGCTTCTGAGAAGTTCTTACAAGGCTACTACGGACAAGAACGCCAAACTTACTTATGCGCATATCCTCGGGATGTTGGGTGATGAGACGGGTGTTGATATGCTGCTGGAGGCTGTCAAGTCCAGCCAGTGGGACAAGGGCTGGAATTTTACAGGGATGGGACAATATGGGATGAGCGTTAGTCCGCTCGATAGTCTCATCATTGCTTTGGGATGCTGTGGCGACAAGCGGGCTGCCGGAATTATTGTTGAAAAGGTTGAGTATCTCGATGACAAAAGCGAGTTTTCGCATTGTCGGGCGGTGGCGATGGCGCTTGGGGAAATTGGAGACAAAACTGCGGCGAGGCCTTTGGCTGAACTTTTGAAAAAGCCGGGGATAATGGGGCACGCCTTTACAGATATTGAAGATGCTATGCGTCGCACGCCGCCGGACGGCTCGGATACAAAGACAAGAAATGCATCACTGCGAGAGCTATTTTTAGCGGCAGCTTTGTATCGCTGTGGGGATTACAAAGGTCTTGGTGAAAAAATTCTGAAAGAATATGCACAAGACCTGCGTGCCCATTATGCCCGCCACGCCGGTGCTGTGCTGAAGGAAAAGGCAGGTGGAAAGAGAAGTCATCGTTAAAAAATAGAAAATCCGGATTACTCAATTGGACTTTGTGTGGTAATATAAATAACTATTGGATTTTGGAAGCAGAAGGTTAGTTTGATTTAAGACAAGGAGGTATAAAAATGGCAGGAGTATATAGATTTACGTTTGGGCCGTGGAATGTCCACGAGGGTGCGGACCCGTTTGGGCCGCCGGTCAGGAAAAGCATCGAGTTTTCTCAAAAGCTGAAGCTGTATAAAAAGCTGGGCTTTGACGGCGTGCAGTTTCACGATGACGATGCTGTGCCGGGTTTGGATAAGCTCACTGGCCAGCAGATAATCAAAAAGGCAAAAGAGGTTCGGAAGATGCTGGAGGACGAGGGCCTGGTTGCGGAGTTTGTTGCGCCGAGATTGTGGGAGGATGCGCGGACGATTGACGGGGCTTATACATCCAATGACCCGGCCAGCCGCAAGTATGCCAGAGAGCGCAGCAGGCGGATGCTTGATATTTGTGATGCACTGGGGACGAAATTGGTTGTTTTATGGTTTGCCCGCGAGGGGACATATATCCGCGAGGCAAAAGACAGCACGGTCGCCGTTGAGCGGATTGTTGAGGCACTAAATGATATGCTGGCTTACAATTCTGAAGTCAAGATAGCGATTGAGCCAAAGCCGAATGAGCCGATGGACCAGGCGTATATCCCGACAACAGGGCACGCGGTTGCTGTGAGCTTTTTAACAGATGAGCCGGAGCGTGTTGGCGTCAACATAGAAACCGCTCACGTGGTCCTTGCGGGTCTTGACCCGTCGGATGAGATGGGTTTTGCGCTTGCATATAATAAATTGTTTAGCGTCCACCTTAACGACCAGAATGGCCCAAAATTCGATGAGGACAGGAGCTTTGGCGCTATCGACCTGAGAAGGGCGTTCAATCAGGTGCGGATACTCGACCAGCACAACTACGGCAAGCGCGGCGAATTTGTGGGACTGGATGTAAAGGCAATACGAACACAGAAACAGGAGGTTGCTACCAAGCATCTGCGGAACAGCAGAGAGATTTTCCTGCGATTAGTTGAGCTTGTTCGCAGCCTGGACAAAAGTAAGTTAGAGAAGCTCATAAAGCAGCGGGATTACGAAGAAGTGGATATGCTGATTATCGACCACCTGATGGGCAGATGAAGCCCGGGCAGCTTTTTGAAAATATGATTGGTAATCGCGATAAAACGGTGTTGAGTTTGGGTGCGCACCCTGATGATGCGGAGTTTATGTGCGCAGGGACACTGACACTGCTTCATAAGAAGGGCTGGCAGGTTCATATTGCAACGATGACGCCGGGCGATTGCGGCACAGTCGAATACAGCCGGGAGGAAATCAGCAGGATTCGTAAGGCCGAGGCCACGAAATCGGCGAGCATATTAAAATGCGGCTATTCTTGTCTGGAGTGCGATGATGCTTTTATTATGTATGACAGACCCACACTGCTGAAAGCAATTGAGCTTGTGCGGAAGGTTCAGCCTACCATCGTTTTGACGTTGAGTCCATCGGATTATATGGTTGACCACGAAATGGCAAGCAAGCTTGCGCAGACGGCGTGTTTTTGCTGCGGTGTTGTAAATATTGAAACGCCTGGTGCCGAGCCTTTTGAGCCGGTGCCGTATCTTTATTATACTGATGCCGTCGAAGGGAAAGACAAATTTGGGAACGAGATAGCAGCGAGTATGTTAGTTGATATAACCAGCGTTATGGATACAAAAGAGAAGATGCTTTGCTGCCACGAAAGTCAGCGTAACTGGCTTTTGAAGCATCACGGGATGGATGACTACGTTAATGCGATGAAGGCATTAGGCAAAAAAAGAGGCAAGGAGATTGGCTGCAAGTTTGCCGAGGGCTTCAGGCAGCATTTAGGCCACGCATATCCGCAGGATAATATCCTCAAAGCAGAACTTGGTGACATAGTTTATATACAATAATGAACGGCGGTTCGAAATTTGGACGGCGAACCGCAAGATGCGGGGAAAGGAGAGCAAAAGATGGGCAGGAAAATCAGTATTTTAGCTCCGGAATGGTGGGATTATACAACGCTCGATGACCAGATTCTTAACGATGCGGCCAAACTTACCATTGATGATATGGCTGGTTTATCGAGAGAGGGTTTCAAGGTTGTGTTTTATGATACCATCGAAGAGTTTTATCTTGCGGAGGCGCTGGAATATATTATGGCGTGGAAACAGGCGACAGCCGACAATCCTGTTGGTATTTGCGGGCCGATAGGACCAACTGAGCAGCTTCCGCTTGTGGCTCGGCTGGTAAATGAACTCCAGTTGAATCTAAAAAATGCACATTTCTGGGGAATGGACGAATGGTTCAGGGACGGCAAAGAAGTGCCGCGGACGCACCCGTTATCTTTTGCGAAGGCGGATATGGAGCTTTGCTTTGACCGAATTGATAAGAATTTGAGGATGCCCGCCTCGAACATTCATTTTCCAAAGGCAGATACTAAGGACTATATAAAAAGCTGGGAGGGTGTTCGCTGTGTGGTTATGCAGGGGGGGCAGGGTGAGGTAAAGCACTGGGCGTTTAATGACCCCGTCAAGCGGGAAGGCAAATATGAACAGCAGCCGCCGACGCCGCAGGAATATCGCCGGCTCACAACGCGCGTTGTAGATTTGCATCCTGTTACTATTATGCAAAACGCACGCACCAGCGGCGGAGGAGTTGTAACCGGTGTGCCGACAAAAGCGATTACGGTTGGGCCGGTGGAAACGTGGAAGGCAGAAAAAGTTTCGATATGGCAGGCGGGGACACACGATAATCCATTCGGGATGAGATTGACGACCCTTATGATAAGTAAAAAAATTGCCGACAGTTCTGTGCCGATGTCACTATTGGCGGAACATCCCAACGTCCAGTTCAATTTTTACAGGCCGGCAATAGGAACTTGTGAGGCCCAGATGCATTAAGGTTAAACAACCCCCAGCATAAAGCTGGGGGCTTAGGGCTAAATAGTTTTTTTTTGGGAAGATGAGGTTATGGCTGTGGATGTGCTGGTTTTGAATACGGCGGTAACGGACCTGAGGAGGCCGGACTTTGAATTTGCCGATGCGCTGGTTGGTAAAGGGGGACTGGCCAAGTGCAAGACCGAAGATATGCCGAATTACTCTCAACAGCAGATAAGGGGATGGATAGAGCAGGGTTTTGCAACCGCGGGCGGGCCGGGCAACACAGCACCTCTGATTGCAAGGATCGGCTTAAAGGTGGCAGTCGGCGTTAATCTCGGCAGGGGGGATTACAATGGCCTGGATGCCCAGGGCAAATTTTTCTATGATGTGATGACCGCTAACGGTATTGATATGTCGGCGACCTTTATACATCCGAATTTGCCTACGGGAACTACATTTATTCATAGCAGCACAGGACAGGATAGAGGCGGCATCGCATATTTTCCAAACGCCAATAATGATTTTGATTTCAAGATTTTTCAAAAGGCTGTTGAGAGATTAAAGCCGAAGATAGTCTATTATATGTATTCGGGTTTATCCGACAGGGGCGATGCTAACGGGGGACGGGATTTGGCTGAATTTATCAAGTGGTGTCGCAGCAAAGGCGCTATAACAATTGTTGACAGCCATACTTTAACGAGCAACCCACAGGAGCTGATTAAATCGGGTAAATCGGTTCAAGAATATCGGCTTTTAGAGCCGCTTTTGCCGGAGGTTGATTTGTTTTTTACATCCTGCGATGAGGCCAAGCTGATTGAAAATACCCTTGGGGCTGGGCGCAATTGGGGTCAGTTCAGTGAAGAAGAAAATGATGTGCACTTTCTTGATTTTTTGACCGAGCGGTTCTGGTTCACCCCGTTAGAAATCCTGGAAAGAGGTAAGAAGATTTCTAACGGGACGATAAGGTTTCTAACGGGGCAAGAGGAAAAAAGGACAAGACTATTTGGCGTTACGGTCAGTAACGGCGCTTATGAAAAGCATATTTGTCCGGATGGTGACATTGGCGGGCAGGGCGAAGCCCTGCACCGGATCAAGTCCGCCTGCGGCGGGCCAAATAAAATCGAATCTCGGTTTATGGCAGGCGAAGTAGTCGATTTGGTTGGGGCAGGGGACTCATTCAGGGCAGGACTTCTTACCTATATTGCGTGCCATTTAGATAAGTTCAAAGATGGTTCCATAAACTTTGTAGAAGCGGTGCAGATGGGTAATTTGTTTGCGTCACTTTATATAAAAGCGCCGCTTAATGACAGATACGGAAATATAAAGTCCTACGACAAAATGCTCAAAGTGGTGCGCAGCGAAGTCAATTATCCGAGCTTGCAGGCATTGCAGGATGCACTGAGATAATTTTTAGAAAAAGAAAGGAAAAAATTGCCACGAAGGCACGAGGTCACAAAGAAATTATAAATTAAAAAAAACTTGGTGTCTTTGTGTCTTGGTGGCAAAAGAAAGGGATAAAAATGGCGACAAAGGACCCTGAATTTAACTGGCATAATAAAGTTGGAAACTATGCCCAGATTGGGGGCATTGAGACTTCTGTTTTGGATAACGGCTTGGGCAGGGGAACACGGATAGCCTGGGTGAATACGGGCGGCGGCCTTCGGTATAAAGTTGTTATCGATAGAGGCCTGGATATTGTCGATGCTTTCTACAATCAATACAGTCTTGCCTGGCTGAGCGATGCAGGTGTTACTGCACCCCGTCCTGATGCTAATCGGGGGTTGGAGTGGTTATATACTTTTGCCGGCGGATTACTGACAACCTGCGGGCTAACGCACGTCGGCGGGCCTGAAACGGATGAGTTTGGTGAGCGAGGTCTTCACGGCCGGGTGAGCAACATTCCAGCCGCAGTTGAATCAGTTGTGCAGCCGAACCTCCTGACGGGGAAGATGGAAATGAGCGTAACTGGAGTAGTGAAGGAGTCTCGTGTATTCGGGCCGAATCTCCAGTTACGGCGGACTATATCGAGTAATCTTGGCGAACCAGCTATTCGAATTCGTGATGTTGTTACCAATGTGGGCAATACTGCGCAGCCAAATATGATACTGTATCATTGTAACTTCGGCTGGTCGTTGGTTGATGAAGGGACGGAGATTGTGTGGAAGGGTAAGTGCGTGTCACGCGGCCTGGATATGGATAACGCCATATTTAATAGTTCGCACGATTTCCGAAAATGCCGGAAGCCTCTTGATAGTCACAGAGGCGGCGGCGAGGCATGCGGGTTTATTGATGTTCTTGCTGATAGAGCGGGGATTTGCACGGTCGGCCTTTACAACCGTCGGCTCGGCCTTGCCCTTGTTATGAAATATAAGAAAAAGCAGTTGCCGTGCCTTGCAAATTGGCAGCACTGGGGGCCGGGCGAATATGTTACGGCGCTGGAGCCGGGGACAAATCCGCCGATTGGCCAGAAAAAAGCAAGAGAGCGCAAAGAGCTGATTTGTATCGCTCCCGGAAAGAGCAGGATGTATGAGATGGAAATAACGATTTTGACAGATAAGAAGCCGATAAGCGAATTTCTAAGGAGCGCGGGCCGGTAAAATGGCGGAGCATATATTTACTGGTTTTGGATTCGGGCCGATTCAAGCGGGCCTATTTGTTAAAGAGGCATATCAGAGCGGCAATTTTTTGCGGATAGTCGCTGCTGAAATTGACCAGTCGATTGTCGATGCGGTCAGGGCTAATAAAGGCAGCTATTACGTCAATGTTGCTAAAGCCGATGGCATCGAGGCGCAAAAGATAGACGGCGTCGAACTATTAAATCCCAACGTTCCAAAAGACAGACAAGCTCTTGTTGAGGTTTTGGCTCAATCCACGGAAATTACTACCTGCTTACCTTCAATAAATTTTTACGACAGTATTATGGCGTTGATTGCTGAGGGTTTGAAAAATAGCAAAGCAAAAGCGACGATAATTTACACTGCGGAAAATCATAATCGCGCTGCGGAGATACTGGAAGAAGCGGTCGATAAAAAAATTAGTGCTATATCACGGGATAGGGTGCAGTTTCTTAATACCGTCATCGGCAAAATGAGCAGAGTTGTTGACGATGTCGATGAAATCGCGGAGTTGAAACTCAAAACCATAACGCCGGGTTTTAAGCGTGCCTTTTTGGTTGAAGAATTCAATCGAATCCTTGTTACTCGCACGCGAATTCCCCATTTCAGGCCCGGCATCGAGGTGTTTGTTGAAAAAGATGATTTGCTCCCCTTTGAGGAGGCAAAATTATATGGCCATAACGCCGGACATTCTTTGCTCGGTTTTCTCGGCGCCGTCAAGGGCTATACTAAGATGACGGAGGTCAAAGAGGATGGTGCCATTATGCAAATCGGCACAGATGCTTTTTTGAAGGAATCCGGAGCAGCGCTTATAAAGAAATATGCCAATCTTGGGGATGAGCTTTTTACAAAGGCCGGCTACAAAAATTACGCAGAGGATTTACTTACGCGGATGACAAATCCGTATTTAGCAGATACGGTTGCGAGGGTCTGTCGTGATGTGGTCCGCAAGCTCGGGATAAATGAGAGGATATTCGGCACAATGCAACTGGCGATTGAGTATGGCATAGAGCCAAAGAATATGGCCTTGGGGGCAATAGCAGGAGTAGCTATTCTGCTTGATAAAGCAAAAGAATATAACCTGCCCGGCGATTTATGTTTTACGGACTGGCGCAAGCTGGATGGCTCAAGCATTGAGAATATTCTCGATTGGCTCTGGAATGGCCAAACATATACGGTGGCACGGCCATCCTGGCCGTGTCTTCACGGGCTGTCCACAGAATCCCTTTCGGGAGAAGCCCGTGCCACACTTATCAAATATGTCCAAAACGCACGAGAACACTTGGAGACTTTGATATAAGTAAATAAGTTTGTTTAACTGCATAATCTTTGTAAATTGACGGCAAACTAAGTGCGGTCTATAATGACCGCATAAGTTCTTTTGTAATGTTTATCATAGATTTTGGGAAAAATGACGATTTGTCAGGAGCGATGTATGAACACTATTTTGCGGTATCACGTTTTTATATGGTGTATTATTCTTGCAGCGGCAATGCCGCTTGATTGCGGTGCGAGTTTTTTGGAGGATTTGGCCCGGCCACAGAATGGTCGCAGTATGCGCGTAACATCTACGGGCAAATTGCCCAAGAGCGATGAGCCGGACCCTAACAGCAACCACGATAACAGTAATGTCGCACCAGGCCAAACGAAGGTGTTGATGGATGTCCAAGGTCCCGGCGTAATCACGCATATCTGGATTACATTCCTGGAACCTGAGCCGCATCCGTGGGCGAAAAACGGCTCAGCGGACCATCAGCAGATGCTTCTACGGATGTATTGGGACGGCAAAAAGCGTCCGGCTGTGGAAGCACCGGTGGGCGACTTTTTTGCGAACTGTTTCGGTAAACGCAATGAGGTGATAAGTCTGCCTGTGATTGTCGAAGACGCGGATTCATACAATTGCTTCTGGCGTATGCCATTTCGCAAATCTGCGCGAATCGAAATTGTCAACCAGTCAGAAAAGCCCATCAGCCTGCTCTACTATAATATCGACTGGATAAAGAAAAAAAGTATGCCGAAGGACACGCCCTATTTCTATGCGCAATACCGGCAGGAATATCCCGCGCAAAAGGGCAAGGACTATGTGCTGCTGGAGACAAAAGGCAAGGGACATTACGTAGGCACGGTCCTGTCGGTGCGGACACGCAGCCCTGCCTGGTTTGGCGAGGGCGATGAGAAGATATATATTGACGGCGAAAAAAAGCCTTCAATCTGGGGAACGGGCACGGAAGATTATTTTCTTAGTGCGTGGGGTCTGAAAACCACAAGCACACCATATTTCGGCGTGCCGTATTTTGATAGCTGGGGAATCGTTGGCGGCCATACAAGCGCATATCGCTGGCACATAAACGACCCGATTGTGTTCAATACCGCCATCAAGGTAACTTTCGAGCACTTTGGCTGGATTTCACCTGATGAGAATCCAGGCTATAAAAGCGATAGCTGGAATGAGCGCGAAGACGATTACGCAAGTGTTGCATTCTGGTATCAGACCGGTGAGCCGACGTTTGAGGCGCGTGCACCCGACGGCACAGAGCGCAGATTGCCAAATCTGGATATGGTTTTCCCGGCCAGGCAATTTACTGATAAACAGTTTTATGGCGAGGGACAGGCCGTTGCACAAGAGCTGGACATCTACTACCCCGGTGGACAACTGCTTTATATGCCTCCTGCCCAGCAAGATGCGTGGATTGAGATTCCGTTTGAGGTCAAGGTCAAGGAGCCAAAGCGGCTGTTACTCAATATGACCAGCTCATACGATTACGGCAAATACCAGGCGTATCTTGATGGAGTAAAAATCGGGCCGGTGATAGACCTTTATAGCGGGCAGATTAAAAGCGGGGAATATCATTTGCTAGATTTTTGGCCTGAGCCGGGCAAATACAAGCTGCGGCTGGAATGTGTCGGCAAGAATCTGCTATCCACCGGATACTATCTGGGCGTCGAGTCGGTTCGCCTGCGAGAGCGTCGGCCTCGCGTCAAGGACTATGGCCACGACCGCGATAAAAACTGGCGCGAAAATCCTGTGCTGTATGAGTAAGAGCACGGCCCCGATTTGTCGGGATTGACATTTGTGCCTGTCGTTTTTAGAATGAGTGAAACAAAATTTGAAAGGATTTGTTATGGATAATAGTTCAATGTTGCCACCTGCGCAGCCGATTTCGCCTTTGGATGCGGGCAGGCCGGCACCAACAGTAACGCCGAGAAAAGGAATTGGCTGGAAGATTTTTACGGGCGTTGTTCTGGCGCTCTCGATTATGGCTAATATCGCTTTGGTTTTGATGCTCATTGGGGTATTTACCCTCTTTGCTACAGGGCAGAGAAATTTACTTGCCGAAGAGGTTATCAAGGAAGGGCCGGCAAGGGCCAAAATTGCAGTGATTGCATTGGAGGGAGTGATTTATGGCGAATCGGCTAAAGAATTTTGCAGGCAGCTAAAAGAAGCCGGGCAGGATAAGCACGTGAAGGGAGTGATTGTTCGTGTAACTTCGCCCGGGGGCTTGATTTCATCGAGCGACCAAATCCATAAAGAAATCCTCAAATACCGCCAGGAGGAAGGTAAGCCGGTTGTCGCATTTATGCAGGACATCGCCACTTCGGGCGGCTATTACACATCGGTTGCGTGCGACAAAATCATAGCCGAGCCGACCGCTCTTACCGGTTCGATTGGCGTAATAATGGGGCATTTTGTTTTTCAACAATTGCTTGAGGAGAAGCTCGGAATTTTGCCGGTGATTATTAAATCGGGCGAAAAGAAGGATTGGCCCAGCTCGTTCCAGGTGCCGACGAAGGAGCAGATTCAGTATTTAGAGGATGAGCTGATTACGCCTGCGTTTGAAAGATTTGTGCAGGTTGTAGCCGATGGACGAAAAGGACAATTGACGATAGAGGATGTGAAGAAGATAGCAGACGGCGGCATTTTAGGCGCGCAGGAGGCGCTTAATAAAAAATTGATAGACGAGATTGGCTATCTGGATGAGGCGATAGAATTGGTTAAGTCACTGGCGGGCGTTAAAGAGGCCCGCGTGGTGGAATATCGCAGGCCATTTTCGCTGGCCAGTTTCCTGAGCTACCGCAATCAGAACGTTCTCAAGCTCGACAGGGCAACGCTATACAAACTTAGCACACCGGAGCGATTATATCTGTGGAGTCCATATTAATTCACAGAGAGGTTCTGGTGGTTTTTGCGACGTATCGAAACCAGTTACAAAAATCAAAACACAAAAAGCAAATTTTCAATGCAAGATTCAAATTTTAAGGTTTTAATTCTCTATCCTTTTATAACTCTGTGTCTTTGTGCCTTTGTGGCTTTGTTGCTTTGCCCGCCTTGTGCTTGTCGGGCGGAAAGCCCGGAAATGCAGTTGATAGTTGTGTCACAGGATGGACAGGGTTTTGTAGAGCGCGATTCTAAACAGCTTTATATTCCCTTCGGCACAAATTATTACGACCCGCTTACCGGCTGGGCGCCGAAAATATGGCGACAATTCGACTCCGAAAAGGTGCGCCGGCATTTTCAGATTATGCAAGGACTTGGCGTAAATTGTGCGCGGGTCTTCCTTACTGCTGCCAGTTTCCAGCCTGCACCTGAAACTGTTGAAGAGGAGGCACTTAAGAAACTTGATAAACTTGTTGAGATTGCGCGCGAGTCAGGCATCAGACTTGTGCTTACCGGCCCCGACCACTGGGAGGGTTGGCCTTCCTACTGGAAGCCGGACCGCTTTGCCGGTGAAAATTCCTTGAAGGCGATTGAGCGGTTCTGGGATGTTGTTGGGAGGCGATATAAAGGGGAGCCGGCCATTTTTTCCTGGGACATTCTCAATGAGCCACATCTGCCGTGGTTTGTGGAGGAATGGCGTCCGTTATGGAGCGACTGGCTGAAAGAGACATACAAAAGCTGGGACAAATTGAAAACAGCGTGGGGGAAGGAGCTTGCCGACGCCAATCAATGGGAACAGATTACCGCTCCAGCGGATAAACCAGATGCGAATAGTCCAATGTTGCGTGACTGGCAGCTTTTTCGCGAGCATCTTGCTGACCGGTGGGTCAGCCGACAGGTTGAGGCACTGCGCAAAGCCGACCCGACACACTTAATTAGCGTTGGCTACATCCAGTGGTCATATCCATTGATTCGCCACGGTAATCCCGGCCGATATGCGGCGTTCAATCCTCACCGCCAGGCGAGATTGCTTGATTTTGTGACAATTCACTTCTATCCGACCCTCGGCGACCCATTCGGCTCGGAACAGAATTGGCAGAACAATCTTGGTTATTTGCAGGCGGTTCTGGCGGACTGTCACGCCGGCAAACCGTTGCTGCTCGGCGAGTATGGCTGGTATGGCGGCGGTGCAGCACAAAACAATCCATACCGAACCGAAGAGCAGCAGGCCAACTGGCTCTGTGCCGAAGTTGAAGCGACGCGGCCTCTGGCAGCCGGCTGGCTGTCGTGGCCATTCGCCGACACGCCCGGGTCAACCGATTTGAGCTTGTTCGGCGGCCTGGTCAAATCTGATTTGACTATTAAGGTCTGGGGTGAGAAGTTCAAAATGCTGGCGGCGAATCTATCGGAACTGAAGCGGCCGACACCGAAGCTGCCTGCGTTTGATTTTCCTGATGCGCTGACGGCTGATGATGAGGCCCTTAGCCGGATGCATCAACGCTATGTAGAAGCCATTCGGCAGGCAATACGCCAGACCGGTGTGATGACAGAGCCGGTAGAGAAAGGAAAAGAAACTCCGCAGGCGAAATAGACACTGCGTGAATAATTATTGGGCTGTCAAGGGACACAAACTCGACTTGCAAAGCCGTCGTGGCGGGTCAGGGTTATGAAAAGGGTGTGTGCGGCGGTTGTGTTCTTGAGTGATTATCGAAAGCTATAACTCAATATGGAGGCGATTATGTTCGCAAAAATTGCAAAAAAGTTTCAGTTGCTGCTTTTATGCACCGTAAGTTTCTGCGTAGCATTTATAGCAGGGTGTGCAGCAGGTACGGTGGATGCCGGGCCAAAGCTGTTGAATTCGCAGGTCATTGGTTGGGACACTGCACAGTCGTATCAGGCGGATTGGGGCCAGATGCGGACGTATTTCCGGGGCGAGACGCCCGGCACCAAGGACGTTCTTACGGCGGTGGCTGTGGTCGAACCGGGCAAAACCGTCCACCGGTCGCACCGGCATGTTGAGGAGGAATACCTCGCTGTGGTTACGGGTTCCGGTCAATGGTTTCTGGCCGGCAAGGAGTTCTCTGCACAACGTGGGGACATCCTTTA
Source organism: uncultured Pirellulales bacterium (assembly GCA_964462515.1). Classification (GTDB taxonomy): domain Bacteria; phylum Planctomycetota; class Phycisphaerae; order Sedimentisphaerales; family Anaerobacaceae; genus CAYWXK01. Next base: position 21,355 of record CAYWXK010000049.1, read on the forward strand.
TGTTGAGCCGTGGGTCTATCACGGGCTCACCAATACGGGCAATGAACCGTTAATCTTTGTTGTTGTCCGCTACAGTCCTAAGGGAACCAAGACGCCGCCCAGGCCGGACAACCGCAAGGACGAACTATAATTTGAACAGCCATGACAGCTTGGCCGTTAGCCCGGATTTTTCAAAGCCACAGAGGTCACAGAGAACACAGAGGGTTAAGTGTTTGTTATTAAAGAAATTATGATATTCGGTATGATTTTAGCGATTTTCCCGCAAAGGACAGTGTGCAAATTTTAGATGTGTACGTAATCTCTAAAGCAGCAAGCAATTAGGTCGTATTTTTGCAAAACGCATGAAATATGCGGGTTAGAATGTATTTCTCATCGCGGACGACGTGCCGCTTGTCCTGCGAAGTCCGCCTTGTCCCCGAAAAAGTAAGCTATACGTATGTATAAGCATGCACTATTTCCTGAATTTTCTCGCCATCAACGCACAAAAGACAAAGTGCCGATTTACAATGTTCTGCGTCTGCGCAGCCAGGTAACAAAACCTACACCGATACCACAAAGCAGAGCAAACGGGGAGAAAACACGATAAGCAGGCAAAAAGGACTTAGGGGGCAGATACTGTGATAAATTTCCCTGAGCTAATTAGGAATCACTGGTAATCAAGGGTTTATGAAAATGGGCTACGAACTTGATGTTCTCTTATGATGTATATTAAGACGACCAATAAATTATAAAGTAAAAATGCTGCTATTAGAAGTATAAATCCCCATTTCAATATTCCAATGACATTATTGGCACATACAGTTAATGCATAAGGATTGTCTTTAATTGGACGCATACAAAGTCGAAAGATAAGAGGAATTGCGATAGCTGATATAAAAGTAAGCACAAGCATAGATAATGCCATATCCTCGCCTATCTCAAGTGACATAAAAGAACACAATAGGCCAAGCAAAAATATCAGAAAAATTGACATGCGAAAAAGAATTTTACGAATGTTTTTTCTCTCCTTTGTCTCTATTTCTTTAAGTGCCTTTTGATAAATTGGGTGAGCCTTTATTTTTTCCTCTGTCTCTCTAATCAGTTCTGCTCGACGTTCAGGTGTAAAACTATTTTGGTGAGGTTTTTCATTCATTGTATTTTTCTCTCAATTTTTCTTGTTGTTCAGGGCCGAGGGCCTTACGAAAGTCGGTCAAGGCGTTTTTCGATGTTTAAGCAAAACCAGATTACCATACATCTGGCTGGCAAGGCAAGGAAAAACGAAGGCGAATTTTGTCAAGCATTACTCAACCTCTTATTGCTTTTTTTCTTCTATGTTTGGGGGGCTTTTAGGCTTTGCCAAAAGGCAAACAATGCCATAAACAAGCCAAACTAAAATCGTGCAGCCGACTGCTCCAACAGTTTTCTCAGCAAGGGTTGAAGGAGCAAAAACGCTATATCTGATGGAATGAAAAGCATAAAATATTGGCATCGAAAAAGCGAACACAGTTAACCAAACAGGCCATTTACAAGATAATCTTCGCATTTTATTGCCTTACTAAGAAGTTTGAACGTCTTTTTCTTAAAAGCACCGCACCAAAACAGAGCAGTAAGAGCGTGGCTGGTTTTAATCACATTCAGGTCTGGTACATTCCAGCCAACTACTTGCAACCATCGCAATATCTAATAAGTCCACTTTACAATCTTTGTTTACATCGACAGATGGATACGGATGACATTCATCACCACACTGACGGCCATCTACAAATACTGCCGTGATAGTTTTGTCTGAATCCATAAACACTGTTGTATCCGCTGAGTTAGGGTCATTTACGTCACCATCCCAATGGTCAAATGTATAGACATCAGGGCAATTTACAAATCGCTCTGCCTTTATGCTAATCCATCCACCATAACTGTGAGCGCCAACATTTGGGGTAACTGTGTCAATGCCAACATTATTTGGTTCGACTGTTATTGTTAACGTGACAGGTTCGCGAGTTAAAGCAAGGCCGTGACCAGAACCCGCGTCAATGTCAATAATAAAATGGCCAGATGGTACGTTGAGTTGTCCGTGCGTGTTGTCACCCCACGCCACAATTGAGCCATCGGATTTAAGGGCGAGGCTAAAAAAATAGCCCGCGTCAATGTCAATAAAATGGCCAGATGGTACGTTGAGTTGTCCATACGTGTTGTCACCCCACGCCACAATCGAGCCATCGGATTTGATTGCAAGATTGTGCCATCCACCAGCCGCTATACCTACAAAGTCATTACCAGCAGGGACATTGGTCTGACCGTGGGATTTGTCACCCCACGCAACCAATGAACCATCGGACTTGAGTGCGAGACTGTGGTAATAACCTGCTGCAATGTCAGTAAAATTATAGCCTACGGGCACGTTGTACTGGCCAACATTGTCGTAACCACTGGATGAGTTGCCGTGACCCCACGCAACCAATGAACCATCGGACTTGAGTGCGAAACTGTGGTAATAACCAGTCGCAATGTCAATGAAGTTATTGCCAGTAGGGACTTCGGTCTGGCCAAAGGTGTTGTCACCCCACGCCACAATCGAGCCATTGGCTTTAAGGACAACATTGTGGGTGGCACCATCTGTAATGTGGGTAAAATCATTGCCTAAAGGTACATTAGTTCGACCAAATGCGTTATCTCCCCACGCTACAATAGACCCATCCGCCTTGAGAGCGAGACTATGACCCGTACCCGCCGCAATGGCAATAAAGTCATTACCTGAGGGAGCGTCGCATTGACCCAAATTATTATAGCCCCATCCAACAATAGCCTCTGCGCAAACCGAAGGCGGGCCGATCAGAGCCAATACAGCCACGATGAACAGATGAGTTGATTGACGTTTCATTTTTCTGCCTCCTAAAAAACGTGTTTGATATTTAGTTATGAGCTAAAGAACGGAATGCGATAGCTCTCTTTACCTACTTATTTAACTGTATTTGGTTTATATCTATATGTCAAGCGAAAAATGGTCTAAAATCTTTGATTTTAAGGTGTTAAAAGAAGGGAATGGCCACGAAAATGCACAAAAAATGTTACAAAGAGGTAAAAGAAGGAAATAGCCACGAAAATGCACAAAAGACGCAAGTAAAGGGAGACCAGGTAATCAGGGAAACAGGAAGCAGGTTATCAGGGAATCAGGGTATCAGGTTTTAGTGTCTTGGTGTCTTGGTGGCAAAAAAAGAAAAATAACCACGAAATCGTTCGACTTTGCTCACGACAGGAAGGTGCAAAAAGCATCGAGAGGTATGTTCGCAGGTCGATTTTGAGGATTCAAATCTAATTCAGGATACTTGCTGCCATAATCGCCCCGTGTTCGGTGAATGCGTATGGACGATATCTGCGTCCGCCCCAACTTGAGGTGCCAAATTGGAAACTCAAGTTGCTGCGTAGAAACCTTATGCTCGTTGTCATTGCGAGGCCCGAAGGGCCGTGGCAATCTCCTGCCTGACAGGCAGAAAAAGCCATCTAAACGTTTGAGATTGCTTCGCTTCCGCCTTCGCCAAGGCTACGGCGGACAAGTCGCTCGCAATGACAATTTCTAATCCGATGTTTTTTACAAAGCAATATCATATATGAATGATTTTGGCGCCGGTGAAGCCGTTGAATTTTGTCGTGGAAGCGGTGCTGTATGCGCCAATATTTACGGTGTAAAGATAATCTCCGATTTGCAGGTTCGCCGGAAGCTGCTCGGAGACCGAAATCTTGTCAAAACTATCGCAGGTTGGTCCTACGACGGCACAGACCTCTTTTTTGCCGCGCCGAAATGCCTGGAAATTAGGAATCCAGTGGTCAAAAACGACGCCTGAAAATGTATGATAGACACCATCGTTTATATGATAGAAAATTTTGCCGTCCCTTCTTGCTTTTCCTATTATTTCAGAAACTAAAGTCGCTGCGGTAGCGACCATAAATCGTCCAGGCTCGGCGATAATTTCTATATCATTTGGAAATAGTCTTTCGCATTCGGAATCAATTATTTTTGCGAGCCTTTCAAATTTAGGGACCTGCAGGTCATAAGGGACCGGGAATCCGCCTCCGATATCAACTATTTTCAGGTTGTAACCTTTTTTGCGGGAGTCGTTAAAGATTTCGGATGTTATTTGCAGTGCACAGGTATAGTTGTCAAAATTTGTGCACTGGCTTCCCACGTGGAAACTTAATCCTTCAACTACAAGACCCGAATCGAAGGCCTGTTTTATCAGGTTTTGTGCTTCGCCCGGTTCAGCGCCGAATTTTGAGCTCATCTCAACCTGTGAGCCTGTGTCGGGGACTCTCAGTCGTAAAAGCAGGCCGGCTATGTTGCAGTGTTTTTTTATTTTCTTTAGCTCATCAATATTATCGTAGGTTACAAGGGGCTTATATCTTTTAATCTTTTCCAGGGTTTGCCAGTCTTTTATCGTGTTTGAGAAAATAATTTTGTCCCAGATATAGAAGTCTTTGACCTTTTCTTCAAAATTTTTGATGTATTTATAGACCTGCATAAACTCGTTGTAAGAAGCGACATCGAAGCTTGCGCCTTCGTTAAAGAGCGTCTCAATTATTTTCTGGTTTGAATTTGCCTTTACGGCATAATAGGCCTGGACTCTCGGAAGGTTCTTCTTGAATATCCGATAGTTTTGCCTGATTTTATTGTGGTCGAGTATAAATAAGGGTGTTCCATGCTTTTTTGCTAATTTTAGAATTTTCCGGTTCATTTTTTTAGTTTTCCTCAAGCGGATAATTTCATAATAAGTTTCTTAAGTTTTTCAACCTCTTTATTATTCTCAAGGTAAGACTTGATTAGCTTTTCACGCA
>CAYWXK010000050.1:0-25930 GCA_964462515.1 uncultured Pirellulales bacterium
GCAGTTTTGTTCCGCCTCTATCCCCGCCGCGGTTTTGCTCCGCCGTTTACACATTGTGCACCAATTTTTGCCATAACAATATCGCCGGGGGCAACTTTGCTTCTAATTTCAGCTCTAAATTTTGACTCATCAACATACAAATAACTTTCAGCTATAAACTTGCCGGTCGTAACAAATCCACTTTGAATAACCATCCTTCCAGATTCGCGATAGTGCACTATTTTTAAATTACTACCAAATGGACCATCAACAATTGCAAACTTTTCCTTACTTGTAAAATCCTCTAAAGGAATCACCTCCCACTCTTCCGGTATTCTGCCGAGCGGTGAGTCTTTGAAGCGGTAAGTTTTCTCGCTTCGCATCCGGCCTTTTTCGTCAATGCCGTAGCGGAATAAATCCTGCATTAGTCCCTGCTTTATACGCTTTAGTTTTTCAATCTTTGCATCAGTCTTTTCTATCGCCTCGTCGCAGGTGGCGAGAATTTCAACGATGGCACGCTGTTCGGATGGCTCACTTGGAAATAAAATTTGTATTTTCGCCATCACCCCATTCATAAGTTTTGGATTTCCCACATAAGAAACATGTCTTTTAGCTTGGGTCGATAGGATGTAAGCCAATAACTTATGTGAAAAGTTGGGGTCTTTTAGCTTTAGTGTTCCACAGACATTCGTACAATTGAACCGACCGTTTCTATAAAAAACAGTTCCTGCATATGCACCATCTGTGGTCCAGGTAACATACTCTCCTTCAAAATCAAAACTATTGATTCTGCCCATCTCGCCATTATTCATAGATTGAGAGGAAAATACTGGATAAATACCTTCGCTTTGTACAATCTCCTTTTCACTTATAACTCTGCCTCTGCCTAAAGTGCATAGTTCTACAACTTGGCTTCTTTCCCAACCTTCAGGCACTTTCTGCATCTTGTTTTGCTCCGCCATTGTCATACACCTTTATAATTAAGCTTTTGCAGAAAGACGTTTAGTTTATTCACCGCCGCGTCCCTCTCTTTATCAATCTCTGTAAGTGAGACCTTGTACTTATCCCACAATTTTTCAAAGGTTCCGGTAACGGCCTTCTTTTGGGCGTTGAGGTAGCGATGCAGTTGACCAGTGATGCTGTCAAAGAACTTTTGAAGGATAAGCTCTTTGGCTTGCGCCTCGGTAAACTGGAGTTTCTTGGCCTCCACCTTCTCAAGCAACTCTTTTTCTGCTTCCTTTTGCTTTTTGCGGGCCCCTCTGTGTTCCTTTTCTTTTGTCTCAATCGTTTCCAGCGAATTCCAAAAACCGGAAAGGTCTTTTATGGTCGAGGCAGTGAGCGCAGAATCATCAAAGGCCTTTTTACCATCAACAAGTGCCTTCGCCTTTTTTGCATTCCATCGCTCACTTGAAGGAATTTTCAAGAGGTTAGAAATTTCAGTTTTTAGATAGTCCTTGCAAGCCTTTGGAGTTTTTCCTGATTCTTCTCCTTCTTCTTCGCTTTCTATCTCCACCTCATCTAGCAGCCCAGACAAAGCTGATTCGATTTCAGTGATTTTTGCTTCAATGGCTTCTATTTGAGCCAGTTCATCTTTGAAAAAAGCGTTCTTGATATATTCATCCGGGATAAGTGACGGACTCCAGCCGGTAGCTACAATGGTTTTGAAGTCGTACTTGACCGCCTCCCACCAGTTGACAAAAACCCCTGCCTTTTGGAATTCATCCAGCACGGCTAAATCACCAAAGGCGTTTTTAAACTTTTCAATCTCTTCTCGGCGGAATTCAGCCACACGGTTGCTGCCGGGGAACGCTTCGATTCGCTTCTTTGCCTTTTTCCACCAGACAGCCAGATGCCCTCCCATCGCCGCGTTGATTTGAGCAACTGCCTTGTGGTTGTCGATTATCTCGCGGATTTTGCTTTTCTCGGTGACATCCTTCTTGAATTCCAGATAATCGGCGTTTTTGTCTGTAAGGAAATTACCTGTCTTGACCCCGTATTTTCCCAAGGTTGATTCGTATAATGCCGCTTCCCTTTTAGGAATGCCGCCTGCAAGGTGTGCCTTTACATCCTCTATTTCCGGTTCCGGCGAATTGTCCACATAACGGCGGATATTGAGGTTAAAATCATTTTCTTCGATCTCTTTAATGCTCACTAATCGCGAATATTTGGCGATTTCCTGCGTGTTTGAAAACACATAGACGATTTTCTCAATATCTTCAGGTCTCAAGTAGTTCTGGTTGCGGCCCTCGCCATATTCGGCATCGGCGTTGATAAAGAGGATTTTATCTTTCAATTCGGCGGGTTTGTTTTTATTGATGACCAGCACACAGGCAGGGATGCCGGTGCCGTAAAAGAGCTTTTGCGGCAGTCCGATTATAGCTTCTATGATGCCATCTTTTACTATGCCTTCACGTATGGCCTTTTCAGCCCCGCCTCTAAAGAGAACGCCGTGCGGCATAATAGTTACCATCTTGCCTTTGTCTTTGAGCGAAGCGATCATGTGCTGGACAAACATCAGGTCCGCCTTTTTGCCCGTTTCCGGCGTAAAGCCATATCGGAACCGTTGCGGGAACTCCATATTTGCCCTGGAGTAATTCTGTGAAAATGGCGGATTGGCAATCACGCGTTCAAACTTTTGGATATAGCCATTTTCCACAAAATGAGGCAACTGCAGCGTATCTTCCAGAGCTATCTGTGCATCGTTGATGTTATGCAGAAACATATTCATTTTACAGATCGCCCAGACGGTGCCGTTGTTGTCCTGTCCATAGAGGGCTATGTTGCGTGCATTTTGTCCGGTGTCTTCCAGATATTGCTTGGATTGAATCAGCATGCCACCCGAGCCGCAGGTGGGGTCATAAACGAACATGCCCGCCTGCGGTTTTATGATACGCACCAGAAGACGCACCACCTGTGAAGGTGTGTAAAATTCGCCGCCTTTTTTACCGGCGCTGTCGGCAAAGTCTTTTATCAGGTATTCATAGGCCGCCCCGAGCAGGTCGGGAAACTCGAAATCCTCATTGGTCAGGCGGTATTTATTGAAGTGGTGGATAAGGTCAACCAGTTGATTATCTTTTACTTTTCTCTTGTTGCTGATTTGCGCCAGAAAATTGATATGTCCCAGCACACCGGCAAGCTCTTCATTGGCTTCTTCCAGAGCAGCAAGGGCCTTATTAAGCTCATCACCAACATTATCGTGTAATTGCAGGATGTTTTCCCATCTTGCTCTCTTAGGGACAAAAAAACTGTCGCCAAACTGAGTCGGGTCCTCTGTAAGCTCCAAGACCTCTTTCTCATTCCGTCCCTGTCTCTGCCATTTGTCGGCTATATTTTTTTGTTCAACGCTAAACTGGTCGGAAACTCGTTTCAGAAAGAGCATGCCAAATATGTACTCTTTGAATTCAGATGCGTCCATTTTGCCGCGAAGAATATCAGCGGCCGAAAAAAGATGATTCTCTAATTGGGATAAAGTAATCTTACTCACATTCATCTTCCGTAGAGTCTTATATACTGCTCCCCGCTAAGGAATGGCCGTAATTTATGAAGAGCATGCAGTACCTTATTGTTACCCCTATTATCAATTATGACCGGCAATTTCTCCGCCATTCTTTTATTTCCCTGGTACTTTCACAAAAAAATTTCAGTTAATATCTTACTACATAAGCCCTTGTAAAGCAAATAGCTTCAACCAAATAATGAATTGATGATGTTTGCATTATCCTCAAAAACTGATGCGGAGAATTGGGAGCGGGTCAGACCCACAAGCGATGAGTTCAAAGGTCGTCGTGCTTATAGGTAAGTAAAAAACTGTTACAGACCAGATCAATAAAAGCGGTATCAAAAAAGTGTCACTCGCCACGGTAAACCACCCACCGTTCTACTTGTTCTTCACTTGTCAACCACTTGTAAACTACGTTTCTTGTTGGAAAGGGCTTTCAAACCTTTACCGAAAAATCTGTGTGTTAATGGTTCGATTCCGCTTGTATGTTCCTTATCTTGGTGGGCGTAATTGGTGGAAATGGGGTATGGATATTTTTTTACATTTCTGTAAAATGCAATTGAAGACACAATAAATTTCTGACAAGAGCTTTGTTTTACTGTTACGGTTATAATAGGCGACACAAATGAATTTTCAGGTTGAGCGGTTAAAACAACTGCCACAGCGAAAAAACGAGGTGTGGCAGGGTGGCTTGACGAAGCTGCCGATGTGGGTTCAAGAAAATGGCCAGGAGGCGCATCGCCCCTGGCTGGCCGGCTGGATAAGTGTCAGAACTAAGCTAATCTACACCACAGCTCCACAACCACGAGAAGAGCTTACTTTTGAAATGGCCTTGCAGGCCCTGGCCAACTTTGCCTGCGATGACAAACTTGCTGGCTACCGCCCCGGCAAAATAGAGGTTAAAGACCCGGCTTTAGCCGAGCATCTCAGCGGATTATTAGCCGAAGCAGACATCGTGGTTGAGCAACGCAACAAGCTATTTACGTTCGATGAGATGATTGCTGATATGGCTGAACATATAGGCGGCAAGCCGTTGGTGCCAGGTGCTCTGGATGTCAAAGGAATTACGGTGGATTTAATGCGTTGCTTTGCTGATGCGGCCTCAAAATTCTATCAGTCCCAGCCCTGGCGGTACTTAACGGATGGGGATTTGATTGAGGTTGAGTCACCTTTTGTTGATGATGGCCTGAGATATTTTTCTGTGCTTGGCGCCGGTGGGATGACTTTCGGGCTGGCTTTTTACGATTCGGTCCAGCAATTTGAATCCCTGTTTGAGCAAAAGGAACAGGCATCATTAGCAACTGAGAAGCACTGGTCGGTATTATTTGGCCCGATTACTGAATTGCCCTTCGGTGACGTTGATTTGTGGGAAGATTATCATTTACCGGTTGCCGGAGAGGACGCTTATCCTGTTGCAATATGCTTTCAGCCCAGAGGAAAGCAGCGGCGTCCCGGGCCGGACATAATGGCGTTTCTGGAGGGTCTGATGCGAGTGCTGGCACAAACTATGGAAGATGAAATCGACAGCGGCCGATGGAAAAAACGCGTAACTACATCAAAAGGCGAAGTGGACTTCACCCTGTGCTTACCCGACCTTTTGAAACCAGATGATAAAGACTCAACAAAGAAAGTTAAAATGCGTGGAGGTATGCCTGACCACCGGTGTATGGAAAGAATGCAGATGGATATTCACCGAATGATAGAAGGCCGCGATTTCTGCAGCACAGATGAATTACAGGAGTTCCTAAATAACAATGTTGTTGGCAAGGAAATCCCACATCAGGCAGATATGACCTCGTTGGAGCAGGCACAGGACCTTATGTATGATGCATTTGATTGTCGCGGAAGAAAGCAAATCCAATTGGCCCGAAAGGCATTAGAGATTTGCCCGGCTTGTGCCGATGCCTATGTGCTGCTGGCAGAGCGTTGTTCAGATATTCAAAAGGCAAAAGAGCTTTATGAACAGGGTGTAGCTGCGGGCGAGAGGGCACTGGGTAAGGAATTTTTCGAAGAAGAAGCCGGCAACTTCTGGGGTATTTTACAAACGCGTCCCTATATGCGTGCAAGACTGGGTTTGGCTCAGTGTCTGGAGGAATTAGGCCAGTTGGAAGAGGCGGCAGAGCACTACCGCGAGTTACTCCGATTAAACCCGGGGGATAATCAAGGAGCGCGACATCTATTACTTGCCTGCCTGTTAGAGATGAGCGCAAATGATGAAGCCGAGCAGCTTTTGAAAAAATACAAAGATGATAAAGCCCTGGCTATCGGTAGTTACGCACTGGCACTTCTGACCTTCAGGCAGAAAGGTGATACTGCAACCGCCCGCAAACATCTCCAAAATGCTTTAAGTGTCAATAAATATGTGCCAGAGTATCTGCTGGGATACGAGGAATTGCCTGAGTTTCTTCCGCCCAGTTATGGTTTGGGCTCTAAAGAAGAAGCCGTAATCTGTGCGGATATGTTGATAGATGCCTGGGATGACACAGCCGGTGCTATTGAATGGCTTGAGTCTCAAATTTAGATTGGTTCTGCTGGAGAAGTTACCGGATTCTGTGAGCTACACTGGTCTGAAAAAGCGGTTCCGAAAAACCCAAGCAGAGCTGTTGCCTCTTCAGATCGTTGACCCATAAAAGGTCCTTGTACATCATTATTCTACTGCGCGACTGTCCTACAAACTGTCCTATTTTTGGAGTCACGAATCGTGTAGGAATCGTGTGGAAATAGTAACGAATTGTAGCGCTCAATTTGTTATAGAACAAAGACTTACGGCCAAAATCCCTTTTTTTTAGCATTAAACATGGAGGGCGGGTTTGAATCCCGCCCTCTCCGTTATGAGCGCAGCGAATAACGGAAGGGAGCAATGCAACTATTTGCATTGCGTCGGGAGTCGAAGGGTTTGTCGATGTCCGTGAGGACCGACAAACCCCTGGCCCGGAGGGGAATCCCGCCCTCTCCATTACATTAGATAGGCAAGCTACAAGCTCTTAAACATCAGAGACTTGTAGCGTTTTCTCGATTTTTGACTGGCCGAGCGAGTCGGTGCACAAGTGCTCAAACGTTTTCCACAGCAGGAACTCACGAAGCGGGGCATCTACAATCTGGCAAAGCAGGTCGCAAAGTGGATCGGGATCCGACTGACGAAACAGAGCTTTGCCCGAGTACTGGCTAAAGCACTGCCCGTCGTAAGCGGTTTTATCTCGGGAACCATTACATGGGTGTCATTCTCAACAATGAGCAGGAGGCTCCGGAAGCACCTTGAGACGCTTCGCCCACACCGCAATTCTGTCTAACAACAGCATGCAGCGGACGGCGCTACTCGCCGCCGCTGATGCTAAACGTTGAACGCGAGAGAAGAATGAATTCCCATCCGAAGCCCAAAATGGTATGTTCTGAGATATGCGCCAATCTGGGGGCACCATACCTATTTCCCTCTTTCGGCTCCCATTTTTTGGATGCTTTTTTGGGGTTTTCGGCCTGCTTTTTTTGGCCTCGACATCCTATCCGGAATCCTTTCCAATTTCACCACAAAATTCTCACTGCCAAGCGGTCTGCCTGTCTGCTCGTGCTTACGCAACTTCTGCACAACCGCAGAATCCACACTACTCGTGCCCATCTTGCCATACCGCAATATTATGTCCAACACTAAATCCCATCAAGTAATTAGTATGATGTCCACGGATTTCCGTTCGATTTCCAAATTTTTCAGATATTGAGTAACTTTCCGGAATTTCGGTGCGTATAAGGGGGTGAGAATGGAATCCCAGAAACAGTAAAGGAAACGGCTGGTATGTGATATAACACCAAAATCGCGATGCGGTGAAAATTCGGCCGAATGGATATGGGAAAATGTAACCATTTGGTAATAAAATCGTAACTGGAAGGTTAACTCTCAAAGACTGGTGCGGGAGAATCGCGTTCCAGTCCACAAGGCCGGGAATGGCGCTTCGACGAGGCAAGGGTGTCAAGAGTCCCGTGGTCGACCTGTAAAGGAAGCAGTAATGTGTGTTATACAGAAGTCATATATCACCCCATTCCAAACGTCAAAGGCGTCTTAACGTGCTGTAATCACGGGGCTTATGTCAAGCCCGCCTCTGGGGTGTTATACCGCAACTTCGTGGGACAAGGGTGTTATGAAGAAACCATATAATCATTGTTCAACAACAAAGCGATGAAAATAGTATCAAAGCAACCGGAATCCGTTTCCCCGAGGCACGTATCGGAAGAAAGCATTTCGGCCGAGAACTCGTGGCGAGAGGTCTTGTTCGCACGCGTTCTGATCGGCATCATCGTACTCATTTGCGCCGAGGTATTCTCCGGCGCTTCACTGCCTCTCGGGCTGTGGCATCCGTGGACGTTGTTGGTCACCTACTGGCTTTATTTCGCGCACTTCTTTTTCTTCACGACGCTCGCCGTCCGCACGGGCAGGACGTCGCTTTCTTCGCTCTACCTCTGGGGCGTTCTGTTTGGACTATACGAGTCCTGGATCACCAAGGTCATCTGGTACGGGTACAGCGGTGACGGCAAGCTAGTCATGGGAAACATTGGACCGTATGGGTTCTCCGAGATCAGCATGGTGTTTATCTTTCATCCGGTGATGTCCTTCGTCCTGCCGCTGGCGGTAACCTGTCTAGTCTGTCCGCCCCTGCGGCGCATATTCCCGGAACTTGCTTGGTTTACCGGAAAGAGCAAGGGCGCACGTATCGTGCAAGTCTACTTGGTGCTCTCCTTAGCACCGGTAATGGCCATAAACTCCGGTGGGCCGATCAACTTGGCCATCAACCTTGCCGCGGCAATTCTCCTCGTGTTGGTGCTGTTGCGGTTGGCGCGGTCTGCCCTAGCCTCTTCGGACGGGCGGCTCATCGTGGTCTTCGGCCCCTGGGGCTTTGGCGGCCTATGCGTTTATCTTTCATTGCTTTATGGCCTGACGTACGTCGTCTTACGACCCGATGGGCTGCCTTCAGTACCCGTTCAACTGTTCACTTTCGTTTTCTACGCGTTCGCCATCGCCGGTCTCTGGTTGCATCGCAAACGAGAGCCGTCCGCCGAAGCCACAGTCCCGTTCGAGAAACGAGAGTCTCGGCTTGTCATCATTCTGTTTGTCGTGTTGGTCGCTTTGGCTCTTGTATGCTCGACACTTGTGGAGAAGCCTGTCGTATATGCCCCACTCGCCCTGAATTTCGTCATCTGGACGATTTCAGGCTTCGTGTTGACGCTTCTAGCGATAGTTCAGGGTGTTCGGGAGTGGTTCGGGCGTACTGAAAGGTTGTGCAAAATGCATAACGACAAAGAGAATGTCGAACAAACTCCTGCAGGCGACGACCTAAAGGCCGCGCCTGAGGAGTGACGTTCGTCGGCGGAGGGAGCGCGACTTTGGAGGCCATGATGACCATCCTTCGGTTGATCGGTGCGAATCTCATCGTGTTGGTCGGTTGCGCGGGGGCAGCCGCACGGCTCGAGGTCGACGCCATTGCCAATGGAACCGTCAACGGCGAAGTCGCTGCAAAGATCAACGAGCGGATTTCGGGGTTGGCCAAAAAGGGCTTTAACCCGGCAAAAGCTTACAAGAAGGCTTAATCGGTCGCTGCTGTGGCTAAAAATTCCGTTAGAAAGGGGCTTTTTAACGGAGTAAATACCTTTCTCCTACGGAAGATTGGGGATTTCCCTGCATCGAGCCGAAGCGTCTGGTGCAAGTATTACCCTATAAAATAATAAAAAAATTTAATTGTCCTATAATTTTTTGCTTGACAAAGCTGATTAGAAGGAGTAAAATCACAAATAAATAATTAAAAAAATTAACCAGTCCGATTTGAGGAGTGGCAGGAATGTTTTTTTGGTAGTTATCAGTTCTTTTAGCCGAAAATTATATATTATGCGGATATTGCGCAGATACAGTGTCTTTTTGTAAATGTTGTCGTAAGAAAAAAGTTTTAGTTGGTGAGTGTTTTGTTTGGAACAAGTAAGAGAAAACAATTTTTGGAGGACGTTATTATGAAAACAAGATTAAAAACTCTATTACTCTGTGCCGTTGTATTACTGTTACTCGGCATAACGCCACAGGCGTTGGCGCTGTGGGTTGGATTCAACCCTGACATTCACATGGATATCCAGGGCGTAATAGCCAACGATTTCCATGTCCAGGGCAGCATCGAGTCAGGTGACCCAGGCGGGAATTGGGCGCAACCACCAATACTGGTTAGCCACATTGATGGCGGATTCCCCAACTTTAAGTATTCTATCACGCCTGACAAAAGCGACCCAAATCAGCAGAACTGGTTCACCTTTACCGCCGACTGGTCAGGGATGGATTACCAATTCTGTCAAGTACTCCACCTGGGTTTGCTTTTCGACGTAGATTGTCACAATGTCGCTGTCAATCTGGTCGGCTGGTGGACCAAGGATGGTCAGCCCATTCCGCCTAATATTGACCCGCCTCCCTTTAATGGCGGGGCTGTGCCGCTTCCCGGCTTTGATGTGCAGGACCGGCCGCCACATCAAATGCCCCAGCATATAAGATTGCACAATGATTCTGACCTGTTTGATGACGGTGGCCCTGGGAGCGCCGGAATAAAAACCGAAATGGTACAGTTGGAGCTGGTTAGCTTAACACGCGAGCAGTTGAACGAATATCTTGGTCCAAGACCATTTGAAGAACTGCGTCTTGGAGGCAGACAGGAGTATTTGCCCTGGATTGCCGTGGAGAATCGGCAAGGTGTGATTAGTGAAACAAACCCGCAAGGATTTCCTGCTGATAGCTTTTTCGATGTGTTCTTTGATATAAGTTCCCCTATTCACCCGGTGAAACCTATCGTGATACCTCCTGGTGGATTCCTTGTTGTGCGAGAACGGCTGCGCTACATAAACAATGCCCGTCAACCCGACATTCGCTGGGAGTGGATGATTCACGGGGCCCACGAATCTGACCTGGGCGATGCGCCGGACAGCAGCAACAGCTTCAGCTTCCCGCCCCCAATGATACCGATGACGGCATATCCGAAGGGCGGGCCGGCAGGGGTAATTGCGCATTACCCGACAGTCTATCAGATAGGTTCGCCCCCATTTGGTCCTATTCATTGGGCGGCACCAATCATAGCGTTTCTTGGACCAATGGTTTCCTCCGAAATGGAAGCTGACATCGGTCCTGACATGGATGGAGTGAACAATATTATTCCGCTGCAGGACAAGCCGGACCTGGATGGTTTTGATGATGGTGTAATATTCCCGATAGTTATGCCACATTGTCAGCAGACAACATTCGATTACTGGGTGACTATTATGCCGCCCATGCCGCCGCCCATGCCGCAAACACCTCCTTTGTATGTGAACGTATGGTGCGACTGGAACCGCGACGGCGATTGGGACGACACTATGCAATGCCCAGGGACTACTGCACCAATACCTGCTCCCGAGTGGGCGGTGCAGAACCAGCTACTTGTCGCTCTGCCCCCCCTGCTCCCCCCATTAATGCACAGAATCACTACGCCGCCGTTTATGCCCTGGCATCCAGCAACAGGCGATGTAGGACCGCTCTGGATGCGAATTACACTCTCGGAGCAACGGTGGGCTCCTGTTGCGGGTGTGTTAGGAAATGGCGGCTGCGGACCTGCACAAGGTTATTTGTATGGCGAGACGGAAGATTACTACTTTGTTCCTGAGGTGCCGCCACCACCAGAGATGGAGTACGGTGACGCACCAGAGGGGTCTAACGCCATAGCATATCCGGCTACCGGTGTAACAGGGGCGTTCCCAACGTGCAAGACAATTGGGCCGGCAGGGTGGATTCAGCACACTAATTTCGGCGCATGGTTTGGTCCATCATTTGACCTCGAGCTTGACGGCAATGCCGGATTGTGTCCCTTTGGCTGCTTCCCGCCCTACGACCAGGATGAGTGCTTTGCCGATGGTGATGCAGGCCTGACAATTCCTCTGCCATACACTATCGACGCAGCGCTTAACGTAGTTCCCTGCCCTCAGTGCAGCAGCGGCACGCCGCTCGGCGATATCTGTCAGAATGCCTTGTGGGGCACCAATATAGATATCGACGTGCATAACCATATGCCGTCTCAGACGATCGGTTATGTGAACCTCCTCATCGACTGGGACCAGAATGGTCAGTGGAGTGGCTCGTCAAATTGTCCTACAGCCGTAACTCCTGAGCATGTGCTGGTTAATTTCCCTGTGCCTAATCCATACGATGGTCCGCTTTCTGGGCTGATGCCGTTTGGAGCCGGTTTCCTGATTGGACCTAATCGCGGCTATGTATGGGCAAGATTCACGATAACCGAGAGGCCTGTACCTTTGCCTAAACCCGGTTGGAATGGAGAAGGGTCCTTTGAAGATGGAGAGACGGAAGATTACCTGCTCGAAATCGGAAAAGTTTATGAGCCGAAGCCGCCGGTTGAGCACGTAAAGTGGTCTCAGCCGCCTGTCGAGTGGAATCCACAGTCGAGAACGCCTGTGTATTGTGGCTGGGACCAGCCGTCTTTCAAAGAGGAATGGGAACCACCGCCAATCTGGCAGATTGTTGCAGACGACTTTAGATGCTTAGGAAGCATGCCGATAACTTCTATACACTGGTGGGGTTCATACAAAGGCTGGCAAGAGTCAGAGCCGCCCCCAGTAAAGCCCACTTCTTGGCGCATCGGGTTCTGGAGCAATGTCCCGCCTTCTCCTGTTGGCGGCATCAGTCATCCAGGAAAACTGCTCTGGCAGTTTGAGGTGCGAGCAGACCGTGTGCAGGAAAACTGGGCAGGCCTCGACCAGCTCCCGGACACTATTCCGGATACCTGTTTCCAGTATTATGTGCAATTGAAGCGGGAAGAATACTTCTGGCAGGCCAAAGAAGAGCCGAATACTGTTGATAGTGTGTTCTGGCTGAGTATAGCAGCCATCTATCCACAGGGTCCCCTACCGAATAATCTGTGGGGCTGGAAGACCCGGCCGTGGCACTGGATGGATGACGCCGTAACGTTCACAATACAAGGCGACTTCAAACCGGGACACGTGCCTGACCCCAGCATTTTCCGTCCGCTGGAGTATTGCGGGCAGAGCTACGATACGGCTTTTGAGCTTGACACCGACCCCAACTGGATTAAGTGGGAGCAGGCATACACCGGTATTCGTGACTGGCCGCACTACGAAGACGAAAAATCTATGGCCACGGTGGATACAGTTGTAGAGCCCTTGACCAAGTGGTCTCAAAAGCCGGACCTGAACCCGTTCATCAGTATTGACGTAGATGCAACGTTTAGTCAAATGCCGGTGTTTCCACCGCAGGTGCTTGCTGATGACTTCAACTGCATCACAACCGGACCGATTACGGACATCTACGTGTGGGGTTCGTGGCTGCACGATGCACTGCCTGATGGTGGTCCACAAAATGTGTTCTTTACCCTGAGCATTCACGATGACCTTCCTGTCGGCCATTCACAGAATCCTAAGAACTACAGTATGCCCGGGCAGTTGCGGTGGATGCGACAGTTCAACCCGGGTGAGTTTGAGGTCCTGTTTTATATGGAGATACCGGAGGGCTACTATATGCCCTGTACGCAATGGTATTTGCCTCAAGACCATTTTGGGTGCTGGCTGTACCACTTCAAGCTGCAGCCAGGAGAGTTCGTCCAAACGGGTTCTACCGCTAAGCCGGTTATTTACTGGCTGGACGTTCAGGCCATGCCGATGGCAACGAATCCAGAGACCAGGTTCGGCTGGAAAACGTCGGAGCAACACTGGAATGATGATGCGGTCTTTGCCGTTGGCGCAGAGCCGATACTGGTTCCCGGTCCATGGCAAAACCTGACGTATCCTGTGGGGCATCCATACGCAGGAAGAACGATTGACCTGGCATTTGAGATTGTAACCCTGAAGCAGTATGAGCAGTTCAATATCAGTCGTCAGGTAGCTGATGATTGGCGCTGCGTAAGCAGAACGCCTGTGACGGCCATAGTATGGTGGGGCTCTTATATCGGCTACGGCTATGAGGCCTGCCAGTGTCAGACAACAACACCTCGGCCAACAAAGCCGGATTACTTCCTGCTGCAAATCTGGACCAACGTACCGGCCGGAGCGGATACACCATACAGTCATCCCGGCGAAAAGAAATGGGAGTACAAGGCCGATAAATATGACGAAGTGCTGGTTGGCTACGACAAGCATCCGGAACCGGGTGAGCCGAGTCCTGGTGGTTATGAGCCGGTTTTCCGTTACTCAGTGAAACTACCTGACCCGAACTGGTTCCGCCAGAAGGATGTCAATGAAATCTTCTGGCTCAGCGTGGTAGCCGTGTATGATAAGAGTGAGCCGAACTATCCCTGGGGCTGGACCAATCATCAATGCGTGGGGTGGGAGCCGAGGGGTTTTCTGGACAACAAGGTGGCATACTGGAAGTTAAACGAGACCAGCGGCATCATCGCCAGTGACAGTTCCGGCAACGGCAATGACGGCACCCTCGTCGGCAATGCAAACTGGACGGCCGGCAGGATATGTGGCGGTGCCCTGGACCTCGACGGCAACGGTGATTATGTTAAAACTGCCAATACTACAACCGGACTGAACTTTGCACCGGGCTCGTTCTCAGTATCAGGATGGATATATCCAAGACAGGTTACAGGCGGCTGGAGAACCATCTTGGAATATGATCGCGATAACATTGACAAGAACCGGTTTGGTTTGTGGCTTAATAGCGAAGGTAAATTCCATTTTAGAGTCGGAAGAGACACAAAGAATTCCAACCAAATACTAACCTCTAACCAGTGGTATTTATTGACCGCTACTTATGATTCCATCAGCAAGACGATGAGTCTGTATATCGATGGGCAATTTGACAGTTCAGGAACCCATAGCAACGGCTTTAATTCTGCCAATGTTACAAAACTCACGATAGGTGTCCGCGGATCGGAAGATGCAGAGTACTTCGATGGTTTAGTGGACGACATCCGCATCTATAATCGTGCCTTGAGTGCAAGCGAGGTTCAGGCACTGGCAGATATGGGCAAGAACGATGATGCCGTAGCCGGATATGTGAGTGAGACTGGTGGATGGATATGGGAAGAGCTGTATGACCAGACAGGCCGCAGTGAAGATATGTCGTTTGTTCTGTTCGGCAGGGTCTGTACATGCTTAGGCGAGGTGAACGGCGATAATAAGGTGAACGCGACTGACATAGTTGTGATTGCTGGCTGGATCGGTAACTATGGTACCGGAAAGCCGAAGACGATTCCTTCTACAGACACCGCGCATTATGTTTTATCCGCGGATGCGAATCTCGACGGCAAGATCAATGCAACTGATGTTGTCAAAATTGCTGGCTGGATCGGTAACTATGGTTCCGGAAAGCCGAGGTCGGTTGTGTGTCCTCACAGTTACCCGTAAAAAGTTGAGATAGTCGGTCTGTTGAGTGGAATAGTTGATTTGCAATAAACAAGGCTGTGGGCAAGTTAGCCCACAGCCTTGTTCTTTTTTCAATTGTCCGAAAATACCTCAGTCAGTAAAACTGGTGCTTGAGAGTCTGTTTTTTGAGCTCGGATATGGTTGGCAAAAGTTGAAATGACTTTATTCCCTCAGTTCTGGTAAACCTATCTACCACATCTTGAATTTGACCCATACTTTTGCCGTGCATCATCGCAAATAGATTATACGGCCAGCCTTCGAAGGTCTTTCTCTCGTAGCAATGGCTCACTATTCTGAGGCGAGATAGTTTTTTGCCGACCTCAATGACCTTGTTCTTTGGGACTTCGCCTGCGAACAAAACATTGGCAACAAAGCCAAGCTTGCGGTGGTCAACAACACCCGCTATACGACGGATAACACCTTTAGCAATCAGCTCAGTTATTACCCTCAAAACTTCCGTAGCGTCCCAGCCCTGACTGCATAAAAAAGCAAAGGGTTTCTCATTTACATCCAAGTCATCCTGCAACTTCGAGAGTATCAGCCTTTGATTTTTATCCAGTTTGACCAGCCGGCTTCTTGGGGCCTTTTGGAAACCTTGCAACAATCGCTTGCCACCGCTTCGGGCATCAAAAAAAACATCGAGCTTAAAAACGCGCTTGACAGGCAAACTATAGAAATCTATACGAAAACGTCTGGAAAGCGCTGCCAGCACAACTTTAATATCCGCATCCGTTCGCGCTTGTAAGGTGAACCATAAGTTGTAGTAGTGCCGCCTCAAATAATTATGGGAGACGCCCTGAAGAGAATTGACCACCTTGGCAATCTCCGGCAAGTTTTCTTGCGGAATATGGGCGGCGACCAGAGTGCTTTTTATGCCGAGAGCACGATAATTTATCAGAGAACCAATCCGCCGGATAATCCCTTTACTTTTTAACCGGCGTGTCAGCCGCAGGATTTCCCTCTCATCGCTATTCAAATCTTTTGCGAGTTTTGCAAACGGCCTTTCGCAGATTGGCAGACCCTTCTGAAGGGCGTTGCACAATTGTTTTTCCGGCCTGGTGGTGCGCAAAGTCATCTCTTATCTCCTCGGTGAAAACTACAAATAGGGTCTGTAGCCAAATAGTCGCCGGTCATCGCATAAGCTCTTGCCCGACAGCCGCCACAAATTTTGACATATTTGCAAAGGCCGCACGCACCTTTATAAAGGGACGGGTTGCGAACTTCATTCAAAAATTGCGAGCTTTTCCATATCCTAGCAAAGTCGAAATTATTTTCAATCAAGTTTCCTACCGATATATTGAGGAATCCGCAAGTCTGGACATCGCCTTTATAGCTTATAAATCCAAAGCCCCTGCCGCCCATACAGCCGGTAACGGAATTGACGATTGACGACTTGTCCGGCGTAGCTTTAGCGAAGTCGGATTGATTATTGATTATTTTAGATGAACGCTGCGAAGATACGGCTTGATGATATATCCTTGCGAATTGCGGGCCGCAGGTAACACGGACTTCAATTGCAGACTTTAGCTTCAACTCAAGCAAATCCTGGAGTAGTTTTTCATATTCCGCCAGCGTAAGAATCTGGTCGGCAATTTCCTCGCCCCGGCCGGTCGGCACAAGTATAAACGGATTAAAACAATAAGCACCAAGCTCCTCGGCCAGCTTGGCTATTGCAGGAACCTCGGTGAGGTTGAGTTTGCTTATGGTGGTGTTAATCTGAAATCGCATATCCGCTCGCCGAGCTATCCTGGCAGCTTTAATTGCAGACTTGAAGGCGCCTTTGGTCTGTCTGAACGCATCGTGAGTCTGCGCAGAGGCGCCATCGAGAGAAATAGATAGTGCCAAGAGACCGGCCTCTTTTAATTTAGTGATAGACTTCTCGTCAACAAAATAGCCGCAGGTAGCCATCACCATTCGCAAGCCCAAATCCCGCCCGAATTTTATAATCTCGTAAATGTCGCTTCGCTCCATTGGCTCTCCGCCGGTGAGAATTATTACACACTTACTAAACTTTGCGACGGATTGGAGAATCTCTTTGCACTGCTCGGTAGTCATCTCGTCAGGTTGTGTGGTGTGCGGAGCACACCCTACAGCACCCGCTTCTGCCCGACAGTGCCGACAATAAAATTTGCACCGGCGAGTAATTTCAAAAGCGATAAGGCGAAGTTTTTCCATTGAATATCGATTATTGTTTATGAACCACGAACTACTTTTTTTGCCATTTTCTTGGCGAAGTATGTGATTATTATATCAGCGCCGGCGCGTTTGGTGCGCACTGTTATCTACTCTTTCAATTTAATAAATCCGGCCAAACAAATTGCACATTGCCTCCAGCCTTCTTTTCTCAGGCTGTTACAAAAAGTGAGTAAAATTATTATAGATTAGAGTCCAGTTGTCCAGAAAATATTGTTGAAATGTGGGAGCGTTCAAATCCGCGAATGGCCAAAAATCAGTTCTTAAATGGCAATTCATAAAAATTACTAATATAATTTTGACAAACATCAAGTATATTGAAGCGGTGGAAACAAAAGTGTTGACTATTGAATTAAAAAATGGCACGAAAGATTTTTCCACAAATGACAAACTACCCTCCGCAAAACGATGACAAACAGAACTACGCCAGATGGCTTGGCTTTGGGATTGAGTTTGGCGGCACAATAGCCATTTTCTGCTATATAGGCTATAAGCTTGATGAATCCCTCAAAACAAGCCCATTATTTTTGCTGGCAGGCTTTTTTGTGGCTTTCATCAGCATGCTCTACCTAATTTTCAAGCAGGCACGTAACATAAAAGGTAAATAAAAGAACGATACCTCGGCCGCTAATATGATATTTGCTGTCCTCTTGCGAGGCGATTAGCTTTCTGGTTTACTATTCATTTATGGATAGCATCCTTTTCAACCTGTCAGGAAAAACGGCATTAGTTACAGGGGGCAGCAAGGGCATCGGTTTTGCCATAGCCAGAGGCCTTGCCCAGCAGGGAGCGAATGTTGTCATCGCGGCGCGCACCGAAAAGCAGCTTGAGGCCGCCAAGCACCAGATTCAAAGCCAGACCGGCAGGAAGGTGTGGTCATTTGCATTTGACCTGGCGGATGTAAAGGCGATACCAGGTCATTTCGGAAACATTGTCGCCCAAACGCAAGGCGTGGATATTCTTGTCAATTGTGCCGGAACGACACTGCGAAAGCGGGCGGAGGACATTACTCTGGAAGAATGGAACCAAGTCATTGAATTGAATTTGACCTCTGTGCTTGTGATATGTCAGGCGTTTTGTCAGTATCGAAAGGAAGTAGGAGGGGGCGGCAGGATTATCAATATCGGCTCGCTGATGTGCCACGCGGCAAGACCTACAACCGCCGCATACGCCAGCGCCAAAGGCGGGCTTATTTTGCTCACAAAAACACTGGCCGTTGAGTGGGCAAAATACAATATCAACGTCAATGTCATCGGCCCGGGCTATATCGCCACAGAGCTTACGGCACCGCTGCAGGCGGATAAAGATTTCAACAGATGGGTCCTCTCTAAAACACCGCTCGGCAGATGGGGACATCCGGATGACCTTGTTGGAACGGCGATTTTACTCGCTACAAAGGCTGGGGACTTTATTACCGGACAAATAATTTATGTCGATGGCGGGTGGCTGGCACTGCTATAAACTTTAATTTGTCAAATTTCCATATTTGAATCAAACTGGAGTGTATTTTATGCTCATCAACAAACCTAAAGTAGTGGTCTTGGTATCCCTCATAACCGCAATTATACTGAATAATCTTGTTTCAGTGGCAACAGGAGCTGAAATCACAGGAACTAATGATAAGCTCATCTTAAACGCTCGCAGCCGGGTAGAGACATCTCAAGGCAGCGGCAAATTTATAATCGTTTATAAACAACTGCAGTGGGAGCCGACACAGACTGCAATTATCGTATGCGATATGTGGGACCAGCACTGGTGTAAGGGAGCAAGCAGCCGAGTTGCGGAGCTGGCGCCTCGAATGAATGACATCATCGCTAAGGCGTATGAAAAAGGCGTGTTTATCATCCACTCGCCGAGTGAAACAATGGAATACTACAAAAATCACCCGGCCCGCAAAAAAGCTATAGAAGCACCGCAGGCAGTGAACCTGCCGGCAGATATCAGTAAATGGTGCAACTGGATTAATGATAAAGAGCAACTCGTTGGATACCCCATAGACCATTCTGACGGCGGCTGTGATTGCGAGCCAAAGTGCAAACAAGGTAATCCGTGGCGAAAGCAAATCGAGGCTATAAACATACGCAATGAGGATGCGATTACTGATTCGGGCGTGGAAGCCTGGAATCTATTGGAGCAACGGGGTATCAAGAACGTTATCATTATGGGCGTTCACACCAATATGTGCGTGCTCGGTCGGCCTTTTGGTCTTCGCAACATAGCAAGGTTCGGCAAAAACGTTGTGCTGATGCGCGATATGACTGATACGATGTATAATCCGAAGATGCGGCCTTTCGTGAACCATTTCATAGGCACCGACCTGGTGGTTGAGCATATCGAGCGGTTTGTATGTCCGACAATTACTTCAACAGTATTTACGGGTAAAAGTGCATTCTCCTTTAAGGATGATAAACGTCCGCGGGTAGTTTTCATTTCCGGTGAGGACGAGTACAAGGCGGCTGAAACCCTGCCCGAATTTATGCACGAGCTTCAGCTCAAGTATGGCTTATACTGTAATATCCTGCAGAGCAGCACGGACGGAAACACTAAAGAGTCGAACTTTATTTACGGTATGGAAGAGCTGACGAACGCAGACCTGGCGGTGCTTTATGTGCGGCGGCGGGCGTTTCAGACAGAACAGATGAAGTATTTTCGCGATTATTTAGAGAGTGGTAAGCCGCTGGTTGCATTGCGGACTGCCAGCCACGCCTTTGATACACGCGGAAAATGCCCACAGGGGCATATTGAGTGGGTCAAGTTTGACCCTGAGGTGCTGGGCGGCAACTATAACGGACATTACGGCAGCGGGCCGATAACCACCGTCACCATTGCAGCCGGCGCCGAAGGTCATCCGATACTTGCAGGCGTGGAATTGTCATTCACAAGTAACGGATCGCTATATAAGGCAAGCCCGTTAAGCAAAACTACTAAAGCGTTACTGATGGGGGCAATTCCGAACCAGGGTCCCGAGCCGGTTGCGTGGACGAATGTGTATAAAAACGGCCGTGTGTTTTATACATCGCTTGGCCATCCGGACGATTTTGCAAACCCGCAATTCCACAAGCTGCTTATCAATGCCGTATTCTGGGCGATGAACAAACCTCTGCCAAAGGAAAGAACTGCAAGCAACACAGGTCTGTAAGCCCAGAGCTGATTGGACTGCCGGTTCCGAATAGAAAATACTAAATTTTGAGCAAGAAACGGGCAACAGGATTTTGGTGTGCGGATTTTACAAGGAATTTACTTCTACCTGTCAACCACCGGGCTACTATAAACGTCTTGACCAAAGACGAGGCAAACTGCATCTATGGACAATACTGACAGAAACTTAATCGACGCCCACTGTCAGGGCAGCAAGACGGCGTTCGCAGAGCTTGTGCGCCGATATGGGGAGGGACTGTTTGGATATTTGATACGAATGAGCGGAAATCGTGACCAAGCTGAAGACCTTGTCCAGGAAACCTTCAAACGTGTCCACGAAAAGGCACATACGTTTCGCGGGACTCAATTGAAGAGCTGGCTTTTTACGATTGCAACACGCGTGGCCATCGACAGTTTGCGAAAACGCAAGCATATAAGGCTTGTATCGCTAAACCAGCAAGCTGATTGTTCTGATGAAGCCTGTGAACAGCTGGAAACGCTCGCTGTGGCAGATAATTCCTGTGAGCCTTCACAAGAGGTAGTATTAACCGAGCAAAAAGAACAGGTGCGACAGGCCATCGAATCGCTGCCAGCCAGGCAGCGGGCAACTCTCGTTCTGGCATACTATCAGGAGCTTAGCTATCGCGAAGTGGCAGAAGTTCTGGGCTGCTCTATCGGAACGGTCAAAGCTCAAATGTCGAGGGCGCTTAGAACACTGGCGCAAAAACTGCCTGACATAGCAGGAGACATTAAATGAATCGTCATCTTACAGAAAAAGAGCTTATAGAATATCAGTTCAAGCTTGTCTCCGATTCCCGGGTCAAAAAAGCCGGCGAACATCTGGAAGAATGCAGTCAGTGTCGCGAGCATCTACAGCAGCTAAATCGCAAGCTCGAATCGCTGGATTTACTGAGCGAAAAGATAACGGTTTCTAACGAATGGCTTGCAAAAGTGGCAGAGCAGGCCAGCCAGCCGGCGCAAGCAAGAACCCTTTTCTTTAGAAAATATGCCTGGATTAGTGCTGCTGCCGCGGTGCTCGTGATGGGAGCGCTATTTTTGTTAGTCGATAATCTATCAAAGAGAGAGGCAAAGAAACCTGAATTTGCGAAAGAGCATCCCTCTTTGCTTGCGCCGAACGGTGTAAGACGGGACAGCGGGCAAGAAAGCAGGGGAGTAGCAGGGGGCATACAACTCGAAGAGAAGATGGATGCTACGGCAGGGGGGGATTTAGATAAAAGCGCAGTCGAAACGAAAATGTTTGCATTTGCAATGCCGAAAGAGAAAGCAGCAGTAGGGGGAGGTTTGAAGAGGGCTGGAGGTGGTGGCGTTGCAGAAGGCGAAATTCCTGAGCAGCCGCCTTTTGCACCGGCAAGTGCGATAGAATTGGTAACACTACCGAGGCGCGAGAACGTCCAGCTTACAATCTATAATTCCGCCGACCTGACATTAGTGCGTGAGAGACGCAATCTTACATTAAAGAAGGGCTGGAATTGGCTTCAATTTATGTGGGCGAATACCTTGATTGACCCAACTTCGCTCGTCCTGGAGCCTCTGGAACAGAAAGATAAAGTCAGAATCGAACAGTTGGTATTCCCTGCAAGATTGCGAGAGCTTGGCCGATGGCTCATCCGCTCGGAGATTAGCGGCCAGTTGCCGTTTGAGATAACGTATTTTACAAGCGGCCTGTCCTGGCGGGCGTTCTATATGGGGACGCTCGCAAAAGACGAAAAGACGATGCGATTAGAGGGCTATGTGCGGGTTAATAATAATAGCGGCGACGATTACGAGAATGCTCAAACGCGAGTCATCGTCGGCCAGGTGCACTTGTTAGACCAGATTGCAGAGCTGGCGAAAAGGCAGTATCCATACAACAGGCCGATATTAGAAGGCCTTGGCGAACCAGGCGGGACACCCGGCGGCGATGTTGCCTTTCTGGCACCTACTGAGGCGCCCGCTGCAGTTGTTCTTGGTGACCTTGAAATGGGACTGGAACGCAAGGAGATAAAGAAGGAAGGACTGAGCGAATACTTTCTTTACACGATTGAAGGCACTGAGACCATTTCGGATAAGTGGGGCAAACGGCTGCTATCATTTGAGGTAAATGATATTCTGGTAAAAAGCTTATATAAATACGATGAGGAGCGATGGGGAACAGAGACGATAAGGTTCGTCGCCTTTACAAACGATGAAAAGCACAATCTTGGCCAGACGCCTATTCCTGATGGCGATGTAAAGATATACAGCCAAGCCGATGATTTGGGTTATCTATCATACGTAGGCGGCACAGGCATCAAATATATCCCCGTAAATGAAGAAATTGAATTGAATCTCGGGCCCGCAAGGTTAGTTACTGTTGAGCCGAAGCTGATGGACTTTAAGACAGAGAATTACCTGTTTGACTCCAAAGGCAATATATCCGGCTGGGATGAGGTGCAAACGTGGCAGATAGAGGTTACAAATACCAGAACACTTGCGATAGAGATTGAAATTACCCGCGGCTTTGGGACTGCGTATTGGCAAATGAAGTTCGACCAGAAGGATATTTCATTCGAAAAGTATGATGTTACGCACGCGAGGTTTAAGCTAAAGCTCGAGCCTCGAAGCAAACGCACATTTGAATACACAGTAAGGACATATCACGGCGAGCGAGAACAGGCACTGACAGAACTGATGAGAAAGGGCGTTACAAAATGAAACTCAAAATGTTAAGTTTAATTGTGGTCGTTGCAATAAGCTCCATTTCGCAGGCCAAGGTCGATTTAGTAACGCTGCCGACGCGGGATACCGTGCAGCTTACAATTTATAATTCGGCAGATATGACTTTGGTGCGCGAAAGCCGTGCCTTGACTCTAAAAGAAGGCAAAAACAAGCTCCAATTCTCCTGGGCAAATACTCTTATTGACCCGACCAGTCTTGAGATGTTAGCTAAGGCCAACGCAGATAAAATAGACATCTCTGATTTGACCTATCCGCCAAGGGTGCAAAATCTTGGATTGTGGAACATCGAAAGCGGCGTATCGGGTAAAGTGCCTGTCGAGATTTCGTATCTGACAAGTGGATTATCCTGGCGGGCATTTTATATGGGGACACTCACCGAAGATGAGAAGACAATGCGTCTGCAGGGCTACGTAGTTGTTGCAAACAATAGCGGCGAGGATTATGAGAACGCCCAGACCCGCCTTATCGTCGGCCAGGTGCATATACTTGACCAAATAGCTGAGCTTGCTCGCAGGCAATATCCTTACGGTAGGCCAGGGGAAGCCGTGGCGGCGGACCGAGAATTTAGAGCTCGCAGAGCAGATTCATTACGTAGCATAGTCGCCGGTGCGGAGCCACCAGCCGCCCGCCTATCAATGAAGCCCAAGGCAGTTGAGAAAGAAGGCTTAAGTGAGTATTTCCTTTATACAATCGAAGGCACGGAAACAATTCCCAACGGCTGGTCGAAACGGCTGCAAAGTTTCGATACAAGCGAAGTGCCGGTTGTGAATCTCTATAAATATGAGGAGGAAAGATACGGCCCTGCTGCATTTAGATTCCTTAATTTCAAAAACGACAAAGACCATAAGCTTGGCGATACCCCTATACCCGGCGGCACACTTAAGGTCTATCGAAGCGTTGATAACAAAGGCCAACTATCTTATGTAGGGCAATCTGCTTTCAAGTATATCCCTGTCAATGAGGATGTTGAGCTAAATCTTGGCCCTGTAGGCGATGTTGTTGTCGAATCCAAACTTATGGATTTTAAGACGGACAATTACCGATTCGACAGAGACCGCGATGTCTCCGGCTGGGATGAGATTCGGACGTTCAGAATTGAGGTTAAAAATACCCGCGAAATCCCTGCAAAAATTGAGATTCAGCGTAACTTTAACACGCCATACTGGACGCTGGAGAAAACCGGCGACTTTGGCCAGTTTGAGAAAGTGGACGTAGATACGGTTAAATTCACCCTTACTTTAGAGCCGAGGTCGGCTAAAAAGTTTGAATATGTTCTGACGACCTATCACGGCGTAAGACAGGAAGACGTAACAAGGGCTTCAAAGCCAAAAAATTAGCCCTACTTGATAAAAGAGACTGCTGAATGAAACGTGCGTTAATATTCATAATCCTGGTAATGAGCCTTAATGCACAGGCAAAAATCGACCTGGTAACATTGCCCTCCCGTGATAAGGTTCAGCTTACTATCTATAATCCCGCCGACCTGACATTAGTGCGTGAGAGACGCAATCTTACATTAAAGAAAGGCTGGAACTGGCTGCAGCTTGCCTGGGCAAATACGCTGATTGACCCAACCTCGCTTACTTTAGAGCCATTGGAGCAAAAGGATAAAATTACTATCGAGCAGTTGGTGTTTCCTGCAAGGGTTCAGCAGGTTGGTCAGTGGCTTATCTACTCGCAGGTCGATGGCAAGGTGGCGTTTGAGATAACGTATTTTACAAGCGGCCTGGCCTGGCGGGCATTCTATATGGGGACGCTCGCAAAAGATGAAAAGATGATGCGTTTAGAGGGCTATGTGCGAGTTGACAATAATAGCGGCGAAGATTACGAGAATGCCCAAACGCGGGTTATCGTAGGACAAGTACACCTCTTAGACGATATTGCAGAGTTGGCGAAAAGACAGTATCCGTACGGAGCCCCTCTGCGTATGCACGGCGTCGACGGCGATTATGGCGGCCTTGCCAGATATTGGTATGAGGATGAAAATAAAAAAGACGCCGATTTATTAGGGAAGATGTTGGGAACAGGTGTTGCTCTTGATGCGTATGAGCCGCTTGGACCTAAGGAGATAAAGAAGGAAGGACTGAGCGAATACTTCCTCTACACGATTGAGGGCACGGAGACTATTCTAAATACGTGGGGTAAGCGGTTATTATCCTTCGAGGTAAATGATATCACGGTAAAGAGCTTATACAAATACGATGAGGAGCGATGGGGGACGGAGACGATAAGGTTCGTTGCATTTACAAACGATGAAAAACACAATCTTGGCCAGACGCCGATTCCAAATGGCGATGTAAAAATATACAGCCAGGCCGATGATTTGGGGTATCTATCATACGTAGGCGGCACAGGCATTAAATATATTCCTGTTAATGAAGAGGTTGAGTTAAATCTCGGCCCTGCCCGGCTTGTTACTGTTGAGCCGAAGCTGATGGACTTTAAGACAGAGAAATACCTGTTTGACTCAAAAGGTAATGTGTCCGGCTGGGACGAGGTGCAAACCTGGCAGATAGAGGTTACAAATACCAGAACACTCTCAATAGAGGTTGAAATTACCCGCGGCTTTGGAACTGTTTACTGGCAGATGAATTTTGACCAGAAAGATATTTCGTATGAGAAGTATGATGTTACGCGCGCGAGGTTTAAGCTAAACTTAGAGCCGCGAAGTAAACGGACATTCGGATATACGGTAAGAACGTATCACGGAACACGAGAAGAAGCATCAACAAAACAAAGGAAAGGATCAGACTATGAACAGTAAGGGTAAGATAGTCAGCTTTCTGGGAATTCTGGGTGTCATCGTACTACTTTCGGATGTTGCGATGCCGCTCATTATTTTTGGGGGCAGCGAACGAATTGAAGACCGCGGCTGGCCCTCCGGTTGCGTGGAGATGGCGAACCTGGCGACTCGTTTTGGCTGGTGGGAAGGGCCTCCATTTGGAACTGGAAGTATGTACGAGTTCCAGTATAACTGCGAAAAGACATCTCAATTCAACGAAGCACTCACAGCTTTCG
>CAYWXK010000051.1:0-23899 GCA_964462515.1 uncultured Pirellulales bacterium
ACATACTCGTTGGGATGTTTGACTTTGAAATCGCCGAGGACGTTTCCATCGCAAAAAAAATCCTTTCCGACCTCAAGCGCTCCCGCCCCTGGCGAAGTTAGTGGTCGTTGGTCAAAAGTCGTTAGTATTTAGCCCGGCGTTTTACACCGGGTTATACGAACTGCGAAATACCAGATACGAGAGACGAAAATATTTGACACCCTCGCCCCCACCCGCTATAATGTTGCCCCGAAAGGTGGCGAGATTATGGAAAGACGCACAACCAAACTGTCGTTTTTAGTTGCTATAGCCCTCACGGCCATAGTCACCTACCCTGTCTCAACTGAAGAATCGAACAATTCTCGACTTATTGAAAGCCGAGCAGAAGAAACGAAGAAATCCTTCAACTATTGGAAGCCCCTCATTTCACACCCATACGTGCTTAACGACCATACTTCACCAGACTCCCCTCCAGAGATGCCTGCGAAAGAAGATCAGGTCACTTTTAGTGAAAGATCCAGCCAGTTGCAATACACCATTTATGCGGCTGTTTCCGGCAAACAACTGATTGTTGCTTTATTCGACGATGACGGTCATTTTCTTGATTACTACATCCGTAATTTTCTACAACAGCCAGATTTTGAATTGTTCAAAGACGAAGAAACTAATAAAGTGTTTATAAAAGAAATACTCAAATATGACCCAGCTAATCAGAAAACACAACTATTTGAGGTCTTTTTCTCCAGACCATCCATCTCATCTCAACGACCCAAAAGCAACGTTGTTAAACCTATCGAAACAGCAGTCGGGGAAAACAAAAAAATTTTCAATTACTGGAAGACCTTGATATCGAACCGCATTGTTCTTGATGACTATCCTTTACGTGATGCTCCGCCACAGAAACCTATAAAAGAAAGCCACATCACTTTTACAGAGAAATTCAGTCAGTTGCAATACACTATTTATTCGGCAGTCTCCGGCAAGCAACTCTTTATTGCCCTATTCGATGATAAGGAGCATTATCTTGACTACCGAATGCCAAATTTCTCTCAACAACCTGATTTTGAATTGTTCAAAGATAAAGAAACTAATAAAATATTCATCGAGATAATCACGTATGACTCAGGTATCAAGCAATCAGAACTGTTCGAGGTCGTTTTCTCCAGACCATCCATCTCGCCGCAGTGGCCGAGGCGACCAGATGGTCGTTTAATCAAACCAGCCGTTAGTGTATCCGAGCCGAACCAGCTTCAACCAGAAGATATACTGGAAGGCAAAGATGTCGTTGTCCGTATCTATGACCATTGGCGCTTTGAACCCTACACATTTAAACAGGCAAAGATGATGCTTGAACAAGTTGAGGAATTTAAGAAATTCACCATTCACTTAAAGAAACGATTGCTAATCTTCGACCCTAATGACCCTTCTATACAAGAACTTGGGAGGTCTGCAGCCGTCGTAATACTCCCGGACGACCAAACAGACATAGCCATAAAACAATCTTTAGGCGATAAAATTCGTGTCTGTCCCTTTCAAAGGCGCCTCGAATATCCTACATATAAACCGCCATACAAGACAACTGCTTGGTGGACATTTGTTGATGCCCTCGGCAATCCAATCCCACGTGCGGTTGTTACTATTTTCTTGAGCGATTATGATAATCTAACAAAGGTAAAAATCAAAACAGTCACACTTGATGATGCCGGCCTATTGAACGCCTCCGACATACAAGAAGAACCCAAACAGTTGTTTCTTATCATCTCGCACCCGGATTATGGCATCGCCGCATTCAACATGGACCAACCGTTCAAGCCTTCCCCTCAAGACACGATTCCACCTCACCTGCGCAGCCGTGATAAAACCTTCCAAATCCCACTGGTAAAGACCGGCACAAAACCGGATGAACGCTCCATCTGGGGAGTTATCCTCAACGACAAAGGCAAGCCCGTCCCCGGAGCGGTCATCAATTGTTATGAAGCACACACCCTCGGCGGCGGCACAATAAGGGCATCTAACTTTATGCCATTTACGGTCATCGCAGACCAGTCAGGCAGATTCGCTATGCATCTGCCAGCCGAGACAAGCACCACGGAACGGACCGCAATCCCGCCAAATGCAAAATATAAGGTCGTTGTAGAGGCACCGAAAATCTTGCAGATGCTGCCTTGGTCGGGCCTTGTGCCTGTAGGCCAGGAAACTACTATCACCCTTGAGAGAGGCGGATACTTTAGAACCTTCGCATTTGAAGATGCCAACGGCCCAATTACCGACTACAAACTGCTAAAAGATATTTTTATCTATATCGAGCGCAGGGATGGAGAATCCTTCTCAATCAAATACACCGACGTAAGAAATGGTAAAATGCTCCCACTCGGGACATACCACGTATTAATAGATAAACCCGAATTCGCCCCGATAGAGGTAACTGCTGAAAGTCCACAGCAGATAGTTTTCAAGGCCAAGCCACCAAAAACAGACATCTTCTATAGCGGTCAGGTCATCCAAGGTATCACCGGCCAGCCAATGCCTGGCGTCTTTATAATTGGCGCAGGTTTCTATGAAGCAGACTTTTCCACAATTACACCTGACCAGTGGCAGCAGCTCAATCGGCTCGAAGTCAACCCACCGCTGGATGACCCTGCTCTTGAGCCAATTCGACAAGTCGTTCCTTTCAACCGGATTGCTCGAACTGGCCCTAACGGGCAGTTTGAAATTATTATTGACCACACCGAAAAATTCAATCATATCGTAAAGTCAGGCCAAAGTCCCTATTGGGATACTGTGTTCACGTGCCAGTACCTGATGGCCTTTTATGAAAATTATCTCGCTATTCTGTACATGTTGGATGCATACAAGCCCTCTGAAACTGACCAAAATATCCACGTCGAACTGCCTACCATAAGGTTATACCCCGCTGCAAAGGTAATTTTTGAGCCTTATGTAGAGCAAAAAGATTGTCGGCTCAACTTCTACTGGTACGTGTCACAAGATAACCAGCCAGACTGGGCGAAGGAATTCTTTGAATTTCGCAAGAAACCGATGAATCCATTCTTCCAAAAAGAGCTTAGACGTGAACCTAATACGCTTCACTCAATTTATATACCCGCAGGATTAAACGTGCAATTGACTTTACAAATAGTGCAGTTTAATCAAGGTAAATGGTCTCCGATTTTCGCAGATTTCACAGAACAAATTTTTGCTTCTCAAGGCCAAATCGTTGACCTTGGCCGAATAAAAATCCCTCCAATATTAATTCCACCGGAAATACCGATTTATGTTAAGGTTATCGACTCGGAAGGTAATCCTGTCGAGGGTCTGGCTGTCACCCACGGAACCGCCGACGGGCTGAAGTGGTTCGGCCAAAGGCGGATAACAGACCCAAATGGAGTAGCAAAATTCTTCGCACCACCTCTTTACAAAGCAGCGTTCTTTGTCGGCTGGCACGGCATAAACACTAAAACACCCTGGCAAAAACTAATCTACGAAACTAAAGGACCGCAGGATGCAAATACAGTCTTTACAATGCAACTATCCGATGATGTGTTCGAGTATCTATTTAAGGAGAACAAACCTCAATGAACGGTAGTCTCAAACCAATCCGTAAAATAAACAGTTTTCTTGCAAGGGCACTGGTAGTTGTCTTTCTCTGTGCCTCCTCCTTCGACTTCGCTCAGGACAGGTCTGTGGCGAAAGAACAGGACTTTCAACAGGCTCTTGAAAATGGCAGGGCGGCAAATGAGGGCTTCGTCCGCTGCAAAAAGTTTGTGGCCGGCTGGCTTGCTTATGCTGACCCAAATACAGGCCTTATCCCACGAAATCTCTCTCAGGATAAGGATATATGGAACGCCCAGGATAGCGCAGCCGACAATTATCCATTTATGGTCCTCACCGCCGCCATCACTGACCGCTCGCTTTTTGAAGGCAGAATGCTCGACATCCTCAAAACCGAGACAAAGTTGACAAGCCGGGTCGGAAATCTGCCTGACACATACTCATTTTCAAAGCGCACCTTTCAGTATGACCAAATTGATTTATCTCGCATCATTTTCGGCTCAGCCGAATACGTCAAAGATGGCCTATTGCCCCTAACCGAATGGCTGGGGCCAAGCCCCTGGTGCGACCGTATGCTCGGCATCCTCGACGATATCTGGCAAAATGCCCCTATCGACACCAAATTCGGCAAAATCATCTCCAATAGCCAGGAGGTCAACGGCGAGATGCTCCAAACGCTCTCGCGAATCTACTGGATGAAAGGCGACAAAAAATATCTGGATTGGGCCATCCGCCTGGGCGACTATTATCTATTGGACCAGCAACACCCCACAAGAAATGGAACAATGCTTCGGCTGCGTGACCACGGCTGCGAAATCGTCTCAGGCCTGTGTGAGCTTTACGCCACCGTTTCCTTCGCCCAGCCGGATAAAAAAACCGCCTACGAAAAACCCGTCCACGAAATGTTAGACCGCATCCTGGAGGCCGGCTGCAATGAACACGGCCTATTTTATAACTGGTTCAATCCGCAGACGGGCGAACACGATAAAGCCCTCTGCGACACCTGGGGCTACAACGATAACGGATTCTACACCGTTTATCTAATCGACAAAACTGAAATCTATCGCAACGCCGTCCGCAAGGCCCTATCAAATCTCAACGAATACTACAGAAACTACCCTTGGGAAGGCACCAGCGCCGATGGTTATGCCGATTCAATTGAGAGTGCTCTTAATTTATATAACCGAGAACCAATCCCCTCTGTCACACAATGGCTCGATAGCGAGATAAAGGTGATGTGGAATATCCAGAGAGAAGACGGCATCATCGAGGGCTGGCACGGCGATGGCAACTTCGCCCGCACAACAATTATGTATTGCTTCTGGAAAACAAAAGGGGTAACTATCCAGCCCTGGCGTGAAGATGTCATCTTCGGTGCAATTGGCGATAGCAATTGTCTTAAGATAGTTCTCTGCTCACAAAAACCCTGGGAGGGAAAACTCGTCTTCGATAGTTCCCGCCACAAAACGATTATGAATCTGCCCCTCGATTGGCCAAGAATCAATCAGTTCCCCGAATGGTTCGCTGTTCGGCCTGAAAAAACTTACACCGTTACCGACCTCTCCTCCGGCTCAAAGGCAACCTACACCGGCAAACAACTTCAAAATGGCATCACAATAACCCTGCAACTCACCACCGAACGGCACTTAATAGTTGATTAGCCAGAGGTGCATTTTATCTTTGCAGGCGTGTCTTTGTCATTGCGAGCCCCTGCGTATTCCTGTCGGAAGACAGGAGCGGGGGCGTGGCAATCTCTGAAGGTAGAAAACCGACATCGAAATTCCTATACAAAACTTCTGGACAAATTGCTGCAAATGTGTTATAATACTCATAAAATATCGGTTGGCGAGATATTTTGAAAGGGTGAAAAATGGCAAAACCAACGAATATAAAAACCTGCCTGATACTGGTAGCGATATGGGCGGCACTGCCTCTAACCTCAGCAGGCAAAATCAGTTATGTCGATGACGATAGGCCGGGGGATTTTAACAATATCCAGGCGGCTATCGACGATGCCAATGACGGCGATACAATTATCGTCCAGCCTGGCATATACGTGGAAGATATCAACTTTAGCGGAAAGAACATTGTTTTAACAAGCATAAATCCCGATTACTGGAATGTGGTTGCTGCGACAATTATTGATGGGAATAATCTTGACTCGGTAGTTACCTTCGCCGGCACAGAAAATGCAACTTGTGTCCTATCAGGTTTTACAATTCAAAACGGCTATCAAGACAGCGACCTTATTAAAGGCGGTGGTGGAATATGCGGCGGCTCAGAGACCAATCATACTCACGCAACAATCCGCGACAACATCATCACCCGCAACTTTGCCTGGGACGGCGGCGGACTCTCCCGCTGCGGCGGCTTAATTGAAAAGAACATCATCACTAACAACTACGCTCGTTGGTGGCAAGGCGGCGGCGGGCTTTACCAGTGTAACGGCTTCATCAGAAACAACATCATCACAGACAATAATGCCGACGGATGTGAGAGCGCCGGCGCGCTAAGTTATTGCGATGCCTTCATCGAAAACAACACCATTGCCTACAACTTCAGCCAGGGCGTCGGCGTGGTAGCTTATGGTCACGGCACAATTCGTAACTGCATTATCTGGGGAAATTCCCCCCAAGCAACATGGCCGACTCCTTCCTTCAGTTGCACCGACATCGACCCCTGCTTTGCCGACCCAAATAATGGCGACTATCATTTGAAATCACAGGCTGGACGTTGGGACCCAAACAGCGCAAGCTGGGTAAAAGACGATGTAACGAGTCGTTGCATTGATGCAGGTGACCCGGCAAGTCCTATCGGTCTTGAGCCATTTCCCAATGGCGGTATTATAAATATGGGCGCTTACGGCGGAACTGCTGAGGCAAGTAAATCATATTTTGGCGAGCCAGTATGCGAAACAATCGTCGCCGGTGACATAAACGGCGACTGCATCGTAAATCTCAAAGATTTCGCAATTATGACACTCCACTGGCTGGACGAACACTGACGGACAACAGAGGACAGAAGACGGACGACGGGGCACGAACCACGAGCGACGAACGACAATTCTTAATGGGGGTTAAAAATGACGCAATTATTTCCACAAACTTCAGGAACCATCGAAAAAGCTGCTTACATATACAATGAACTTCGGCAGACTCGGCCCAAATCTAAACGCGACTTGAAAAATTATGTCAAGGTCTTTCTCGGCATCGATGTCCCTGACAAAAAAATCTGCTCCGACCACAACAGTCCCTTGGACTATCTCTGGCACAGCTTCTCCGCAGATTTTCCCAATCTACGGGCCACGAGTGACGGGCGACAAGCTACGAACAACGCTGATGCAATCGTCTGGGCCAATCGCTCAGGCGGCAAGACCCAGCTCGCCGCTGTCGCTACATTGCTGGATTGCATTTTCAAACCCAACTGCAAAATAAGAATCCTCGGCGGCTCAGGCGAACAATCCGCCAGAATGTATGAATACTTGACCGGCTTTTTGTCCCACGGCTACGAGGGTTTTTTAGCAGGCCTTGCTCTCAAGTCCAGATGTCACTTTATCAATGGTTCATCGGTCGAGGTCCTCACGCAATCGCCGACCAGCGTCCGCGGCCAGCACACTAACAAACTTCGCTGCGATGAGGTCGAGCTTTTCGACCCTGATGTCTTCGCCGCCGCAAAATTCACCACCCACAGCACCGAAAATCTCGTCGCTGCTATGGAGCTAATCAGCACAATGCACCGCCCTTATGGCCTGATGCAAAAAGCAGTCTCCTCCTCCGCCCGGTCAAGTACACCCGTTTTCAAATGGTGCATCTGGGAGGTGATTGAGAAGTGCACAGACAGAACTTGCTCACAATGTCCGCTGTGTAGTGATTGCGGCGGCAAAGCCAGGCAGGCAAAAGGCTATCTTAAAATTGACGATTGTATCACCCAGATGCGCCGCGCCAGCCGAGCAGCTTTCGAGGCAGAAATGCTCTGTAAAAAACCCTCGCTGGAAAATGTCGTCTTTGACCAGTTCGACCCGGACATTCATATAAAGCCTGTCGATTACGACCCAAATTTGCCTCTCTACCGCTCACTGGACTTTGGTTTTGTCAATCCGTTCGTATGCTTGTGGATTCAGGTCGATAATGATGGTCTTGTTCGCCTGATAGATGAGTATGTCCGCAGCCGTGCCACAA
This sequence comes from uncultured Pirellulales bacterium, assembly GCA_964462515.1. Classification (GTDB taxonomy): domain Bacteria; phylum Planctomycetota; class Phycisphaerae; order Sedimentisphaerales; family Anaerobacaceae; genus CAYWXK01. The sequence goes on from CAYWXK010000051.1 coordinate 7,710, forward strand.
TCGACATCCACGCCGCAGAAATAAAAAAACGCACGCCTGGCGGCGAAGAAAAAATCGCTGCCACCTTCTGCGACCCTGCTGGTGCAAGCGTCAACGATGTTACAGGCACAAGCACAGTCCGCGAACTGCGACAGTTCGGCATAGTTGTGCGCTTTAGAAAAAGCTCTATCCTCGAAGGCATTGAGCTTATCCGCAGGGCTATCCGCTCCGGCGACAGCCACAGCACTCTCGTTATCTCACCCCGCTGCCAGCGCTTGATTGAGGCCCTCCAGTGCTATCACTATCCCGATTTTAGCACCGCCGGCGGCGAACTGCCGCTAAAAGACGGCCTCTACGACCATCCTATCGACGCCCTGCGCTACTTCTTTATTAACTACACCCACGCTCCCAAATCCACATCAAGACGTTACTGACGCCGGAGAATTAAAATTGTCGCTTTGCTGACATTTCGTTTCTTTTCTTTGACTTATTGTCGTCGCTGTTGTAAACTATTCAAGGTTGCTGATTTTGTTGTATTTTGGCGGCAAAAAATGAACTATCTATTCGACACAGAGCACATATCGCAGCACATAGTCAAATTCGGCGTGCACATGCGGGTGTGTTTTCTTTAATATCGTGCTGATGCTATGAAAAAACTGAACGAATTTAAAGAAATAATCAAGTTGCACAGACATCAATTGCAGCAAAAATTTAAGGTTAAAAGCATAGCTATTTTCGGCTCTTACACAAAAAACGAGCAAACCGACCAAAGTGATGTCGATATCTTAGTTGAGTTCGAAGAACCCGTCGGGCTTCTTTTTGTTCACCTCGCCGATTTCTTGGAAGAAATCCTCGGAGCCAAAGTTGACCTGTTAACCCCCGATGCTATTAAGCCTAACAGACACAAATATATAATGGAAGGCTTAAGCTATGTCTGAGAGGAGCTGGAGACTTTTCTTAGAGGATGTTCTGGAAAGCATCGACCTGATAGAAGCCTATACCGCAAATATGAAGCTCGACAATTTCAAAAAGGATAGAAAAACAATAGATGCGGTCGTAAGAAACTTTGAAATAATCGGCGAAGCATCCAACAATATACAGAAACCATAAGGCAAAAGTATTGCCGGATTGATTAGAAAGGGATTGTCGGTCTCAGAAATAGAATCGCTCACGAATATTTTGGAATAAGCACATCGGTTATCTGGTATATAATTGAAAAAGAACTTTCAGAATTGAAGGCTCAATTGAAACAAATCTTGGATACCGAGACAGAAAGCCGATGACCTCTGTCTTGTAATTGAGTGCCAAAGTAATGAACTATCTATTCGACACAGAGCACATATCACAGCATTTAGTGAAATTTGGCGTGAACATCCAGCCTGCCTTCTCGCCGAAGGACGACAAAACAAAACTGCAGGACTACTGCAACTGGCTGATAGAGCAGTTCCCGCAGGTATTCGAAACCCTTATGGCAGGCCCAAACCTGCTGCAGATACAAAAAGTCTTCATTTTAGCAGGCGCCAAACGCCTCGATATGCCTACATTTGTCCTGACCCCTCGCGGCCCGGTCATCACTATTCCGCAGCGTATATTTATCGACCAGCCCACCGACATCGACATCACTGACAAAGACAAGATATTTCGCCGAAGCCTCGATGAGCTTCACACAAGATTCGCAGACAAAAAAGTCCTGCGGGTCGGCGTAGTCCACGAGCTTGTCTTCGACACAGGCCAGTTAAACTCGCTCGAAATAGTAACCAGCATCCTGAAAAATGAGCTTTGGCGGGATGAGGCAAAAAGCATTCGCATCATTCTCGAGATGCCCAGAGAAGGAAAGAACGTCAATCTTGAAATCCGGCCGACCTATGTAACACGGACTGCCTCGATTAGCGAAAATCTGCCTGCCCAGGATATGAAATTCGGCATAGTAGTAAATGTGGATATTAATAATCAACAAATCAAGGCCGACCTGACTAAAGCCGAAGTGAACGACATCCTCACCTTTGCCAACGACTTTGTCCCCGAAGAGCTAATCAAATTCCTAAACAACGAATATTAAACGACTGTAGTTCGTCACTCGTATCTCGCATTTCGTATAGAGCAGCAGTCAGGTATTCCAGTGTCTTACACCTTTATCCGCAAGACTCCGAGACTGCGGGTGCAGACTAATTTTTAAACTTTTAGCTATTCCCTATCTGTAAAACTACTAGATTTTGCATTTTGTCTTCTAAATTCTCTATTTCCCACTCAAGCTTGTCGGTTTTCGCCCGATAATATAATTTGATGAGCAAAAAGCCCGCAGCAGAAAGTCTGAACGCTATGAGCGCAAAAAAAGAACAGGGCTGAGGTGCGGAGGGAGAGGAAAAGCGAGATAAGCCTCAGCCCTGTCGTTGGCTAATTCAAATATACTAAAAAGCCTCTAAAAAGCAATACTAATTGTTAGCAAAAATTGTTCAACCCCGGCTAATGCTAATTCAATAAAACCTACCCTCGAGGTTGGTAATATTATATTACTCTTAATCGCGTCTATTGTCAAGAATAATTTTATATATTTTTATCCTGACCGCCACATTTTTTTCCTGCAAAATAAAAAATTTTTTCTACTCGCCCCTGCCTGGCTCCTCTTGCAGGCAATATCCTCAAAATCGATGGGTATTCTGGTTTCCTGCAATTATAAGACTGCAAGTCTTTACCGCAGCTGCATTTATTGGTTGTAGCTCACCAACAGACCCCGCCCAGCAAATATCAACATAAAAGCGCAAAATAAAAAGGGCTGAGGTCAGGAGGAACGGAGGGAACTTTTGGAACCTCAGCCCATAATCCATTAGTAACCCATACGCTACAGGCCTATAAAAGTTCACCTTTTTTTAGCCAATTATTTAAACCGCATCGCAGCCCGCTCAAACGCCTTATCCTGCATCTGCTCAGAAAATCGGTTATAATCCTGTGGCCAATACAGTTCCAACCCACCCTTCAGCCGGTCAGCCCAATCCCCTGCCCGCTGATTTCTATCCCCTGACTTCTGATTGATTATGCTCCAATTAGGCAATTTTTGTTATATGACAAACGAAGATAAATTGCCTTTAAGCATATTTCAAAAAAAGCCGTAAAAAATTGGGCTGGGGTCGGGAGAGAGGAAAGAGGAGTCTATAAACCCCAGCCCGTGGTTTCGCTAAAATCTACTACGAGTTCAGCGCACAGAAGTTCGATGCCCGACAATTTCGTAAACAGAATATATCCGGTATCTTACATTCAGTTATGACATCTAACCGTCCCACGGTTTTTCCGTGCAAATTTTTTGCTTGCCTTTTGCTGTGATTTTGCTTTCATAGTTATGCGGAATTGTCATAATAGTTTTTTATATTCGACTTTTTGTGTGTCTGATAGTTTTAGATTTAACCCGCTCAAGGCGGGGGCTTTTTAATGAAAGGGCTTAAAAATGAAAAAACTAATTTGTGCGATTTTAACAATCCTGCTCACAACGGTACTACTTCTGGGTGGCTGCAAGGCCAAAAAACAACCTGCCGAACCTAACAAAGCAGCGAAACCGGCGCCAACCGCACCAAAGTAAGTAATACAAAATAGAAAAAACTTTGCGCCCTCGATAAATCGGGGTAGATGACGGTTAGTGCTTTACTGCTGCTCAAATGAATTGCCTTGATGTTTCAGCGGTTTTTTGAGCCATCAGAATCAAACCGACAGGTAATAGAATCAGTCTGTGGTAAAGTGCTTTTTATCGGCCATCCTTTCGATTATGGTAACGATTGTTTTTTCCAAAGCACAACCATACCTACTTATGGCTGTGAATGGTTTTTTTGACGTCGTTACCATAGAAAGGATGGCCAGATTTTTATCGCTGCTTATGCTTAGCCCGCCAAACACAAAAATTTAATGATAAGGATATTGAAATGAAAAAATTCCTCCACATAACACTGGCAACCCTGCTGATACTTACTGCCATCCCAAGTGGCTGTAAGCACAAAGAGAAAACGCCGTCTCAGGGCAACCCCCAGGCAGAAAAATTAGCTACGGAAGCAGCAGCCGACTGGCTGGAGCTTGTCGATACCGAACAATACGACCAGAGCTGGCAGCAGGCAGCAGGATTCTTCCAGAATGCCGTCAAAAAAGACGACTGGCAACAATCGCTCCAGGCGTTTAGAGAACCCCTCGGTAAAATCGTCTCGCGAAAACTCATCTTCACACATTACACTACATCGGCCCCAGGAGCACCAGATGGCCAGTACGTCATAATTCAATACGACAGCAGTTTCGAAAACAAAAAGTCCGCTGTTGAAACTGTAACCCCTATGCTGGATAAAGATGGCAAATGGAAAGTCTCCGGCTACTATATCAGGTAATTAAAAACTGCAACAATCTTGCAAACTAACTATAAAACGACTATATTCGCAACTAAACTTATTTTGTTTAGTTAAAAGGAGCTTAATATGCTTTCCTGTAATTTGCAAAAAACTATACGCCTGACTGCTATCGTTCTGTCAACTCTCCTCCCTTGCCTGTCGGCCTATGCAGAATTCCCAAAATTTCAATATCACTTGATAGATAAAATCGGCAACCAGATGGGACAGACATCCTTAGTGGACATCGACAAAGACGGCGACCTCGACTGGGTTGTCGGCTGCAACGCTGGTGATATATGGTGGTTCGAATACAAAAGCCCCGACAACTGGACAAGACACCTGCTCGGCCAAAACGTTCTCACTGAAGTCGGCGGCACTGCTTTTGACGTAGATGGTGACGGCTGGATTGACCAGGTCTCAGGCGGCACCTGGTATCGTAACCCCGGCAACCCTCGCCAGCAGCAGTTTATAAAATGTCTCAATGGTATTATCCCAAATTCGCACGATAACATCGCCGCCGACATCGACGGCGACAAAAAGCTTGACATAGTAGCAATGAGCGATAGAAGCGGCCTATTCTGGTACAAAATCCCTGCCGACCCAACCCAAAAATGGATAGAATACAAAATCGGCAATGCAGTCCACGGCGGAATCGACCCCGCAGGCGCAGGTGACATCGACGGCGATGGTGACACCGACATCGTCCGCTCCAATGTCTGGTTCGAGAACCAGGACGGCAAAGGGACAAAATGGATAGAGCATAAAAACATTGATTTCGGCCAAGCTGATGCAAGATACCCGTTTATGACAAAAACGCACGTTGTTGACCTTGATAAAGATGGTGACATCGACATCGTCCAGGCCGAAGGCGACTGCGTAAGCGGACGTCTGGCCTGGCACGAAAACACTGACCGCAAAGGACAGCTCTGGACAAGGCACATAATCGCCGACAAAACAGGCCAGGACTTCCACTCACTTGCACTGGCAGACTTCGATAACGATGGTGACCTCGATATCTATTCTGGTGGAGGCCCATTCACCGAAGGAACAAGGAAATCTTTTATATGGGAAAATAAAGACGGCAAAGGCGGTGCCTGGATAATCCACGAAATCATCGCCGACAAACACTGCCACGAAGCAAAGGCTGCCGATGTTGACGGCGATGGCGACATCGACATCTGCACAAAACCCTGGACAGGCGACGAGCACATCTACCTCCGCAACCTTCTCAAAGAATCAAACAAAAATAGGTAAACGTTCACGGGGGCGAAACGGCGTTTTTTTGTCATTGCGAGCCCCCGCGTCTTCCTGTCGGAAGACAGGAGCGGGGACGAAGCAATCCCAAATTTTCGCAGCAGAGAGATTGCCACACTCAGCTTTGCCTCGCTCGCAATGACGGCGGGCTTTTTGTTTCTCGCTTCAAGTTTTACACTTCTAAAGCCAAATCTCAAAAACCTACCGTTGACGAAACAGCCCTATTCGACTATCCTGAAATATATGAAATAGCGGTTCGGTGAAATAAATTGTCAAGAGGTACTTTATACCTGAGAACCTCCAAATAAGAAAGAAAGATGCCAAATGGCAAAATGGGCATTTATCACGGTTCTGCTTTATATATCCCTGGTGGTGATTATCTTTGTGCCTTTGGTTACAATGATAACTTTCGTCGATTCAAGCGTTCTCTTACTTTATACAGCCTGGCAGTTTTGGCTGTTTTGTGGAGTCATAACGGCGATACAGGCATTGATGCTGTTGTTTCCGGTAAAGACAACTGCAGAGGCGCCAAAGCCACAGCGGCTGATTTGGGTCCCCATAGTAACGGCGGCGCTATTATTGTCCATCCTCGTTCTGGGCGTGGTATGGTCGATACTGATGGCCATCTGGGGTGATGATATTCTCAGCGACTATTTCAACTGGGCCAGTTTAGCATTTGTGATATTCTGCTGGATTGTCTGGCTGTTTGTCTTTTATCGGTTTTACCGGGATGTTGAGGCCAAGACTTTATTCCAGCGTATTACGACCTGGCTTATTCGCGGAAGTATTGTCGAACTGCTGGTGGCGGTGCCGAGTCATATCATTGTCAGACGCAGGGATGAATGCTCTGCGCCAGGGGTCACTTACCTTGGTATAGCAGCGGGTCTGGTGATTATGGCGGTGGCTTTCGGGCCGGGATTGTACTTTTTATTCCTTCAGCGTTTTGAGCGGATGAAACCCAGAAGCAAGCGTAAAAATCATCAGCTTTCTAACCAACAGGTATAGTCCTATCACCGACCTGATAGACCTGGCCGCTCATCAATCGACCAGATACCAAAACAATTATTGACGAAACTGCACTATTCGACTATCTTAATGGTGAAAATTCAATGATTAGTTATTCTATTCGGTCAATAAAAATGTGAATTTAGAGAGATGTTACGATGTTGAAAAGAACACATACATGCGGCCAATTGCGGCTGGAAGATGCCGGAAAAAAGGTAACCCTGGCAGGCTGGGTCCACTCCTACCGCGACCACGGAAATCTGGTCTTTGTTGACCTCCGCGATAGAGAAGGCTTGACTCAGCTTGTCTTCAATCCCGAAACCCAGCCTGAGGCCCACAAACTGGCCAGAACCGTCCGCTGTGAATGGGTAATAGCAGCCGGAGGAATCGTGCAACCCAGAAGCGAAGGTATGGAAAATCCAAAGCTGCCGACAGGCCAAATTGAGGTTCTCGTCCAGCAGTTTGAAATCCTTAACTCCGCAAAAACTCCTCCTTTTGAAATCGATACTGCCGAAAAAACAGGCGAGGAGACTCGTCTTACCAGTAGATACATAGACCTGCGCCGCCCACAAATGCAAAAGATTCTGCATACCCGACATCGAGTAACAAAACTTGCGAGAGATTATTTCGACCAGTTGGGCTTCTGGGAAATCGAAACCCCTATTCTCGCCAAAAGCACCCCGGAAGGTGCCCGCGATTTCCTCGTGCCAAGCAGACTACACCAAAATTGTTTCTACGCCCTGCCTCAATCGCCGCAATTATTTAAGCAAATCCTGATGGTTAGCTCCATCGACAAATACTTCCAGATTGTCCGCTGTTTCCGCGATGAGGACCCGCGTGCCGACCGCCAGGCCGAATTCACTCAAATCGACGTCGAGATGAGCTTCGTCGATTCTAATGATGTCATCGGCGTCCACGAAATCCTCATAGCAAAAATTTGGAAACAAATCCTCGGCGTCGATGTCACGATACCGATGCGGCGACTATCTTACCAGCAGGCAATGGCTGACTATGGCACTGATAGACCCGACCTGCGCTTCGATATGAAGTTAAAAGATATTTCCGACATCGCAAAGCAAAGCACCTTCAACGTTTTTACATCGACTATCGAATCTGGCGGCATAGTCAAAGGCATTTGTGCACCGGGCGAAAAGTATTCCAGAAGCGATATCGAAAAAACGCTCACGAGTTTTGTCGCCGACTACGGCGCCAAAGGACTTGTCTGGTGCAAGGTCAAAAACGAAAATGGCAGCCTCACGCTCGCCGGCGGTGTCGCCAAATTCTTTAGCCCCCAATTGCAGCAGCAGATAATCGAACGCTTCACAGCAAAAGATGGTGATATGATTCTGCTTATCGCTGATAAAGAGCCGGCCGCCAACAAAGCCCTGGCCCCTTTACGTTGCAATATCGCACGCAATCTGAAGCTCCACGATGAAAAAACCTTTGAGTTTCTCTGGGTCGTTGATTTTCCGCTATTCGAGTGGAACGAGAACGAAAAACGATACGACTCCGTCCACCATCCCTTCACTGCACCGCTCAAAGAGGATTTACCAAAGCTCGACACCGACCCCGCCAACATCCGCTCACAGGCCTACGACATCGTCGTCAACGGCAGTGAAATCGGCGGCGGCAGCATCCGTATCCACAACCCAAACGTTCAGCAGAAAGTCTTCGACCTGCTCAATATAACCAGAGAGCAGGCACAGTTGCGGTTCGGTTTCTTCCTCAAGGCCCTTGAATATGGCGCACCGCCTCACGGTGGAATCGCATTTGGTCTCGATAGACTTATTATGCTGCTTGTCGGCACGGATAACATAAGAGACGTCATTGCTTTTCCAAAGACCCAGAGCGGCCAGTGCCTCCTGACCGATGCCCCCAGCGAAGTTGACCAGAAGCAGCTCGATGAGCTGAATCTGCGAACGCAAAAACACTCTCACGCAGCAGCACAGCAAACTGACAACCAAAAGTAGCTTATATTAAACATTGTAATTGAAAGGGTAGTTTCAATGGCCTTTACCTTTAATGTTTGCGAAATCTTTCAAATGGCAGAGCAAATCGAACGCAAAGGAGCAGCATTCTATCGTAACGTCATAAAGAGCTTTGATGACCCAAAGACACGCAAAGTCCTGCTTGAGCTTGCCGACCGCGAGGAAAAACACGCCGATGCCTTCGCTGCTATCCGCAAAAGTCTCTCCGAGCGAGAATGTCCGCCCACAGCTTTCGACCCCGACAATCAGGATGCACTCTACCTGCAGGCAATGGCTGACGAGCATGTCTTCAACGTCAAACAAGATGCCTGTAGCAGCCTCAGCGGTGATGAAAGTTGCCAGTGCATCCTCAAAACAGCCGTCGAACTGGAAAAGGAATCCTTGACATTTTTCCTGGGCCTAAAGGCCGCCGTCCCAAAACAACAGGACAAAGACAAAGTCGAGGTCATCATAAGGGCTAAAATGAAGCATATCGGCCTGTTGAACCAGCAGCTCCAGACCGAGGCTGACAAATAACCGCGCCATTAAGATAGTTAAATGGCTTATTGGTCGTCAGTCGATAGTCGTTGGTCGTAATAGTTAGCCCGCCGTTTTACGGCGGGTTCGACTCACTTGCCCGCCATAGCCCCGACCTTTTGGGGCGGAGGCGGGACGAGTAACGAGTCACAATTGTATGCGATTGAATTTAGTACCGACTTTACTGAAATGCTTAGAACGTCTGCGGCTGTGGCCACTGTCACTGGCAGAAAAATGCCGCCTGGCGTTCGGAATAGCAGTGGCTTTTACTCTCATAATCGCACTGCTGCTGCCCTATATCTGGATGGGCAAGCTCACAAAAAAGGGCCTGCTCGACTCCAACAAGGCAAAGGCCTTGGCAGTCCTGTCGCGCCTGCACTTTCAATTGAAAGATACTGGTGAATCGACTCTGCCGGCTCTGAACGCTGCAGGGACAGTAATGGATGTCAATAACCCGGAATTACGATGGGTTCGCTTCGCAAAAAATGGTCAGGAAAAACTGACTCATCTAACCGAACAGCAGAAAACAACAATTGAAACCTTAAAAAAAGAGCAAGACAGAGATGACATCCTCCTGACCAAAAAAGATGGGACGCTGCAAAGCACCTACATAAAAATCTTCCGTGCATCTGATAGCTGTATAAGCTGCCACAATCCTCAGGGTTCAGCCGGCGCATTTACCCTCAATGAGCCAATCGGTGCGGTGGTAATCCAATCCGGTGGTTTCGGCAGCGAACTTGGCAAAATAGTTTTTTTGAACCTCTTCTCGATTATAGTTGCTGGTTTCATCGGCGGCACAGGCGCAATCATTGCATTCTATATGATAACCCAGCGCGTAATCCTGCGACCTATACGGCAATTGCGGGCCCTCGCCGCCAACGTCGCTGAGGGCAATCTCGACATCAGAAGCTCTATCCAGACCCGCGATGAATACGAAAAGCTCGCCGATGCCTTTAATAATATGCTCGACAATCTCCAGGCAGCCCAGGAAAAGCTCCGTCAGGCCAACATCCAGCTCGATGCCAAAATCGCCGAGCTTTCACAGCGAAATATCGAGCTGTTCAGGGCTAATAAAGTCAAGGATGAGTTCCTCGCCAATATGAGCCACGAATTCAGAACCCCCCTCAATGCAATTCTCGGTTTCGCTCAGGTCCTCCGCGAAAAGCCCCATCTTCTCACCGAAGATAGAGCAAAAAAATACGCCGAAAACATCGTCACCAGCGGCAACAGACTCCTCAATATGATTAACGACCTGCTCGACCTGGCAAAAACGCAGGCAGGCAAAATGGAGCTGCACATAGAACAAATATCGCTCGACCAGCTGTGCCGGGCAGCACTGGCGGCATTCTCACTGGAAACCCGCCAGAAAAGAATCAAAATCAAGCTCCTGCTCGATGACAACGTCCCACACCTTGTCACCGACGCCGGCAAAGTCCAGCAGATTCTCTACAATTTCCTGAGTAACGCCGTAAAGTTCACTCCAGAGCACGGCAGAATCGAAATCCGTGCTCAAATGCTCGATGAAAGAAATGTCCGCATCTTGGTAACTGACACCGGCTGTGGCATCGCCGAAGCCGACAAAGAAAAAATATTTCAAAAATTTCATCAGCTTGGCAGCCCCTTAACTCGTTCTTCACCCGGCACAGGCCTCGGCCTTGCCATTTGCAGGGAGCTGGCTCCAATGATAGGAGGAACCATCGGTTTTGAAAGCCAGTTAACCTGTGGTTCTACCTTCTGGCTTGACATCCCTATCACCCTCGCAAAAGAGCAAACCAACCCATAACTCGCAACTCGCCTGCCCGGCGTAGCCGAAGCTTGCTCGCCGAAGGCGGGGCGAAGCGCGGGTGTCCCATCGTTCGTATTTTGTATTGTGTCGTGCTGGCCGGTTTTGTTTATGAATTTCTGACCCCCCAATGGCGTTTTTTTAGATACTTTTAGTCGTTTTTGGGGAATTGGGAAACCGCTTGGTGTCTTATACTAATTGAACGACACGCATAATTGTGTAGAACCATCGAACAGAACATAAATTTTTTTACAAACACTTATAGTGCGAGATATAAAGTAATATAACCTTTTTTGAAATCGGTAGTTTGAATAAAAATTATCATGTAATATGGTCAAACACAATGCTACAAACCGCAATGTTTTTCCGCTCATAGAGCAAAAACGACTATATAAGAGTCTCAGAGGAGCTTTTAAACTTGCTAACTGTTCAATCAACGTAAGACACAAGGGGGAAATTCATTCATTAAACATTGCTCTCCTTCGCAAATGAGTGTTGTGTTTCTACAAAAAATTTTTGAAGGATGAGCCATTTTTATTATAATTCTGGTTTCCGTCTAAAGCCGGACAGGTTTCAAAGAGCTAAACTAAACGTTTTTTCGAAAGTGTAGTATGAGGAAATAAAGATGAAAAATCTTTTCGACCTTTCGGGTAAAGTGGCTATTGTTACCGGCACCAGCCGCGGCCTGGGCCAATATTTTGCTCGAGCACTCGCCAAAGCCGGCGCCGACCTGGTAATCACAAGCCGAAAATTATCGAGCCTAACCGGATTTAAGCAGGAAATAGAATCCCTGGGCAGAAAAGCATTACCTGTCCAGCTCGATGTGCTTTCCCAGAGCGATATTGAGAATATGGTTCGTGTGGCCATAAAAGAATACGGAAAGATCGACATCCTGGTCAATAACGCAGGCTTGAATATCCGAAAGCCGAGCGCAGAAGTTTCCTGGCAGGATTGGGACACTGTATTGGACACTAATCTCAAAGGCAGCTTCTTCTGTGCTCAGGCGGTCGCCAAAGAAATGATAAAGCAAAGATACGGCAGAATAATAAATATCGGTTCCTGCACCTGCGTTTTCGGTATGGAGGGAATTGCGCCTTATACAGCCGGTCGCGGCGGCGTTTTGTCGATGACAAGAAGCCTGGCTGCAGAATGGGGCAAGTTTGGTATCACCGTAAACGTCCTGGCGCCGGGGTGGTTCAAGACAGCTCTAAATGCCGTCCTCTATGAAAACAAAGAATGGGTCAATCACATTACCAGCCGCATCCCTCTTGGCCGTGTTGGCCAGCCACACGACCTCGATGGCACGGTTGTCTTTTTGGCCTCCGATGCCTCAGAATATATCACGGGACAAATGATTCTGGTGGATGGCGGCTTCACCACAGGAGCAACAAAAGCAATTGTTTGAAATCGCTGACAATATTCTCGACTGCCGTAAGGCATCCCCAAGCGGACAATACAACGAATTTTGGACCGGCAAAAGATTATGCCAACAAACCTGAGCAATATTGATATCAGCATCGTGGTTCTCTATGGTCTGGCAATGGTCGCGATGGGCATCTATTACACCCGCAAATCGCGCACAGCCGAGCAATTTATGATTGCCGGCCGTTCAATCCCCGCCTGGGCCGCCGGATTAGCCGTGATGAGCACCTACACCAGCAGCATCTCCTACATTGCCACGCCTGGCCAGGCCTTCGTTACTAATTGGCACCCTATCATTTTTTCTCTTTGCATATTCCCTGTTGCCTGGCTGGTTTGTAGATACGCCGTGCCCTATTATCGAAAAACACGTCTGATTTCCATTTATACTTTTTTCGAAGAAAGACTCGGTTCCTGGGGGCGAATGTGTGCGGCGTTATCTTTCTTGCTGTTGATGCTTGGTCGTATCGCAGTAATTCTCTACCTGGTTGGTCTTTTATTTAGCACATTTGTCCCCTGGAACATCGTCATCGTAATTTTGGTCATAGGTGCGATTACTATTTTTTATACACTGCTTGGCGGAATGGAAGCGGTAATCTGGACAGACGTCGTCCAGTCGGTAATTATGATTGTAGGCATTCTCTTTTGTGCTATCGACCTTTCCATTCACATTTTTTCCGGGCCTGCTTACCTGGTGCAATCAGCCATTGACGCTAACAAATTTAGTCTCGGCAGCCTGGAGCTGTCCCTGTCTTCAAGCCCGGTAAGGACAGTGTGGGTAATGATTATTTATGGCTTCACTGAAAATCTGCGGAACCTTATGGCAGACCAGAACTACGTCCAGAAATACTCCTCTGTTCCCACCGAACGGGATGCGAAGCGTTCAATATGGATTGCAATGCTGATTTATATTCCGCTGACCGCAATTTTTCTTTATATAGGCACTGCTCTTTTTGCCTTTTACTCACCAAAAGGACATCCACTTGACCCAACAATTACCAAAGGCGACCAGGTTTTCCCTTACTTTATTGCCACCCAGCTACCGGTAGGTCTTAAGGGATTGGTCATTGCCGCTATCATAGCAGCAGCAATGAGCACGGTTGATTCGGCCTTAAATTGCTCGGCGACCGTCTTACTGATAGACTTTCACAAGCGTTATTTTAATCCCGATATTGGGGAGAAAGCCAGCGTGGTATATCTTCGTTTGGCAACAATGATATGTGGGCTGCTTGGGACTGGTTTAGCTCTTTTGCTGATTTCAGCAGCAAAGAGCATATTAGATATTTGGTGGCAAATCTCGGGAATCTTTGGTTGCGTAATTTTGGGCCTATTTATTTTGTCTTTGCTGCGGTTTCGCTTGCGTTTGTGGCAGGGCCTTATTGCAATCGCAGCCAGTATCGCCTTTATGAGCTGGGCAACCTTTGCGCGAGACTTGCCGGAGTCCTGGAAGTGGGCACAGTGTAACCTCGATACCATCATCATAGGCGCAGCGGGAACAATAGTATTGCTTGTAGTCGGTTCTCTTTTCGGCCTGATGCCTCGCAAATAGTCGCTAATCCAGCACCAATTGCCATAGTGGCACGGGCTTCCAGCCCGTGAAGACACGGCCAAGATGGCCGTGCCACAGTTCAATTGGCGTGGGACGGCTTTTTACCGATAATTTGTCTGCGCAAAACATTTGACATAAGAGTTGGCTGGCTGGTATATTATAAACTCAATATAACTACGGGGCCGTAGCTCAATTGGTTAGAGCATCGGACTGTCGATCCGAAGGTTGAGGGTTCGAGACCCTTCGGCCTCGTTATAAGTGACAGAAATCATCGTTTTGAGATTTCAAATAAAAGAACAACTCATAACTTTTAGGGATGATAATGGCTGACCAGAATAATCCAATCGCCTGTCCACGCTGCAATCAAAACCTCAACTACGTAGGCACAAAGAACTTCCACGAAGGAACCAGATGGGGCGTGCTTGGCGAACTGGGGGAACTATTTGTAAATAGAGAGCGTTTCGACGTCTATGTCTGCCCACGATGTGGCCGCGTTGAACTTTTTGTTGATGGCATCGGAGAAGAATTCCGGCCACATTAGCGTTAAACATCTCTCGACAATGGACAATACCAGACTGCCTGCATATAATAAAGCAGGTTGCGATGGTAATTTTGGCATTTGGTAAAAATAATGGCCACGGTAATACCTCTCCCTAAGCCAAATGAAGATGGCTCAATGTCACGAGAGAAAACTATTTTTATTCGGCGGTCCAGGCGGATAAATCGGCGTGATTTCTAACTTTTGTATCCCTCTGCCTAAGCTAACTCTCAGAAGTTCTTAAACATTCATACTTTTTGTGTGTACAACACTGAGCACTTCCTCGACAGTAGTGATGCCCTGTAATATTTTACTGATTCCATTCTCAAATAATCCGCAGTAACCCTTTTCACGAGCCAAGGCTCTTATTTGTGACTCGTCTGTCCCCGTAAGCAGCTGTCTCCTTATATCATCATCTAAAGGCAGAAACTCGAATATTGGTAATCTGCCTAAGTAGCCTGTCCCCTCACAAGTTTTGCAGCCTCTGCCTTGATAAAATACGGCATTCTTGGTTTGTTCAGGTGTAATCTTTAATTGTTTTAGAACTTTTTCAGGAAGCTCAATTTGCTCTTTGCAATGCTCACAAATTTTCCTTATAAGTCGTTGAGCAATGATTAGATTCAATGAGGAAGACAGCAAATACGGCTCTGCACCCATATACACCAATCTTGTTATCGTGCCTGGTGCATCATTTGTATGAAACGTGCTTAAAACCAGGTGGCCTGTTAAAGATGCTTGTATAGCAATATCAACTGTCTCTTTATCTCTAATTTCACCTATTAGGATAATATCAGGGTCTTGTCTCAAGATGGCACGCAGGCTTGAAACAAAATTAAGCCCGATTTCCGGCTTTACCTGGATTTGGTTAATCTCGGGCAGGGTGTACTCAATAGGGTCTTCGACAGTAGTAATATTTTTCTTTGGATTTTTGAGGTAATTCAATGCTGAGTATAATGTGGTACTTTTGCCGCTGCCGGTAGGCCCGGTAACAATTATAATACCGTGTGGCTGGGACAATGCACTTGTAAATTCTTCAAGAAGTTTAGATTCAAATCCAAGTTGATTTATGTCGAGTTTTACCGCTGTCGGATCCAGGAGTCTCATGACGACTTTTTCCCCGTATTTTGCCGGGATTGTTGCGACCCTTATATCTATCTCTCTATCCTGCACTTTTACTTTGAATCTTCCATCCTGGGGCAACCTGTGTTCGGCAATATTCATGTTAGATAAAACTTTTATCCTGGTGACTACTGCGGCTTGTATCTCCTCTGAAGGTGCTGCTGTTTTCCGAAGCGCACCATCAATTCGCATGCGAATAATCATTGAATTCGCCTGAGGTTCGATATGTATATCGCTTGCTCGACTTTTGACCGCCCGTTTTAACATTAAATCAACAAACTGAATAACAGGCGATTTCATTGCCTCTGCCTCGCTGCTAATATGTTCTATGGCATTGTCTTTTGGCAGGTTTTGCCTTTCTTCAAGACCGGCGCCGAGTTTTGTCAGACTATGCAAGTGTTGCTCTTCCATATCCAGGTCATGATAAATCGCTTCTATGGCATTAAGAATTTCTTCCTTCGAGCTCACGACAACTGTAATTTCGCGGTTAAGCTTTATTCTAACTGTATCCCGCGCTATCACATCGAGAGGATTTGCCATAGCTACTACAATGTGGTCTTCCATCTCTCTGATAGCAACAAGACAGAACCGTTTTGCTATATATTCAGGCAGCATCCTGGCTATTCTCATATCTATGTCGTCAGTTATATTAAGGCGCACTCTCTCTACTGATGAGATGTAG
>CAYWXK010000052.1:0-14172 GCA_964462515.1 uncultured Pirellulales bacterium
CAGCCGGTGAGTATATCTTATTCAATGATGCATAAAGTGTCGTTGTCTTGCCGCAGCCGGTCGGCCCTGTAGCAAGCACAATCCCGTGTGTCTTATGCAGACATTTATTGTAACTCTCCAAGCACTGAGCGTTCATCCCCAAATCTTCAAGCCGTAACAATGATGCCGACTTGTTCATTAGTCTCAGCTCAACAGATTCGCCGAACACCGTCGGGATCGTCGAGACACGAATATCAATCTTGCCGTTTTTCCCGGTAAATTCGATATGCCCATCCTGCGGCACAAACCGCTCAGCGATATTCATATTCGCCATAATCTTGACACGCGAAGTAATCGCCGCCTGAAGCCGCTTCGAGCAAGGCGTCCTTTCCACCAGCATCCCGTCAACTCTGTACTTTATCTTCACTTCCTGCTCGAACGGTTCAATATGTATATCACTTGCGCGGGCGTCGGTTGCCTCTAAAATTATCAAATTAACAAGATTGACTAAAGATGGCTCCCTCGCCATTTCACTTAGCTTGGCAGGTGAGTAGTCTCCGTTTCCTATCTCTGCCTCTGCCCGCTGTTCAGCAGGAACAAGGTCGTCTAACATCCTCGAGACATCGCTGCCGTAGAACTTCCGTATTGCGTTTTCCATCTCCGCTGGGTCAGCGTAATACCGCTGAATAGATACCCCAGTTACCAACCGCAACTCCTCGATAACCTGTGGCTGAAATGGGTCTGTCATCGCCACAGCTAACCGGCCGTCTTCATACCCCAAAGGCAAAATATTGTATTTACTGACCAGCTCCGCCGGCACAACAGCAATGACCTCGCTATCCACCGAAATATCGTCCAGGTCCACTCTTTCAATCCCCGCCTGGAGCGCAAGTGCTTCATTTAACTGAGCTTGCGTTATGTATCCAAGGTCGAGCAAAATCTGGCCCAATTGCCTGTGCTCGACTTTCTGCTCCGCAAGGGCAACTTCGAGCTTCGACTCGTCTATGTAAGACCTCTCACAAAGCAGCTCACCTAACTTTTTTTTCTTATTCTTATTTCTCTGCGAGTTCATCCCTATTTTGCCACCAAAAACCAAAGATTGCTATAAACATAAGTTTTTATTATTGCAAAACTTATAACAATAAATCTTGCAACTCAAATTAGTAATCCAATTGGCAGACCAAAAATCCTCAATCTATCAATAAAGACGCAGGACAATACCCACCTAAAGTAAAATCCTTATAAAAATACTTGTAAAAACAATTGACATTTCTTTCACAAAAAACCCACTATTTTCCATAAAAAGGCACTTTCGGCCTATAAAGTCTCAAACAAAAAAGCTGATAACTATCATATCAGACGCTTGAGAAAGCCGTTTTGTTACAAAAAAATGGTTTTTTAATGCGACTTCGCCCTTTTGGGCGGTTAGCTCGCCTCTCTACACGCTCGCGCCGGATTCACATTCCGTTACTAATCCAGACTCATCTCGGGAAGCTCGACGCGGTCGCTCCGCCGCCACTCCTCAAATCGCTGCCGACCTCGTTCCATAGCCGCTTGCCTCTCCTCATCGGACATATTCTCCCAGCGCTCTCTCATAGCGCTAAGTCTGTTCATCTCGGCCTGTCTTTGCTCCTCGGACATATTCTGCCATCTTTCCCTTGCCAGCCGGAAACCCTCTTGTAGTCTTGCTCTTTCCTCTTCGGTCAGGTTAAGGTCCGACCACATCTGCCGCCAGTCTCCCATCCTCCCGGCCATCGAAGACCTTTCCTGTATAGGTTCACTCTTCGGCGCCTCATTACTATCTTTCGGGGCGGCCTTTTCCGGCTCTGGCTGAATCTCTTTAACCGGCTCAGTCGGCTCCTGGACGACCTCAACCAGACGCTCCGCTTCCTGTTGAGGTTTTAATTCGCTTTGCTTCGCCGCCGGTTTGTCCGGCTGTTGCTGTTCGCTCTCAGCTCGCCATTCGCGAATCTGCCTGATAACCATGCCCAGCCCAAACGCCGCAACAAGAACCACAATCGAACCTGCCGACCACACGACCAGATTTGTTTTTTTCTGTTCCATCGCCGTCACCTAAACCCGGGATTTATTACTGACCTGACATTTCTCATGTTAAACGCTTGGCTATGCAACCAACCCTTCCAATTCTACAATAATATTAAATCCGTGTTCTCGCTATATAGTGCAGAATTGGCGGGATTTGCGACAGAAAAATATAAACCAGTATTTCCCATATTAAACGTTTGGCTATGCACCCAAGCCACCTAATTCCACAATAATATCAAAGCGACTTCGCCCCTTGATACGCCTCGCACAAGCACGATGTTACTATAATTTATTACAGAAAAATGGCTTTTTAAGCAAAACTCGCTTCACAAGCTGATGTAGTCAATTACCTGCAACTCTGTGGAAAAACCATTTTCTCTAATCAACCCATTATACCTAAACTGTCTCTTTTTTGCACTCAGTATAACTTTTAGGATTTTGTCGCATCCTTCAAAAAGTCGAAAATTCCATATTCACCTGGCACTTATAATGATAAAATACAAACTGACAAACAGCTCAGTGGGCTGAAAGAGGGTCATCAGCCAACCTGTTTATTTGACAGGTTGGGCTATAATTTTGCACCATAGAAGCCCAACAATCTGTATTTATAAAAAGATTATAAGGAATCAAATATGGGAGCAGTAACATTAACAATCTCTGGACGTTGTAAAACTTGGCGGGTCGAACCAAATCCTAAAGGCACAATCATTGGTCGCAGTCAACGCTGCGATGTGGTCATTGAAAGCAGAGACATCTCACGCGAACACGCCAGAATCTTTCAGGACCCTTTTGGCCGGTGGATTGTCGAGGATTTAGGTAGCAGTAACGGCGTATTTATAAACGGCAAGCGAGCTGAAGCAACCTCGGTCATCGCTGGGGACCAAATAGTAATTGGTCCCTTCACCGTATCCGTAGCCCAGTCCTTCGACCAACAGATTAAACCAGACGAATCTATGCAAGCAGATACCAACATCGCAATAGATGAATTCGAAACAGAGGTTTTTTACGGGCAGACCAAGCAGGACCAGCCCCCGCCCCGTCCTTGTCCAAAATTAGTGGCGGAAATTACCGAACGCCTCTCAGAATTAACAAGTCCATCCGCATTGTATCCCGAAGTCTGCAGACACCTCGCCCGAACGCCAAAAACAGTTGCGGTGGTTCTTCGGGTGCCCAAGAAAACCGAACCATTACCTAAGTCTCCGGTCATCCTTGCCTGCCATTTCGGCGACAGCCCGGATGATACTGCAGCACAAGCTGCAGCCGGCTATTACCCATCGCGTTTGGCCTTTCGTATCTCACACCACGTCATTGAAAAGGTCCGCTTCACCGCAAACGCCGTGATGGCTAAAAGCATTTATTCCTCCGACTTGGAAATAACTTCAACCATCGTTGATGAGCACAGCCCAAGAGCCGTAATCTGCGCGCCGCTCGGCAATGTTACCGAGCCGGTCGATTTGCTTTACCTCGACATCCCGCTTAATGACACCAGCAAAACTACACCAGAAGAAACCTTCGAATTTGTGCGGACCGTTGCGAGAGAAACAATTCTGGCACGAAACCGACTAACCCTGATGCAGGCTAAAGCCGAAAAAAGCATCCTCGACCACGAACTATCATTGGCACAGCAGATTCATTCCAGATTGGCCCCAACCATACCACAGGATTTGCCTGCGGTTGAACTCGCACTGCACTATAAACCCGTTATGTGGGCAGGGGGCGACTACTGCGACGTTTGGTTACTTAAAGATAACCGTTTGGCAATGGCCATCGGACACGTCAATGATAAGGGTCTGCCGGCAGCCATCGCTATTTCGAGTCTCAAGACAATCCTGCGAACCATAATTTCTTTCTACAGCGACCCAGCCGACATTATCAAGCACGTCAATACGCATTTAATTCAAAGTCTGCCTCAGCCAACCTCCGCAACCTTGTTCCTGGGTTTGTTTGACTCATCAAATGGGAGCTTTCAATATGCCAACGCCGGCCATTCCCAGCCTTTTATCATCCGTCCGCAATCAACGCCGATGCTTCTTGGTCAGCCGGATAGCCCTGCGTTAGGCACCGCTGGTAGTGTATTCCGCACAAAGGTCGAGACACTCCAGCCTGCGACCCAACTGATTGTCTTTACCGACGGCATTACAAAAATAAAGTCACCTTCCGGCGAAGAGTTCGGCCTAAAACGCCTGGCAAATCTGCTTAAAAACACCGGAGCTTCTCCAGCCAAACGCACAATAGAATTAATTGCACAAGCCATAAACGATTTCCGCCAGACGCTGGCTCAGCAAGATGACCTTACTGTTCTTATCTTGATAAATCGTAAATAAAAGCACAAGCAGGATATAACGTTAAAGCCCACGCACATCAGCTTAGACAAAAAGGCTTTTTGTAGGGTACGGAAGTATGAACGTTTGTCCAAGTCAGCAACTTGTTGACCGCTACATAGCCGGCACCTGCTCCGCCGATGAGCAGCAAACAGTAGAAACCCATCTGACTATGTGCGGAACCTGCCGCCACCGCGTAGAATCCGCCCGCTCAAATATAAAGGACTCTGAACAAGCCCCAATAAACCAGGACGATTACCCCACCGAATCTATAGCACAATTTCCCTCTACCAAAGACGCCTTTCCTAAAATTCTTGAATCACTGATTGAAGGCTATCAGATTATAGAGGAATTGCCGCGGGGCGGCCAGGCAGCAGTCTATAAGGCAATTCACACAGCCACCAAAACAACCGTAGCAATCAAGGTCTTGCTGCCTACCCTGCTGGCTTCAGAGAGAGCTCGTTTCTATTTCGAGAGAGAAGCCGAGCTTATCGCAAGCCTCGAACATCCAAACATAATCAGCATTCGCGACAGCGGTATCATTCACGGCCAATACTACTTTGTAATGCAATTTATCGAGGGCCAGCCGCTCAACCGACACGCCCGCACCGAGAAACTATCCTTCCGCGAACGAATTGAGCTTTTCAAAAAAATCTGTTCAGCCGTCACTTACGCCCACCAGCAGGGAATCATCCACCGCGACCTCAAGTTTGCCAACATCCTCGTGGACAAACGCGGCGAGCCGCACATACTCGATTTTGGCCTGGCAAAGGCAATCGGACTGAGCGAACGCGATAAAGACAAAGCCGTTGTCACTATGACAGGCCAGTGGGCCGGCTCACTTTCCACTATGTCCCCCGAACAGGCAGCAGGCCGGCCCAATCTAATTGATGTGCGAACCGATGTGTATTCCCTGGGCGTCATACTTTACTTCCTCCTGACCGGCCAGTATCCCTACGATGTTACCGGCTCAACGTTAGAGGTGCTGCAAAATATCCAGAAGGCCGAACCAACCAGACCTCGCCAAATCAACCGCAAGTTCGACCCCGATGTTGAAGCCATTTTACTGGCCGCATTAGCTAAAGACCCTGCCCAGCGATACCAATCCGCCGCCGACCTGCTCAGTGACATCGAAAACTGGCTGCAAGGCCGTCCCATCCGCGTCCGGTCCATCAGCACTATGTATCTGCTGAGCAAAATTATCACCCGCCACCGTTACACCAGCACAGTCGTTGCGCTATTGGTGCTAATTGTCCTTGGTTTCTCACTTGTGGCTTTCGATTTGTCCATCACCGCAAAAAAAGCCCAGAAGGAATCGGAAACTATCGCCAACGATTTGACCATAGAAGCAAAGGAAACCCACGCTTCATTTCGACGGATGACATCACTGTGCTTCACTTATATTCTACAGGCATGGCGCGACGGACGGAGCAAAGATGCATACACTATGAAGGGCTATTTAAATGATGGCTCGAAAGAACAAAAAGCCGCCTCTTTTCTGCTTCACCCCGCGCCATTGGCTAAGAAGGAAACCGATTTTGTCAAAGCTCTTTCAGGAAGATATGTATGGTTTGCTGATTTTATTGTCGCTGAACATTACCTTAAGGATGGAAACCGCCAGAAGGCTCTCGAAGCTTATCAGCGTAGTTACCAGGCCATAGAACAATTGTCGCAAAGCAGCCTATCGGCTGGTGACCGTTTACTAATGGACCAGGTCAGGGCCCGGCTTTACGAACTAAATGCTGCCGACAAACCATCAGAAATCCCGTTAGGGATGCCTAACGGCAAACTTGACAAATCGGAGAGTGAAAATATACAATAATGATGTTGACCATAGAAACTAAAACGATAGTGAACCTGGATTCAAAAATTTGAAATCTGAAATTAGAAATCAGCGCGGTTTCACCCTAATCGAACTGCTTGTCGTCATAGCGGTTATAGTTTTACTATTGGCAATTCTTTTGCCGACCTTACGAAAGGCCAAAGAGCTTGCCAAACGCACCACTTGCTCGACCAATCTAAAACAACTCGCCGTCGCCTGGAATCTGTTCCTCGACGATAATGACGGCTGCTTCTACTACGGAACCAATGCTAACCTTAACTATGGCGGATGGAAGGGAATGCAGGATTGGGATCCTCGGCCACTCAACAGTTACCTGAACCTCGCAGCAGATTTGCAAACCGAAAGCGAAGCAAAAGTTTTTCACTGCCCCTCCGATAGAGGCGGAGTCCCCGGCCGTCCCCTGACAGAAAAGGCTTTTTCCCATTTTGGAACCAGTTACAATACTAACATATTCCTAATCGGTCAGGATGGCTGTGATCCCTTCAATGATAAAACCAAACCTCTCGATGAAGAAATCGACAAACGCTTGAGGGGCGGCGTCCAGCGCAGCCGGGTGGGCAATCACTCTCGTGTGTTGCTCATTGGCGATTATGGCTGGGTCAATCAATGGCGGCTGGATGTTAACATTGCCAAGCAACGGAAAGAACAGGCAGAATGGCACGGAAAAACAGATTGCCATAATCTCGCTTTCCTTGACACCCACACCCAGTTCCTCAACATCCAGAAGGGCTACTATGTAGCCGACCAATACGCCGTTCTGCCATTTCCAGAACTATATCCACTTGCCCTGCAGGTTCAAGGCCCGTAGCACACTAAGCGACTAAAATTCACAACAAAATCTATAAGTGCGGAATCAGCAAAAAATTTGCTGATGAGCAAGAATTTAGTGGATTTTATCCCGGCAAATGCTGTATAATAATCTAAAATAGCGGAAAATATATTGGAGGTAGCTGTCACGTTGCAAGAAAAACGACAGTGAGCTTGTCGTCTGCCAGACCTGTAATGTAGGGACAAAGGCGATTATCTTTACTGGTCTTTCACAGCTTGTCTGCGGTGACAAATGAAAGGACAGGGTAAAATGACTACAAACACACACTTAATCAGGTCCGCGTTGCCGGTGCTGGTTGTATTACTTTCAGTCTGGCCGGGGCCTTTGCAGTTGATTCCACTTGCCTGTGGCCAAGACCCCGAACCAAACTCCATAACTGACGGCCTGGTTGGCTACTGGGCATTCGAGGATGGTGCCGGCTATTTCGCCAGCGACAGGTCCGGTCATGGCAACCATGGCATTCTCAGTTCCCCCAGCATCCCCCTCTGGCAGCCTACCGGCGGCAGAGTAAATGGCGCACTCCTATTCGACGGCAACGGCGGCTACGTGACCTGTGGAAACAGTCAGGACTTCGACCTTGTCAAGGGGTTAACGGTCACTGCCTGGATAAGAGTCAACGCCTTCAATAAAGACTGGCAGGCCATCGTAACCAAAGGCGACTCCGCCTGGCGGCTTCACAGATACTCCAACACAAACTTTATTGACTTCGCCTGCAACGGCCTTGTGGGCGGTAATATGGAATGGGGAAGCACTGTCTGGGGCAGCACATCCGTCAATGATGGTCAATGGCACCACGTCGCCGGAGTATATGACTATCCCGCATCAAGGGTCTACCTCTACGTGGATGGCTATTTGGATGGCCCCAACTCTGTCAGAGTCGGCTCTGGAGGCATAGCCACCAACACCTTCGATGTTTATATTGGTGAAAACGCAGAAAGGAGAGGGCGTCTCTGGAACGGCCTGATAGATGATGTCCGCATTTATCCTGTTCCTCTGACAGCTTCTCAAATCCTTTCACTGGCAAACCTCAAACCGCCAGCGGTAAGTATGGTCGCACACTGGAAACTGGACGAGTCTGGCGGCACTACCGCCAACGATAGTTCGGGTAACTCACATCCCGGCACACTTCAGATGGGCACCAGCCCGACCTGGGAGGCCGGCAAAATAGACGGTTCTCTCTTTTTTCACGGCTCCCCCGACCACGTAAATTGCGGTAATAATCCCATCTTCAACATCACAGACCATCTCACCATCGCCGCCTGGGTAAATATCACCGGTCCCCCGGCTGACTGGACCGGAATCGTAACCAAAGGCGATGACGCCTGGAGGCTTTCCACTGTTTCTAACCAGAGAATATTTCACTTCGCTGTTACCGGTGCACCAAATTATTGGTCCATCAATGGAACTACAGAAGCAGGCTTGGAGGAATGGCACCACGTTTGTGGAACCTACGATGGCAATTTTATCCGTTTATATGTAGACGGCGTCGAGGAGCCGGCAAGCCCCATTGCCTACACCGGCAGCGTAAGCGTAAGTCCACACGATGTCTGGCTCAGCGGAAACTCCGATAGACAAGGACGCGAGTTCATGGGGCTGCTCGATGAGCTGGCCGTGTGGAATAGGGCCTTATACCCATATGAAGTAGAATGGCTATTTAACGATGGTCTCGGCAATCCCGTCTGGCAACCAACGGGTCTGTATGTCGATGATAATGCACCTGGTGACCCAGGGCCGGGTAATCCCGATATTAGCGACCCACTTGAGGACGGAAGTCAGGAACACCCGTTTGATGCGATTCAGGAGGCAATCGATGTGGCTGTGGACTGGAACACGGTCGTTGTATTAGATGGAACTTATACTGGTACCGGCAATCATGATATTGACTTTTGGGGAATGGCCATCACGGTCTGTAGTCGCAATGGGCCGGTAAATTGCATCGTTGATTGTCAGGGAGGAGAACAGCTGTGCCGGGGATTTATTTTCCAAAATGGAGAAGGTGCAGATTCCATTCTGGATGGCTTTACCATTATCAACGGCTATGAGACCTATGAAAATGTCGGTGGAGGAATACTCTGTTATTCAAGCAGCCCCACAATAAACAACTGCATTATCAGGAACAATATGGGTGATATGGGTGGGGGGATATACTGTGAAAATAACAGCAACCTGACGATAAGTAATTGCACAATCAGCAACAACATAACATCGTGGTGGGGAGCCGGGGGGGGTATATACTGCGGCTGGAACAGCGGCCCGACAATTATTGATTGCACTATCAACAACAACATCTCTGATGGCCTCTGGATATACAGCTATGCTTTTGTTGAAGGTACCACATCGTTCGCCTCTAATAACCTAACCGGCAACGGCACGCTGATGATAGAGCCCAACGCCATCTTGGATGTTAGAGACTGCAATGTTAGCTTCAACGTAATAGGAAACGGAACAATATTAGTCCCTCACGGCAAACACATAACTTTTGAGAACAACGCAATTATCAACCTCGGCGACCCCAATGACCCGACCAAAAACGGAACGTTCCAGTGTAACGGCCTGCTGCGAGTAAAAGATAACGCACAGGTGACACGCACAAACCTCAACGTAGCCCGCGCCAGTTTCGAGGACACTTGCCTAATTTCCAACAACATAATAACTACATCGGCCATTGCCCCCTGCGGACAAATAATGGTTAAAGACACCGCCTCAATCACCAGCAACGATATTTACGCTAACGGCGACCGCTATCTCGACCTAAACCCATCGACATTCGCAGGCACAATCACGGATAACCGCATATTCGTTACGATTACGGAAGGCACAAACAAGACGCTACCAGCCCTATTTGAGCTTCGCGGCGTACCGGACCTTGCGGGTGGTGTCTCCTGCGACCCCAATAATCCATTTTTCTGCCAGGCAAAAAATATCCCCGGCTTTGGCCTCAACTCGTGGACAATTGAAACACTGGAACTTGTTGAGGGTGCAAAACTCACCCTGACCAACCGTATCGACTTCCAGCCTCCTTATGATGAGGGCGGCGAATATGAAGTCCTTTATGTCAAGCACCTTATCCTCGGTCCGAATTCCGTCCTCGACACCGCTTACAATCGACTATATTACGGAACTCTCGAAAGACATTCCACCGCTAAGGTTAAAAATACCAGCCTGCAGGGTTTCTCTCTGGGCAAAATTGACTTTGATGACGAGCAAAAGTTCGCTACCTGTATTGTGCACAATAACTTTATTGACATCGACCCCGCCCCGCCGGACACCACGCGAATTCACGTCGAGCGCATTGAGGGACTCTCACCCGACCGCACCGGTATGATGTGGATGAGAAATCTTAGAGATATCGACCCGGAATCCCCGACCTACGGAAAGATAATCAGCACCCGCGCAAAGGCCCTCTTCGCAAAGTGCACCGAAGAGAAAATTACAATCAGGTTCGAGTATCTTTTCAACACCTTCGAACCAGGTGCCGAATTAGTAGTCTATCTTTCAGACGTGCCGGACCTTCTGGCTTATGATGACCCAATGCGAGACTATCATTATATTGAAGTGGCCCGCATTCCGGCTCCGCCCCCAGGCCGGCCCGGCTCAGCAGGCAGCGGCCGCTTCGCCGTCTTTGAAAAAACCGTCTTCACTGAAGAACTGAACCTCCGCGAAGGCACCTGTATCGAAGTAGAACTAATCGAACCCGAATCGCAGGGCATCCGTCTTTTCTCACTGGGCTGCGCTGGGCTTCGCCCCAGCGAGAGCATCGATACAGGCCTGGAATCATCGCCTCCGCCCGGCGCTTCGGCTTTCCTCGACAGTTGGAGCGCTGAAGTCCACTGTCCCGGCATCTGCCTCGATTTAAGCGGAGACACCGTCGTCAATGAAGTTGACTTTGTAACGGTTATATGTGCCTGCGGCTCTGCCTCCGAACTACTTCCCGACGGCAGCGGCGATTTTGTATGTTTTGAGGGTCCCTTCGGCAGCGATGGCTACATAGACTCCTCCGATATGTCCGGCTGGGACTGGGTACTCTGCTCCGATGGCCGAAAAAACCTCTGCGACGGCATCCCTCTCAGTGAAGGTATGGAGACAACAAGCATCGAAGCCGATAACCTCGCCGACTTTGGCAGTCAACCAATGCTTCTGGCAAACCCCAGCGACCTCAACGACCTGCTCATACTCGGAAAAAAAGGCACAAAAAGCGCCTCTAACAAACGAAAAGACCGTCTTTATGTCTTTGATAGCACCGCCCAATATATTAAATACCTCTCGGCTGCATCAGAGAACTGCACCGCCAGAATAGTGCAAGACCCCAACGGCCAAATCTATCAGATTAACTACGAAGCGGGTGTGCGAAAGCTCGACCCACCGTCTCATACGGTAATTATACCTCCAGGCCAGCCTACCTACGCCGGCGAACCACGCTACAACAAATCCGCTACGGTTTATGTCGGCATTAAAGGCGAAGGCGAAGATGCCGTTGGCCGACCCATCCTCGACGCTGCCTTCGATGCCAATGGCTATATCTATGTCGTCCCCGTAGTCGTCAACCCTGATGGCAACGAGCCTTACGCAGCAGCAGCCAAATTACAGGTGATTTCCGGCAGCCCGCCTTATAAGGTAGTCAAAATTTATGACGACCCGCCACCACCATCCGACAACCAGTATCGCAACAATCTGCGTGAAATAGAAATCGATAGCGCCGGCAACATCTACGTATTCAACGCACACGCCCTTAACGAAAGCGACATCCTCTGGCGATACTATACAAACGGAACCAAGGAACGCGTTGACCTCGCCGACCCCGACATTAACCTGCCTGACCCCATCGCAATGTATATGTCCAATGGCACAGATATGTTATATATTGGCTCTGCTCAGTATAATCCCGATGACAGCAACGATTCTATCATACTCGGCTTTTCCACCAAAACCAGCTTGACACTTACACGCACCATTACAATTCAGGATATGCACCACGTTACTGGCATCACCGAGGACCCCGACAGCGGCTCGCTCTGGGTCGTTGGCTTCAATATGGATGACATTCCAGAATATCCCGACCCCTACCAGGCGCCCTTCTACTACCCGGTACTGGCAAAGGTGCCTCTGGGCACTAATAACGTCCAGGCACAGACGCTCTCCGGCTTACACGACCTGGCAATGCCGCTCTCAATCCTCTGGACCAAAACCACAAACTGCGGCGGAGCCGACCTCAACGGCAGCAATCGTGTCAACTTTGACGATTTTGCCCTCCTTAGCCGCCGGTGGCGCAACACAAATTGCGCACCGCCAAGCTGGTGCTATGGAGCCGACCTCAATAAAAGTAAGACTGTCGAGCTGAGAGACCTTGCCATTTTAGCCGAGAATTGGCTGCAAACTGACTGCCAAAACTAAGGGAAACATAGATTACGATTATAGTAACAATTTAACCAGTTAGGCCAATTAACCAATTAACCAGTTAACCGATTAACTAATCCGCATTTCTCACGAACCGCAGACGCCGTCCCGCTTGCCCTGCGACTTGTCCGGCGTAGCTTGCTCGTCCGCCATAGCTTCAGCGACGGCGGAAGCGAAGTCGGACCTGTCCGCCGTAGATTTATCGAAGGCGGAAGCATCCAGTATCCACTCACCACTCACCATTTAGCCAATAACCAGTAACAATCTCACGAGAATCGAGCTAATTTTTTGTTGACTTTTGTTTGAAAATATGTTAAAATTCCCGCCAGTTTGGCAGTAGGCAAACGGCAAATCGCCCAGTAGGGCAAGGTTTCAGGTCCAGCAGGCCCAGTCAAATAATCATTAATAACTATCAACGAGCTATCGACTAACGACTATCGACTGGAGACTAAATTATGGCTACCGAAGCCCAAATCCTCGCCAACCGTCGTAACGCCCAAAAATCAACCGGCCCACGCACTCAGGAGGGTAGGGCCATCGTCTCACAAAACGCGGCCAAACATGGCCTTACTTCGCCCGCCGTAGCGGGCTACGCGAAAGCGGGACTTACGGCCGGTCAGGACATTATCAGCTCAGAAAGCCAGGCTGATTTTGAATTCTACCGCGACCGGATGCTCGCCGAGCTGGCCCCAGCCGGCCCAATGGAATCTACGTTAGCCGAGCGCATTGTCAGTCTCTCCTGGCGGCTCAAACGCGCCATTCGCATCCAGAACCAGGCCATCGATGCGTTTAACGCAGATAAAACCTCCAGCCCATTAGCTAAGCTTGCCCAATCGCTGTTTTTCAAAGGCCCAGTCCCGCCGCAGGGCGGCCCGTCCACCTCGGACGCTGCTCTTGCCCTTGGCCGATTGGCTATAAAGGACTTCTCGTATGCAAGGGTGCTCGAGCGTCTGTTGATGTTCGAACGCCGAATCGAGCACAGTCTTTACAAAACTTTATTCGAGCTTCAAAGACTCCAGCTAATGCGAAAGCTGGACCCGCTCAGGGCCGCCGATGAAGAACTCGTCACGGCGGAGAGTGCCGTAGCCGGAACCGACTATGGAGCAATCCTCGCCAGGAAATTATGACCTGAGAATCCTATGCAGCTTTAGCCCCACCAAAAACCTAACTTTTTCCCGAAAAATACGTGACAAACAGACTAAAATGTGATACGGTAAAACTCACGGATGCCGAAAGAGTTGGTTTTGACGCATCTGTTTGCAGATACCTATGCAAGATAAGTAAGGAACTCAATGAAGAGGAGAAATGAGTATGGTGTCCCCAGATTTCTAAGAGGAAAAATGTAACGGACACCTTTATTTCCCTTGGCGAAACGTTAACTGAAATTGCCCTTATCAATTTTTATTCGAAAGGAGTCAAATATATGGATAAAGTACGATCTATTCTGGTCCTGTTCTTACTTTCACTGATGCACGCATGCGTTGCTCATGCTCAATGGGTTCAAACAAACGGTCCCTACGGTGGTACGATAATTAGTTTTGCCGTGAGTGGCACGAATCTCTTTGCAGGTACTTATGGCGGCGTCTTTCTCTCGACCAACAACGGCACAAGCTGGACTGCGGTCAATAACGGCTTGACGAAAACTAATGTCCGTGCCCTTGCGGTGAGCGGTACGAATCTCTTTGCAGGGACTGAAGGCGGTGTTTTTCTCTCGACCAACAACGGCACAAGCTGGACTGCGGTCAATAACGGCTTGACGA
>CAYWXK010000052.1:14272-23899 GCA_964462515.1 uncultured Pirellulales bacterium
AAACTAATGTCAGTGCCCTTGCGGTGAGCGGCACGAATCTTTTTGCAGGGACTGCCGGCAGCGGCGTCTTTCTCTCGACCAACAACGGCACAAGCTGGACTGCGACCGGCTTGACAAACACTAATGTTAACCATAACGGACTTGCGGTGATCGGCACGAATCTCTTTGCCGGGACTTGTGGCGGCGGCATTTTTCGCTCGACCAACAACAGCACAAGCTGGACTGCGGTCAATGCCGGCTTGACGCACCTTCATGTTCACGCCCTTGCAGTTAGCCCCAACGGGTTAGGCGGCACGAATCTTTTTGCCGGGACTCTCGGCGGCGGCGTTTTTCTCTCCACCAACAATGGCACAAGCTGGACTGCGGTCAATAACGGCTTGAAGGACACTTCTGTCGGTGCCCTTGCGGTGAGCGGCACGAATCTCTTTGCAGGGACTTTCGGCGGCGGCGTTTTTCTCTCCACCAACAACGGCACAAGCTGGACTGCGGTCAATAACGGCTTGACGAACACTTCTGTCGGTGACCTTGCGGTGATCGGCACGAATCTCTTTGCAGGGACTTTCGGCGACGGCGTTTTTCTCTCGACCAACAATGGCACAAGCTGGACCGGGACTGGCTTGACCAACAGGGATGTCATTGCCCTTTCGGCCAGCAGCACGAATCTCTTTGCTGGGACTTTCGGCGACGGCGTTTGGAGGCGGCCTGCCGTTGTCAGAGATGATCACTGAAGTCAAAGATGTGAAAGGCGTAATGCCCAATATATTCTCTTTGCAGCAGAACTATCCAAATCCCTTTAATCCCAGGGAGGAATTAAAGGTGTCCGGTACTTTTTGAGTTATGATAGGCAAGCAGGAACACAAGCTGACTGAGCGTAGGTAAGAGAGTAATGAAAGAGATACCCTTAAGCAACGGCCTAACCGCAAAAGTCGATGACGAAGATTTGAAAGATGAGCCGCTGAATTAAGCTAATTATGCAAAACAAACCCAATTTGCTAAATACCCAAATGAACGTAAACTCTATTTTAACAAAGGATTATGAACATATAACTATGAACAATGAACCAGAAAAACAAACCCAATCAAACCCAATCAAAGCCAAACAAACTCGCAGCGAAACGAGGATTCCACTTGCATATCCCGCCCGATTGTGCTATACTTCTTTTTATATAACGCTGTCTATGAGGGACCTATGCGGATAAGTCGTCCCGCCAGCCAGTCTGTTCCGTCAGTTGCCGGCTCGAATTTGCCTATTGGTGGATTGGAGGATAGAAAAATGGTTGGAACGAGAACTTCAAACCTGCTGCACAGAATCACTATACTCTTGATTATCTGCTGTTTGGTGACGGTCGGCTTATGCGTCCATACTGCTGCGGCTTTAGATGGCTCAGGCACTCCGCAAGACCCCTATCGGATAGAGTCGCTGGCGGATTTTGACGAGTTTGCGGCTGACCCGAATTACTGGTCTGGCTTCACCCGCCTGGAAACCGATGTCAATCTGGCCGGGCGAACCTACTCCACCGCCGTTATCGCCCCGGATGTTAATAATTCCAATTGGTGGTTTCAAGGCACTGCCTTTACTGGCGTCTTCAACGGAAACGAACATAAGATAATAGGGCTGACCATCGATGACGGTGGGACCGGTAACGATTTTCTTGGGCTGTTCGGCTTTATCGATGACGGCGAAGTCAACAACCTTGGTCTTGAAGGTGTTTCTATAAGCGGTGATGAATATGTCGGCGGCTTGGTGGGGCACAATGGTGGCGATATCTCAAACTGCTATTCTACCGGAGATGTAAATGGTTTCGAGTATGTTGGCGGCTTGGTGGGGTATAATATAGGCATTATCTCAAACTGCTATTCTACTGGCGATGTCAACGGACTTTATCGTGTCGGCGGCCTTGTGGGGTGGAATTGGGAAGAAGGCAGTGTCTCGAACTGCTATTCTATCGGTGATGTAAGCGGTGTTGGCAATGTCGGCGGGTTGGTGGGAGATAATTATGGCAATGTATCGAACTGCTATTCTACCAGCGATGTCAGCGGAGAACACAAGGTCGGCGGCTTAGTGGGGAGTAATGAATGGGGCTCTGTCTCGAACTGCTATTCTACCGGCGATGTGAGCGGCGATTGGTATGTCGGCGGGCTGGTGGGGATAAATTCTGGCAGTATCTCAAACTGCCATTCTAAAGGTCATGTAAGTGGTGATTACTTCGTTGGTGGCCTGGTGGGGGCAACTTGGGGCATTATCTCAAACTGCTATTCTACCGGCTCTGTCAGGGGAACGAACTGGTGTGCTGGCGGACTGGTGGGGGATAATATCAGCAGTCTCTCGAACTGCTATTCTACTGGCGATGTCAACGGACTTTATGGTGTCGGCGGCCTGGTGGGACAAAACGGTTTGTTGACGGGTGGTTATCCTTCTTTTAAGCGCCCAGGGTACTTATTCAATAGCTATTCTACCGGCAGTGTTCAGGGAGCTTCGGATGTCGGCGGATTAGTTGGGTATAACCTATGTGGAGACATCGAGAGGACTTTCTGGGATGTCCAAACCAGCGGCGAACCTAATATGTGTGGCAATCCTGAAGACCCCAACTGTGACAACTCCTACGGCAAAAGGACTGCCGAAATGCAGACAAGAAGCACCTTTACCAATGCCGGCTGGGACTTTGTTGAAGTCTGGGGTATTGGTGAGAACCAGACGTATCCGTATTTGAGGTTTGCACCGGCTGGTGATTTTAACTATGACAAAAAGGTTGACCTTTTTGACCTTGCGATTCTGGCCTCACACTGGTTGGAAGAAAGAAAGTGAGACTGACCCCCGACCCCTGACCCCTGACTACTACGAAATACGAACCACGAATCACTAGCAACGAAACAATGTTTGGACTAAAAAAATTGCGGCGAAATCGGCTGGCCGGCAAGCCATTCCCTAACGAGTGGCTGGCAATTATCGAAAGAAATGTCCCTTATTACAGACGCCTGCCCTCAGCAGATAAAGAAGAGCTAAAACGCCACATCCTTATCTTTCTCGGCGAAAAACGCTTCGAGGGCTGTGGCGGCCTGAAAATTACAGACGAAATTAAACTTACAATCGCAGCCCAGGCCTGCATCCTTCTATTGCACCGCAAAACCGACTATTATCCCGGCCTTTCCTCCATACTTGTATATCCTGCTGCATACGTAGCCCGCAAAATCCAATATCTCCCGGGCGGTGTCGTTGTCGAAGGCCAGGACGTCCGCGCAGGCGAATCCTGGCACCGCGGCTCAGTCGTCCTCTCCTGGGATGATGTCCGCCGAAGCGCCGCCGACATCCACAATGGCCACAATATCGTCTTTCACGAATTCGCACACCAGCTCGACAGTTCTGCCGGCAGGCGCGACAGCACCCCGGTCCTTCACAGCCCCTCTTCCTTTATCACCTGGGCCCGTATCCTCCAAAAAGACTACCAAAAGCTACAGTGGGAGGTTACCAGCAATCGTGATACTCTTCTGGATACTTATGGCGCCACAAATCCCGCCGAATTCTTCGCCGTAGCCACTGAATGTTTCTTCGAGCTGCCCAAAGAACTGCAAAAATTCCACACTGAACTTTACCAGGAGCTAAAGCTATTCTACCAGCAAGACCCCGCCAGACTATAGAATCACCTCTGAAATCACGCAATTGGGCTTGACAAAGGGGCTTAGAGCTGTTATAATATAAATAAATATGACAGGTTTTTGCGGGGCAGTTGTCCAAAGCGATTGTCCGATAAATACACCTGCTTTATGATTTCAAGAAGGGGAAACGATGAAAGGCAGCTTTTTATGTAAGGCGATTTTGGCGTTTGTTTTTTGCGCTTTGGCTTTTCTGCTCTGTAGTTGTGCGCAGCTCGGCGAACCCACGGCAGAAGGCAGTCAAAGGCACGAGCGTGTCCTTCGCATTAACCAATCGGAGCTGATGTCGGATATAGACAAGATGCTATTGCTTGACCAGCCAAGTAATCTGACCGATAAAAGAATACCTTGATGCCCGCAGCCTACAAAAACGCACGGGACGCTCTTGCCGGTTAATAAAGAAACGCGCCTGGCAGGACTCGAACCTGCAACCTCCGGTTCCGTAGACCGATGCTCTATCCAATTGAGCTACAGGCGCATCATTCATAGTAACTCCTACTATTATATAGATTGCATAACAAACACACTTTGCATCGCTGCCGCCATTTGTAAATTATACCCGGGACTCTAATCTTATCAAGAGTAAAACCGCTCGCGATGCCATACCTATGAAGAGCGAAAAGTCAAAAACAATTCTCCCAACCATCATTTCCTTGACCAAGGCGAAGAGCAGGCATCAGGTTACCGCTGGAAAACCAGCCGGCCATCAAGATATGTCTTGAGCACTTGAGTGTCCTTGATGGCATCCACAGGACAGGTAAGTAAATCGGTGTCCACGACTATAAAATCAGCCAATTTACCTTTTTCGAGCGAGCCGACGTCTTTTTCCTCAAATAGAGCCAGAGCACAATTAATCGTGTAGAAACGAATGGTTTGCTCACGGGTAAGAGCCTCTTCAGGATGAAGCTGGCCATCATACCATTTTGCCCGGCGTGTGATGGCAGTCCACATACCCAAGAATGGATTGTATGGATTTATCGAACGCAGGGAACCAATCTTTTGCATGTGGTCGGAACCGCCTGCGGCGATGCCGCCGGACTCAACGATGCTTTTTAATGGTTGAAAGTAGCGAAGCCGTTCATAGCCAAAGTGCTTGACGAGAGTTCTTGTATCCAGATAAAGCCAGGCCGGCTGGATTAGCGGAATTGCTCCCAGTCCGGCAACCTTTTCCACCGCTTCGGCGCTCATAAAGTTAGAATGAGTTATACAAGGCCTCATTTTTTGAATCGGTGTCGTCTTGTTTATTTCCTCATAGACTTCAAGCAAAGTATGAACAGCGCCGTCTCCCACCGAGTGAGCAGTGAACTGAAGTCCGCATTCAGTCGCCGTCCGCACCATTGGCAGCAGCCGCTCTTTGGGAATAAAAAGGACGCCGCGATAGTTGGGGTCGTCTATCGCATAAATCTTGCTCACGCCCCACGGCTCTCGCATATACGCACTACCGGTCAACATTCCGCCATCGAGAAATACTTTAACGCCGATGATACGGAGCTTATGGCCACCTTGTCTGAGCGGGTTTTGTGCAACCTCGCGAATGCGTTTTTCTACCTCTTCAATGGAACCGATTGTATCGATGTGCTGCTGAGCCGATATGCGAATAGTCAAATCGTTACTTTTAAGCATCTTCTCATAGAGTCTAAGATTTGATTCCGTTGATGAGCCGTCGCAAATACCCGTAATGCCGGCAGAGTTATAGTCCTTGAACAGTTTGACTAATTGTTGATAACGGTCCTGCCCAGTTGGTTCCTTGCCCGAAGCCTGACTCTTTATATAACGATTGCAGCCGCGATGAATACCTGTAGGTTCGCCGGTTTTCGGGTCCTTTTCAATATAGCCCGGGCCTCCGTCAGTTACCCGGAAGTTTCTGTCAATATTGCTAAGTTTCAACGCCAGACTATTGAGCGAGGCATCGGGTCCGGTGCGAAAAACAGCAGGATTCTTCGGAGCAACACTATCGAGCTCTTCTTTGGTGGGATAGCGCTGCTCTCGAAGCCGCGTAATGAAAACCTGCTCGACGATAATCCACTGGCCGTCTTCGAGTATCCCGGCACGCATCTTAATATAGTCCAGAACATCGCCAATTGAATCCATTTGTGGAATTGGATGGTCAAACTCCGTCATACACGCTTCGCAGGGATGGACGTGAGTGTCGATTAGCCCCGGCAAAACCATCTTACCACCGACATCCAGCATTTCGGTGCGGCTGGACTTCAACTGCAAGATGTCCTCGTTACCGCCGACGCCTACAATCTTATTGCCTTTGATGGCCATCGCCTGGCGAATGGAAAAATCTGAATCCACGGTAACAATTTTGCCATTGTACACAATCAAATCCGCTTCTAGCGCAGGAAGCGGACTCGCCAGACCAAACACTAACACCAACACTGTTATCTGGACTCTCAGAAGAGCCGGAGCAGCTTTCCTCATCTTTCAACTCCATATCAGGATAGAATTAACTTCGTTAGAAAGCCCCGTCCCGTGTTTTAACACGGGGTAAAATACCCAGAGCGAATCTCCGCCTTTATCTAAAACAACTTGTAGCATAAACTATCGGCTCAAACGTTGCCAATTTTTTCATTGGAACAGCTCCCCAGGTGGTATTCAGATGTCCGAGCATTTTAGCGTTGTTTAGACCGCGAGAATATTTAATGAACGCCTTGGTAGCTTCTAATTTGCGCCAACCAGCCGGCCACACCCGAAAGCCTTTTTCCAGAAACATAGGTATAGACTCGTAATTATCCCGAGATTCGTAGTGCCAATCGCAGATTATTATATCTTTGGGGATTAGGTCAACCGCTCCAGCGGTATCATTGGCACTACTTTCCCACTTACCATAATCTATTTTGCGGGCGTCAATCAGACGGTCACCCCACATAAGCATTTCAAGCTTATGTTTTTTAACCAAGTGCTCGTAATAGTCATTTACCGCCTTGGCAAAAAGCTCGGCTTTATCTTTACCCTTGCAGCGTGGACAGGTGTCCTCACCTATAAGAAAAACTTCATCCATTCCCACGTGGAAAGCATCGGGTTCAAAAGCGTCAATAAGCTCGTCCATAAGGTCAAATACTACCTGATTGACTTCCGGATGAAGCGGACACCAGCTTCGACAATAGATTCCTTCGTTGTTAGGGTATTGGCCGGTGGTCTCATCGAATTGAGGATAATTAACCAATAAAGGAAAAGTGTATTTGCTCCACGACTGATGGCCTAAACATTGAAATTGCGGGATAAGGCGAATATGATGCTTTCTGCATTCAGCAACCAGCTTTTTGATTTGCTCTTTTTTGCTGGGATTGGCTGCTCGTAACTGTGTGTGAGACTGATATTCGTATCCGTAATTTATCTCTGCTATAATTACATTGATACCGAGACCCGCCAGTTCGCCTACAACTTCAGTTAGTTGCTCAGTTTTGTCTTGAGTTGTCATGAGGATGTGGACGCCTCGCCAGGGCAGAAATTGCTTTGAAGGAGGTGCGCTTGATGCGAATAGAATCGGGAATATGCATATTAGAAATATAAAGAATAAAGCTCTTCTCATAGTAAAATCTCCTGACTCATTCTTTCATAACTGCGATTGCAACATAATTATTATACCGTGATGGAGTAAACAAATACAGTAATTTCGCCGCTGGTCCGGTATCAAGATTGACGCATAAACACGGTTCAGTGTTGAAAAATACCCTGTCGCTCGGCTCTTTTACAAAAATATGCATAGCTGCGACTGATTTACTCCGTTAGAAAGCCCCGTCCCGTCGGGGTCAGCTTTCTAACGGAGTTTACTCTGCCAAAAATTGTGGATAAAAAAGAGCTGATATCGTGCGTAAGCTCCTGATGATACACAATTTGACACCGCGCCCGGCAGGAATCGAACCTGCAACCTTCGGATTCGAAGTCCGGCACTCTATCCAATTGAGCTACGGGCGCATTTGTTTTAAGTGCCTGTAATATAACAACTTCACACACTTACTGTCAACCGTTTAGAATAGCCGAATTGGGCGCGCGCCAAAATCGATCCAAAATTACAGCGTCATTTGCGGCCCTTTCTTGTTCAGCAGGTGTATTCAGGATTATATATCCTTTTAACTTTGGCATAGCTATCGCTAAGTGGCGGTGCCCTATTCAACTACAAAACACATCCTTGGACGATTTCCAGCATACCAACTACCCGCCCCTAACAAAGCCGAATTGACAATTCCGATAGAATTACTTTGTCACATTTACCCACCCGCCGGTACAGGGTCTTCATGACGCGGCTGTTCCACGCTGATTTCATCGCTCACGCGATAGTAGTCGAAGTCCACGAATCCGCCTGTGGTCTTGGTCGCGAAGTTGAACAACCCGAAGCGGTAGCCCATGAAGTGCGGCAGGGTGTAGGCCATATGTAGGACTGCGCCGATCTTCGTCCATGCCTTGCCGTCTAGGCTGTAGTAAAAATAGGCTTTGTCCGTACGATCCCTGAAGTCGCAGTCGATCTTGAGATACACGGTTTGCTGCTTGATTGGAACGCTCTCGATCTCTTCGGGCGCATTAGATTGGGCACTAACCATGACGATTGACTTGCTGTCGTCTTCCATTTTGACACCGACAAAGCCGTATTTCTTTTGCAGGGCGATCAATCCGGCGTAGTCTCCGTCTTTCATATTACCTACGTCGATTTTCGTGGTCGCGGAACTCACCGGGCCAAAGGTACGCTGAGTAAGTGTATTACGGGCCTGAACGACTTCCTTGTCCACCCGGCCGGTGGTCAGCCGCAGGTAACCGTTCCGTTCACCGATCGACCAGTAGGAATTGTCAGGGTTGTGATTCCACTGCCAAGCCAGGGGTAACGGTTCGCCGGGCTTTCGATTAAATTCGTCGGAGGCCACGATATTGGCCAAGCCTCCCTGGCCGGTAGGAATATCCAAGACCATCGGCACCTTGTCATCCACACCAAGGACAGGCCAATCATCCTCCCATTTAACCGGAACCAGGTAGGGAATTCGTCCAACCGCACTATGATCCTGGAACAGAAGGGCATACCAATCACCCTCCGGAGTGTCGATGAGGCAGCCTTGGGCAACACCCTGGTCATGAAGGACAACCCTACCCTCATAAGGGCCGGTGATCTTGTCGGCCCGATGAACAATCTGCGTACGCATATCATTTCGCGGCCATGTGATATTCATGACATAATACTTGCCATTGATCTTGCGTAATTGCGAACCTTCAGCCGGCAAACCGATATTGGGACCGGCCACGGCGCTGGCGTTCCTGATGACCACCTCATCAAAACCCCCCGGCTTGATCGCAGAGGCATCCGCTGTCAGCTCAGTAAGGCGAAGATTACCAACACCGTAGAGCATATAGACACGTCCGTCATCATCGAAGAATAACGAGTGGTCGTGCAGTGAAGGCGCAAATGTCGCTTCTTTCCATGGGCCCTTTTCTATGTCTTTCGTGGTATATACATGAGTTCTCCCACTCGTACTGGAAAACGTTGACACATAGAAAATCCCGTCGTGGTAACGCAGGCTGCTGGCCCAGGATCCCTTACCATAGGCATTTCTGCCGTTTTCCAGTCTAAGGGCCTCATTGTCTGTCAGTATGTCGTAGGCATAACCGATCAGTCCCCAGTTGACCAGATCCTTTGACTTCATGATGGGCAAACCGGGGCTCATGTGCATGGTAGTACTGCTCATATAATAGGTGTCGCCGACGCGGATGGCCGCGACATCCGGAACATCAGCCCAGATGATGGGATTGCGTGCCGATTTAGCGTGAACCGGCACGCCGATAAGAAACGCTACAAATGTCCATGCAAGCGTATGCAATTGACACGTATTCATGATAATATATCCATTTCTTGTTCTTGGCTCTGGCATTTCTGCCGCAAATCTTCAGGATTCGACGTCATGCGCCCTTTACTTGCTGGAACGGTCCAGTTTCAGGAGAGCGAGTCGATAGGGCAACTGGTCGTAGCGTCCGTTGATTGCCGGA
>CAYWXK010000053.1:0-23252 GCA_964462515.1 uncultured Pirellulales bacterium
GTAGCCGTAGGGGAACCTGCGGCTGGATCACCTCCTTTCTAAAGGATAATTTAGAGCGTTGCCTGCTTTATTGCGGGTAACGATACGTCAGGCCTTTCGTTGCTGTGGCCTTAACTGTGACTTGTAAATGAAAAAGCCCCGCGTAACTCGCGGGGCTTTTTTATTTGTAGCCATAGAGGACTCTGAAATCACTCTTAGCCCAACTTTCGCAGTTTGAGTAAAAAATAAGAAAATCTGGGTGATTTTAGTGCGTAAACTCTTTGATTTCGCCATCAGAACCTCAAGGCCCGCTGTAGTGTAGACCTACCATCTTGCACAATCAGAATAAAACTCTGATATTCTTCCATATGTTTTTACGAACAAACAAACGTTGGAAGAATGGAAAGTGGCACAGGCACTATAGTGTAGTTGAAAACCGTCGTTTAACCGATGGGAAAGTCGTTCAGCGAACCGCACTTTACTTAGGGGAAATTAATGATTGTCAAGAAGCTGCCTGGCGAAAGACATTGGAAGTCTTTGATGAAAGTTCACAGCAGAAATATCAACTAAGTCTTTTTCCAGAAGATCAGCCAATCCCTGCCGATGCCCTTGATGCTGTTTCAGTCAGACTCAGCCAAATGCAGTTGCGTCATCCTCGCAGTTTTGGTGATTGTTGGCTCGGCTGCTGGTTATGGAACCAGTTGGGTCTGGACCAATTTTGGCGGGACAGACTTCAAAGTTCTCGTGGTGATACGCAGTGGTCAAAGGTGCTGCAATTGCTGGTTATCAACCGCCTGATTGAGCCTGGCAGCGAGTTTCAAGTTCATCGCCGATGGTTCGATTGCAGCGCAATGGATGAGCTATTGGCTGTGGATTTCATCGTAGCCGGCAAGGACAGATTGTATCGCTGTTTAGACCGTATTCTCAAACACAAATGGCAGCTTTTTTCACATCTTCAAAAGCAATGGAAGGATTTATTTTCTTCCAGTTTTGATGTGCTGCTTTACGATTTAACCAGCACATACTTTGAAGGATTGTGTGAGCAAAATCCCAAGGCCAAACATGGTTATAGTCGCGACAGACGCTTTGATTGTCGACAGGTAATAATAGCATTGATCATAACGCCGGATGGCTTACCACTGGCATACGAAGTGATGCCGGGCAATACATCAGACAAGACAACATTGCGTAGTTTTTTGTCGATGATTGAGTCGTTGTATGGCAAAGCTCGGCGTGTTTGGGTAATGGACCGTGGTATTCCAACCGAACAGATACTGTCTGAGATGCGTTCAGAAGGCATTCAATACCTCGTAGGAACTCCTCGGTCAAGATTAGATGACCTGGAGGCAAAACTCCTCGCTCTGCCATGGCGGCAGGTAAATGAAAATGTGCAGGTCAAGCTGCTTGTAGAAGATAATGAGTTATATGTTCTTGCCCAAAGCGTGGGTCGGCGTGAAAAGGAAAAGGGCATACGCCGCCATAAATTGAGAAGGTTGTTTGAAGCTCTTCGAAGATTACAAAAGAATTGCCGAGATCGTGACAGGTTGCTGGAAAAGATTGGAGCACTCAAGCACGAATCTGGCCGAGCCTTCCGTTTTGTAGAGATTACTCTGCCTCCGCCAGGCAGTAAAGTAACACCCAAGAGCTTCACATTTAAGTTAAAAGTGGATGCTTTTAAGAAAGCCGAAAAGCGGGATGGTTCATATCTATTGCGTAGTAATTTAACCGAAGAAGACCCGAAGGTTCTTTGGGAGCGTTATATTCAACTTACCCAGATTGAAGCTGCTTTTAAGTGCCTCAAGAGCGACCTCGCCGTTCGTCCTGTTTACCACCAATTGGAACATCGTGTAGAGGCGCATATTTTTATTGCCTTCCAGGCGTATTGCTTGATGGTAACGTTAGGGAAATACTTAAGTGTTCATGCAAGTGGTTTAACAGCCAGGGCGGTGCTTGAGAAATTATCTACGATTCAGATGGTGGACGTTTGGCTGCCGACAACAGATGGGCGTTGGTTAATTATGCCACGTTATACACAGCCGGAAGTTGAGCATAAAATGATTTTGTATAAGCTGCATTTGAGGTTACCTAATCAACCGCCGCCGAGGATAAGCAGTCGGCAGTTACCGGGTGAGCCGATTGATCCTTTGACCCGGCTCAGGACAAGATTGTAGTGGAGACCTTGTGCCCTGGGAACCTAAAAATAAGGATTTTACCCCTTAACTGCGAAAGTTGGGTTAGGGCTGCACAGAGGCAGATTTCCAACTATGGCCAAACACTCCCGTCGTTCCTTCCGCCGCCGACCCCCGCCCAAGACGTTAATCGCCCGCACTTGTCCGCCATCCGTGTGGCGGAACAAGGCCGCGAAAGAATATCATGACGAATTTGCCTGATTAAATTTTCAGAAAAAGATCAAGATGGTTGTATTTTGATATCTATAAAGTATAATGCATAGTTAAGTCAACAATTTCATCCGATATAAGGATCGAAGGTATGATACGTTTCTATGAGAAAGGCATAGATGTAATCAAAAAATCCTTTGCTGGGGCAGCAAAGGGCATCATTTGCACGCCTTATTACACTGAGCGAGGGCTTAAACTTTTAGACCCGTTTTTTAGATGCCGCAGAGGAGGTAGAGTTCTGGACACGGTTTAGTCCTCTCGACTGGCGAGCTGGCGTGGCTGATATGGAGGCATTGAAACGCCGAGTTCAATCAATTATGAACAGGCAGAAAAGATTTGCACTTCATGTTTCGGACGACCTGCACGCGAAAATATACTCGTTTTCCAACAACAAGGTGATAATAGGGTCTGCGAATCTGACTTGGCCGGCTATGACAACCAACATAGAGATAATCTGTGAGTTGACAAAAGCCGACGCAACCGGTTTTCAGCCACTTCTGTCAACCTTCCGGTCTCGGTTGACGCCTGTGTCAGCGAAGGTATTCACTGATTACGTTGACGTCGCCACCGATGCTATATCCAAACCCTTCGAAGGTCCTGCAGAAGAAGATGGAGATATGAATGCTGCGATTGACCTCGCAGAGGAGACGCTCAGGAAATCTTTGGCGCACGCGGCTCCTCAGACCCCTCATATCTCCCTTCCGGAAATTGAACGTTTCAAGGATTACTGCTACAAGGGAAAATCAGATGTAAGTAGGGTAATTATCGAACGAATAGAGGGTAAAGATAATCTTCAGGGCCACGTGAAACACTGTTACTACGGTGCCTTGCGTTTCTTGTCCAAGCATTCGCAATTTGTTGCCGAAATAGCTGTCACTCCACGCGAATCGCTTTACAGTTTCGCAAATCCAGATATCCGTACCAAATGGATAGAATTCTTACGTAAGCACGCAAACGAGATTGATGATAAGCGAGATTTCAGCTTCCATACTCTAAGAGTATATATTCCAGAGAATTTGGGTGGTATCTGCAGCGGAGGCGGTGGTGCAAGCAGCACACTCAAACGAGTATTACCATTGGTTGCCAGAATGCTCCAAATATCAGGAAAAAAATAAATGACCAAAATAGATTTCCTCGACAAAATTATATTGGGTGATTGCTTAGAGCTTTTGCCAAAAGTCCCCGACAACTCGATTCGGACAATACATACGAGCCCGCCTTACAACATCGAGAGGGGTTACAAAGGCTACAATGATAATCTCGGTGGGAGAGACTATTTAGATTTCATAGAAAAAGTCCTGTCCGAATGTAAGAGAGTATTAGTTCCTGGAGGTGCTCTTTTCTGGCAAACGGGATATACCGCCGAACAGGAGGAGTATATCACGCCCCTTGACCATCTTACATTCCATCTGTTTCAGAAATTGGGTTTTCGATTGAAAGACCGTATCATCTGGCGTTATTGGGGAGGCATGGCTTTCAAGTCGAAGTTTACAAATAAACACGAA
The DNA here is from genome assembly GCA_964462515.1 of uncultured Pirellulales bacterium. Taxonomy (GTDB): domain Bacteria; phylum Planctomycetota; class Phycisphaerae; order Sedimentisphaerales; family Anaerobacaceae; genus CAYWXK01. Next base: position 3,884 of record CAYWXK010000053.1, read on the forward strand.
ACAATCCTCTGGTGGATTAAGCCCGGTCGAGCAACTACGCAGTCAAAGTTTGATGTCTTTCCGGTGAGAGAGGCAACAAAATTCTATGACCCCCGTAACAATCTTTTTGGACGTAACCCCGGCAACGTCTGGGAGGTGGACCGCGTAGCGTTTGGAAGCAATGACCAAACATCGCATATCGCAGTATTTCCGGAGGAGATATCTGACAGAATCGTCCTATCTACGACCGATGAGAACGATGTGGTGTTAGACCCCTTTTCCGGCAGCGGCACTGTTTGCAAAGTTGCCAAAGCACGTGCGCGGCATTTTATAGGATTTGAGATAAGCCCTCTTTATCACCAGGAATCTGTTCAACGGCTCTCTCTCCAGGCTAGAGGAGAGCTTTCGAGCATTCTGTCGGAGATTCTTAAGGAACATGTATTCGGCGCTGGTGAAACAAAAAAATTCAGTGCAATTGAAGATAAGGTTATGAACCTTCTTTCTCCATTTTCTTTGAAGCACTATGAAGATATAATTACAAAACCATATTTAGACGCCCTATGCGCCGGACACGAAGACGTTGTAAAGAAGTCTGACAAGGTAAAACTCTGGAACGATTTGGAGGAAATACTACCTCCCTTTGGGGCCAATGAGACCAGCAAGGATCCCGTTGGCTTGATTTCTCTTGTCGACCGGGCTTATATGCGGGCATTCAAACTGCACAAGGTATACAACAGCGTGATGCGTTTTCATTGTGCTGCCAGATGGCTCGCTATGTTTCAATCCGCACTTGCGGAAAGTCGAAAAGAAGGGTGGAGAAAAATCTTAACATCTCTTGCTGAGAGCGAAACGGGAACTTACTGCCTCACAGAGGATAGAATTGCTCTTGTGAAGCACAGGAAAAGGGTTAAGGTAGATGCCATTGAAATCCCATCTTTAGAGGATTCCCAGGAGAAACTCACGACCCCCCAATTGTTTCGATAGCTTTTGGGCAAAACCAAGGCCAACCACCACTTTTCATCATCATACGAAATTCCATCGGCCCTGCATTAATTTTCAGGACATAGAATAGCAGAAAGGGAGGAAAAATCAATATAAAAAACGCAACAATCCCCAGCCCTCGTCAATCACTACTCACCACTCACTAATTAACCAATCAACTAATTTCCTTCGTGTAAATTTGTGTTAATTCGTGGTTCCCTTTTTGTCTTTCTGTCTTTGTATCTTGTTGGTAAAAAACAGCCCAAAAAGTGCCTCAATTTTGCAAAAAGTTGTTAAAAGTTGCTAATTTCTATCAAAAAAGTGCAAAAAAGTGCTCATTTATACCCCCATTTTAACGCTAAAAACAAATATGTCCTATAATATTACAGCTTACTTCCCTACCAACCACTCCATTTTCAAAATTTTTCGAAAAAACCCCTTCTTTTTCAATTTTTTTTATCTTTTCTTCACCTCTTCTTATTTTGCTTTTTTCAATTTTTTCTTCACAGTCATCTTCAAATCGGTATTTGAAAATCCCCTCTGGGCTTGACGGAAGGGACTAAAAGGCATAGTATCTTCGTTGGATACTTGTCTGACAACAGTCAAGAATGGAATGCAATTCGGCCTTTTGAGGTATTGGCGGTATGAATATGGGCATTGTAAGAAAAGCTTTTGTGATAACGATGCTGCTTGCGTATTGCCTTTTAGCAGGCTGCGAGGAGCTGGCCAAAACCGGCGCCGGGAAAAAAGAGCTTACACCAGATATAAAATTAGGCGCTACGATAGGCTCGATGACCGAGGTAATTGCGCCCGAATCAATCGCGGTCGAGGGATACGGCCTGGTAGGCGGTCTTAACGGGACCGGCTCATCAGAATGCCCGCCACAGATTAGAGCATACCTTAAACGATACATACTTACACAATTGGCGAACCAGCAAATAAACACTGACAAACTTATCGACAGCCCTAACACGGCGGTAGTCTTGATAGAGGGTGTCCTGCCGGCGGTGCCCTCGAAAAATCAATCTTTCGATGTGAAAGTAACGTCGCTTCCTGGGACGCGGACAACCTCTCTTGAAGGCGGGTGGCTATATGGCGCTGAGTTTAAGGCGGCAGGAAGCTTCGGCATAGCTACAAAAACTATAGCAGATGCAGACGGGCCAATTTTCATAGATAAAATCGACGAGCCTGGTGTGGACAAAAGAACAGGATTCATTCTGGCCGGCGGACGGATCCTGGATGATTACACAATAGCTCTGGTCTTTCGCAAGCCGGATTATCAAAGCACAAGCGACGTTCGCAACCGTCTGAACGAGCTTTTTGGTGAAGGGACAGCAAGGGCGGTTTCGCCCGGCAGGATTGAATTGACAGTGCCGGAGAAGTATAAAAACCAAAAAGAAAAATTTGTCTCAATAATTAAGGCCACGTATTTGAATGAGATGCCGGAAATCACCGAGCAAAGGATAAATACATTTATTAGAATGCTTGCGGCCTCAGAAAATAAAGAAGCAAGCGGAATCGCTCTCGAAGCCATAGGCAACGAAAGTCTCAGCAAGCTAAGCGTTTTGCTGAAATCATCGGATGAGCAGGTGCGGCTGCGTGCAGCGCGATGTATGCTCAATCTGGGTAGTAACGCCGGCACAGAGACTCTTAGAGAAATTGCGATGAACGGGAGCTCAAGCTACCGGGTCGAGGCCCTTGAGGCGATAATCACAGGGACAAATCGCAATGAGGCATCTGCAATAGGGCGAAAGCTGCTGCGAGATAACGACTTTGAGGTCAGTTTGGCCGCATACGAACAATTACGGAAATTGGATGATATTGCTATAACGGGGGAATTTATCGGGCGTAGTTTTTTTCTGGAACAAATCGCACAAACTCAACACAAGGCGATTTTTGTGTCACGGAGCGGCCAGCCACGAATTGTGCTATTCGGTGCACCAATACTTTGCCGCGGCAACATTTTTGTGCAGTCAGAGAACGGCAAGGTGATAATCAATGCACCGGCCGGCCAGAAGTATGTATCGCTGATACGCAAGTATCCGAAACGACCTGACGTAATGGCGAATCTCAAAAGCTCTTTTGAGCTTTCTGATATTATTCGCAAACTTTGTGAGGAGCCTACCGCAAAAGGTGAGGAGGGTCGTCGCGGCCTGGGAGTCTCATACGCCGAGATGATAGTCCTTTTGAAGCAGATGTGCGACAAAGGCGGTATAAGAGCAGACTTTCGAGCCGGACCCCTGCCAAAAATCAGCACAGGTATCAAGAAATAGGAAACTATCGGTCGATAACAATATCTATCGGCTGTGAGAGGCTTGCGCCGGTGACGCAGCCATTTTCAACTATTTGAAGAGTGAAAATATGAGACTTAAAAAAGTTGTGCTTGACGGGTTCAAAAGCTTTGCTGAAAAAACAGAATTTACTTTCGATAACTCCGTAACCGCTATTGTCGGCCCGAACGGCTGCGGCAAAAGCAATGTCGTCGATGCGGTAAAGTGGGTGCTCGGGGAACAAAGCGTCAAAAGCCTGCGAAGCGACCAGATGGCTGACGTGATATTCAGCGGGAGCAGCAGTAGAAAGCCGCTTGGGGCGGCCGAAGTCAGCTTATTTATATCCAATCTAAACGGAAGCGGGACAAGGCCGTTACCGATTGACACTGATGATGTGCAGATTTCGCGGAAGGTCTTTAAGAGCGGAGAAAGCGAATACCGGATAAACAATAAAATCAGCCGCCTGAAAGACATCAGAGAAATGCTTATGGATACAGGCATAGGCACAAAAGCATACTCGATTATGGAGCAGGGACAGATTGAGCAGCTGGTAAGCGCATCGAAGATAGACAGAAGACTCATATTTGAAGAAGCTGCGGGCATAAGTAAGTATAAAGCACACAAAAAAGAGGCGCTTCACCGATTAGAGCAGACCGAACAAAACTTGCTTCGGCTTGCAGATATATTGAGCGAGGTGACAAAGAGCTTGCGAAGCGTAAAACTGCAGGCAGGCAAGGCAAGGAGCTACCTGGAATATACCCAGAGACTGAAGCAATTGCAGGTGAATTATTCGTTGGTCGAATATGCAAAAAATGACACACAAATTAAGGAGAAAAGTGCAGCTCTCGGTCTGTCAGAACAACAGCTTGAACGGCTGACAATAGAGGCAGCAAGACAGGAAGCGCTTCTGAGCAGGCTTGGCGAGCAGATAATAGAAAACGAACATAAGCTCAACTTTACAAGCAATGCTCTTGTAGCCACCCAGAGCAAAATCGAGCAGCAGCTTCAGCGGATTGAATTTTTGAAGGCCAGAATTTTAGAGCTGCAACAAAGGGAAGGCTCGGCACGCGATAAAAGCGAAGAGCTGCGGGAGCAGAGAGACTTATTTGAGGGCAATCTTGCACAATACAAAGATGAGCTGGCAAACTGCGAGAAGATGCTCGAAGAGAAAAGCCGGGCTATCGAGCAAATCGAAAAAAACATTCAGGAGATAAATAACCAATGTGGTTTGCTCGAAACAGAGCTGGAGGACGAGAAATCGGGGATAATCGACATAGTCAGAAGGACGGCACAGCTTCATAACGAAATCGAGAGCATATCGGTCTATCGCAATAACCTGTCAAATCAAAAAGACCGTCTTGCCGGCCGTGCGGAAACCGCCAGGGCAGAGCTTGAGAAACTCTTGACCGAAAAGGCCGGACACAAAGCCCGCTTGAGCGACATTGAAAAAGTGCTGGATGACTTGCAGAAAAATCTGGACTCCAAACGTAACGAATCAGAAGAAACAGAAGCCATTATTGCAACAGATTACAAGCGATTGGCAAACAGCAAAGAGGCACGAAGCGCTTTGAGCGGGGAGCTGGCGATATTGATAGAGATGGAGCAGCGGCTGGAAGGACTGAAGGCCGGCGTTAAAAGCATTTTGCAAAATCGGTCGGCTGGGAACACCAGGCTCGAAGGCATTGAGGGAATGCTGGCGGACATTATTGCGGCTGACATCGAATATGCGAATGCGGTTGAGGCCGCCCTTGAAGGGCAAACCGACGCTGTTGTAATCAAAAACGCAAACAGCTTACTTGCGGATACGGAAACAATAGAGAAACTTGAGGGCAGGGTGAATTTTATATGTCTGGATAAGATAGGGGCGTTTGTTGATAAAACAGACCTGTCGGAATTTGCCGGCGTTAAGGGAAGACTTGCCGAGTTTGTAACATACGATAGTAAATACGCACCATTGGTCTGGAAATTGCTGGGTAAAACGATACTGGTTGATTCGCTTGAGACGGCGGTCAAACTGGCGGCGCAGATAGGAGACGGATATAAATTCGTTACCTTGAAGGGTGAATTCGCAGGCGGCGATGGGATGATAAGGCTCGGGCCTTTAGGCAGGGCAACCGGTCTGATATCGCGCAAAAGCCGAGTGCGTCAATTGCAGGATGCTATCGCCAATATCACCTGTGAAATCACGTCTCTGGATGGACAGATTGAGAAAAATATCCAGGCGGAGGAACATCTGACTAAACTGTGCAAGGACCTGCGGACGGCTATTTATGAGGCCAATACTGAAAAGATGCAGGTTGGCTCAAAACTGGGCGTCATAGAGCAAGATATAAAGCGGTTGAAGGAAGAGGAGCCGCTGATAACAACTGAATTGGATGCCCTGGAAGAGCAAATTGCTCAATCGGTGCAAAAAGAATACGACTCGAAACAGAAATTGCAGGAGCTGGAGGCAGTAAATAACGAGCGGACGACACACATACGAGAGCTTGAAGAAAAATCTGCCGAGCAAAAGCAACAGCAACAAACACTTACCAATCGACTTACAGATTTGAGGGTGGCGCTGGGACAAATTACCGAGCAGGGCAAGGCATTGAGGCAGATAATCGGCAGCGTTGAAAGCCAGATACAGGAGAACCAAAAGGCCACTGATACGGCACAAGCCGAGATAGAAAACTGCGGCAAACAACTGGCGGAATTGCAAAGAGATATTTTAGGCTGCGAGGCGGCGGTGTCGGAATTGTTTGTCGAAAAGGAAAAGAACCAGCAAAGCAGCCACTTATTGCATCAGGAAATCGAAAAGCTGCTTGAAGAGCAAAAACAGGCAGAACAAACTGTCAGACTTACAAGAACCGAAGCAAGTCAGGTTGAGCAGACAATCAGCCAGCTCAAGATAGAATTGGGCCAATTAGAGGTCAGGCAGCAGGATTTGGTTGCGAGGGTGAAGGATGAATTACAGATTGACCTGGCTGAGGCTTACAAAAACTACGATGGACAGGAGATTGACTGGGATAAGGTCAGAGACGAGATAACCGAGCTTCGGGGCAAGATTGAAAGACTCGGGAACGTCAACTTAGATGCGATAGAGGAGCAGGAAAATCTTGAGAAGCGATATAATTTCCTGAGCAGCCAGGTTGAAGACCTGAACCAAAGCAAGACTCAATTGCAGCAACTAATAAGCCGTCTCAATAAACAAAGCAGAGATAAATTCAGAGAGACCTTCGAGCAAATACGCACCCACTTCCAGGAGATTTTCCGCAAGCTATTCGGCGGCGGAAAGGCAGATATAGTTCTTGAAGACGCCGAAGACATTCTGGAGGCAGGGATAGAGGTAATAGCGCGGCCGCCAGGCAAAGAAACAAGAAGCATATCGCTGCTTAGCGGAGGCGAAAAGTCCTTGACGGCGCTGGCGCTGCTTTTCGCGGTTTTCAAGGCAAAGCCATCGCCATTCTGTTTCCTCGATGAGGTTGACGCGGCCCTGGATGAGGCAAACAACGAGCGATTCGATATGCTGCTGCGGGAATTCCAGAAGGATACGCAGTTTATAGTAATCACTCACTCCAAGCGGACAATGAGCGTTGCGGATGAGCTGGTTGGGATAACAATGCAGACGCAGGGCGTGAGCAAGAAGATAAGCGTGCGATTCGGCCAGTATGATGAGGAAACGGCGGCGGTAGCGTAGCCAATATTATTGTCCCGCTTAAGAGCAAAAAGCTGTTTTCTATCGAAATTATAAGCACTAAATTCTAAATCCTAAACAAATTCAAAATTCTAAATACAAATGACCAAAACAGTCCAGACCAGCTTCTCGGTATTGTTGTTTTGGATTTTGGTCATTCGTGTTTTGAATTTGTTTCGAACTTCGAGATTCGGATTTCGAATTTAATGTAATTAACATAGCTTCTCCGATGTGAGAAACTATCGATAACAAATAAATCTGAGCAGCGATGTAGCTTATGAAGAAGTGTCCTTTTTGCGCTGAGGAAATTCAGGATGAGGCTATAAAGTGCCGTTTCTGCGGCGAATTTCTCGATAAATCCGCCCCCGCCGTTTTGCTTCGCAAAAGCGAAGTAGCTGGGGCAGGCACGTCCGGTAAGCCAAAAACAAAGTGGTATTTTGCGACAACTTTTGTCGTAATTGCCATTTTATGTGTCGGCCCTCTTGCACTTCCGCTTGTATGGTTTAATCCCCGCTATAAAGCTGTTATTAAATTGGCAGTGACAATTGCTGTCATTGTTCTGACAATTCTGTTATGCTACCTGACAGTAAGTGTTTGTGTTCGTTTAATGGAACAGATAAAGGAATTGGGGATTTATTAGCAGACAGGCGGTATTCATATTGGATGGAGCATTATCAAATTTTTTGCACTTGAAAAGCCCCCCTGCTTACTGGTAAAATCCGCCAAACAAATGGCGGACAAGTCCGCCGTGTTTTTGTATGTAGTTATAAAGAGCAGACAATGGCAGAAAGACTCGATAAACACATCTTAAAAAACGGGATGGTTATCCTCGGCGAGCCGATGGAAGCAGTTCAGTCGGCGGCGTTTGGTTTTATGCTGCCGGCTGGGGCGGCACTGCTGCCGGAAGGCTGCTGCGGGGCTGCCAATGTTATTGCCGACTGGGTTTTTAGAGGAGCAGGCGATAGAGACAGCAGGCAGCTCGGCGATGCACTCGATGGGCTGGGACTACATCGAATAAGCTCGGTGAATAGCTCACATATCACCATCGGGGCGGTATTAGAGGCAAGCAATTTAGCAGATGCCTTAGATTTGTATGCCGACATTTTACTCAAAGCGCATCTGGAAGACGCGCAATTTGAATTAGCGAGGCAATTGGCGATAGACGATGTTCGCGCGATAGACGATGAACCGCAGCACAAAGCGATGCTCAAAATACGAGAGCTTTTTTATCCACATCCTTTAGGACGCAGTATAGCGGGGGAGATTGAACAGTTAAAGGCCCTGGCGTCTAATACTACAAGGCAGATTGTAGAAAAAAATTTCAATCTTTCACAAACGATTTTTTCGGTAGCCGGAAAATACAAGTTTGAGGCGATTTGCAAACAATTAGAAAGACTATTTGAAACCGGCCGGCAGAGACAATTAGAGCCGATTGTGTTAGAGCCAAAAGCGAGCAAATATACACACATCCACAACGAAGGCGCCCAGGTGCATATAGGGCTGATGACCGAAACGGTTAAACTAACCGACACAGATTATTACAACGCCAGAGTGGCGGTATCGGTCCTCTCGGGCGGTATGAGCGCCAGGTTATTTACGGAGGTAAGAGAAAAACGGGGCCTGTGCTATGCAATCGGTGCAAATTATCACGCTCTAAAAGAAGCAGCAGGCGTAGTGTGCTACGCGGGCACCACACCGGAAAAAAGTCAGGAAACCCTTGATGTGATAATCCAGGAGTTTGGCCGGCTCAGCGAAGGGATTACGGAGGAAGAAATTCAGAGGGCAAAAATCGGATTGGAAAGTTCGCTGATTCTGCAGAGTGAATCGTCCAGCAGCAGAGCAGGTTCGATTGGACACGATTACTATATGCTTGGGCGAGTTAGAAGCCTCGATGAAATCAAGAGCAAAATTGACCGGACCTCGGTTAACTCGATTCTGACATTTTTGCGAAACAATAAATTCAAAGACTTTACCGTCGTAACGATTGGCCCGAGGGAAGTAAGTGTTAAGTAGAGCAAAGCATGGAATTTCGTAAAGAAACATTGTCGAACGGCCTGTGCATTATAGGCGAAATCAATAAGGCCGCTAAATCAGCGGCAGTAGGATTCTTTGTCAAGACCGGTTCGCGGGATGAGCCCACCCAGATAACCGGCGTGTCACATTTCTTAGAGCATATGCTGTTTAAGGGCACAGACAGACTAAATACGATTGAGGTCAACGAGGCATTCGACAGAACGGGCGCAAAATTCAATGCCGGCACGAGCGAGGAAAATACTATTTATTACGCGGCGGTGCTTCCGGAATATTTAGCGGAGGTTACGAAGCTGTGGATAGAACTGATGAGGCCGGCTCTTAGAGAGGAAGATTTCAGCATTGAAAAAAACGTAATCAAAGAAGAAATTGCGATGCATAAGGATATGCCGGTTTTTGACGTGATGGATAAATGCCGGATTTTATATTTCGATAAACACCCCTGCGGCAAAAGCGTCCTCGGCACCGAAGAGAGTATTGATAATATGACGACCGGGCAGATGCGGGAGTATTTTACGAGTCGCTATGCTCCGAATAATATGGTTCTGGTCTATTCAGGTAATTTTGACTGGGCAGAGGTTTGCTCGATTGCCAACAAGGAATGCAGCGGGTGGCAAAAACAACCGGCCGGCAGGAACCTCGAAAGCTACCGGGGCAGCAAGAAGGAAGGACGGACTGAAAAGGCGAATCTTAATTGCGAGCATATATGCTTGATGAGCGCGGGGTTAGCTGCCCAAGATTCGAGGAGATTTGCGGCCTCGCTTCTGGCAACCATTGTCGGAGATGATGTCGGGTCAAGATTTTTCTGGGAGCTGGTTGACAAGGCATTAGCGGAAACTGCAACGATGCAATTCGGGGCTATGGACGGCACGGGGGTGTTCTACAGTTATATTTGCTGCAGAAGCGAAAACATCACAAAAGTGCTCGACACCGTCAGCAGCATTTTCGATAGCATAGCTGAAAAAGGTGTAACTGAAGATGAACTAAGAAAGGCAAAAAACAAGATATTAAGCGCTCTGGTCATCAAAAATGAGCTGCCGATGGGAAGGCTTGTTGATTTAGGCGCCAACTGGATTTATTTGAATGAATATCGCACAATCGAAGATGACGTCAAGGCGATAAAGGCTGTTACGGTTGACGACATCCGGTCGCTAATAGATGAATTTAAGATGAGCGACTTTACACAATTTTCCATCGGGCCCGAACAATCGAAGTGAGGGGTAGTGATTAAAGAAATTTGTCTATAAATCTATATAGAACAGGGTATTATGCAAGGCCAAACAAGGAGAGAGTTTCTTAAAAGGGCTGGTTTTGCAACAGCTTCAATTGCAACGACATCGATTTTGGCGGGCTGTGCTAACATAAGACAAATAAGAAATGGAAAAAGAGGGCAGCCAAATGTTGTTGTGGTTATGACTGATGACCAGGGCTATGGGGACCTGGGCTGTCACGGCAACACGATTATTAAAACGCCCAATCTTGACCGGCTTCATTCGCAAAGTATTCGGCTGACCAATTTTCATGTTGACCCGACCTGCTCACCCACGCGTTCGGCGTTAATGACAGGGCGATACTCGTCACGAACGGGCGTATGGCATACCGTGATGGGACGGTCGCTTTTGCGCAAAGATGAAATAACGATTGGGCAGATTTTTTCTGCCGGCGGCTACCGCACGGGTATTTTCGGCAAATGGCATCTCGGGGATAATTATCCATTCCGGCCACAGGACCGCGGCTTCGAGGAGGTGCTGGTACACCGTGGAGGCGGTGTCGGACAGACGCCGGATTACTGGGGCAATGATTACTTTGACGATACCTACTCCCATAATGGCAAGCCGGAGAAATATACCGGCTACTGCACGGATGTATTTTTCAACAATGCGATGGAATTTATCGAGGCCAATAAAGACCGACCATTTTTTGTTTATCTACCTACAAACGCACCGCACAGCCCGTTCAATGTCGCTGATAAATATAGCAAGCCATACGAAGATAAAGGGCTGCCGCAGGAGCAGGCGCAATTTTATGGTATGATAGCCAACATCGATGAAAACGTGGGGCGACTGATACAGCAACTTGAACAATCAGGTCTTGCGAAAAATACAATTTTAATCTTTCTTACGGACAACGGCAGCTCGAAGGGACATTTTAATGCCGGTATGCGAGGGCAAAAAGGGTCTGTTTATGATGGCGGGCACCGAGTGCCCTTTTTTATTCGCTGGCCTGACGGCGGTCTTGTGGGCGGCAAGGACATTGATAAACTTACTGCGCACATCGACATAGTGCCTACACTGATTGAGCTATGCGGTCTGGGGAAGCCGAAGGATGTCAGGCTCGATGGCAGCAGTCTGGTTCCACTGCTGACCGATATGGCGAACAACTGGCCTGAGCGGACGCTGTTTGTCCACTCGCAGCGAATCGACCAGCCGATAAAGTGGCGCAATATCGCAGTTATGACCGACCGCTGGCGGCTAATTAACGGCAAGGAGCTTTACGACATAAAAGCTGACAGCGCTCAGAACAACAATATTGCAGATGCGTATCCGCAAGTTGTCGAGAAGCTGCGTGAATCTTACGAGCAATGGTGGGCCGATATTTCGAAACGCTTCGATGAGTATTGCGAAATCATCCTCGGCTCGGACAAAGAAAATCCTGTGCGGCTGACCTGCCATGATTGGCACGGCCCTGTTGCACCGTCGGACCAAAACGCGATTCGTCAGGGTCCCGAGATAAATGGATTCTGGGCTGTGGAAGCAGCCTGCGATGGGGAATATCAGTTTGCCTTGTGCCGTTGGCCGATTGAAGCGAATATGCCTATCAACACAGCAATACCGCCGGATAAGCCCATCAATGCAACTAAAGCCAGACTTAAAATTGCAGATGTGGATGTAACCAAGCCAATCCCAGAGGGTGCATACGAAGTAAAGTTCAACGTTCAGCTTAAAGCCGGCAAAGCACGCTTGCAGACCTGGCTGGAAGATGACAAGGGGACATCCCGTGGGGCATATTTTGTCTATGTAAAGCGGATAGGAAAGCAGTAGTATGAATATGGTGCTACATACCAGAAGAGAGTTTTTGAAAACGGTCGGGTCGCTGGCGGTGACGGCTGAAGCGGCAGCGATATTACCCGGTTGTGCTGGTATAAAACACGCACATAATACGGGAGAAAAACGGCCAAACATTGTATTTTTCTTCACCGATGACCAGCGATTCGACACAATCCGCGCTCTGGGTAATGAACATATCTTTACGCCGAATTTAGATGCGCTTGTGCGGGATGGGACAAGCTTTACAAACGCCTACATTATGGGCGCAATGAACGGTGCGGTGTGTATTCCAAGCAGAGCGATGATGCTAAGCAGCAGGACATTGTTTAGACTTGCGAACCAGGGCAGGACTATCCTCTCTGAGCATAAGACCCTGCCGGAGGCTCTTAATGAGGCCGGATACAAGACATTCCATATCGGCAAATGGCACCAGGACCGGACAACATACGCGAGGTGTTTCTCGGATGGGGCGAAAATCTTTTTTGGCGGTATGACCGACCAGTATAATATCCCCGTGTCCGATTTTGACCCCACAGGCGCATATCCAAAGGAAAAGATGCACATCGAGAAAGGCAGGCACTCCAGCGAGCTATTCAGCGATGCGGCTATCGCGTTTTTGGAAAATTACAAGGAGGACAGGCCTTTCTTTTTATATATCGCATATACATCGCCCCACGACCCGCGGGAGATGCCAAAGAAATATCAGGATATGTATGAGCCTGATGAAGTTATTTTGCCGAAAAGTTTTGTGCCTGAGCATCCGTTTGATAACGGTGAGATGAAGGTGCGCGACGAAATGCTTGCTTCCTGGCCGCGAACGCCACAGGAAATTCGTAAGCACATCGCTGCATATTATGCGATGATTACCCACGTGGATGCGCAAATAGGACGGGTGCTGGCGGAATTAAAAAAGACACAATACGCTAATAATACAATCATTATTTTCTCCGGCGACAACGGGCTGGCGGTGGGTCGCCATGGACTGATGGGTAAGCAAAACCTCTACGAGCACAGCGTGCACGTGCCGCTGATTATCAGCGGCCCCGGCATTCCGAAAGGACAAAGGCAAGATGCCTTTTGTTATCTATTGGATATTTACCCGACTGTATGCGATTTGACGGGAGTGCCTAAACCCGGCTTGGTGGAAGGGAAAAGCCTTGTCTCGATTATCCACGGCCAAGAAACTAAGGTTCGCGACACGTTATTTTTTGCATATAGAGACTTCCAACGAGGCGTTCGTGACGAGCGATATAAACTCATTGAGTATGCTGTCAATAACAAGAGGACAACCCAGCTTTTTGACCTTAAATTAGATGATTTTGAGGTTAATAACTTAGCAGACAGGCTAGAGTATGCTGAGCACCTACAAAGGCTACGGAGAGAATTACTGCAGTGGAAGGATGAGCTGGGCGACAATAGTAAGTTCTGGCAGGGTTACGATGTTTCCTTGTAAGTGGTAAGCTGCAATCTAAAGGAATTAAAATTTTTTCTTGAATAATACGGGCATTTCAGTTAAACTACATACTATAATAGAGGAGGCCATGGCAGTGAACAAAGACAGTAATAACGAACAAATTGATGCAAATGCCAAATCAGGCAAGCCGAATGTCCTTCGTGCCAAAGACATAGTGCCTCCATACGATAACGAACCTCGCCGAAAGGGGGAAGGCGGTGAAATACCGCGGTTCGACCTGGCTGAAAAGATTATGGCTGAACAGCGAAAAATATCGGCCATAAAACGAAAGGCACCCGGCAAAAAACCTGAAGCTCGGGGCAAAGAAGGCGAGCTTGAATCAACAGGTTATACAGCCGAACAGCTATCTGAGGTGTCCTCAGAGCAAGAGCAAATTATTGCAGAGATTGTGGCGAGGGATATTCAGCAGTTTTGCAGACGCAATCCATAAGTCCGGCCTGCCACTCATCACTCACCCGCCAGTTAATCAGTGAATTGGTTAATTGGTTAATTTCGACAAGTCGAGACTTATTACTTCCCGCAGACCAATTATCACTCTCCCCAAAAGAGCACTTTGCCTATTATCTGCTTGCAACGCGGTCTTGTGATGTGTAGATTATGGATGACCCGGAGAGGTGGCCGAGTGGCTGAAGGCAACGGTTTGCTAAACCGTCGTACGGGGTAAACCCGTACCCCGGGTTCGAATCCCGGCCTCTCCGTTCTGAGCAAAGCGAATAACGGAAGGCAGCAATGCAACTGCTTGCATTGCGTCGGGAGTCGAAGGGTTTGGCGATGTCCGTAGGACCGACAAACCCCTGGCCCGAAGGGGAATCCCGGCCTCTCCGTTCTTCGCTACGCTACGAACGGCACAGCCGTTAGGGTTTAAAATATGTGGTATATATACATCCTGAAAATGGCTGATGGGGAATGTTATGAAAACTATTGAACGAAGAACTTTTCTCACCAGCGCTCTGGTCGCTGGTGCTGCTGGTTTTATCCATTCTAATTTTAGCCGGGCTGAGCAGGCCGTCTCTTCAACCGGCATAATTCAAAAGAAAACGCATCCAAATCGAATAGCTGTCTCAACATATTCTTTCTGGCGATTCAAAGATGATTTGAAACTTTCCATCGAAAGTTGCATCGACCAGGCTGCTGAAATGGGTTTTGACGGCGTCGAAATCCTGCACATCCAGATGGAAAAAGAATCCAACGAATATCTACAGAACCTCAAACGCCGCGCGCTTGTCGGCGGCCTTGATTTGTGCGGGCTTTCAATACATCAAGGTTTTGTTTCGCCTGATGCGGAAAAACGCCAGCAAAATATCGACCATACAATCAAGTGCATCGAGCTTGCCTACAAACTCGGCATACCGATAATCCGCATCAATACAGGCCGCTGGGGCACAACCAAAAGCTTCGACGAGCTAATGGCAAATCGGGGCATCGAGCCGCCACTGCAGGGCTATACCGATGAGGACGGCTTCAAGTGGGTTATAGACAGTATTGAAAAGTGTCTGCATATCGCCGAAAAATGCGGCGTAATCATCGGTCTTGAAAACCACTGGGGTCTGGCCCGCACGCCTGAGGGTCTTATCAGAATCGTAAAGGCCATCGATTCAGTCTGGCTCAAAGTTTTGCTCGACACTGGAAATTTTCTCGAAGACCCTTACGACAAACTCGAATTGTGCGCTCCACATACCGTCTATATGCACGCCAAAACATACTACGGAGGCGGCATCTGGTACACACTCAACCTGGATTATTCCCGCATTGCTCAGATTATGCAAAGGCATAACTTTCGCGGTTACGTGTCACTGGAATTCGAGGGTAACGAGGACTACAAAACGGCCCTGCCCAAAAGTCTTGAACTTCTGCGAAAGAGTTTTAGTTAGCTCCTTATATAAACATAAGGTAAATATGAATCTGTCTTGTGGTCGGCTAAAGTCCCATACTGCGGTTTCAAATCCCGTCTGCCTGGTTTTTCATATTTGTAGGCCACATAGTGACACTTTTTCAATTGCGTTTTTGCCCTTTGAGAGCAATTTTTATACGACAATCTAATGCGCCTGATAAAAGTTTGCCTGCAAAATTTAATCCTTTTCCCGAGTTTCCCCCAAAGGAAGTCTTTAAGTAGGGTTAAAAAATATCCGAAAAATGTGATAAGTAAAAATACTTAGGATTGAAGGCATCAGACTAATAAGCCGCAGAATACAAATGAACTGATGTAGGTTGTTAACACATAAATGCTATGTTTTCGATTTTATTTATATTCTCCGTTGCATGTAGTGTCCTTCTTTTCCTCAGACTCACCGGGTGCGGCGCCTGGCTCGCTAAAGGCTTAAGAGAAGACAAAATTGGAGCAGTTGTCGCTACGTGTCTCTTCATCGCTCTTACTATTACACTATTTATCTTACTACGCGCTTCCCTACCTACCGTTTTGGCCTCATTCGCTGAAACTCAAATGGACCCCGATGAGAATTTGCTAGTAGGAGATACACCTCAAGTCATTGCAGGAAGAATCATCTATTGGCTATCAATTCTTTGCATCCCGATTTTATTAGGGTTTCTTCTTTGCTGGGTATATCGTGTGGTCCGCTGGATAGTCAGGAAATCTTTACCTTCAGCCTTGAGACCAAAATCTCAATACGGCAATTACCACTAAAAGTTTTAAGCTGCTCGAATCTCCCGCCTCATACCAACATAAAAAGAATATGCGATGGACTCTTTACTGGGCGGTTGAAAGTTTGTTAACTACCGGCGTCGTAGCGTTCGGTAAGGGTACGGATATGACGGGTCTCTTCTTTGATGACCTTTTCGATGGCGTCTTTTGCGGCTTGGTCGCGGGCAAAGTCTTTTAGACCATGATAAAAGGCGATGACCTCGTTCGCCCTTCTGATAGCGTCTCTGAATATCTCCTTTTTCGTTTCCCTGCCGATCGGTCCTCTATCGGCACCCAATTTGATACCAAACGCGGTCAGACCTGCCATAACGTGCGGATTAGACAGGACATAATTATCGGGGTCGAATGTTCCAAATTGGCCCGTTTGTTCGGAAAAGCGCTTCCTCCTTTGTGCAAGGATTTTTTCGTGTCTTGCCCTCCAGGCGGCTAATTTTTGATATATGCCGCGAAGCTCCGGGTCGGTGAATAATTGCGAGGCTTTAAGGTAAAACGTGGCACCATTATGCTCGATTTTCTCGGCTATCTGGAGAATCTCAAAGACGTTAAATTTCGTCTCCATAATGCGCCTTCTTCTTTAGAAAAGTTTTACCTATATTCTGTTAAACTTCGCTCAAATATCAGCGCAAACCTTTTACCATTGTAATTATAACAATTTCCATGTGTATTCAACAGGATTATATAACCTATTGGAGGGTGTCCCATTCATAGTTGAAGGTTAGAAAAAAGTGGCGGCTCCTAAAAGCCAAATCCGGTATGATTTGGCAAAAAAGCAGTAACATTTTATTGAAAGGAACCGCCATGCAAAACAAAGATTACCAGATTATTGACCAAAATCAAACAAAAGAATTGGCAAAATTCTTGAGCAAAGTTACCAAATTTCGACGAGCACACATACAATCTCACCTCCTGTTTGTAAGAGCGAGTTTGTGGCAGTCTGTTTTGTGTCCGTGGCAGACCTTGTTCTACAACCCTATCGGAACTAACAAATAGTGCCAGGCCTACAATCTATAATACCTGTTATTACTATGGCTACGGCTTTAATACATCTGTGGAATGCAGATAAGCATCTTCCAAGCCGGCTTTAACTCCCTCAGGAAGACTGGGTCCTTCTATCTGCTCAGCTCCATAAGCTATCAGGTCAAAAGTCATTGGTGGCCACACCAAAACAGGTTTTGTCCACTCGGGGCCAAAAACTATGAGGTCAAAAGCTATCGGCGGCTGTGCCATCACCGGCATAGTCCATGTAAGGACCCAAGCATCCGGCCTGCCGCCCCGCAATACATAATCATCGCCAGTAAACCAGAGTGGATTTACACCGCTGTCAAACTCATCAACATAGGGTAGCGTCCCCCAATCACCGGCCTCGTTCAACGTTTCAGTGATTCTCGAACATAGCTCTAATCTATTCGTTGGGTCGAAACCCGAACCTTCAAACTTAGTGCCTAATGTTACCGTGTCGTACGCATCTATAACCATCGTTCTACCATTGGCAATCGTAACATCAGAATCAACATCCACGTTTCCTCCTGTGCCGGCCAAGTAAATGGCCAAATCAAACGGAACACCAGGATCCATACCCCACCTTGGCTCATCCAGGAAATCGATGCTCGCACGGTCGTCCGTATCAGGCGGCAGCCCTATTGTACCATCGTATGTGCCATTATCTGTAATCGTCATAGTGTCAGTCGTAACCAAATCTGCTCCAGCACGAACACTGATGATGTCCGTCGCCTCGATAGACCCATCGGTTAATAGGATGCCTTCAGTAGCATTTATCCATATACCGCCATCATCCGTTGTAGCAGTGTTCACGGTCAAATCCCCGCCTCCATCCTGATTGAAAAGTATATCTCCTGAGCCGGTAGTCAAGGACGTTACTGTTACATCCGAGGCATTTGTATTGTGAATATCTACGTCTCCATCGGTCGTATCTGCACTTATTTCAGTTACGGCAGTTTCTATATCGTCGCTGGCGCCTATTCCCGTCCCTGCAGTAAGCACTGCACTTTTACCCGTGATATTGGCCGCCTCACCCGTCAGATTGTCGATGATGGCGCCGGTGTTATCAGAAAGACCTGTTGCCACACCATCATAGTCCGCCGTAACAATTACATCGCCGGCTGTTCCGTCGGTGTTGCTGTTGGCATTGACTACGCTCAACCACACGCTGCCAGGGGCACGAAGAGTTATATCGCCATCGACTGACTGAATTATCGAGCCATCCACCATCGCTATGATGCCTGCGTTCGTGCCATTGGCTGGCGTGCCATCGTTGAAATTGGTCCCTGCCATCCCAAGAACAGCTCCACTACCGGCAGCGCTGATTGTCACCAAACCGTCCACATTGATGCTATCGCCGGCATAAAGATTGATGTTGCCGTTGCCACCCGTCGCCGTCACATTGGCACTTATGATCAGGTCATCCGTAGCCGCAGTCCCCTCAGCAGCAAGAGTAATGTTGCCGCCATCGTTATTAACAACCGGGTCGCCTGCCGATACCGTCAATGGACTGGTCGCACGAATCGTGATATGGTCAACGCCGCTATTAGGCAAAACAACCGCATCCGTGATAGTTACCCCCGACAGACCATTGAAGCTGTTGATAGTCAAACCTCCGCCGATATCCTGAATATGGATGTCGCCCGACTCGGTGACCGCAGCCAACGTATTGATAGCTGTGTCTATATCATCAGTGTCCGGCGCCTCACCTTCGCCAATACCGCTGCCGGCCCGCAATGCCGCCTGGTCGCCCGTGATATTGGCCGCCTCACCCGTCAGATTGTCGATGATGGCGCCGGTGTTATCAGAAAGACCTGTTGCCACACCATCATAGTCCGCCGTAACAATTACATCGCCGGCTGTTCCGTCGGTGTTGCTGTTGGCATTGACTACGCTCAACCACACGCTGCCAGGGGCACGAAGAGTTATATCGCCATCGACTGACCAAATTCTCGAACCATTCTGCATCAGTATGTCGCCCGCTGCCGTCCCATTGACCGGCGAGTTATCGTTGAAATTGGTCCCAGCCATCCCGAGAACGTCCCCGGTACCTGCTGCGCTGACCGTCACCAATGCGTCCACCTCGATGGTATCACCGGCATACAAATTGATGTTGCCGCTGCCGCCAGTAGCCGTAACATTGGCATTGATAGTCAGGTCATCCGCAGCCGCAGTCCCCTCGGCTGCCAGAGTAATGCTGCCGCCATCGTTATTAACAACCGGATTGCCCACCCATACCGTCAACGGACTGGC
>CAYWXK010000054.1:0-23246 GCA_964462515.1 uncultured Pirellulales bacterium
GAATTCGAGAAAAAGGGTATAGAATACCGAAATATGTTCCAGGCTACCGGCTGTCGACACTGCAGCGAGACCGGTTATTTCGGAAGGATAGCGGTCTGCGACCTGCTGCCTATAACCGACCAGCTAAAGGCCGACATCGCAAATAACAAGGCCTTGATTACGGAGTTGAAAACCGACGGCATAAGGAAAGATAGATTCAATATGAGGAAAGAAGGATTAAGAAAGGTGTCATCCGGAATAACAACTCTCGAAGAACTCAAGAGAATGGTAGGATAAAACTTATGATATTCTGGGCAGGCATACTGGTGGCTGCGTGTTTTGCGTATTTCACCTCCAAAATTGGGTTCCATCAAACCTGGGCGATGGTGTTCAACATCGTCATCTCAATCTATGTGGCGATTCTCCTGACGCCGGTGGTTGCCGATGCCATTCCCGCTGCCACAGATACCGCGTATGGTTACGCTTTGATTTTAGCAGCTATTACGATAGGGTTACTTGTGACTTTGCAGGGTATAACATACGCACTTACCGGCCAGTTCAGCGTGACGTTTCCAAAGGTATTTAATTCTGTCGGCAGCGGCATTCTGGGCTTCTTAGCCGGATTTCTTGTCTGGAGTTTCATAGTCGTGGCGGTCTCCACAACACCGATTTCGGCAAGCAATATCGGGCAGACCATCGGCCTCGGCAAAAAGACTGAGCAAACTCATGTGTCGTATATCACCTGGTGGTGTGACCTGGTCGATGCGGTGGCAGGCGCTGGGGACAGTAAATACGCCTCACCACGGATAATTATCATTAAATTATTGGAAAGCGTGGAAAAGAAGACGCCCCACGGGGCATCCGGGAGAAGAGAGCCAAACAAGCTGGCTGAACCGAATAGTCCCCAGAAACCTCCTGCCGAAAAAGAACAACGCAGACGGTCGAAACGTATCGACCTTGAAGATATTTGAGATAGCCGAACGGCTGCAGAAAAGGGGTTCGTATGAAACCAGGGACAGTAATAGGTGGCGCAGTGTTAGCCGCCGTTAGTATTGTTGTTTGCAGTTGGGCTTTACAAAAGATAGAACCCATTCGCTGGAAGCATCTATCAACAATAAATGGTGACATAGCAACTCCAAACGCCGGCGACCAACAGACATCAAGTCTTGTGCTGGATATCGATAAAAACGGCATCAATGATTTCGTTATCAGCGAGCGGACGCAAGCACCCTCGGTCGTCTGGTACCGCCGTGGCTCAAATGGGTGGACAAAATACGTGGTCGATAATGACCCTTTGCATATCGAGGCCGGCGGTGACTTTCACGATATCGACTCAGATGGCGACCTCGATATTGTTTTCGGAGGCGACTGGCAGAACAACAAAGTTTGGTGGTGGGAAAATCCATATCCAAATTATGAGCCTAATACACCCTGGAAACGCCGTGAAATCAAAAATTTTGGCGGCAATAAGCACCACGACCAGATATTTGGTGATTTCGACGGCGACGGGAAAGCTGAGCTTGTATTCTGGAACCAGGGCGCATGCAAATTATATATCGCCGAAATCCCAGATAAGCCCAGAGAAGCTCCATCCTGGCAGTGCACAGAAATCTATTCCTATAGTAGTGATGGCGAGATGGAGCAGCGAGGGACATATCCTGGCTTCAAAGCCATAAACGAGCACGAAGGTTTAGCTAAAGCAGATATCGATGGTGATGGAAAGATAGATATTGTCGGCGGAGGTCGATGGTTCAAGCACAACGGCGGCACAAATTACACTCCGAACATCATTGATGCCGGCTATGCATTCACACGAGCAGCAGCCGGGCAACTGATTAAAGATGGCCGGCCCGAGGTTGTCCTGGTTGTGGGTGATGGCTGGGCGCCGCTTGTGATGTATGAATGGAGGAAAAGAGTCTGGGTAAGCAAAAAACTAATTGAAGAGGTGGACTGCGGCCACTCATTGGCCATTATCGATTTTGACGGCGACGGCAATCTCGACATCTGGCTGGCAGAGATGCGCCTGAACGGCAAAAATCCCGATGCTAAAAGTCTGATTTTGTTGGGTGACGGAAAAGGCAACTTCCAGACAACAGAAATATCAACCGGCATTGAGCTGCACGAATCCAAAATCGCCGACCTCGATGGTGACGGCGATTTAGATATTCTTGGTAAACCTTACAACTGGCAATCCCCCCGATTGGACGTCTGGCTTCAGGAACGTCACCCGTGACTTGTCTCTCGAACTACCGGTCACGGTTCAAAGCAGAGAAGCCACTCTAAGCGTGCGGGCAGGTATCCTGCGGACAGATGTCTTCATCCGGGCATTTGCCATCGGGCATCCAGTCGCAGACCCGCTCGGAACTTTTGTGCACAACCGCAAAGGTTGAAAACAGCTTTTGGACATTCGGACTTTTGCACTTTTTGCAAACGTGGCTCTCTTTGCCGGAGGACTTCTGCAAAAACTCCGTCACGTGTCCACATTCGCTGCACTTATATTCAAATATAGGCATTTACAAATCCTCTGATAAGTTCATATTTACTCACTTATGTATTTTATCCTCCTGGTAATAAAAGTTCGAGTAGTTTTTGAGATTGCGAATAATCTGGTGCGATGATGTGGGCGCCGGCTTTGACAAGGCGGTTGCGCTTTTCGATATTTAAGCCGTGCCGGCGAATCTCATCGCTTGCGATGCCGATGGCAAGACCATCTCGCTTTCTACTTTCGCGCAGCTCAACCGGCCCATCGCCAAATACTACCAGTTCTGGACCCTGCAGATTGTTTTCTCGCATTATCCTTTCGATGACCATTTTCTTGGAATACTTTGCGGCATCATCGAGGGCTCCGTAAATATGGCCGTCGAAAAAGTGAGCGTAGCCGAGCGCCGTTACCTCAGCAACGACGTCCTTGTGGTCTGTTCCGCTTGCCAGGTAAAGTTTTATGCCCCTTTGCTGCAGGGCTTTCAAAAATTCTAAAGCTCCTTTGATTGTGTAATCGGTGATGTCGAGTTCACCGCGTTTGAATTTGGCAATTCGCTGATTGACAAGCTCCATCATCGCATCGTTATAAATTTCCTTATAGCCGAATTTGTCGAGGATTTTATTGGCAGGGACAATACCAAACTCCTTGACCATTTCAACGAGGGCCTGCATCTGGATAATCGTCTCGACGCCTGTTGATTTGTCGATATAGTCGAGGACGCGATTTCTAACCTTGTGATAGAGTGTTTCACTGGCGGTCTGGTATCTGTCGCCGAGAATGGCCTTAATCATCACCGGCGCCATTATTTGTTCCCAGCCCTGTCTTAACGTGCTTATGGTTCCATCGTTGTCAAAGACAGCATGTTTTATTCTGCCGAGCGGTATCGACTGGTAGCAAAGCTCTATCTCTGCGTCACCATAGTATCGTGCTCGCCGCCGGTCGGTCGCAAGCTCAGGCTGATAGATATAATCGGCGTCTCTGCCGATCTCCAGGATTTCCTGGCCCGAAGTGGTGCCGGTCTGGAATAATTTCTGGACAGTTACAGAGGCTGCAAAGTTGGCAAACTCCGCTGCCTCTGCAGGCTCAACCCTTGCCCCGAGACATAAAGCAAGGGCGCTTGTTACGGTGTCACCTGCTCCGACAGGGTCAAGTTTTTTAAGCAGTTGTATTCCGGGAATATCATAAACGCCTTGCGAGTCGGCGGTAATGATTCCCCTCGGCCCGCGAGTTAAAAATACAGGTTTATTGAATTGTCGATAAAGGTTCTCGGCATATTTTTTGACGTCTTCCGCTGCAAGAACGTCATCTAACTTGACATCGACGCCATTAAGCCTGGCTGCTTCCAATTCATTTGTTTTGCGGTAGATGTTTTTAAACTTGCGGCCATAATGCCTGGTGTCCAGCAGGACGATTTTTTGATGAAACTCTCGAAAAAGGGTGTTGGCCTGGTCGATGAAGGACTCATTTGTAATGCTGCCGGGGACTTGCTGGTTGACAATCAGGGCATCGGCGGTTTGCAAGGCATTGTGAATGCCCTTTAGCAGTATCTGGTCGGTCTGGTCGGTTCGCTTATTGAAAAAGCCGAAATCTATTCGCGGCTGCTCATCGCCTTCAAGATACGGTTTGCCGAATGTCACTGTGTCGAAGTTTTCTTTTTGAATGACAAGATATGTTATATCAACATTCAACTGGCGAAGATGGCGTGTAAGTTCTCGACCGAAGATGTCATCACCGATAACACCTATGACCTGTATGGCTGCCGGTTCAAGGGCTATAAGATTTGCGACGATGTTTGAGGCACCGCCGAGCGAGTAATAGTGCTTGCCGACCGCCCGGCCCTGTAAGCCGGTCTCAACAGACGATTCTGAGCCGCGAGGGTCAAGCAGCCAGTAGGCATCGAGGCAGAAATCACCATAGACTGCAACTTTGACGTTTCTGATTCGCGCTACAATTTCCTTGATGCGTTCTTCTTTCATTGATTTTTGCCTCACCTCTCCAGTTTTTCAATTATCTTTTTATAAAGAAGTGGAAACGTTTTTTTCTGGTTGCCCTGGATATAAAAGCCCTTGCCGGCAAAGGACTGCGGAATACGTGTTACAACACTTTTTTGGTCGCGGAAATAATAACCCTGTGCGGATTCATCGGACATCTGGTCTGCCTTGTAGTCGCGGAGGTCAAAGTCCGCAACGATGATGTTCCTGGGCAAACTGCCTACGTTGGCAGCCATTGAGACAGCTTTAAGAAAAACTTCAGGGCCGGTAACAGCGCTTCCAATGTTCAATACTACGCCCCCCTTCGTCAGTCTGGTTATCTCGTTTGTGTATATAAGAAAATCCCTGCCGGAGCAACCGCCTTTGGCCTGGCCATCAAAGG
Source organism: uncultured Pirellulales bacterium (assembly GCA_964462515.1). Lineage (GTDB taxonomy): Bacteria > Planctomycetota > Phycisphaerae > Sedimentisphaerales > Anaerobacaceae > CAYWXK01. Next base: position 4,835 of record CAYWXK010000054.1, read on the forward strand.
ATAAATGATGTTCGGTAACATCTGTGCCTATCCCGACATGAATAGTAACAGGAATATCGTTTTTGTAACAGGTAGCGAGAATACTGGTTTCAGAATGCAAGAATTTACGCGGCGAATCTTTCTTTGCAACTATTGCGAGGACCTCGTTACGGAAATCTGGTTCGCAAATCATTTTGCCCAGTGACTCACCGAAGCCGAGCATATATTTATTGCCGATAGATATAGCACAATTTATATATGCAAACTCGTAAGCCATTCCAAATTTACCTTCGCCGAGCGAATCAGGAACATATTCTGCTGTCTGGCCTATTAAAGCCAGCTCAAAATCGTGAATGGCTGTTGCACCGTTGCCGGCAACGAGCGTAACAAGCCGGAGTTTGATAAGGTCGATGAGCAGAGGCCCCAGGCCATTCTTTATCAAATGGGCGCCAGTAAAAAGAACTACAGGATTGCCCTGTTTCCGAGTAGATACTATCGCATCGGCAATTCTATCGATATTACCACAAACATCACCTGGTAAGTCAATGTCGATGCCGGCTATATCTTTAGGAAACACAAGGTCCTTCAACGTTACCTTGTTGGTCCGGGCGCTTATCGGATATGTAGTGATTCGACTTGGGTCGAAAATCTTATATTTGCCATTATAGTCCATACGCAGTCGTTACTTAATTTTTGCGAGCAATTTTTCGAGCCGTTTTATGCACTCCACCATACAACGGATTGTATGATAGTTAACCTTCCAGGAATGGCTCATATGCGTCCAGATAGGCCTGCCTTCTCTTGTCGTCAAAGGCCACCACTCCCCTACCGGATGGTTTATCATTTTATCGAAGACGAAGCGGTGGACATTTTCGTAGGCCGGCCAGTATTTACCCGGACTAAATCGCAGGCAGGCTTCGAGCATCCCAATCATAACTTCTGCCTGCTGCCAGAATTCTTTTTCCATATCATAGACGCCGCCTGCGTGCGGGCCCTCGACATAAACGCCGCCGTATTCCCAATCAATGCCGTTTTTCATTCCGTGGTCCATCGACTTTTTTATAACTTTTCTATATTGCTCAAAATAATTCTCGCCAAAAATGTCCATTGCGTGAGCAAGCAGCCAGGCAAATTCAACGTTGTGTCCTGCTGATGTGTTGTCCTCAGCATGTGACTTTTTGCCTCCTTCGGCAAAGCGGTCCCAGCCCCAGATAATATCGAACTTTATTTGCGGGGCAATCTTCCAGTCGGCCCAAAATTGTGGAATGCCTGTGCCGTATCTTTTATGCAAAATTCTTTTTATTAGAATCTCAATATCTTCAATCAGCGTTCTGCGGTGGATGGATTGCTTGCTGCACTCATACAGATTAGTAAAGGCCTCCATCAGGTGCATGTGGACATCGAGCGTTTTTCTGTCACCGACCTTACTGCTGGGGCCGCACAGCTCCCAGTTTCTCTCGAACATCTCAAAATAGCCACCATACATAGTATCTGCACAATGCTTTTTGACAAGGTCAAAGACCTTTTCAGCGTATTCCAAACCGCGATTATCACCTGTTGCCATTGTGTATTCGCTCAATGAATACATCGCAAAGCTAAGCCCATAGAGAATCTTTTTGTCGATAGTAACTTCGCCCTTGCGGTTGAGCATCCAGAAAAAGCCGCCATACTGATTATCCCACATCTTGTTGATAAGAAAATCGACGCCGTGTTTAGCGAATTCTGCACATCTGCCGCCGCCATATCCCGCACGATGTGCTGCGGACATCGAATAGACGGTGCGGGTCTGTGAGATTAAGGATTTTTCATCTGTGCCGGCGTCTTTGCCGTCTTTGTCGAAATGCGTGATAAAGCCGCCGTATTTATCATCCTTGCAGCGCTCCAGCCAGAACGGCAATAGTTCCGTATTTAAATGCTTCTTACATTCCTCTAAACAGCCAGTTACTTTTTCCTTGTTTATAGCCATTTTGAAATCCTTTCAAATAGTCGTTGGTCGTCAGTCTTTGGTCTATCAGACAGCGTATAATAACAAAAACGCCCGTCTTTATCAACGGGCACTTTTACCACAGAGTCACAAATTACCTGATTTACCGATACCCTTATCCACAATTAACCAATCCTGGAGCGAAGCGTAAGTCCGCCGTCTTCTTGCGGAAACTAATTAACCAATTAACAATTTTCTCTGTGTTCAACTACGGCTCTTACTTTTTACTTTCGCCTTTTGCTCAACCCCAATTTCATATAGAAAGTCGGGAGATACATCAGCGTCATTATCCCAGACGATCGTATCTATATCTGGATTTACGCGGACGGTTTTGAAGTAATCAATGTCCTTTAATAGCTCAAAGACCTCACCATCCAGATACGGCTCAAGTTCCACAAGTTTCATCACGCCATCCTCAAAAGTCAACAGCAGTTTGTATCCAGATACATAAGCCACATCTTTGACAAAATGCATAGGCCACTCACATATCAAAGGGGAATGTTTATTTATACAGTGTTATCTGAAGCCCCGCAATACCTCTCTATTGCTGACAGAAACCGTGACCAAACCTTTGGAATATCATTTGCTAAATCATCCAAGTTCGCCTCTTCAAGCATAAATCTATACGCATGAATAAAAAAATGCCTGAAGGTTAGATATTCATAGAGTTCATCAGATAGCTTTTCTGGTATGATTCCTATTGATACTGAAAGGTCGAGTAAATCCTTATGCGACGTTTCTGTTCTTGGAATATGTGTGCCTTTTGTTTTTAGAATTTGCTTCAACATATTTTCTATGCCGTTGTAAATGTTATGCAGAAACGTAGCGATGGCAGCCAATTCAATGGTTGACCTTTCTTTTCTGTCCATCGCAACTTTGAGATTAGCCAAAGCTTTTTCTACGTTTTCTTTTTCTGCTGCTATTTTTCTCGTCAAATCAACCATAAATCCTTAAACCGGTTTCTTCAACAATATCATTGAATAGCGATTTTCGAGATAAATCAACAAGGTCAACAGGCTTCGATAAGTGCTTAACAAGTTCGGCATAAAACTTAAAGAACAACTTTTTTTCAATACCTTTTACTCCGAGGTCTATATCGTTAGCGCTTTGTGATTGCTCAACAGATGAGCCAAATAATAAAACAGAAGAAACATGATATTTTTTGGCAAAACGCAAAATAATATTTTTCTCATGCTCTGTCACCATTTCACACCTCGTTAATCTGTGTCTTTTTAGCTCTTGTCAGCTTTTTGCCTGGTCGAGGATGAGGTCTTTGACCTTCTGGCTGGGTAAATTCAGGGAGCCATAAGCGGCGGCGGCGGCGCCGCGTAGGGCGGGGTCGGTTTCATCGGAGCTAATAAGAGTATAAATGCCATCAACCATCTGGTCAACGAGCAAATTGGCGTTGAGTTTTGCCGATGTAGCAAGCGACTCAAAGGCCGATATTCGAACCTCCAAACTGTTGTCACTACTGAGAGCCATCGCTGCGATTGCTCGCTGGGCATCAGGGCTATTTAAGTAAGCTAAAATCTGGGCAGCGAGTATCCGGATTTCAGTGCGCTTATCGTTTGTCGCATTCACAAGGGCAGTCAGGGCACCGGATAAATCAACGGCACGGTTCCGCGTCTGAGCGAGCTTAAGCATAACCTTTGCCGCACGTAAGGCGTATGTGTTGGCAATCTCTTGCGTCCAGGCGCCTGAGCCTTCAACTTCACTGCCGGCAGACTCTGGACCTTCGACGAGGGCATCAGCTAAATTTTTGACAACTAACTTGCTGGCAGGGAAACCTTCCTTTGGCCCGGCTGAAGCTACCGCTATCGCTGCGCTGTATCGCACCATTTTGTCATTAAATAAAAGAGCCTGAACGAGCGGCTGCTCAGGGCCGACACGATAAAGCAGCGATTTTTCGCCAGCGGTTGTAGCCAGTGCTTCGACGATACCGAGCGCCACGTAGGCATCTTTATCTTTGACAGCCCTTGCGAGGGCCTGATGGAGGTATTCAACGCCCGCGGTGGTTGCATAGACAAGCGCATCGGCGTGACGCTCGCCAAAATAAGCGGGCATTTCCACGCCTGCAGACTCGGCTTTGAAGAAGGCGGCCAGCCACAGGCCGATAGCTGAGCCGAACGCAGGGTCGGCTCTCAATGCCCACTCGCAGCATTGCATCGCCATAAGCTCGTTGAAATAACTCCTGTCCACCTCCTCACGGACAAGTTTTTGGCTGTCCAGGTCCCAGAACCAGATATTGGCAAAATTTGCATCCTCAGCAGGAGCTAAAGATTGCGTGTGATAATAGTATTTCTGTGCAAGCTGGTAGAATAAATTTGCTGCGGCGACCTTCGCCGTAGCAGGGTCAATCTTGAGCATACTGTTCCTGGCCAGTTCGCGAAGCTCGGCTGATTTATCCGTCTCGAAAACATACCTCAAATAAGGCTGCGACGCCCCGTAGCCGATTTTGCCCATCGCCTTTATTATCTCGGCTTTGACCGCTACATCTTCGGTTTGAAGTGCGGCGGCGAGCGGTCTTATTGAGTCTCTGCCTATTTGCGGCAGCGCCCACACAAGATATGGCAATTCATTTTTGCGGGACTCATCGGCCATTGCATCGAGCATAAACGGCACAGCGTATTCGCCGGCATCCTGAAGCTTTTTTACGGCGGTGAGCCGACCGCGCTCTGTGGTGCTCAGCCTTCTTACTTCCTCGGCGACAAATTTCGGCTCTGCTCTGCGGGTAAATCTGCCTTGCTCGACAATATCGAGAATTTTTCCGGTCAGCTCGGCCAACGCAGCGTCAGGCGCAGCTTCATTGACCCTCTGGAGAATCTCATAGCCTTCGGGATTTGCTTTACTGAGGGCAAGCAACTGCGCGGAGTCAGGGTTACTTTGCAGGATAAGCTGCGCATACCCTGCGGCCAAATCAAATCGGCCAATCTTTATATAATGTAAAAAGTCGTTCCAGGTGTCTTCGAGGGTCTGTGCAAATGCAACGCTTACCAGAAAAATTGCTATTATCCCCATTACAGAGAGTGCTTTTCGGCTGGTCATCGAAATATCTCCAAAAAAGCGTTCTTACAAACCACCAATTACAAGCCATTATTCCCATTATACATATTCGTCTTTAGAACCAATATAACATAAACCATACCCCTTCTGTCAAACAAAAAACCCCTGCCGGAACCAGAAAAAGGCGATAAAAGTGCTTCTGAATGATTTTTTTATTGCGTTCATCATCGCATTTTGTATATAATCACGATACAAGCCTTGATACAGCGAAAAATGATTTACCGGCGGACTTGCCCACCCCGCACCGTATGGTGCAGGGGGCAAAAAGCCGGTAAGAAAAATAACAATACGGTGTAGGAGTGGCGGAATATGAAAATGCCGGTTGCAATCCTTGAGGCAGTGCCGAAATCCGCCGCCGTATGATGGTTATACAGGCGATAAACCTAACCTCAACGAAATGGACTTTGTCTGTGTCAACCGACACAATGGCGCGGTAAATGGTGCCTTTATGGATTGGTCTGCCAGAAAAATAGGTCTCAAGGAACTGTGGACCTTGAAGTGGCATCGAAACTACAACAACGCCAGCCCCTGGACCAAAGCCGGCGGCGTCAAGCCCACTAACTGGCCGCAATGGATGAAAAAATTCAAGGACTACTAAAGAGAATCATTATGAAAGAGCGGCAGGGATTTATCCGCCAGACAGACGGTGGACTTGTCCGACATACGTGTGGCGGATTTACATTGATTGAGCTTCTGGTCGTCATCGGGGTAATAGCGATACTTCTGGCGGTATTGATGCCTGCGCTGCAGCGGGTCAGGAGACAGGCAAAGGCGGTCGCCTGTCGAGCCAACCTTCGCCAATGGGGACTCGTTATTTCGACATATTTACAAGATAATGATGGCAGGTTCTGGGAACTACAGTCCAACCCAAGCCAGTTGTGGTTCAATGTTTTGGATGCCTGGCGCTATGAGGACCTATACTTCTGCCCTATGGCAGTTAAAGTGAACCCTGACCCGGAACGGAACTATGCTGGCGGAACTGTCTTTGGTAGTAAATTCACAGCTTGGCAGCTTGTTGATTCGGGGAGGTCTGATAGTAAGGCTGCGCGAGGCAGCTACGGTTTGAATAGATGGGTTGCTGATATAGGATATTCCGGCCAGGATACGAGTGCCTGGTACTGGAAGACTTGCTATGTTGAGCATCCGGATAGAGTGCCGGTATTCTCAGACTGCATTAATTTTGCTATTGGCCCACAAGACGTTGACAAACCACCGGCGTATGAGGATGAGCTTCTGGCATATCTGGGTTTCTGTGCAATCAATCGCCATGATGGGGGAATAAATATGCTTTTTATGGATTGGTCCACAAGAAAGGTTGGACTTAAGGAATTATGGACATTGAAGTGGCACCGCGAGTTTGATACGGCAAACCGCTGGACCATAGCCGGCGGCGTCCAGCCAACCTACTGGCCGGAGTGGATGAGAAAATTCAAGGACTATTGACGACTACGGCTGAAGAATCAATGTTTTTTCTCCACCTTCTTTTACTTTCCAACCTTTATCCAAATATATCATCTCAAGCACGTCCCAGATGGACATTTCTTTTTCAGTAAGTTTAATCTTCTGGTTTTCTATCGAAGGGTCCGGAATCAGCCGTGGATTAGAATCGGTCTTGGCGCTGATAAGCTGACAAAGCTCAGAAACACTATAATCTCTTGCTTCGGGCTTGACCTTCCGGTTAAAAGTCCAGAGGCCGACTTTTGCGTGTTCACTCACTTTTATCGGAAGAATATCCACAGTCGCTTCACGTCCGCCTAAAACTTCCATTTTTGTCGCGCTCATAAAATAAATAGGCCCTGCAAAAACGCTATAACTACCAGGCGGCAGGTTCTTAATCTTGAGAACATTTCCATCTATAACTGTATTGTAGTATAGAGCGTTTTTCTCCAAACGACCTAACCGCTCGTCCTCAGGGCCGTGTGCTTTTCCATCATCCCACGCCAGAAGACCCACATTGCGGCTGATAACCACGAAGGGCGGTATCTGAGGTTTTTTAACGGGGTCTTCCGGCATCTTGATTATCACACTTGTCTGATAGTCTGCCGGCTTTATCTGAACTTCTTTGGTTTCTGATGCTTCTACATTAAGTTTCGTAATGCCGCCATAATAGGTTATGTTGCAGGAGTCCAGCGGCAACCGTCCCATTTCAGAAGGCGGCGGCGAAAAGTTATCAATTATGGCAAATTGCATAACATCGATAGAGTATTCACCGCCGGTCAATCCTGTGAAAGAAAATCCTGTCGTCAACAACTTGTCTCTTTTCGGACTCGGCCTCTCAATCCAGACACTTGACGCAAATGCCGACAGGTGCGGGTCTCGTCCTGGCGGAATAAAGTAACGGCCATCTAACGCTTCAAGACGAAACAGCCAAAGACCTTCCAACGGCTTGCCATCAGAATCCACAATAGTTACGTTGATTTTTGTAGCAGGTTTCAGACCAATTCTTACATCGGGAGCTGGCTTGCCTTTGATGAGCTTAATCTTTTCATCATACCGGACAAAATCTGGATGTGTAACAACAAGAGGATGTAAATCGTATTCAGGATGCTCGTCTGAATAGGCTAATCCATCCAGCTCGAACCGGCCATTTGGGTCGGTTTCGGACTTGGCGAAAAAACCCTGTGAACGATGTCTTGAATAGTTAGAACCGCCTGAGTCGCCGAAGTCACCCACGCCCACGTAAACACCCTCAATCGGCTGGCCCGTGACAGCATTCACCACAACACCTCGAATCCGTCCTCGCGCTTCATTTGGCTCCTGCACTCTCGGTTCACCACCGCTAGATTCAGAAGTTTTATCACTCTGCTTCACCTCAACCTGCACATCGGGTTTTACTGGTGGCATACCTTTGCGCAGAGCCTCAACCATTCTTTCAACTTCTTGTTGTGTAAAGTCGCCAACTACCGTCCCTTCGTTTTGCAAGGGAGACATAATCATAGGTGTCGATACCACTTCACCATCAATGATGACCGCTAATGTCTTTCCGATATTTCCTTTAGTAAGCTCGTAAAAAAGTTCACCGCCTCTTTTGTCAAATTCAAACCCGATTGCTGGCCGACCATTTGAATCTTTTATAGCATAGACTTTCTGAAGACCCCAGGAGCGATCAGTTCCTATTGGAGGCCAAATTGAGTGTTTTTGGCGGGCACAGAAAAGTAAATACTTCTTTCCTTTATATTCCTGCACAATAAAACCAGGCTGAATTCTCAAATCTTCTTTAATACTATACCATTGATAAGCTTCACCTCTTATTGAACCTGCAAATGGCCCTTCAGTAGATAAGCTTCCTTTGTATTTGCTGATATCTTCAGGCGTTAAACCAAGCCATTCGCCTTGAGAATTGTCAAGTACAATATGAAACTCAAGTAAACTTCCCTCTGATGCAGCAAGAACTCTTGGACCAGATTCCTTTGCTTTCTTCTGTTGCTGCCACCACTGCCGCCAGCGTTGAGCGACTTCTCTGTATTGTGCTCGCTCGAGATCCCGAAGTTCTGGAGTTATCACATCTCCTATAGTGATAAAATGTTCATGGCCTTCCGTATGGTCGGTCAATCTCTCTAATGCTATGGTAATCTCCCTCACAGGCCGACATAATCGAACCCCATCGGCAGATGGGTTAACCTGATATCGCCTTATAAATCTTGATAACTCTGTGTCTGCCTTACCAACGCCGTAATCACTTGAAAAACCACTTCTCTCAAGAGCGTCAATTAGAGCAGGAACAGCGTTAGAATCACCGATTGCACGTAAAGTAAATGCTATGACACTTTGTGTTTGCGGTCTTTCTGCTGTTCTTATTTCAATTGAAAGCGGTTTAACTGCTGGCGAGCCTATTTCAATGAGTTCCTTAACGGCAGAAAACCATTTCTCCCGATCGCCAACCTCAAAATCTTTGAGGATTCCTATAAGTTCTTCAATTTTTTTATTTAAGTCTTCCTGACTCTCCCCCTCAACCTGCACATCGGTTTTTTGTCCCGCAATCATCACAGCATCAAGGTGCTCCTTTAAAAATTTTCCCAAGACCTTCCGAGTCTCCTCCGCTGTTATCATGTCTATGTCATGTATGGACCAGTTCTCCTTGCCGTCTGAAATCACTTTTACCATATGCAAAACCAGCGGCCCCATTCGTCCTCGTTCGTCCCTGATAACCGAGCATATCGCTAGTCCCGACTGAGCATCGGTATAGACAGCCATAACCTTCAGGTTCTGACCTTCGGCCGCTTCGTGAATATCCTTTATGTGATCGTCAGGCAACGTGTGGTGGGTAAACTCTCTGGCCTTTTGATATTCGCCGGCCAGTGCCATCGCAACAAAAGTCTCTGCCGTCTCACGGGCGTCCCGTTCCTTTCTGTCAGGCTCGCTAAGCCCATCGATTCGTTTGACCTCAGGGAATTCCTCAAGAACCTTGGTTAGCTTGTCCTGTTCTTTTAGTTGCTTGTTTATAGCCCCTTTGAAAATACCCTTGGGTATAGCGGCCCGGTCATTGAAACTGCACCGCTCAATGTCCAATTCATAATGCTGGTGTTCATACACTCTCCCGTCCGTTATAGCGAATGACTTGAAATCAACCTTAACCGGGAACCATCCACCGGGTATTACCTCCTGCAGCTTGACCGTATGTTTCATACGCGGACTACCATCTGAATTGTACCATTCTTCATTCACTATCCCGTAACCTTTAGATGGGTCGTAGTGCTCAATGCTATAGGCTCTGTAGTCCGTGTCCGTTTCATTCATGTTCTTGGTCATAAGCCTTATGAGCTTAACGCCGTTGGTGTCTACCACTGACCATTCTTTCCTGATATTTTCCCGCTTGTTCCCTTCCAGAATCAGCCAGTCTCGTGACCCTTGCCCTCTCCAGCGCGTAATTGTCGGCCCAAACCAATTCTCATGATAATTAAACCTCGGCTTCCTTGATAGGAGACTCCCGTCATAGGAATTACCGCCTTGCTGCTTGTCAACCCAGAACCGACCGGTGGGATCTGTGTAGACCTGGTCTTGAACATATTTTGTCGCAATCTTTTTGCCGTCCCACCAAAGCTCGTGTTGACCTGCGAGCTCCCTCCTGGGGTCATTGCTGTCAGAATAACTATAATTCACACTCTTTCCGCTCCACGCCAGAACTCCGCACTCAAACTTGTCCCTGTTTTCACGAAATCCCTGAATCAATTTACCCTCAAGCTCACTTTTTGCTTTTTCACCCTCAACCTGCACATCGGGTTTTTCAATCGCCTGCTGGATTATCTGCCATCTAATGTTAGCCTTGCCTTCATCGAATTCCTGAACTTCCACGACCGCTATGTTGCCTTGGGAGGTCTTAATCAAAATGTACCTGCACTGCCCTGCGAATATGCCGTGAACTCCACGGACTTTGAGTGATTCAATTTTTTGCGCGGCAATAGCTAAGGCATCAGCGAAATTCTCAGCCTCAAGTATCGGCAGCATATTTACAAGGCCATCTGGCTTTGTGAATAAGCTCCCCCCTGCGTCGTTGTCCCAGCTTACGTCGTATTCGTCAGGCCAATCCTTGTCTAACCGCATCAGCTTGCCGCTATCCAAATCCAAAACAACTGGCGGTTTATCTGTAAGTATCGCAAGATTTTTAGCAGATTGTTGCTTTAACATTTTATAACGAATCTTTACGTTACCATTCTTACTTTCAAGAAGCTGGAGCAAGCCGATACCACCTTCGCGTGTTTCAAACACATATGTCTTTGGCTCGTCACCTCGGCTTTGCGAAAACTGTAATCCTGGAGGGACGGTTTCATAGTCAGGTATAACTTCTTCCGGATAGCCTGTTTTTAGAGTATCTAAAACATCTTCAGCAGAGCCATACCATAAGTTATTCGCTACTTTCACGAAAATCGTCTGCGGTGTGATTTCAAATCTCCCCTTATCATTCAAAAAATCAATTCCGTACTTAAGACTCCATTCTATAACTTCTTCAGGCGGTGATGATCTTGTTAAATAAGACGGTGGTGTAAATGCTTCATTTCTATCAAGATCAAAAAAGAAGTCCTTACCGATTTCAGAAGAATAGATAACTGTTTCTACCACCTCTCCAAATGCATCTACCACTTGGACCTGCACAGCGGCTTTTTCAAATTCGATTTGCACATCGGTTTTTACGCCTGGCTGCAAAGAGACGTTCCTGAATCTAACCTCGCCCCAATCCTGCTGGCAGCGAGCTATTCCGGCTAATTCCTCAGCCGGAAATTTAAAGGTTAGTATACTTCCTTCCTCTCTTCCTTCCTTTCCTTCCCTGGAGAACAGCATAATAGCGATGGGTTCATGAAGTTTACCTGATTTGTCGAGAGCTAAGAACTCCTCATCAAGGCGGATGTAGATTCCGTGAGTGATTTCAATACTGAAGCATCCCTCAGGAAGACGCCTCAACTTCCCGATTCTCGTCACTGCGAAATTCTTAAAGTTCTCTGTTAGGATTGCCTGCTCTTTGCTCATCTCCTCCTCAGTGACCGGTATTGTAAATATTGCTTTCCATTGTCCTACTTTTAGGAGCAAATTCCCAAACCGTCTATCGGCAGGATAATCAAATGCTCCCAGCCAAATATCGCCTGACGGTAAATAAGAGGTATCTTTTAAGCGAACGGTATTTGACCCCTGCCAAGAATACGCCTGGACTTCAACATTTAAGCCCTGTACTTTGAAAGCGGCAACTGTTCCACGGCCATCGATATCTGATTCAAAAACCCCTTTAATAACTGTCGGTTCACCATCAGGTTTCCAGGCCTCAATCCCTCGTTCTGCAAGTCTCAACAGTCCCACTAATTCGACCTTCACGCCGTTAGGCAACGTAGCAACAAATCCCATTTTTGGTTGGGCTTCTTTTTTACCTTCTTTGGCCTTAGCCATCGGCAGCAAGATTGCTGCGATTACAATCAAGGACAGCAGACCAAAAATTCCAAGTTTTGTATTTTTTGGTATTGGCCGGGTAAGGATGCGCTTAATCCGGCTGCTAAGAGCGCTCTTGGATTCCACTACGCCTATCAATGGCAGACTCAAAGCGGGGCGCTTAAATGACAATTTCGCAACGCTGACAAGCGTTTGCGGATATTGCTTTGCATTTTGGCCCATAGTTACCAGAACCATTTCATCGACTGCCTGCTCGCGGATTCTGCGGATTATGGCGTTGGCAATCCATAAAAGCGGATTGTAGAAATAGACAATCTGCAAAATGGTCTGGACGAGGTTCACCCACAAATCGCCGCGCTTGATATGCGCAAGCTCGTGGAGCAAGACCGCTCTGAGCTGGTTTGAGTCTAAACTGGAGGCAAGATTGTGCGGTAAAAGAACGACGGGCCTGAATAAACCGCACACAGCAGGACTTGTTGCATTAGCTGATACCTTCAGGCCGATTCTCCTTGTGACCTCTATACGTTCGAGGCAGGAATTAAATGTATCTTTTATAGAGATATCTGCCTCGGTAGCTTGGGCCACAAGTCCTGCAACGAAAACGGCCCGCTGCAACAATAATAATCCCATCGCTATCACGACAGCCAGCCAGAGTAAAAATACAACGCCCTGCCAGGATAGTGGTGTCGTCGGAGGATATTGTGGACTGACAGGCTGTGTCGGCACCGGCTCAGTGACAGGTGGCATCACCACACGTGGAGTATCCACAGCAGGTGTGATGTTCGAAAATTCAATAAGCTGTGGGCTGATAGCTGGAGCTTGCTCTTTTGGCTGGGGCGCTATAGGTGCAACTTGCAAAGATGTCAACCTATCACCAAATAGATACCCGAGACTCAAAGGCGAAGATAGTGAGGTTGGCAGGACGAGTTTAGCCAGCACTAACATCCATATCCAGTAGCGAAAGACCGACCGCACCTTTTTGCGCAGCAGAAAATCAATAAGCAGCAGTATTAAAAACAAAATGCTAAATTGAGCCAGCATTGGCAAGGCAAATTCTACAAACGATTTTTCTATTGTGTTGATTTGCTCTAAAATCGCGTTCATAAAAGAACCTCCTATTATTAAATAGGATGTTTTCTGGTGTCCGTTGGTCATTACTTTTTACTTTTTACTTTTGACTTTTTACTTTTTATAAGAGCTTCAAGCTCATTTAGCTGCTTTCGCGATAGATTGTTACTATCCAGCAAAAACTGCATCATCGGCGTAAGAGCGCCATCGAATGCCCTCTTTATTGCGCGCATAATCTCGCCCTTCTGTGCCTGCCTGCGTGTGATGGCCGAGCGGTATAGAATGAGATTGCGGATTCGCTCTGTGGATAGCAATCCTTTGGACACCATTCGGTCCATCAATGTCTTTACGGTGCTGTATGACCAGTTTCTTCTGCTTTCTAATTCTTCCCGAACAGTCGGGGCTGCACAGGGCTGGTTATCCCAGACGGCCTGAATAATCGCCCACTCTGCTTCGGTAAGCACGCAATTTTTCTTTGTCATAAAATACCTCCATAAAGTCTTTAATTTTGCAGAGTTTACTCTACATTTGTAGAGATGTCAAGAAAAATGTAAAGACTTTTCAAAATATTTTTTAGGAGCTATTTTAAACCGTTTTTCCGTCCTGACGTGCCTAAAGGCGGGCTTTTTGAGCTAATTTCAGCGGCAATCTGCATAAATTTCGGCATTGCGTAGTCAAAAAAACGCCTGTAACTCTCACAGAAATAGCTTTCTTTGCTGAATTTATCTTTATCAAAAGGAATTCTATCCTTCATACAGCCCCCTCGACATAAGACAAGATGCCTGCACACAAGGCATTTGTTACATAGACTCTGCTTGGCACGGGCAAAAAGCCGCTTTTTATCGCTTGAAGCGAGCTTTTCTATAGGTGTTTCAAAAATATTGCCCAGCCTCCATCTCGGCTCAACAAAAAAATCACAACAAAATACATCGCCATTATGCTCGACGACGATATATTGAGTGCACTGCCTATCGAAAGTGCAAAGCGTCTGTTTACCAGTGATACAATACGAAAGCACCGAATCAAAATCGCGAATGCTTATGTTCTTTGGGTCATACTTGAACCAATGGTCAAATAGCTTACATAAAAAGTCACCATATTGTTGCGGCGTAATAGAGAAGTCAGCAACCTTACCTGTGGAGGTGTCAACCTCAACACAGGGAATAAACTGCATATACTTTATGCCAAGCCAGACAAAATTATCAAACAGCCGCTCCGGCTCTTTCACATTATTATTGTTTAGCAAAGTAAGGGTATTAAATTCAACCTTATGCTCCTTACATTTCTCGATAGCTCTGACTACTTTATCAAAGCTTCCTGCCCCCGAATGGTCGAGGCGATAATGGTCGTGTAATTCCCTCGGGCCATCGATACTGATACCGACAAGAAACTTATTATCGTGTAGAAACTGACACCACTGGTCATTAAGTAAGACCGCGTTGGTCTGCAAAGAATTGCCAACCTCCTGGCCGGCAGCACCATACCTTTCCTGCAGTTCCACCGCTTTTTTATAGAAGTCAAGGCCCATCAGGGTCGGCTCACCCCCCTGCCACGCAAAACCAGAGAACGGAAGCCGAAGCTCTATATAATCTTTTACAAGTTTCTCAAGCACCTCATCGCTCATCCGCTGCCTGCCCTGCCCAACCTGAGGCGCTCTATGCTTATAGAAACAGTATTTGCAATCAAGGTTGCAATCTGACCCTGTCGGCTTTATCAAAAGAGTGAATGGTTCCATTATATCGCTAAATTTCAAAAAGCATCGATTTCAATTTTCGGCAGTCTTGTGCTTCTCTAACCACTTCTGCGCCCAGTATTCAGCTTGCCGGCGTGTCTGCAACTTCCCCTCCAGTTGTGCAATATACATTTCCTGTGCCAATTGGCCTAGCGCCGGTCCCGGCACAGCCCCCAATCGTATCAGGTCATAACCATTGAGAAGCGGCTTAGGTTTAAGCTCAACGTCGCCGAGCGCCTTTATTCTTTTGCGCAATTTTTTCAAAGGTGTCATATTATTTTTGCTGCCCTCGGCTTTTTGAATCGCCCTTTGCAGCTCGAACAGGTCCTCAAAATATGGCTCAGCGAGCATCTTTTTTAATTCCGCCAGAGACATTTTGTCATTTAAGAGTTTCCCTCTGTTGGTAAGTAAAAATCTTATGTGCTTGGTCTGGGTCCTGCTAAGCTTTAGAACCTCACAGCGTTTAAGGGACAATTCGGTCTGACAGCCTGCAAAAAATGCAGCCAGCGCCAGAGGAAAATTGACTTTCTTTTGCAGATGTTTGAGGACAGCAACCGCAAATTCCGCCTGATTCTCAACAAATCCGGGGAAGATTGCTTCAGCCAATCCGCTTTCGGCAAGCATCGAAGCCCCTGCTGAACGATTAGGACTGACGAGAATTCCCTCCAGCTCAATTGCTATTCGTTCTCCGCTGATTTTTTTAATGTTTTTTGCGTTGCTGCAAACGGCACTCCACGTTGCCGGCTCAATCGTAAAGCCGAGCTGGGCTGAAAACCTTATCGCCCGCAGCGTTCGCAAATAATCTTCCGCAAAGCGCTCCTCGGGTTTGCCTATTGTTCGCACAATCTTTCTTTCGAGGTCCTCTTGCCCATCGACATAATCGATCACCTGCTTTTTAAGAGGGTCATAAAACATTCCATTGATTGTAAAGTCCCTTCGGCTGGCATCCTCGTCAGCAGTGGCAAACATAACCATCGCCGGATGTCTGCCATCGGTGTAGTCGGCCTCCGTTCTAAACGTAGCGACCTCGACCTGCTGGGTGTCGATTAAAACAATCACCACGCCGAATTTCGCACCGACCTTCAGCGTTCGCCTGAACAATCTTATTACATCCTCAGGCCGTGCATTCGTGGCGACATCGTAGTCTTTTGCACGCCTACCTAACAGCATATCGCGCACGCACCCCCCTGCCAGCAGCGATTGGAAACCATTCTGCTGCAATCGTTTAATTATCTTTTTAGCCGCTTCTTTGTTTATCATTTTTTCGTATTTCGCTGCAAAATAGTTACCGCCATTGTCCCCCATTTACGACTCTCCACAACTTGAAACTGGCCATACCTCTCTTGTAAAAACGTGCGGTGGTCGGTCCTTACGATAGCCAATGCACCATCCGCTGCTTGTTCCTGCAACAGGTCAAACAACCTGCTCAAGGGCGAACCTAACTTAACATCCTGCGTGAGGGAGTATGGTGAGTCAACAAAAACAAGGTCATATTTCTGCACATTCGAAATTCGATATTCGATATTCGATATTCTGGCGGCGGCCGCCGGTGGAGCGCCTATCTTAAAAGCATCTGCTCTTATAACTTTTGACTCTTTAACAAAGCCGGCTTTTTCTATGTTTCGCTCCAGCGTTATGATAATCTTGGGGTCCTGCTCTACGAAAGTAACAAACTCCGCCCCTCTACTTAATGCCTCAAGCCCCAGCGAGCCAACCCCGCAGAATAAATCTGCCACTATTGCATCACCCGGCTGGTCGAACTTGCCAAGGACGTTAAAAAGCGATTCCTTGACTCTATCGGTGATGGGGCGGGAGGACTGGCCTTTCGGGCTAAATAGTTTCATTCCCCGTCTTGTGCCGGCTATGATTCGCATATTGCTTTGCACCTGCAGAGTTTGTCAGCAGACAGGTGAAGGTGATATATTCAATTTTATATTCCGCCGCCGGAGATTGAGGTCTTATTCTTTTGCCCAGTAATCAACGACGAGGACCTTGTCCAAATACTGGCCTAATGTTGCGGCGAAGTCCTTGTGCGCCGGGTGCTCTATGTATTTATCGCGGTCGGCTTCATTCAAAAACGTTACCACAAAACAGTGCGCAAAGCCCTGCGAAAGGTTCTGAGTGCCTACGTCCGTGCCCCACTCAAAATCCTGAATCGCATCGATTTTGCTCGGCAGCGAACAGAAATCCGACTCGATTTTCCTTACCTGCTCGGCTGTGGTGCCTTCCTTAAACTTAAACAAAACAACGTGCCGCAGAACGTTGCAGGGTTTTTGCTCAGTAACGTGTGTGGTCTCCTGAACGCTCACACAGCCCTGAATACTTATGCACCCACCTAAAATAATCGCCCCGGCTACCAGATACAAAACATTCCTGACCATACTTTGTTACCTCCAAAAATTCTTCCAATTATGTCCTTCCATTACCATACAACAGGCAGATTTTATCAACAAGCCTCTTACACGTCTATACCCAAAACGATAAATAAACCTTTACACCCCACATCATATCATTATAATTTACGAAGTCATAAAACCTATTTTAGGAAAAGGTTATGGACAATTTGCTGCTGGAAGATGTTCAATACAAAATTGAAGAGACAAATTTCGGCATCTGGCGCCGATATATGTACACAAACGGCACCAGCTTTCACGAATTCAAATCTCACACAACTATTTTTGGCCTGCCGCTTATTCATTACACTTATGGAAGATGCCCGGAGACCGGTAAGCGTGTCCTGGCAAAAGGGATTATCGCCCTCGGCAGATTCGCCTGCGGCCTTATCGCCATCGGCCACATATCCTTCGGCCTCGTTGCAATCGGGCAAATTGCAATCGGACTTATCTTCGGCCTGGGACAGTTATCTACCGGATTGGTAGCCGCAGGACAGGTCGCAATCGCAGCATTTCTTGGCCTGGGACAGCTTGCAACCGGCTATATCGCCATAGGACAACTTGCTCTCGGCAGATACGTCCTGGCACAGGCCGGTTTCGGAGAGTTTGTCTGGAGTGTAAAGCGAGCCGACCCACAGGCCATCGAATTCTTCAAATCCCTGCCTCTTGTCCGTTACTTTATCCCTTAATGCCGAGAGAAAAAAACTTCCACATTTTTTATTCAGCCCCGCAATACGACTCTGTCATTGCGAGGCCCGATAGTTTACCCTGAGCGCAGTCGAATGGGTGGCAATCTCAAAATTGTTTAGCCCGCCAATCTTGCCCTGAGCTTGCCGAAGGGTTATTGGCGGGTCTGCTTAGCCCCGTCGCTTGCGACGGGGGCTTTTTTATCCCAGAAAAAATGTAGGGTGGGGCTTTATCCGCCGCAGGTGGATTGCCCCACCAACTCAATATCAATCGAAATTCCCAAATCCTCAATCCCTACTTCACGCGTAATCTCCTCCCACGACTCTTTTGTCATTTCGACTGAGGCCGCGAGGCCGAGCGGAGAAATCCATTCAATCCCTTGTAAATCAACTGCCCTCTTTTACCCCGTGAGGCTTGTCCTGTGAGATGCCTTTTGGCCTATCTCTTTGGGATGTTATTTATCCCGTGAGGTGTGATAACTACCTCATCAGGACTATCTCACCGGGGATCACATCTTCCGCACGCCGATTTACCTCTACCTCACATCCGGCAATCCATTTTCTTCAAGAACTTGTCCCGCGAGATTCTCCGACATGTTATGGTCCCCGCACTTTTCCATAAACGCCTTGTACA
>CAYWXK010000055.1:0-22936 GCA_964462515.1 uncultured Pirellulales bacterium
AGCTCCATTCTTTTCACCGCCGCTGCGATAAGCGGCCAGGTCTTTGTCGGCGGCCTGGCGCTAGTCTTTATAGGGACATTGCTGGGATTTCTTGTCTTTAATTTCCCGCCTGCAAAAATTTTTATGGGCGATGCCGGCTCCCTCGTTGTCGGCTTTTTCGTCGCGCTTTTGACCTTGCGAACGACCTATTACCACGAAGCGCAAAGCGGGCAATGGTATCCGGTCCTTATGCCGCTGGTCGTAATGGCTGTCCCTCTTTATGATTTTATCAGCGTAACCTTGCTGCGGATAAGCCGGGGCAAAAGTCCTTTTGTCGGCGACACCCAGCACTTCTCGCACCGGTTAAAAAAACACGGCCTGACCGATACCCAGACCGTCCTGACACTATATCTTGCTACTCTCTGCACCGGCCTCGGCGCAACTTTTCTTTATCAGGTTAATCTGGCCGGTGCAATACTAATCCTTATCCAGACAATTATGATACTGGCCATTATCGCCATTCTTGAAACCGCCGCCAAAAATGAAAAGACCATCGACTAATTCGACCTTTCCCAAAAGCAGGACTCTCATATTCATTGAGTATGTCCTTCTTGCACTTTGCCTCTGCGTAATCGCTATTCGCGCCACTTTTACCGAAAGCCCGGCGATGAAACCAACCACCTCACCAACTAATATCGGTGACAGTCTCTATAGCTTATACATATCAACTGCTTTGTTTATTGCTTTTTTTATCTGGTTCGTGTGGAGCGTTTGCAGCAAAAAATTCCCGTATCGTGTCACCGGCATTGAAATCGGCTTATGTATATTCATTACAGGTGCGGTCATAGCCGGATTTGCAGCAGCAGATAAGAGACTGGCAATCACCACCATTGCAGTATTTATCGCACCAGCTTTGATGGCTATTTTGCTGGTGCAAATATTAGATTCACAATCAAAAATAAAACTATTATTAGCGACCATCGCAGCCCTGGGCATAGTTTCAACCTATCAATGTGCGGAGCAACACCTATTCAGCAATCAGGCCACAATCCAGGAATATGAGCGTTCGCCGCAAACATTTTTAGAGCCGCTCGGCATAGAGCAAGGCACACTTCAGCAGTTCCTTTTCGAGCACAGGCTTTATACAAAAGGGGTCCACGGCTTCTTCACGACCAGTAATTCCGCCGGCTCCTTCGCGATGATGGCTTCTTTCGCAGCTATCATTTTATTTATCGACAAGCTCAAAGACCACAAGTCCAATCCATCCTGGCCCATTTATATCCTGACTTCGGGTTTCGCCACAGCGGTAGTTTTTTTGGGCCTCATTCTTACGCAAAGCAAAGGCGCTATTATCGGCGCTCTATTTGCCGCAGCCGTTTTTATTATTCTACTTTGCTTTAGCAGACAGGTATCTATCCACAAAAAGGCTATCTTGACTATCTGCCTCCTGCTGGTTATCGCTGCCGTGAGTCTTATCCTGTCTTATGGCCTCAAGCACGGTCGGCTCCCGGGAGGCAAATCAATGCTCGTCAGATGGCAATACTGGCAGGCATCTATAAAAATGTTCGCAGACCATTCCTTCACAGGAGTCGGCCCCGGCAACTTTGCGATTTTTTACACCCGCTACAAACCCGCCGCCGCACTTGAATCGGTTGCAGACCCCCACAATTTCCCCCTCAGTTTGCTGACTCAATATGGCCCACTTGGCCTTATCGGATTTTTAGCTATTATTCTCATCCCATTATGGAGGACAATTCCGTCATCGAGTATCGAGCATCGAGCATCGAGTATCGAGTATCGAGATAAGTCGGCTTTCAGAACACTTGCCTTGACTTTTCTGATTATAATATTGCTTGCCTTGCTGTTCATCCGTCCCCTGCTTATGCCCCTGCCGCCTGCCGACACTCTCGACGTAACGATTTACCTTATATTGACATTATACATTACTCCCATAGCTATTTTCATCATCGCCTTCCTGCTTTTAACCGCGCCTTTGAGCTCCGGACAAAATATGGGCTACGAGTCACGAGCCACGAGCCACGGGCCACGAGTGACTATTACGGCCGCTGCCCTGCTTGCCGCCGTCATTGGCGTAGCTTTACACAATCTGATAGACTTTGCAATTTTCGAGCCGCCTGTCCTTACGACTCTTTTTGCAATAATAGCTTGCTTGATTGCGACAAACCAAAACAGCCGGCCATACTCGATACGAGATACTGGATACTCGACGAGCATCGAGAATCGAGAATCGAGAATCGAGAGACCTCTTGTGAAAATACTTTTGATGGCAGCAGGCATAATAACATTTTGGGCCTATTTCAATTTCGCTCTCATCCCCGCTGCCAGAACCACTGCAAAAATCGAAAAAGCTCACCAGGCCATTTCTGCTGGCCAATTCGACCACGCCCACCACATTCTGAATCTGGCCTCTGATGAAGACCAATTCAATCCCCTCCCATTATCTCTAAATAGCAAACTATACCTGCATCAGTTCCAGATAACGCAGAGCAAAAATCCCCAGTTGATTAGACAAGCAGAAAGCTGCTTACAAGCTGCAATCAAACGCAATAGCGCCGATTTCAAAAATTTTGAGCGATTGACCGATATCTATGTCGCCTTCGGCGACCTGGCAGAAATCTCAAAACCTGAGGAAAAGAACGACTGGCTGAACAAAGCCCTCGATAGTGCGCAACAGGCAGTTGAGCTTTATCCCGGCTGCGAACGTCTGCATTTTGAGCTTGCAAAAATCGCCGAGCAATTAGGCAAAACCGACCTTGCACATCAGGAATACAAAAAGGCGATTGAAATTGAAGATAGCTTCCGCAGGCAGTTCAAAATGATGTATCCCAGCCGCGAAATTGTCAGCCGACTCGGCGAAGAAAAATACCAATTCGCAACAGAACGAATGAAGGGGCTGAAAAAGCAGCTCCGAGAAGCTCACCCGTAGGGATCTCCGCCCCCTTAGGGGTAAATTCGCTTCGAGTTTGTTTGGCTTTGTTTGGGTTTGATTGGGTTTGTTTTTCACCGCGCCTGCAAAGTCGTTTATTTTCATAATGCTTTGTTAAACAATAACTTACGTTCATTTGGGCATTTAGCAAATTGGGTTTGTTTTGCATAATTGACTCATAGCCACAGAGTAAATGTGTATCTTTGAGCCACAGAGTGCACAGAGAACACAGAGATATAAGTGTTTGTTATTAAAGAAATTAAGTTGCATTTTCAAAAAACTCATGAAATATGCTGGTTAATGGGTAAATTATTGGTTATTCGTGGAACTGCCCTTCGACCCAACTCAGGACAGGCTATTCCGTTGCGTGCGGGACTCCGCGAGCTTGCCGCTCCTGACGGGAGTTATTCCCTCCAATCGCGTGTGCATTATACCAAATTTTGCCTATTTATTCAATAAAAAACTAACGATATCATAAAAAAATTTAGCCACAGAGGTTCCCGCTTCGTTGTTCAACTACGCAGGGCAGGCAAAGGCCAACTTCGTTGTCCTTATATGTAAGCTGACCGAAATAGATTATAAGAATGGGAAGGCAGAAGCAACAAGGTAAAAGTAAAAATGCTGTCCACAGATTTCCTCAGCCGGTGCTGCAACTGAAGAAAAATTAGGTAGCTGACCTTAATTTCCTCCACTGCCTGCTATTCCCCTCGTGGTGCTTGTCCTAAACCGGCGAAGAAACCTGAATAATCGTCTGCACAGAATTCCGGATACGAAACCGACGATGGTAGCGGCTACCAAGTTTACGACTACGCCTTCAGTTCTGCGACTCCATTTGGTTTTCGTGTTCTGATATTCAATAAACGCATCAAGTTGATCACTTGGGATTTGAGTGATGCGTATGAGTCTCGCGTTTTCTTCTTCCAACTTTCTGTTTGATGCGCTGAGTTCCTGTTCTACCTTTATGTACGAAGCACGAAGTTCCTGTTCCACCTTTATGTATGAATCACGAAGTTCCTGTATCAGGTTCCGGGTTGCGCCGAGGTAGCTGACAAGCCGATTGTAGTGCAGTCCAAGCTGCTCAAATCCCTTGATTGCACGGTCGGTATCCTCAGCTATTTTCCTATACTCATCAAAAAGAGTCTTCAACTCGTGAACATTCTTTTCCACTCGAACTGATATCTCCTTCTCGGTATCAGGAATTTTGGACAGTTTTTGGAGATTTCCGTTCTCTTCCGCCAGGATTATTGAGACCAAGAAACAACAGAGAATAATATTACACGTGAAAGACTTCATTAGTTTCCTCATATTGAACTATCTATTACATTGTTCCATATAAGATGCATATATGATCACACCAGTAATAAACACCTCTATGGGCCGGGGCCGGAAAACAGTTTAAGAAACCGCCATTCGTGGGTGTCCCTATTATTACCAATATGATTAAAATGTCCAGCCCTGTTCTTCAATAAAATCAGGTAGTTTTATACATCGAATACCATATCCCCTGCATAAATCAGGAATCTTTGGTCTTCCTTGGTCCCCGTGAGAACCCTCATGTGAAATCACAATTGCAGATTTTAACTTGGCCAAGGCGACAACAACAGGGTCAGCCTTTAAGTCTTTGGCAATAAATCTTAATCCTCTTTCCCTTAGAGTGCGTGAAAGACCACTTAATACATTGTTTAACTCGGATTGCAACTCCTCGTCCAACTCATGAAACAAACTATTGTGATCCTTTGCCCACGCAATTAGATCTACGGGGTATCTAATTTCTTGTCTTACTTCCTCTGGAGACATTAATCCGCCAGCTTCTATCATGTCCTCAATTCGCCTCCAGAATGTTGGGAATGATACTGGACGATACATTTCGTGCCAAGCATCCATAAGTGCGGAAGTATCTATGCAATAATTGTCGGGCATAAATCAGTACACCGCGTTTTCTATATCAATCAGGCGATGAGGACCGGCCCCCAGTATCTCTGAGGCTTCAAAAGTTGTAAGGTACTTTTCTCTTAATGCTCTGAGAACAAGACGGGGAAATAGTTTTCCATTTCTAATTATTACACGAATGTGCGTTGGAATTCTTATTTCTCCTTCATCTTCAGTACCAGGGAACTTATCAATTTCATTTCGCTCTTCTCGCCAATGCTGATAATACTCTCGACTCGTTCGATCAAATATGAGCAATCGTCGCAGTATGACTTCCCAACTAACCCAAAAGGTTCGCGCTAGCTCACCAATTTCTTCATCACTCCAAACAGGGTCTCTACCGTGATTTCTAACCACATCACGACCTAGTAGAGCATCTTCCGGTACCAAAACAGAACCGGCCACTGCATTGCAAAATACTTCTGCGCGGTCGTTCTCCGACCTCAAGGTAAAGGGATTGTGCAAATCACATAGACCCCCGTCGTGCAACAAAATATGAGTGAATTCATGTATTAATGTGAAACACTTAGCGGCTGGATGATCTTTTCCATTAACGACGATTACCGGAAATGGTTGGTCGGATATAGAAAAACCCCTTGCTTCTTTAGGGAGTACAATAAGATTACGGGTTACGCCCGTTTGAAATACTAGTACTCCTAGTTTTTCAAGTGCACTTCGCCAAGAATTGAATGCTTCTCTTTTGGTTCTCCAACCAAACTGCATATCGGTGGTGATCTCTAGAGTATCTCGTATTCTTCGCGCTACTTGTTCAGCATTATCCCTCAGACCAATACTATATTCAGGGACTCTTGTTTCTTCTCCTAAATCAGTTGCTATTTCTAAAGCCTCTTCTCTTCTTTCCAAAGCGAGCCTAATTTCAAATCGCAGAGCCGGTGACATCTCCTCTTGGGGTACGTCGGGTATTCTACGAAAATCTTTTATTCTTTCAGGTTCTTCGGGGAGTTCAGGAAGGAAAAATAATCCAATTGGACGCATGTATGCTTTACCAAGTTTTCTGAGCTGTTTCACTGTTGGGTATGAATACCCCTCCTCCCAATCCTGAAGTTGCTCGAGACCGGTTCCAATTCTTTTGGCAGCAATGTCAACGTCCAAACCCGACGTTTCTCTTGCCCAACGCAAAATATCCCTGTTAATTTTTGCGAAAGGAGATCTACTCATTGTTATTAGAACTTTTACCAGATTTATTCATACTTATTGTAAGTAAGATTATAAGCCAATGCCAACGTTATGTGAACCGAAAACCTATCACATAACACCTGAAATCACCATCGCCGCACATGCAAAGTCTGTATGCACTAGCTGGGTTCGGTTTAACAATCGTAATTGGTAGACTAAAATCCACCATACAATTTTCTACACATAGCCTTAAAATCCGCAGCTTAAAGTATTATAGCGGGAATTATCGAGAAAGGCAAGAAAAATACCGTCAAGGACGGAAAAATTCGAAGCACTAAATCCTAAATCCGAAACAAATTCGAATAACCGAAGCACAAAATTCAAAACAAAAAGGAAACCTGGATTCCCGCCTTTGCGGGAATGACATTGAGAGGATTAAGTGGGGCAAGCCCCACCCTACCAAAATGGATTCCCGTATTCATGAAATACGCTCCATTATATCATCAGGGATGTCAAAGTTTGCGTAGGCGTTCTGGACATCATCGTGGTCTTCAAGTGCCTCCATAAAAGAAATTATCTTCCTGGCGGTCGTCTCATTGCTTATCGGAATGGTGCTCTTCGGCACCATCGAAATCTCCGCAATCTCGGTGGCGATACCTTTATCATTCAGGGTCTTTTTTAGCTTCTCATAAGCGCTCAGGTCGCAGGTTATCTCGAAAACGCTGCCCGTATTTTGCATATCATCCGCACCCGCGCTCAAAGCAATCTCCATAAGCTCCTCTTCGTTGGCATTAGCGGTATTGACCGTGATAAATCCTTTCTTACTGAACATCCAGTTAACGCATCCGCCTGCCCCCAGAGAGCTGCCGTGCCGCTCGAATATCCTTTTAACCTCCGGCGTGGTCCGATTGTGGTTATCCGTCAGAGCCTCAACTATTATAGCCACGCCGCTCGGGCCGTAACCTTCATAAATCACTTCTACAAAATCTGCTCCCCCTCCTTCGCCGGTTGCTTTCTTGATTGCCTTTTCAATGGTGTCTCTCGGCATATTGACCGACTTGGCCTTGTCGATTGCATATCGCAGCGATAAATTTGCAGAAGGGTCGCCCCCGCCGTTTTTGGCTGCGACGATTATCATTCGAGCCACCTTGCTCCATGTTTTTCCTCTTTTTGCGTCGATGGCGGCTTTTTTATGTTTTATTCCCGCCCAATGCGAATGACCTGACATACTTGCTCCTTTGGCAAAATATCAACAATTAGCACCAGTATTTGCAAACTTATAAAACCAACAGACTTACCAGATTATAAGCAATTAAATACCGATAATCAATTAAAAAACGCTTGCTGAGGATGTTTCTATAGATAAACAGCCAAGTTACTTACGAATCTACTCAAAACCCTGCAATCCAGCTTCCAAACCCCAAATTTTCGGCCCTAAATTATTATGTCATTTTCGCCGGCAATAAAACTGTAAGCCCTACCTTAAAAAAAACCTCCACGAGATGATTAGTAATGCTAAAAAAGTATTGACTTAAGCACTACTTTTATGTTAGAATAATGAGAGTATAAAAAGCAAATATCTGCTAAACAACAGAGGCAGGAGAACAGAAGGACGATTGTGCGCATCCTAACAATCGGATGTATGTCCGATAAGAGGGTGTATAAGTTGTAAGTGCTTGGGATAAAGACAGTTAAAATTTTCGTTTTCTTAAGCACTAATTGCTTTATAACGAAGGTTGCAATGGCTGACGGTAAATTGATAATAGAGGGCGGCCAACAGGGCGCTGATGCGCATCATCGTGAAGGTGGTGCAAGCAGAGTAAAAATGCCCGTAAAAATAGTGGACCGCACCCTGGCGTGCCGTTATGAGCTAAAGTATCATATCAGTGAGGCAACAGCCCAGGCAATATCACAGTTTGTCAAGCCATATTTGCAGCTCGACCGTTACAGCAAATTGCAGCGAGGCGGCTTTTATCCGATTGTCAGTCTATACATAGACTCCGACGATATGCATCTCTGCCGTGAAACTCTGGAAGGGCGACAAAACCGTTTCAAGCTGAGAATCCGCAGCTATACGGATGAGCCGGATTACCCGAGGTTTTTTGAGATTAAGCGACGCATAAACACAGTTATTATGAAAAGTCGGGCGAGGGTTATGGACCGTGATGTGACGGCCCTGCTTGCGGGATTGCCTCTGCCGCCTCAGAATTACAGCGCTGACATAGATGCGCTCAACCAATTCCAGTTGTATATGAATAGTATTAAGGCAAAACCCAAAATACTTATCCGCTATCTGCGGCAGGCCTACGAAGGCGAATCCGAAACCAGAGTAAGAGTAACTTTCGATAAAAAGCTGTGCTATTGTGCTACTGATGCGCCCGAAGTCAGGCTTGGCGGGCGAGGCTGGCAAGAAAATTCATTAACCATTGGAAATGTGATTCTGGAGATTAAGTTCACCGACCGATTTCCTGCGTGGTTAAACGAAATGGTCAAGTATCTTGATTTATGGGCACAACCTATATCAAAATATGCAACCTCGGTCACACAGGCCTGTTATCTGGGATTTTGTGCTCCGTCACTTGAAGGGTGGTAAAAATGGAAAAGATTTGGAGTGTATTGGAAGATAGCCCGTGGCAGGGAGGAGTGTTTAGTCCAGTAAGTATTATTCTTTCATTACTATTGGCATTCGTTCTCGGCCAGGTTATGGCGTGGGTTTATTACGCTACGCACAGCGGTCTATCCTACTCAAGGTCGTTTGTGCAATCGCTGATTATGATAGCGGTCGTGATAGCAATGGTAATGACCGTCATCGGCAACAATATCATCACCGCTGTAGGACTGATGGGTGCACTGGCAATTATAAGATTTCGTAACATAGTCAAGGACACTCGTGACGTTGCCTTTATCTTCTGCTCGCTGGTAATAGGTATGGCAGCAGGGTCACAGCGATATGCCACAGCCATAGTAGGCACCGTTATTTTGAGTTTGATAGCATTGTATCTGCACATAAGCGGTTTTGGAGCGCACCAGCCGCACAATGGTTTCTTACGATTTTCTTTCCGGGGTCATATTGGACCCGGCAACCCGATTCCTGGAATTCTAAAACGTTTCTGCGGCAGCTTCACATTAGTATCCGCCCAAGACAGCGGATTTGGCACCTCTGAAGTTGAGTATGCCTATCAGCTGATGATACGCGATGTTACAAAGAACGAACAAATGTTGTCCGATCTGGAAAAAACTGAAGGTGTCGAAAATATCAGCCTGACAATGCAAGAGCGATTGCTGGAGGTTTAAGTGATACTATGGGGAAATTAAGCTCCAGAAGTTATGTGTTTAATTGGCGTCTGCATCTTCTGCCAATCATAGTTTGGCTGGGAGCTGTGATGTGCGTGGTGGGACTTTTTTCCTACCGTGTAAAGCGATTCGAGGTTTTAGGCATAGCTCAAGGCCAAGTGTATCAGATTGCTGCCACCTGCACCGGGCGGCTGATAAGCGTTCCTGTTCAATTGTTTGGCCAGGTCAAGCAGGGACAGACGGTAGCGGTGATTAATACGATTCTCGA
The DNA here is from genome assembly GCA_964462515.1 of uncultured Pirellulales bacterium. Lineage (GTDB taxonomy): Bacteria > Planctomycetota > Phycisphaerae > Sedimentisphaerales > Anaerobacaceae > CAYWXK01. Next base: position 9,555 of record CAYWXK010000055.1, read on the forward strand.
AAATGAACAGACGCTGGAGACCGAATTAAAGGCACAGTTGTCAACTATCTCATCTGAAATAGAACAATTAGCGGCCCAATTAGTGCCTGCGCAAGATACCCTTCTTGTTGAAAAGGCCGACCGAGAAAACACCCGGATGGCAGAAGAAAGAAGGCGTGCCGCCAACGTGGAAAATGCCCGAATTCAGATATTGAGTCTGCGAGCATTGATTGCATCCGACCAAATAACGCTGGAAGACCTTGCTACGGAGGTCAAAATTGTGGCAGACCTTCTAAAGCAGGATGCCGTTGCGCCTTACGAACTGCAGAAGGCAAAGGTTCAGCACGAGACTTTGGCCAAGAAGATCGAGGAGAATGAGCTTTTGCTGGAGCAGGCAAAAGAGGACTTGAAACAGGCGTTTTTGCGTCAGCAGGAATATCATCAACTCCAGCCCTATATTCCTTCGATAGAGGCTGCACTCGAGGTGATACGCAAACAAATAAAGGTTCAGGAACAGGTGATGGAAGGGACACTGGCACAAGTAGAGGCCTTGAAGTCGCGTCAGGCGGTGGAGCTAAAAGCCCCATTCGATGGTGTTGTTGTGCCTGTTACGGCGAGGGCGAACGAGGCTCTTACGCTGCGGCCGGGTGAAAAAGCTATACGAAGACCGGGTGAGGTGGTTACTGCCGGTGAGCCAATAATAGCAATAGCTGAATCCCAGCCCAGTGAAATAATCGCTTACACTAATGAAAAAAGCCTGGGTCGAATTCGCGTGAATATGGCGGTCCAGCTTGTTAAAGATAGAACGCCGGCACAAATAGCGAGGTCCGAGGTGATATCTATCGGCCCTATTGTAGAACTAATGCCGCAAAGACTATGGCGAAATCCCAACATTCCTCAGTGGGGACTGCCCGTGCGGATAAAAATTCCGGAGCGTTTGGAACTACTGCCAGGAGAAATCTTAGGAGTAAGAGAGTTATAGCGGCTGGCGATAAGGCGAGGGTGTGGATTTTCAAGTTTAAGCTATCTTGAATAAATTTTTAGATAATGATTTTGGTTAAAATCTTCTATAAGGCCGTTTTTTGTGGATTCCCGCTTTCGCGGGAATGACAGATCAGCCTGATTATCTAAAACTTTTTAATAGCAGTTTAATATTTCAGATCTGAAATTATGGAAGGTTGCTTTACCAAAAAATTAGTTTATCTGGCTGTGTGCAGCGCAGCAGGCCTGTATGGCCTGGCTGGGTGCACCCCCCAAAACTATAAAAAGGATGCCGACGAACGGGTCTATAACATCATTGACAAAAAATGGAAAGACGAGTTCGGCCCCAAAGTCAATTACAGGATAAGCGACGTTCCACCATCACCTAACGATATTCAAATCGAAAAAGTCGTGCCCCCTGACGGCATTCTGACCCTCCCACAGGCGGTGGCGATTGCCACAGCTCATAATCGGGATTACCAGACGCAGAAAGAAAAACTTTATGCCAAGGCACTTGATTTAAGACTTATACAGCATACTTTTGAAAAAGTATATTACGGCAGGCCCAAAGGAACATACGGTAAGGTTCAAAGCACAAATTATGTAGGTGGTGGGGCCGGGGTCGAGCCGCGCTTTCCTACAAACAGAATGGCTGCGGACCTTCCTCATATTGCAAATAATCCTCCTGGCACCGGCTGGCATTTAGAAGGCGATGAAATGGGTATTACCGACGGCTTTGGCTTTGACCAACTGCTGACTGACGGCACTATGATTGGGGCAAATATCGCTTCTTCCTGGGGGCGAATACTATCCGGACCTCTTAAAGGTGAAAGCATCATATCAGTTTTAAGTTTCGAAGTGGCAAAACCTCTTCTTCGCGGCAGCGACCGCAGAGTCGTTATGGAAAGCCTGACTCAGGCGGAGCGGGATACGCTATATCAAGTTCGTTTGTTTAATCGGTTCCGCAAGACATTCGTTGTATCAGTTATCAGTCAGTATTATGGGGTTCTAAAAGCGTCCGATGCAGTGAAAAATGCCAGACGAAATTACAATACGCTTGCCTGGGTCTGTGAACGGGTGGAAAAACTTGCCGATGCAGGACGGCTGCCTAAGTTTGAGGCAGATGCAGCCAATCAGGACAAACTTGTAGCTCTGGATGCTTACATTGAGGCACAGAAGGAATACAAACTACTCCTTGATATGTTCAAAATAACTCTGGGATTGCCAACGACTGCGGAGTTTCGATTAGACCCGAATGAGCTTGAAGCTTTAAGAAAAGCCGACACAATTTACCCTGATTTTTCAGAAGCCGAAGCGGTCGCAGCCGCATTATCAAAACGTCTGGACCTAATAAATAGCAGCGACGCTATTCTTGACGCCCAACGTAAGGTATATGTTGCTGCCGATGGTCTAAAGGCCCAATTGGACCTGGGTGTGAATACCAACATACCTCTACAGGACTTTAGCACATCAAACGCAAAGATTTTTCAGGATTTGTTTTTGTCCGGTTTACAGGCAGATTTGCCTTTTGACAGAACTGCCGAGCAAGACATTTATCGCAGGGCACTAATAACTTTGAACCAAAAACATCGAGAGTATGAGCTTGCCGCCGATACGGCTGCACTGGAGGTGCGCCAGGCCTACCGCGAACTGAAAGAGGCAGCTCAGCGATATAAGGTGCAGTCAGAACAGCTCAGATTAGCGCAAAAGCGACTTAAGGACACGTTTTTATTGATGCAGTATAGCCGCGCAAGCAGCCGACGCGTGCTTGATGCTCAAGGGGACCTATTTGACGCACAAAACACCGCCACTGAAGCACTGGTAGCTTATACCATTGCTACATTGAATTTTTATCGCGATACCGAGGTGCTGAGGGTGCGGCAGGATGGAATGTGGGAGAAACAAGGGATGATGAACGTGGCCCAGCGAGGGCGGGTTGAAAGTATCGGGGCATCAGGGCATTAGGTCATCAGAGACAGGAGTGAAAGACTTATGCGAGAAGTTTTTTGTATGAAAGGAGGCTGCAAAAATGTGTGAAGATAAAAGGCTTTTAATAACTTGCGTGCTGCTGATTTGCCCACCAGTTATTTGGGGAGCTGATATTATACTTAATGAGTATAACGCCGTGAATGCAACCAGTTTTCTAAACGGCGGAAATGCAGCGGTTGACGCAGATGGAGGCCGGGCATCCGATATATACTTTGGCCGCATTCGAGGCAACGGGGGCAACTGGTTCGAATTAGCCGTCATTAAAGACCATCTGGATATGAGGGACTGGCAGCTCGACATTTATGAGGGTGGTGTCCTCGATGAAACTTTGGATTTGACCAATCATGCAATCTGGTCGGATTTGCGCAGCGGCACCATCATTACCGTATCTGAGGACCTGCCGAGCGATATTAGTTATAACCCCGCGGCGGGTGATTGGTGGATAAACGTTCAGGCAAAAGATAACGCCGATGGCCACTACATCGAAGCCTCCAATTTTCCCGTCGGCGCTAACAACTGGCAACTGAGAATAAGAAATGCCGGAGGCACAATTATATTTGGTCCTGCTGGCGAAGGCGTCAGCCCCGCAAGCGGGGTCGGCGATACTGAAATATGCAGACTGGAAACCGACCCGAGCGCTTCAATAACCCCCCTGTCAAATAAGTATGACAGCGGTAAAGACTTCAGCACCTTTGGCGCCCCCAACCAATGGGGCATACAAGATTTCAGCCCGTTGCGCACCGTTGCTCCTGGAGCTTCCTCGCTTTCTTTATCAGCTCCTAATGGTTCAGAAATCATAATGGCGGCAACTTTCTATACAATCAGATGGACAACCCAGGGAATTATTTACAACGTTCTAATCGAATTTTCTATTGACAACGGCAAGAGATGGTTAGAGGTGTATCCGGCAAACATCGGCAATACAGGCGCGTATGAGTGGTTTGTGCCGGCGATTGATTCTGAATACTGCCTGGTTCGCATAAGCTCTGCTACTAACCTGCGCACTTACGATGTCAGCAACGGACCGAATACGATATACCAGTGTGTGCTGCCAGGCGACCTGACCGGAGATTGTCTTATAAACCTGTTTGACCTTGCAATTATGGCATCGGATTGGCTCGAATGCGCCAATCCATACGAACCATCGTGCCAATAACTAAACCCAACAATTCAACCTAAGTTTCTGTAACTTGTGTTTTGTGTCTTACGTTTGATTGCCCTTATTTATCCCTAATACATAAAACACGGATTTTTTGAATGAGACTGTTTGCTACGGCTGCTTGCCCTCTTCTTTGTTGCGCTTCGGTCCATATATCTTAAGCTTCACCCGGGATGTGATGCCCAGATATTTATCTGGAGAATTTTTGTTGGTCTCCAACGCGTCTATGAGCTTGGGTATTATTTGAGGTTTTTCCTTGGCTATTTTCTCGAGTGAATAGATAGCCATCTGGCGCAGTTTGAGTTCTGGATCAGCAGTTGCAACAGATAACAATAATTCTACCGCTAAGTCCGTGACAGGGTCGGTTTTGTGTCTAAAATTTGCCAGCTCGCATATACCGCTGAATCGCACATACTCTCTCCTATCGCTAACAGCGGCTGCAACGATTTCGAACTGTGAGTAGTCTCCAGCACGAGCAAGCAAACCAGCCACTTTAATTTTGAGCGTAGTGCGAGCAACGATGCTGTTTGGGTCCAGTGACAGTGCTTTTATAGTTGGCATCCATTCTTTATTGCCAAGACCACAAAGCGTATCAGCAGCACATATTTTTGCTGGAAGGAGCGTATTTGCCTCGTTGACAATTTGCAGAAGTTTTGGGGTAGCTGAAGATATTTTCCTATACATGACGACCCCCATAGCAAAAATCTGTTTCTCAGGAATATCCAACAGTTGAATGATTTCGGTATCATTGACATCTTCTCTGAGCCCAAGGAGGGTGAGAAAGTCTTTCTCAGCACTAGCCTGCGCACAGGTACGACGACCTGCAGAAGTCTTTCTCGCATCTGTTGCCGTCGATACATTCACCAAGAGAACACACAGGAAAAGACAAATAGCTCTTCTGTTTGGACATTTTGCAAACATCTTGTATCCCTTTCTTACTATTCTATTATTATTCCTTCACTTCGCCAACAATTTTTTTTAGTTTACCCCTTCTAACACCTACTATGGTGTACACCCTTCTGGAAGGGCATCAGAAACTGGTTGCTCAATAGCATTCTCATCTAAGTAAGCCCAAACTTCTGCCTCATCAACCGGCGTAGCGGGGTTTCTAATCCAGCGGCGGATTTTACTGGATTTTAACAAGTAAATTTCGTATCCTTTTGCCGAAAATGTAAATGACAGTTAAAACAAAAATTCGGTGTAACCTTTGAGATAGACGCAAATGAACTCTAAAAAAGGTCTTTATAAGTTTAACGAGATTGAAAAGAAGTGGCAGCGGTTCTGGGAAACGCACCCTGACATATCGGGGTTTCGTGCTAAAGACTACGATATTTCCAAGCCCAAATACTACATACTGGATATGTTTCCCTATCCAAGCGGACAGGGCCTGCATCTCGGCCACCCCGCAGGCTACACCGCAAGCGACATAATTGCTCGCTACAAGAGAATGAAAGGCTTTAATGTCCTCCATCCAATGGGCTGGGACGCATTCGGCTTACCTGCCGAGCAATATGCTATCGAGAGCGGCACCCATCCCGCGAAAACCACGCAAGATAATATCAACAGGATGCGCCAGCAGATTAAGTCGCTTGGCTTTAGTTATGATTGGGACAGGGAAGTTGATACCACAGACCCCAATTACTACAAATGGACGCAGTGGATATTTCTCAAATTTTTCAATAGTTACTTCGACGAAACCGAACAAAAAGCAAAGCCCATCGAGCAATTACCTGTTCCCGATGGACTCAATGAAGAACAAAGACAGCAATATATAAATGACCATCGGCTTGCTTATGAGGCAGAAGTGGCTGTAAATTGGTGCCCTGCGCTCGGGACGGTCCTGGCAAATGAGGAAGTAATAGGAGGCGTCAGTGAGCGAGGCGGACACCCGGTAATTAGAAAACCAATGAGACAGTGGATGCTAAAAATAACGTCATACGCAGAAAGACTACTTGACGATTTGGCTGAGGTTGATTGGCCGGAATCAATAAAGAAACTTCAGACCGATTGGATTGGCAAAAGTGTCGGCGCCGAAGTTGATTTCAAAGTCGATGGTTTTGGCGTAAGCCATCTTAACGACAATGAAAGCATCCGCATATTCACCACCCGTCCGGATACGTTATTTGGCGCAACATATATGGTGCTGGCTCCCGAGCACGAGCTTGTGGATATGATTACAACCGACCAGCAGAAAAAAGTGGTCCAGGACTACCGTGAGCAGGCGGCGAGGAAAAGCGATTTGGACAGGACAGATTTGGCGAAAGAAAAAACCGGCGTCTTTACGGGTTCTTTTGCGATAAATCCGGTCAACAACCAAAAGATTCCTATCTGGATAAGCGATTATGTCCTGATAAGCTACGGTACCGGAGCAATTATGGCCGTCCCCGCTCACGATGAGCGCGACTTTGAATTTGCCACAAAATTCAATCTGCCAATTATCCCCGTCGTAGAGCCACCGGATACAAAACTCGTTGAATTAGTTAGGCAAGGTAGGTTATGCTTCACAGGAGACGGCAAAGCAATCAATAGCGGGCAGTTTAACGGCCTTTCAACAGCCGAATTCAAGGAAAAAATCACCCAGTGGCTTTCTCAAAAAGGGCTTGGCAAAAAAGCTGTAAATTATAAGCTGCGCGACTGGCTTTTCAGCAGACAGCGCTACTGGGGTGAGCCATTTCCGATTTTACACATCCAGAATGGTCGTGCCGTTGCGCTTCGAGAAGAAGACCTGCCTTTAGAGCTGCCGCCGGTTGAAAATTATAAACCACCGGGCACAGGCGAGTCACCATTAGCCAATATAGAAGAGTGGGTGAATTTGACTTTGCCCGATGGTTCGAAGGCAAAGCGTGAGACAAACACGATGCCCCAATGGGCCGGCAGCTGCTGGTATTATCTAAGATACATCGACCCAAATAATAATCAGCAGGGCTGGGACCCTGAAAAAGAGAAATTCTGGATGCCTGTTGACCTTTATATTGGCGGCGCCGAACATGCCGTATTGCATCTTTTATATTCAAGGTTCTGGCATAAGTTTCTCTATGACTTAGGGTATGTCAGCACCAAAGAACCATTTAAGAAACTTGTCAATCAGGGGATGATTTTAGGGGAAGACGGCCAGAAAATGAGTAAGTCACGCGGCAACGTAATCAATCCTGATAAGGTTGTCGCAGAGTATGGTGCAGATTCGCTGCGGCTGTATGAGATGTTTATGGGGCCGCTGGAGTCGATGAAGCCCTGGAGTATGCAGGGCGTAGAAGGCGTGCACCGGTTTCTGCAAAAGGCATGGCGGATGGTTATCAATGAAGAGAGCGGGGAGCTTGACGAAACGGTAAAGGAAGTCGAGGCAGATGAAGCAACGCTGCGGCTGCTGCACCAGACAATAAAGAAGGTCGGCGGTGACATCGAAACCTTCAACTTCAACACAGCGATAAGTGCGATGATGATTTTCGTGAACCACCTTATTAAGCAGCCCGTCAAACCCAAATGGGCAATCGAAAAATTCGTTCTGATTCTTGCCCCGCTTGCTCCCCATATTGCCGAAGAGCTCTGGGAAAAATTAGGCCGGACTGATAGTCTTGCCTACGAGAATTGGCCTGCATACGACAGAGAGCTTGTTAAAGAGAAAAAAATTGAACTGGCGGTGCAGGTCAACGGCAGGATAAAAGACAGAATTGTTGTTCCGGCTGAGGCAGACGTAAAACAAATAGAGACCGAAGCGTTAATTAGTGCAAAGGTCAAGGCCGCGATGGGCGGTAAACCAGCCAAGAAAATCGTTGTTGTTAAACCCAGAATAGTAAGCATTGTTACATAAGCTCATTATTGACGTGTACGAAATCGAAGCAAAGCTAAAGGTTGATTCGCTGCAAGAATTGGAGAGTAAGCTGGTTGAACTCGGCGCCCGCTTTTTAGCAGAGCAGTCGCAGATAGATTCCCATTTTGATGATGCGAATGCTACCTTTGCCAGAACCGACCGGTGCCTTCGGCTGCGGCGGCAAAAAGATGACAAAGGCGAAAGGTTTTTTTTAACCTACAAAGGCCCCAAAGAAAAAAGCTGCTTCAAAAAAAGACAGGAAATAGAAATCGAAATCAATGATGCCAATTTAGCCGAAAAATTCCTTTCTGCACTGGGATACGAAAAGGCGCTGGTCGTCGAGAAAACGCGTCGAGTCTGGCAACTTGACGACTGCGAGGTCGCACTGGACCATTTGCCGTTATTGGGCGACTTTGTGGAAATAGAAGGACTCGATGAAGAGAAAATAGCCAGCGTGCAAAAAAATTTAGGACTATCTAATTTGCCGCATATTCCAAAAGGTTATGCGGCTCTGGTGAAGGCCAAACTCCGAGAGCTTACCAGAGAACAAAAAGGGCGCTCTTCTACAAAAGTGGTGGAGTCTCAATGATGAAACCAAGTGATGGTTACATCAGCTACATCGTCAACCCGAAGTCCGGCGCCACGAGCAGCAAACTCACCGGGCGCAAGTTTCAGGAATACCTTGTCGAAAAAGGGTTCAAGGTCAGGGTCAGCCTGACCAACTCCCTGACACACGCCTGCGAGCTCGCCATCGATGCCGCGGTTGACTATGACTGTGCAATGGTTGTTGCCGCCGGCGGCGACGGCACCATCAGAGAGATTGCACACGGCCTGGAAGGCAGCGATAAGCCTTTACTGATAGTGCCCTGCGGGACGGAAAATTTATTAGCAAATGAACTGGGTTTTGATGAAAAACTACAAACGATAATAAAAACATTTGAAGCAGGATTCATTCGGCCGCTGGACCTGGGAAGTGCAAACGGCAAATGCTTTGCCTCCATAGCCGGCTTCGGCTTCGACGGCCAGGTCGTTAAATATGTTAGCGAACAGCGTAAGGGACACATAGACCATTCCGATTACTTCTGGCCTATATGGCGGACCTTCTGGAATTATGAATTTAGCCAGATGAAAGTAGAAGTGGACGGCCAAGAGATTTTTGACGGTTTGGGTCTGGTTTTTGTCGGAAATATCACAAGATATGCCGTAGGGCTACAGATATTGCACTTTGCAAATTTTAGCGACGGATTATTGGATGTGTGTATTTATAAATGTGCATCGCGGCTGCGCCTTGTCAAACATTCAATTATGACAGCCTTGAAACAGCACATCCACGCCGGCGACGTTATCTACAGGCAAGGCAAAAACATCACTGTAAGCTCTACCACCGAGCGCATAATGACTGAAATCGATGGCGACCCCGGACCAGAACTGCCCGTGCAAATCAAGGTGATACCGCAGGCAGTAAATATAATAGCGCCCGAAGGCGCCAAACCGGCAGGAATAAGGACAAGAATTATCAGGGCGATAGGATGAGATTGTAAATTTAAATGAGGAACCCTTCTTTGCTAAAGCTACGAAGGGCAGGGATTATGAGTAAAGGTAATTTCAAAATTGGCAACGTTGAAGTCGGTTTGGATGCGCCGCTATTTGTTATGGCGGGGCCTTGCGTTATCGAAAGTAAGGCCGGCTGCCTGAAAATCGCAAATAAACTTGCCAGGGTCAGCAACAAAACCGGCGTTGCGATAGTTTTCAAAGCGAGCTTTGACAAAGCCAACCGAAGCAGCATATCCGGCTTTCGTGGTCCGGGTCTAAAGAAGGGTCTGGAAATCCTTGCTGCGGTTCGCCAAAAGACGGGCTTACCTGTTATGACAGATATTCACGAGCCTGCCCAGGCTGCCGTGGCGAGCAAAGTTGTCGATTGCCTCCAGGTTCCTGCTTTTCTATGCAGGCAGACGGATTTACTCTGTGCCTGCGCGAGGACAGGAATACCTGTGAATATAAAGAAAGGCCAATTTCTATCGCCGTTCGAAATGAAAAATGCGGTCGAGAAGATACGTGCCTGCGGAAATGAAAAAATCACTCTTACCGAGCGGGGCACGTTTTTCGGCTATAACCGGCTTGTCAACGATATGACGGCTATCGAGATTATGAAAAAGCTGGGTTACCCGGTTGTATTCGATGCAACACATAGCACCCAGCAGCCGGGGGGACTTGGCACTGCAAGCGGAGGCCGGCGTGAAATGGCCCCAATACTTGCAAAAGCGGCAGTTGCAGCCGGCGCAAACGGCCTTTTTATCGAGGTCCATACCAATCCGGAAAAGGCAAAATCAGATGCTAATTGTGTTATGCCGATAGACTGGCTTGAGAATTTGCTGAAAGTCTGCAAAGAAATATTTCAACTCGTACGCGGATAAAAATGACTGAGGGTAAGAAATATTTATATGGCCCGGTGCCTTCCCGGAGATTAGGGCTTAGCCTGGGTATTGATATTGTGCCGCTCAAGAGCTGCACACTGGATTGCGTTTATTGCCAGCTCGGCAAAACTACCGACAAAACCATAGAACGCAAGGACTATGTCCCCATAAAAGCAGTCCTGGCTGAGCTAAAAGACAAGCTGAACGAAGGCCTGAAAGCGGATTTCATTACTATTAGCGGCTCTGGCGAGCCAACGCTAAATTCGCGGCTTGGCGAGCTTATAGAAGGCATAAAGAAAATTACCGACATCCCTGTAGCAATAATGACCAACGGCACGCTATTCTACCGGGAGGACGTTCGGGCAGACTGTGCAAAGGCCGATGTGGTCGTGCCATCGTTAGATGCCGGCGATGCGAATACTTTCAGGAAAGTAAATCGTCCGCACAAGGATATTAGTATTGAGAAACTGGTCGATGGGTTGTGCAAATTCAGGAAGGAATTTTCCGGCCAGATGTGGCTCGAAGTGTTCCTTATCGAGGGTTTGAATACTGATACTGCGGAAATTGACAAAATTAAGGGATTGATACAGCGTATCGGTCCTGATAAAGTTCAGCTTAATACGGCGGTGCGGCCTACGGCTGAACCCGGCATTAAGAAGGTGAGTGCAGAAAAGCTTCGGACGATAGCCAGCCGCATAGGACAGGGCTGCGAGGTTGTAGCCGACTTCCTATCACGACATACCAGAAAGCATATCGACAGCAAGGCTGAAGACATATTATCAATGCTGAAACGCAGGCCTTGTTCGCTAAACGATATATGCTCAGGTTTAAGCATCCACCCTGACGAGGCATTAAAATATATAACCGAGCTTCGAGAGCAGGGAGCTATCAATTCTGAAGAAAAAACCGGCAAGATTTTCTTCAAAGCAAGCTGCAGGTAATCGCCGGCCTATTTGTATGGTCTAATAAGTTTGCGCACAATCTGCGCAATTCAGCTTTAATTTGTAAAGACAAAAGTCCCATTGGCCGATAAAAGCGCTGAGTGCTTTGCGAAGCAGCGATATAATATATTTGGCGAAAATGATGAAAGGAATAAAACGACAATTAGTTCTAAACAAGGGAAAACAGAAGTTTATATTTCGTTACGATGCCGGCCACGAAGATGAACTTCTTGACGCTCTGATTGAACAGGCAAAAGATAGGCGGACGGACTTTGACTGGTTTGATGCAGCAGTTCTAAGTTTCAAACTTGCCCAGTCGCTTATCGGCCAGGCAGACGAGCTGTTAGGCAAAAACGCAGATTCGCAAATTCAAACGAATTAGCCCGACAATGACGGGACGAAACAGATAAATGCCGTTAGAAATCGTATTTCTAACGGGACAAATATAACTAACGTTTTGAAAGTTAAAAACCCAAATAGATAGGTAGATTATGGAAGAGAGCACAATCATCCAAAAGTTTTTAGACTATTTGAAATTTGAGAGGCGCTTTTCGGAACACACTGCTAAATGTTACGGAGCCGACCTGACACAATTTGGCGAATTCCTCACCGGCACCTCCGAAGGCAGCCTGATAGGTCCCGAGTTAACTTCGTTGTCCCACCAGCAAGATAGCTCGGCTATGGCCGTAGCAACGCAGACCAAATCCGGAGTTGACGAGCTACTTTTATCAGCGGACATCAACACTATAAGGGCGTATCTGGCTCACCTGAACGAGAAACAATATTGCAAGTCAACGACAGCCCGCAAGCTGGCTACATTACGCAGCTTTTATAAGTTCCTGGTTAAAAGAAACCAAATCGGTTCTAACCCGGCCTCAGCAGTTAGAACGCCAAAGCTGGAGAAGAAGCTGCCGCGATTCCTCGAATACGACCAGGTAAGGAAACTTCTCGAGACCCCGCCAATGGATAGTTGGCTCGGTGCACGTGACCGGGCCATCCTGGAGACCCTTTACAGCACCGGTATGCGAGTCAGCGAGCTTGTCGCCCTCAATATGGACGATATAGACTTCTTAGGCGAGGTCGTCCACATCAGAGGCAAAGGCAAAAAAGAAAGGGTAGCACCTATCGGCTCCTCCGCTTTACAGATTATTCAACACTACATTGAGTTCAGAAACAAACGGGCGCAAAACAACGCCAATTTTGATTTGAAGGTCCTGTTTGTGAATAAGCACGGCAGACGCCTTAGCACCCGCAGCGTGCGTCGCAAGATGGATAAATACCTGAAAATAGCAGGGCTGGACACAGCAATCAGCCCGCATACACTACGCCATAGCTTCGCGACACATATGCTCAACAACGGCGCCGACTTAAGGAGCTTGCAGGAATTGCTCGGCCACCAGTCGTTATCTACAACCCAGATTTACACACATCTGACCACAAGGAAACTTAAAGAAGTCTATGACAGCGCACACCCAAGAAGCAAAACCGACAAAATCGGGCCGCAAAAGTTTCCGACAAATAACTAACCAAAATTTCCGCAGATAAAAAAGGCCGCTCTCAAAGCGGCCTTTTTTTTATGTAATCCAGTCTATAATATCAATTATAGTTGCAAATTGCTGATTTCTCTCAGAACCATTCCTGCGAAAGAAGCGACCTAACCATATTTTATGTACCAGGTGCAATTAGAGAGTTCTTACTCAGGCTGATTGGGGTCGAGTTGTTTAAGTTGTATCTCAAATTCCTTAATCAATTCTTAGACACTTTGTTCGGTTCTCCCGCTAATAATTCTTTCGTCAAACCGAGTTCGTCGAAGTACATTTTGAGTTTCTCCGATTTTATGTAATCATCAAAGACTATGTTTTCAGTAATACCAATTCCTTTCCAATAAAACTCATCTTGAGTTATAAATAAAATTTTGCCGTCAAAATTATCAGGGTCGCCAGGATAATAAGCCCTTATTTTCCCCTTGTTTCTTTCCTCCGCTTGCTTGTATGCAGCTTCATACGCATCAATTATTTTTTCCAGCCAATCGCGACCTTCGAATACCCTCTTTGGTTCTGATCTGACCCCTGTTTATGTACCACATGCGATTAGAGGATTATCCACGTTTT
>CAYWXK010000056.1:0-22590 GCA_964462515.1 uncultured Pirellulales bacterium
ACGAAATCGCCAAATTCTTCAAGACCGGCCGCGTTCCTGTGCCGCCTGAAGAAACCATTGAGATTTTCGCCTTTATGTCCGCAGCCGACAAATCAAAGGCCGAAAAGGGAGTTGCTGTAACTATAGCGTCGGTAATCCATGATGCCGAAGAACAGAATAAACTGCGGCGCTCAAAATAAAACCCCGATGTATCGGGGTATTCTTCTAAGAAGGAAAAGAAATGATAGCTCACATTTTTATTGGGAAGAGCGATTCAATAATAAGGATTTGTAAACTCTGCCAGTTACTCATTGGGCTTTTGTTAGGATGTTATTGCCAGGCAGCAACACAAAAAATTGCTGTCACCAATACCGCAATCTCTGTTGCACTTGATACAAATGATGCGACATTACTCGTTACGGATAAACGCACAGGGCAGGTTTGGCGGCAAAAGGTTGTGACCAAGGGTTATGTAATTGACAGCAAAAAACTCGATGACGGTCTCAAAATGACCTTGCGAGAGCCGGGTTTGGGACTCGATGTGCAGACGGAAATTCGGCTCGATGGCGAAAAGCCGGAGTTTACAGTTGAGCTTTCGTCAGACCCGCCTTCAGCAGCCTTGAAGTGGTCGCTGGGCTTTCCACATCCATTTGTCAGCGATGTGGGGACATATCTTGTGATACCGATGAACGAAGGCATATCTTTTCCGGTCGAGGACCAGACTATTGAGCCAATGTGGCTTATCGCCTACGGCGGCCACGGGATTTGTATGTCCTTCTGGGGCGCCGCAGACGGGCAGCGCGGATATATGGCGATTATCGAGACACCTGATGATGCCCTTATCCGGATTGAGCGAATTGATGGAAAACTGTGTGTAAGGCCGGGATGGGAGTCCCAAAAAGGTCGGTTCGGTTACAATCGCAGGTTGCGATATGTCTTCTTTGATAAGGGAGGGCATGTTGCAATGTGCAAACGATACCGCTCTTATGCCAGAGAGAAAGGCTTGCTTAAAACGCTCCAGCAAAAGCTTAAAGAAAATCCCGATGTTGATTTGCTTATCGGTGCCGTAAATGTCTGGTGCTGGGAGAAGGATTCTCTTGCGATTGTTCGAGAGATGAAATCGCTCGGCATTGAGCGAATCCTATGGAGCAATCGCGCAAGCCCGGAGGTCATTGCCGCAATGAACGAAATGGGTGGGATTCTGACCAGCCGTTATGACATCTACCAGGACCTGATGGACCCACAGATAGTTAAAGAGAAGCTCAATCGACCGCATCCCGACTGGACTCAGGAAGGCTGGCCAAAAGATATTATGACTGATGAAAAGGGCGACTGGCGCAAGGGTTGGCGTGTGAAGGGCAAAGATGGACAGATGTATCCGTGCGGTGTGTTGTGCGATAAACAGGCGCTAAAATACGCCAGGGAACGTGTCCCCGAAGAGTTAAAAACGCACCCCTACCACTGCCGTTTCATTGACACGACGACAGCCTCTCCCTGGCGCGAGTGCTACAATCCCCAGCATCCGATGACACGCGGTGAAAGCCGACACTGGAAGATGGAACTATTACGTTTTATCTGTGAGGAATCCAAACTTGTAACAGGAAGCGAAACGGGACACGATGCGGCTGTTCCATACGTTCATTACTTCGAGGGAATGCTCAGTCTCGGACCTTATCGTGTCCCTGATTCAGGGCGGGATATGCTCAAGATTTGGGACGAGGTGCCACAGCAGGTAGCCAAGTTTCAAGCGGGACAGGCGTATCGATTACCGCTGTGGGAATTGGTATATCACGATTGTGTGGTGGCGCAGTGGTACTGGGGTGACTACAATAATAAATTGCCTTCACTATGGGACAAGCGCGACCTTTTCAACATTTTGTATGGCACACCGCCAATGTTTATGTTTAACAAAGATTTCTGGGATAAAAACAAAGAGCAATTCGCTCGCAGTTACAAAAATGTATGCTCCGTCGCCCGTGCCGTCGGCTGCGCCGAGATGACCGACCACCGCTTTCTTACGCCGGATAGAGATGTTCAGCAAACAACATTTGCAAATGGAATCACCGTCACCGTCAACTTCGGCGAAAAACCCTACCGCTTAGCCAATGGCAAAGAAATTACACCGATGAGCTACAGTGTTTCGGGGATGTGATTCTGCTTTATTCTTAATTTGAAATTCCAAAGGATTTTTTCTGCCACTGGTAAATTGACGGCACCTCAGGACTTGGCCTGGATGCATCATCGAGCCTAAACGCCTTGTTATCATTAACAACGGCTGGCTTACCTGCGCCTGACATAAATTGCCCGCTGCCGCCGAATAATTTATTGCCGATTAGTTCTACGCCGATACAGTCGCCGGTGGCAAGGTGGACCATTGGCGATTTGCTGTCTTTAAGGATAAAAACGTTATCTTTGATGATGTGGTCGAAGCTGGCGGTCTTGGCAAACACACCCGGCCCATTGCCTACAACAAAACGGTTGTATAGAATCAGCCAGTTTTCATTCATCCCGCCCATCCAGACGCCGGCTTTTGGGCTGCTGACGTCGCAGTTATACACTACGTTGCACGGGCCATTGGGGCCGTGTGCATCATCTTCAGGTGGTGACGCCCACATCCCATAGCCGTATCCTCCGTGGCCTTGCACAGACTCAATTATGCACTGCTCAATAAGATTTTCATTCGTCCAGCCTGCGTGCCACTGGCCGTCGCTTTCGTGAAAAATGCTCTTACGAATAACGCACCCGCTGGCTGCCCATTGAAAAAGCGGAGCATGACGCATCTTGAATGTCTCAACACCCTCTATAAAGCAGTCCCAGCAGCAGTCCCAGCCGGTGTATGCCGTGCCGCCGCCGCCCTTAAACCAGGCATCATCGAAAATACAATCGCGGATTTCACACCATTTGGCCCTCGACCCATAAACAGGAAACCGTCCGCATTTTTTTACTGTTACGTCCTTTGCCCAGCAATTCCAGCCATAATAAAAAACGACACTACTTATCCACAAATTCTCCATCTGTTCTATATATAGCGACTCAATCCCGCATCGCTGGATTGGTGTTACTTTCTGCACATACGAGCCGTCAATAACCGGAAATTCTATCCGCAATGGCTGATTGATGGAAATGGTGTTGTCTTTGATGCCTGTAATTAGCACTTCATAAAGCCGATAAAAACCCCATTCGCAGGCATTTTTGGTCAGCTTTTTCCATCGTTCGGTCGCAGGCCCTTCAATAAGAATGCAGTCCCCAGCCCCAATCCCGCCATTATTTTTTAGCTCCAGTGTCATATCGCCCCGTTTGCCGTCTTTAGCCAGTGGAAGCTTAATGCCGGCCGGGCCGCGTCCTTCGAAGGTAATAACTGCTCGAGCGTCTGCAGCTTGTTTTGTGTCGTTGAGCTTCGAATCGAGCATTACCGGAATCTCTGCGGTGCGTTTCGTGCCATCGTTATATTCTGCGATACCTTTTAATGTGTGTTTGCCGTCTGGAAGTTTGCCGATGGCTTCCCGCGGAGGGGCTATAGAAAACCGCTCCATTTTCAGGAATCGAGTAACGAAAAATCAGGCGGGTCTTCCCGGGACCCTGGCCGCGAATCACTAAATTGTCATCACGCACTGTTACAGGCAGGTCAAGATAATATGTCCCCTCACCCAATACCACCGCACCGCCGCCCATTTTGCCTGCCGCTTCACAGGCTTTTGCCAGAGCTTGTGAGTCATCGGTGTCATCATTGGCTTTGGCGCCGAAATCTTCAATCTTGGCAACGACTTCAACTTTTGGAATTCCGCCTTGGACGCCACATTTAGTCCAGTTAGGGTACACAATCCCATCCGGCCCAACTACGTCGGCGGGCGTCAAACGGTCTTTTTCGTTTGGTTTGATTTTGTATTGCCTCTGCCACGGTATCACGCTTTTTTCTTCCTGGTCGGCTTGAGTGGTGGGACTAAGTTCTGCTATAAGCATAATGAAAACAAGGATACTCAATCTGCCACAGGCAGGTGGAAACAATAATCTTATGAATCTGGATAACCACATCGCTCAATTCTCCAGAGGTTAGTCGATACTATTATAAATTTTCTCTGCTCATAACAAAACCGGCCTGGAAAGTCCATAAAAAATTGACCCGTAAGAACCCAGCTATAGCGGAGCACTGGACAAGTAGCAGCATATCAGGTTATACTGCACCGGGTCTAAATGGCAAAGGATAAATTTAAGAGGGCATTTGTCGAAGACAGAAAGGGGAACAGGAGATGGGGAAACACAAAATCGTATAGCTCGTTCCGGTCCCTGCCATACGAAGAAAAAGTGGAGACAATTGAGCAAGATGGGTATCGATTTATCTGCTGGACGTTGTTGCATTTTTCAAACTTAAATTGCGTTGTAGGCCCAAGGAGAAGCCATGAAAAAAATAGATATCCTGGGATTGCAGACTATTCCGGAAATTAAGGGCGGTGACAACTTAGCTGAAATAATCCACGCATCAGCACAGCGCGAAATTGGCGGCCTGCAGGATAAAGACATTCTCGTCCTGACCAGTAAAATTGTCTCCAAAGCTGCCGGGCGAACAAGAAAATTGGCTGATGTTGTGCCGGGCAAGAAAGCCCTGGCTATATCACGAAAGACAGGCAAAGATGCAAAGTGGCTGCAAATGATTTTCGATGAAGGTCACGAAATCCTGGCAATTATTCCGCTGGCGGGCCTCATCGAGCAATATATTGTCGATTCCTTAAAGGACCCGCTTTCAGCTCAATGCAGCAGAGAGCTTGTCGAGCACGAGCAGGCACTGTGCATAACAAGGGGCAAAGATGGCCGAATCAACACCTGTGATGCAGGCATCGATGGCTCGAACCACCCAGCCGGCATAGTAAGCCTCCTGCCCGAAAGTCCCGACCAGGCCGCTAAAGATATTAGAGACCAGATTCGCCGGCTT
The DNA here is from genome assembly GCA_964462515.1 of uncultured Pirellulales bacterium. Classification (GTDB taxonomy): domain Bacteria; phylum Planctomycetota; class Phycisphaerae; order Sedimentisphaerales; family Anaerobacaceae; genus CAYWXK01. Next base: position 4,907 of record CAYWXK010000056.1, read on the forward strand.
TGTAGCAAAGAGGTTGCCGTGATCTTGGCGGACACCGAGATGATACCATTTGGCACGATGGATTTTGCTGTCGGCTCATCAGGGATTGAGCCTGTCTCAAAGATGTTCGGCCAGAATGACTTATTCGGCAGACCGAAGTTCGGTGGAATGGACCTGGTTGCCAATGAGTTGACAAGTGCCGCAGCACTTCTTTTTGGTCAGACCGGGGCCGGCATCCCCGCAGCAGTAATCAGAGCTTACGAATACAAACTAAACGAAATCGAGAATATCTCGAATACAATCTTACCCTTATTAATGACAGGTGCCGCTCGCAAAGCCATCAAAGCGACACTCCGCGCAACCGCCTGCGCAAGACCTCTCAAACAACGCCTGCTTTTGACAATTGCTTCCTGGTTTGTGTAGCAAAAGCGCGAGAACGGCAGAAATATCACTGCGGTTTTTCATCACAGATAACTTGAGGAATTGTCATTCCAAACTTCCTTGTCCCGACTCTATTTGTCGGGAATGAGGAATCCAAGTTAATTACCGGGGTAAATTTCTGCTCCTGTAACAATGATATCCATCACTATACCTGTGCAAAAATACTATGTCTATCAACCTATTGAGAAGCGGTAGGATTGTCTGGTGATATCGCCAACGTCCTAAAAAGATGACCCTGATGGTCACCAATTAAAAAATAGCAGCAAAGCATCTTATTTTTTGCTTAACTTGGGCAAATGCAGTTCCGATATAACATCTGAAACGCACAAAAGTTAGATAATTTGAAGTGCAAATTGGACTTTGATGCAGAATGTAGAATGTGGAGTTGCGCTATCGCTAATTCTCAATTTATGCGGCTGTATTTCGGATTGTAATACGAAAGGGACATAAAATGAAAAGGTTGCTAAATACCTCGGCTCTTTTATTAGTGGTCGTTTTGTGCCTGCTCCTGGCAAGTTCGGGCTGCAGGAACTGGTGTGCTTCACAGTATGGTCAGCAGACAGGACCCCAACCACCCGAAGGTGCTAACCCAAGGCTTGCAACTCCATTAGTTCCTGCATCCATCCCCAAGGCAGGGCCGCCTCCTGTCAGAGCGGTCGCAGCGGTGCCTGCTGTCGTTAGGCCGCTTGCTTCCGGCGGAGCCGGACCATCCATAGTATCGAGGCTATACCCCTGTGCGGAATGTGGCCTTATTCGGCTGGACAAAACAATGCCGGAGGAAATTGAGCCAAACCAGCCATTCGATTATTACATCAAATTCACAAACCTGACGGATATGGCACTGACCGGCGTCCTTATCGCAGAGGACCTTTCTGAAAATTACAAATTAACAAATTCCTCTCCAGTGGCAAGAACCCAGGGAAATCAGCTTATCTGGGAAGTGGATTTGCTTGAGCCAAGGGCCACCAAGCAGATTACGGTTTCAGGTATAGCCACCGACGGCGGCTATCTTAAAAACTGCACAACTGTTCTGACACAGGTTATTCCTGCCTGTGCCAGCATAAAAGTTATCCAGCCGAAACTGGAGCTGGCGCGAATTTCGCCGTCTGAGGTTTTGTTGTGTGACCAGATTCCAGTCAAATTCACGGTATCTAACACAGGAACAAAAATTGTGCAGGCTGTCAAGCTTGTCGATACCCTTCCCGCAGGATTGCAGACTCCTGACGGCAAGAACGAAATTACATTTAATGTCGGCACCCTAACGCCGGGCCAGTCGGAGCAATACTCAGTCGAGATGCGTGCCGTCAGGACCGGCAAATACGCCTGGAAAACGGTAGCCAGTTCGCCTGCCGGCCCGAGGTTCGAGCTGGCAAATTCTCTGGTTGTAGGCCAGCCTGCATTGGAAATCACGCAGAAGGGGCCTGAAAAACACTTTTTGGGCCGACCGCTTGTATATGACATAACCGTTACCAATAAAGGTGATGGGCCGGCAAGAAACACCCTTGTGGAAAATCGCTTCCCGCCGATGGTAACCACAATAAAGGCAACCTCTGGTGCAAAATTGACGGACTCAAAAGTAACCTGGAAAGTCGGCACTATTCCGGCTGGCGCAACCAGAAATCTGCGTGTATCCTATATGCCAACCAGAGCAGGTGAGCTAAGTAGCACCACTACCGCAACTGCCTATTGTGCCAACGAGGCAACCGCCACAGTCAAGACATCTCTCAGCGGTGTCCCGGGCGTGTTGCTTGAAGTTGGTGACGTTTATGACCCTGTCCGGATAGGTGACGAAACAACATACATAATTATGGTAACAAACCAGGGTTCAGCACTCAGCACCAACATTCGTATCACCTGCATCCTGGAAGAAAACTTTAAATACATTTCCTCAAGCGGTGCAACTACCGGCACATTAGGGGGTAACACGCTGACCTTTGCCCCGCTGGGCAGTCTTGCCCCCAAGTCTAAGGCAGCCTGGCAGGTAGTGGTATCGGGCATTAAGGCCGGCGACGTCCGTTTCAAAGTTACTATGAACACCGACCAGCTCACAAGGCCGGTTGAGGAAACCGAAGCTACGCGAGTGTACGAATAACTATAAAGAAGGACGCCGCACCATAAACGCGGCCCTAAAATTAAATGTTAAAACTTTATCCACCAGACTTAAGGCGGATAAAAGCGAAAAACTGCGGAACAAAAAATTCCGCAGTTTTTTTACTTTCCAAAAAATTGTAAATTGAAAATCCTTATCCCTAATGTTCCTCCAGCCAGTGGAAAGCCATAACCGAAAAGTCTTTGAAATCTACTTTGCAGTCGCCGTTGATGTCGCCGGCAACAATCGTTTCGCACGCTGGCTCGCCAAAATACGATTTACTCGCTTCTCTTGTGCTGCCATAAGCACCCATATTGATAATCCCGCCATTTGGAAATGGCTCTAAACCAATGGGAGTGTTTGGGTCGCCAGCGTCAATACACGGACTCGTCACATCATCCTTCGTCCATTGTCCCTCGTTTGCATCCCATCTTCCCGCCTGAGATTTTAGATGATAGTCACCATTATTCACATCAGCGAAACACGGGTCAACATCGATGTTGCCTTGACCTGGCCAGCCGCCTTGCACATCGCTATAAGCGACCTCCACCTCAATCGGTTCATATAGGCCGGTAATCTCCTTACCGCCGTCACAGAAGATACTGTTACAGACCATCGCACCCTCTCCGCTATGAACGAGGGCGTAGTTGGAATTGCGAACAAACGTGCAGTTAGTCACCTCACAGCAGCCGAAATTGATGATGCCTCCGCCCGGATACCACCCGGAACTGTTCTGCTCCAATAGACAATTCTTCAGGGTCAACAAGCCCTCCTCGTTGTAGATTGCCCCGCCATATATGCGGGCAAAATTGCCCACAAACCTGCACCGTTCGAGTGTTGCATCGCCCTTGTTGGCCAACCCGCCACCCCATTGAACAGTTCGGTTGTCCGCAAAGACACAATCCGTCAGCCGTACGGTGCCGAGGTAATTCATCAACCCCGCCGCCCAACTGTCCCCGTCATAGTCGTCGGCCGCATTTAGTTCGAACGTGCAGCGGATAAGCATCGGATTGCCCTGTTGGTTATACATCCCGCCGCCCGATGGCGCAGGTCCTCCGGCATGAAACACAACACAGTTGCCGCGAATAGTGCAATCTATGAGTGTCGGGCTGGCCAGTTTGCAGTAGATTCCGCCGCCATCATACGTCGTGATATCCATAACGGGGTCGAAGTCGGACCCGTTGGCAACGCCGCCGGTGATGGTAAGGCCATCCAGGACCGATGAGCTATCGGTCCTGTCGGCCAATACGACATGATAACTGGCGGTGGTACTCGAATACCGCGGAACCATTACATCGAAGAAGGTCTCCTTGGTCAGCTCCCCCATTGAGCCGTCAAGGTCACCACTCAGGACGGTTTTGTATAGCAGGATGTGCCGAACATTTGGGTCCGGCTGGCCGACGCCGGCGTAGCCGCCCCTAATCGTCACACCATTTTTTAGCTGGAATGTTGCTTCACGGTCGCCGGTCCCGGCGGGATGGTTTGAATCTTCGTCCGGTTTGTAAATGCCCTGTGCGACCCGAATCTCATCGCCACTTTTTGCTACTGCCAGCGCATCCTGCAGATATTTGTAGGCATCTACCCAGGACGAGCCATTGTTTGCACCAGTCGCGTCATCATCGACATACAGAGTGCGAGGCAATCGAAATTCATAAGTGCCCATATCTATTCTGCCGCCGATTACGCGAGGCCGTCCGTCTAAATCCGTCTCATTAGGCTCGGCTATATAATTTGGGTCGCCGGCATTTATGCAGGGTGAACATTGGAGCAGATGATAGTCGCCGTTAATCCAGAAATCGTCATGGTCGGTATCCGGCGTCCCGTTGTCGTCCCAATGCCCCGGCTGGGCAAAGCAGGGGTCAACATTGATATTACCTTTGCCTTCCCAGCCGCCCTGTATGTCGCTGAAGGTAATTTGGACTTCGGACAAGAGTGCGGATACCTCACCTCCGCCATCCCATAGGATAGAGTTGACGGCTTTAAGATAGTTCGTCTTCTCCCAGTGTTCGCAATCGATAGTGGCGCTGTATGGTGCTCTATTTCCCGCAAAAGTGCAGCTTGCCAGATTCAGATGAGCAGATGAGGACAATATAGCACCGCCGCCGTGGTATGCGTAATTGCCCACAAACAGACATCCTCTCATCGTTGCGCTGCTGTTCTGCGTGCTGTATAATGCACCGCCCGAATGCGACCAGTTATCGATAAACGAACAATCGGTAAGAACGGTGCTGCTGTTGTAGTCAAAGATTGCGCCTCCGTAGTATTCACTGTCGTAACCATACACTATGTTACGAGCAAATGTGCACCTAATCAACGTAGGCTGGCTGTTGACGTCATATATCCCACCTCCGCAACTGAACTCATCGGCACCGTAAGCAAGGTTTTCCTCGAAGCGACAGTTGCGAAACGTTGGGCTGCTCTGCAAATTGAAAACCCCGCCTCCGCCGGCACCAATGTATGGAAAACAGCAATCACGTCCACGAGTTGAGTTTTTTCGAAAAATACAATTTACTACTGTCGGATTCCCACAGTGGTTATACATCCCGCCGCCGTTTCCTTCGGGACCATACTGACCGTTAGAGTTGCCGCCGGTTATTGTAAAACCATCGAGAACAGTTCTACTGTCAGTGCCGCTGCCGGTTACGACCGTGTAAGAGTTTTCGCTTCGGCTGGGACTGTAAATAAAATCGCTCGACTCGATGCCTTCGAATTCGATGTCATTGCTGTCTAAGTCACCGCTCAGGATGGTTTCATACAACCGGATGTCCTGAGCATTCGGGTCTGGCTCGCCGAACCCTGCATATCCACCCTTGAGAGTTACGCCATTGATAAGTTGAAATGTAGCCGTTCGGTCGCCAGTGCCATTCGGATGTAAGGTATTTTCATCCGGCCTGTAAATACCTTGAGCAACTCTTATTTCAACTGGTTTAGGTGAAGAATTAGCATCCTCCATCGCATCTTGTAAGAATTTGTAGGCATTTTCCCAAGATGAACCATCATTTAATCTATTGGCACCGTCATTGACATAGATTATCCTTGCCTGGCAGGGGATAGCCAGAAGGCAGATAAGGACAACAATCACCTTATTCATTTTTGTATCCTCCAAAAAAGTTTTATTTCACAGACATTATACCACAAAGGGGAAGCGAAGGCAAATCAAAAATTAAATCGCAACGTGATGGAAAGGGAACATCGCACTCGCTAATCCTGCGTATCAGACAACATCTTTTTCCTTCGCAGGATGTGGTGGTAATGCTGGGCGAAGCGGTGGGCCTCATCTCGCACGTATTGCAACAACTTCAAAACAGGAGATGTTTTCGGCAGCTTGAGGGGGATAAGGGTTTGCTGCAGAAAGATTTCTTCCTCTCTTTTGGCGATTGAGGCGACTTTTACCGGCGGTGCTTTGAGTTCTTTAAGTGCGGCTTCGGCGGCGTTAAGGTGGCCTAAACCGCCATCAATTAAAACCAAATCCGGCCAGAGTTCCTCGCCCCGCAGTGCATATTTGTATCTGCGTTTGACGACCTCTGCAATCATTGCATAATCGTCGATACCTTTTACGGTCTTTATCCTGAAGCGTCGATAGCCGCTTTTGAATGGCCTGCCATCGATGAATTTCACAAGCGCCCCGACCGCCTCGGCTCCGCTGATACTGGCGACATCTATTCCTTCGATAATGCGGACAGGTTCAGATGCTCGCAAAAGTTCTCGCAACTGCGTAAGGGCTTCAGCCGGGTCAGTAGCAAAAACCTCGGGCTGAACATCTTCATCCGGCGTGCCTCTGCGGTCAAGACGCTCAATCAGCCGGATGCGGTCGCGGAACATTGCTGCTTTTTCATAATCGAGGGCCGCAGCGGCCTTTTCCATCTGCTTTTTTAACTGCCGCAGGACGGTGGCCCGCTTTGAACGCAGGAATTTTATCAGGTCGCCTATCACGACCTTTTTGTAATCCTCTTTACTAATCTTATCTGCGCAGGGGGCGGTACATTGCTTTATGCTATATAAAATACAGGGGCGAAAGAATCTTCTTTTCGGGTCGTCCTGGCGTATATCCAGCTTGCAGGTTCGAAATCTGAAGATTTTTTGCAGAACTGCTAATGCTTGCCTGAGGTCTTTTGCGCCTGCGAATGGGCCGAATAATCTGCTGCCAGGCCGTGGTTTTCGCGTCATATAGATGCCGGGAAAATCTTCGCCGACCGTAATTTCCAGATATGGAAACGTTTTGTCATCGACCAGGTCGGTATTATATGGCGGGCGGATGTCCTTTATCAGGCGGGCCTCCGCCAGTAGTGCCTCAACCTCGCCCGCAGTTTCCAGAAAGTCAACGCCTTCGACCTTGCTTATCATTTCAGCGATTTTTGGCCCGCGCGAGCCAATTACGTCGCTGCCTCGCTGGAAATAGCTGGCCACCCGTGAGCGAAGGTTCTTGGCTTTGCCGATGTAGAGGACCTTATCGCCGGCACCTTTCATAAAATAAAGGCCGGGCCCGGTCGGAAAACCCTTTATTTGCCGGCGAATTGACCCGAATTTATCCTGTTCTTTTGTCATATCACAAGTTCAATTCTATATTTACGCCCGATAGTGTAAAAGATTTTTTAAAGTTTGCTCCGTTAGAAAGCCACGTTAGAAATTTTATTTCTAAACGGGGTCAGCTTTCTAACGGAGCTGATTGAGAAATATAGAAACCGAAGATTAAGAAAGAGGGCTCTTGATTAAGAAGAGTGCCATCAGTGGAATGGGATTGATGTTTGCATCGCAGCGAACAAAAAGCGATAATCGCCGGGGAAGCCGCATCTGTTAATTACTTGGTGTATAACCTAATTTCCCCCAAACAGCTTTCTGCACTCTGTGCAAATCCTGATTGCCCGGTGATGAAGATAAACTGCCCTGACGGCCCGTGTTTTGCCAATAGTCGTAGTCCATCTTGGCAATCTGTATCGTCCGGGGGTCTTTCCACTTCCAGTATTCACTTCGCCCGTCTGCAAAGGCGAAGTTTGTCCCGTCTCCGTGTCGCGCTGTAATTTGGTCCCACCATCTTTCCTGGTCGTACCAGACGGTCCAGCTCGCCGGACTTAGCCGACCTTCATCAAGAAAAACCGCCCTCTCGCCTGGCCTGCGAATCTGCGTTCTATTTCTAAGTACCTGCCCCTCGGCTCCGGGTATCGCATCGTAACCATTCATAGAGTCAACTATAGCATAAGTTACGACCTCTCCACGCACACCGGTCGGGCACTTATAAAGTTTTATGTTCGGGCAGTATTTAAATAGCAGTCCGGACGTGATTCCCTGTATTTGTTGTTGTTCTGATGCACCGCTGCCCGGCCAATAAACCCAACAAGTGCCGTCTTTGTTAAAGCCGCCGGTGCTCGTATTACCGCTGACTATCTTGCCGTCGTTATCATCCGCATACAAAGTCCATGCAAGCGCCAATTGCTTCAGATTGTTAAGACAAACTGCACGTTTACCTTGCTCTCTGGCGCGATTTAGTGACGGCAGCAATATCGCCATCAATAATGCAATAATTGCAATCACAACTAAAAGCTCTATTAAGGTAAATCCTGTTCGTCTGTTCATAGTAACGCCGCAATTTTTTAAAAGTCAACCTGCAGACCTATGAACAAGTATACACCTTTTTGGGCTACAAATCAAGAGAAATATCCCTGCGTTGTATCTGTGCCCATTTTTTTTGCTGTCGAGGTTTGCTTATTGAAAGTCGAACAATGATTGGGTCTTAATCATTGTTACCTGGTCGGGATAGGCTGAGAATGTGTGGATATGCAATTCGGTTCGTCTTGCCTCAAAGTCAACAAAGCAGAACGGCTGCAATCTGCCGACCTCCAGTTCCGGGAATTTTATAAACAGGCCGCGATTTCGCGCAAACCGCTCGAGGTCATTATGGCTCTGCAGATACAGATTAGAACTCATCTTCTCTATCTGAAAATCGGTCATATAGCTTATCCCGCGGCTCAGGGTGCATTTGTGATTGCGAGGGCCGCGGAACTGGAAACGCTCAATCAAGCCTCGATTCGGAAGCAATTGGCCCGGTGTGCTGACAACTTCGCTCAGGCAAGCACCATCAGCAAAGACGCTGACGACGTGAGTGCACCCTGTAACCCAGATAATTGCCTCGTATTTTTCAGTTTTTAGGTGTCGGCCGGCATAAATCTGGAAAAGCTCCGGATGTAGAGGTCTTTGGAAGAGACTGAAGGTCAATTCTTCGACAGCAACATTGATTTGAGGTAATTCCATCATAAATATCCGATACAAAAACCAAGCCACTTATCTTGTCCTTATTATACAAAAATTGACTTGTCTATTCAAGCTTAATATCAGTATTGATATGGCTGTTTGGTTGCCTTATAGGACGATTATTTTGCAAGCTACGCAATCTAAATGACTAATAGCAACAAAGTTTTTTTGAAAAATTTTGAAAAAATTTGCGCGGCCCCTTGTTTTCAATACTGAAAAAAGGCCGCGTTCACAATAGTTGCGATAATATCGTAAAAGGCGTGAGTGCCGGCGGTAATTGCGAAGCCGCGCATTGCGAAGAGTATTGCAAAGTAAATTCCCGCGATTGTTCGAAAAACAAACTCTGTATAGTTGAAGGTTGCGATTCGTCCGAAATGTCCATCCACGATGACCACATGGTGATGTGCACTGAAGAGTGCTGCGGAAATGAGAACCGAAAGAATGAGCGAATTTTTACGACTGAGCAGCAGCACGTCCTGAAACAGCAGCATCAGAAGGCAAATCAGAATCAGACGAAAAATGAGTTCCTCATAAATTCCCGCACCTATCCCGGTGACAATGTCGGCTAATAACGACCGACCTTTTGGTGTCCCGCGTTCTAATTCTGCGGCAGCCAACAATGTGCTGTTGGCTCCAACTGTCAGACAACTCGGTATCGCTTCGGTCTGTATCTGGGCTGCATTATTGATAAGCTGATTGATATCGTTTTGTGGTGCTGGCCTATTCAAAAAAAGACTCATCACCAGCAATGGCACTGCAAGGAGTGTGCATTCGATTGCCATCGGCAAAAAATCATGCATTCTAAAGTACCATTGTTTGCCCGATGCCAGTTGCAGCCCTATCAAAATGATTATAACCACCAGGGGTGGCGCCACCCACGCCAGTCTGCTGCCGCCAAGATATTCGAGCAGGTGCTGCAACCAGACGAATGCCACCACACGAACCTGAGATTGGTTCAGAACATCAGTGTTTATTAAAATCGTTCCGACCTCGTAGAAAATAATAAACGGCATCAAGAACACTATGGCGTAAACCGGCCGGCTCGTTCGTTCAAGATAGGAGTTTCGAGCGAAATTAAAGAGCTGACCTGTATCGTATTTGCGTTTGCCTTCCATTGGCTTATGACTACCTGCTTAACGTCCTGACACTTTGTCTCTATACTTCAAAAATTTGCACCACTTAAATTTTGCAGAGTTTACTTTAATAGACGCCAAATTACAATAGTCAAAAAGGTGGTTCTCAAAAGTTATTGGAGACCCGGTCGGAAATAGAGTGAATTCTCTGCATAAGAGGCTGCTGAAATGATAACCGAACAACTAACTGAAATCTATCGGCTGCTTTTTGAGCGTTTTGGACCCCAGCACTGGTGGCCTGGCGAAACTAAGTTCGAGATAATCATTGGCGCCATACTTACCCAGAATACAAACTGGGCCAATGTTGAAAAGGCAATAAGAAACTTGAAATCTGCCGGCTGTTTAACTCCGGTGAAACTTTATCATCTTGAATTTTCGCAGCTTGCCGAGCTTATCCGGCCGGCCGGTTACTACAACATAAAAGCCAGACGGCTGAAGAATTTTATGGACTGGCTGTTTGAAAATTACGGCGGCGAGCTGGCGAACCTTGAAAGTGTTGAGACCGATACGCTACGGGTTGAACTTTTGGCCATAAAAGGTATTGGCCCTGAGACCGCCGATTCGATTCTCCTCTATGCGTTGGATAGCCCTGTCTTTGTCGTGGATGCATATACTGCGCGAGTTGCCGTTCGTCATAAGCTAATTGAACCGGGTGCTGACTACGAGCAGTTGCAAGAATTGTTTCAGTCGAATCTGCCGCAGGATGTCCAGCTTTTCAATGAATACCATGCACTCTTAGTGAAGGTCGGCAAGGAATTTTGCAGGCCAACGGCCAGATGCGCTGGCTGCCCGCTGGAAAAATTACCACATACTCTTGAACCAGAATATTTATAAGCTATGTTTCTTTATATTGATATTTTCGTCGGCTTAATTGTTGACAGCATTAGATTTATTGCTGAAAATTTCATATTATTAACTACACAGTCAACTTACTTAAAACCGGATTTTTTCTGAATAAGGAGATAGGCTATGTCGAAAAAAATGCTTTTATTAGTAGTGCTAATGGGCAGCCAGAGTCTTCTGGCCCAGACCGGTAATTATTTTAACCTTCCATACGGCCAGCGGCTTCCAGCTTCCACTGAGCAGGTCGGTTTGTGGTGGGCTTCGTCTGGCTGGAAAGTAAGTCAGGATAAATCCCTGCCCGAGGCAACTGTTTCAGCTATTACAATATGTGCCGCCCGCAACGAAACTGAGGCCGTGCAGCTTGTAGTTCGACCGAAAGTTGGTCTGGCTGATTTTACCATACGCTCTACGGCGTTATCTGGTCCTGCCGGCGCAGGAATTTCTGCTGAAAATGTCGAGGTGCTAAAAGTTCGGTATGTTAATATCACTCGCCCAACTGACAAAAGTTCGGTAGCAGGTCTGTGGCCGGACCCGCTGCTGCCGTTAAGAGGCCCTATCAGCTTAGAGCCGAATAAAAATCAGCCATTCTGGGTCCGCGTTAAAGTCCCACGCGATATTCCTGCAGGAATTTACACGGGCAAAATCGTTTTTGCCGCTAAGGATTTCTCCGCGGAGGCAGCACTGCAGGTGGAGGTTTATGATTTCGTGCTGCCCGATAGAATGACCTGCACAACCGCTTTTGGCTTTTCGCCGCACGAGGTATTCCGCTATCAGAAACTCTCGGACCAACAACAGAGACGCGAGGTCCTGGAGAAATACTGGGCCAGTTTTAGTGCGCACCATATCTCGCCTTACGACCTTGCACCACTTGATGAAATCAAAGTCACCTGGCCCAAAGTTACCGAATCGACTGCGCCCGAACAGCTCAAGCCAACATTCGACTGGACAGCATGGGACAACGCGATGCAGCGAGCGCTCGACTACTACCACTTTAACTCCTTTATGCTCCACATACCAGGCCTCGGCGGCGGCAGTTTCCACTCCAGAGTCGAGCCGGAGCTGCTGGGTTTTAAGGAAGATTCGCCTCATTACAAAGCTGCGTTTACCTCTTACTGTCAGCAGGTTCAGGAGCATCTACGACAGAAGGGCTGGCTCGATGAAGCATACGTCTATTGGTTCGATGAGCCGGAGCCCAGGGACTACCAGTTTGTTATGAATGGCTTTGCAAAGCTCAAGAACGCTGCGCCGGACATAAATCGTATGCTGACCGAGCAGGTTGAGCCAAATTTAATTGGCGGACCAAATATATGGTGTCCAGTTTCACCAAACTATAAGCACGAACCTGCTGAAGGGCGTCGCAAGGAGGGTGAAAAATTCTGGTGGTATATTTGCTGTGGCCCGAAGGAGCCTTACTGCACACTCTTTATTGACCACCCGGCTACAGAGCTGCGGGTCTGGCTATGGCAAACCTGGCAGCGAAAAATCGACGGCATCCTTGTGTGGCAGGCAAATTACTGGACGAGCTCCGCCGCGTATCCGAAACCTGAAGAGCCACAGAATCCTTATGAGGACCCTATGAGCTGGGTTAGCGGTTACAGCACTCCTGAGGGGAAAAAAGAACCGTGGGGCAACGGCGATGGGCGATTTATTTATCCGCCCGAAGCGGCAGCCGATGCGAAACCATCGGCGCCCGTTCTTGAAGGACCTGTTGAGAGTATCCGCTGGGAAATGCTCCGTGATGGCATCGAGGATTACGAGTATTTGGTTATTCTGGATAGACTGCTCAAAACCAAGAAAGATAAACTTACTGCTGACCAGTACCAGCAATATGCAGCTTTGCTTATCGTGCCGGAAAATATCACCAAGGATATGACGACCTTCACCAAAGACCCGGCTACTATTGAGGCCCGCCGAGACAAGATAGCGAGTGCTATAGCCAGGCTGAATAAGTTATAAATCTATTGTTTTATTGCTGCTCTACTATAATGGCATTGGTAACAATCTCTCTGAAACGGTGAAAGTTTCAAAGAATTTGCTTGTAGAGGAAATATATGTTTGCTAAACTATTGACATAATTTTATAGTAACGCTGTCGAATAAATATTTTTTTAACCGATTGAAAGGGGAAAAATATGGAGTCTTGTGTCCTTGTCCAGCATGGGCCAACGGAATCGCAGGCTGTGGTTTGGTTTGCCTTGGCCATGCTCATTGCGTTTGTCGTCCTCATTATCATTGCAATCAAGCTGTTGATTATCTGCAAGATTTTTTCAAAGGCGGGCTATAGCTGGGCGCTGGGGTTACTGATGCTCATACCAATATTGAATATCATTATGGCCTTCTTCCTTGCTTTTGCAGACTGGCCTGTTCAGAGGGAGCTGCGCCGTCTAAAACAGCAACAAATAGAACAGACCTAACCTGCGAGTAGCTAATTGTAATTAGTGAACAACAGATTGATTTGCGAGCTATCGGTGCGAAAGTTGTGTGCCAATACTCGTATGGCAGTTTTGGTATGTTAGGTCTTTTGCAACAGTTCAAAGTTTTTGAGTAAAGCAAAAGTGCACCACAAAATAATTCTCTTTGTTTGCGTTGTAATTTTAGCCGGAGCACTGATTCTTCACATCAGAGATTCCGAGCTTTATCTATTTGGATACAAATGGCCAATCCGATGTATGATGTATGAAACATTCGGAGTAAAATGCGCTCTGTGCGGGCTGACACGCTCTTTTTGTGCGCTGGCCCACGGAGACTTTTCTGCAGGTGTCAGGTTCCATCCACTTGGCCCGGCTCTTTTTGCTTTTGTTTGTATTCAGGTTCCATATAGAATATATCGCCTCCTTGTTAAGACTGATGGAGCTAAAACAAAACTAATTCGCCTATTTGGCGGATTAAACTCAGGTTTGGCTGTGATAGTTGTAGTAGCGATTTTTGTGAACTGGTTTTTCTATCTTGGAGGGCTTATTTTATGACCCCGCTGGAAGCAAAAGTAAGTGTAATTGACCCAATCTCCCCTGCAATTGAAAGGGTCAAGACCATTCTGTTTAGGCCGTTCGATTTCGGAAAATGGTTTGTCATTGGCTTCTGCGCCTGGCTTGCCTATTTAGGACGAGGTGGAGGCGGCGGCGGAGGCGGACCCAACTTTCAACACGGAGGAGAGCCTGAGCAGGCCATCGAGCAGGCAAGGCACTTTATAATAGAAAACCTTTTCTGGATTGTCCCGGTAGCTGTCTTTGTTGTGGCGCTGATAATAGTCCTGTGGCTTGTAATAGCCTGGCTGAGCAGCCGAGGCAGATTTATGTTCCTTCACTGTGTCGCCAACAATATAGCAGAAGTTACGATACCCTGGACGAAATTTCGACAGCACGGCAACAGTCTGTTTGGCTTCAGGGTAGTGCTGGGTTTAATAGGTTTTGGTGTGATAGCACTGCCTTTAGTTGTGGCTATTGGACTTATTGTTCTGATGGTTCATAGAGGCGGGCCGCATATAATGCCCATAATGGGAGTCGTGATGGTTTTTCTGATTATCGTTATCCTCTCGCTCGCGTTCTTTCTGATACAAAAATTCACCACGGACTTTGTTGTCCCGATAATGTTTCTTAGAAAAGAAAGATGTGTCGCCGCCTGGCGTGAATTTCTGACAACCTTATCGGCTAACAAAGGCCGCTTTGCGCTTTACATACTTTTTCAAATCGTCATAGGATTGTGTGTTACTATGATTGTTTTTGCATTGGTGTGCGTTACCTGCTGTTGCGCTGGCTGCATCCTGGCGATACCTTATGTCGGGACTGTTCTGCTGCTGCCGATTCTTATATTCGAGCGCTCTTATTCACTATATTACCTGCGCCAGTTTGGCCCACAGTTTGATGTTTTTAGTCCTGAAACCTAAATACCTGAACCAAGGCGAATATATAAAATTTTTACTTTTAACTTTTTCCTTTTGCATTTTTGGTTCGGTCTTCCTGTCTTTCGCCGTGATAGGTTGTCAGGACGTATTCAAATTTTTTAGCTGACCTCGGCTCCAGCGTGAGGGTGAACTTAACCGTATCCACGTCCACCTTCTCAAACTGGCCAAAGTCGCCGCTTTTTGTAAGCGTCCAGTATGGTGTATTAAAGTTACGCTGAATCTCAATCTTTGCAGGGATTTCGCGGGTGTTTTTAACCTCAATTCTAAACGTCCGAATCTCATCCCATCCGGATATGTTGCGGTTCCTGTCAAAACGGTAGTTATCCGTCTTAAAATCCATCAGCTTGGATTCGACAACAACATCGCCTACAGGCCCCAAATTTAGCTCAACATCCTCATCGACAGGGATATATTTGAAAGCGGATTGGCCTACATAAGATAGTTGCCCTTTGTCATCGGCTGTTCTATAAACCTTCAATGTCCCACCAGGGATAGGCGTATCGCCTAACTTGTGGTCTTTGTCGTTTTTGAAGTTAAGAAATCTAAATGCAGCAGGGCCGTATCTTTCCTCCTCATATTTATATAGATTCACAACCGGCACTTCGCTTGTATCGAAACTCTGAAGCCTCTTCGACCAGCCGTTGGGAATCGTCTCAGTTCCCTCGATTGTATAAAGGAAGTATTCACTTATACCCTCTTTTTTAATAGCTTTAGCTGCCAGAGTCGCCGGGACAGGTGCGGCCACTTCAGCTAATTTCATCATTTCTACCCTGGCTCTGACTCCATATCCCAGTGCTCCTTCTGCTTCGGTGACAACTTCCCCCGGCCTGCCGTATGGATATTGCCTGCGGGCAAGCTCAGCAATCTGGTCGAGTATGTGGACCTGGCCGACAATCAGGCGGGTCTGCGCATTCTCATAATCCTCGCCGCTGTTATTGGTAACCACAACATATCCCTGCAGTCGCATTGTCTTCTCGTCTTCAGTGAGCGTCCCCATATAAAACGCCCGCCAGGATAGGCCGCTTGTCAGATAAGAAATCTCGACAGGCACTTTACCCGATACGCCGCTTTTGATATTCCACAATCCAAGATTTTGCACCCTTGGCGGATAGGTCAAATCAGAGATGTCTATTTTATCTGCGTTGGCTTTAGCGAGCATCTCAAGACTAGTTGGGTCAATAAGAGTATTGGCCCAGGAGAATTGGAGCTTGTTTTTGCCTTCTTTTAGCGTCAAGGCACGGCTTTCGCGCACCAAAGTCATATCTGCTGAGTTATAAATCGTCAGTTGCACGGTATCCCGCGTCGGCAGTGTTACCAAATCAACCTTCGCCTGCGCGACAGAACACACCGCTGCAATTATCAGTATTAATTCACGCTTCATTTTTTAGCCCCCTTAAGTTCCTTGCCGCATCGACTTTGTCTGGTCCTCTTGCCTTACGCCATGATAGGTTGTCATGACATATTCAAACTTTTTAGCTGACCTCGGCTCTAAAGTAAGGGTGAATTTAACCGTATCGACATCTACTTTCTCAAACTGGCCAAAGTCGCCGCTCTTTGTAAGCGTCCAGTATGGAGTATTAAAGTTACGCTGAATCTCTATCTTTGCAGGGATTTCACGGGTGTTTTTAACCTCAATCTTGAACGTCCGAATTTCATCCCAGCCGGAGACATTGCGGTTTCTGTCGAAACGGTAGTTATCCGTCTTAAAATCCATCAGCTTCGACTCAACAACAATGTCACCGACCGGACCCAGATTAAGCTCCACGTCTTCATCGACAGGGATATATTTGAAGGCGGATTGTCCTACGTAAGATAGTTGCCCTTTATCATCGGCTGTTCTATAAACCTTCAATGTCCCACCAGGGATAGGCGTATCGCCTAACTTGTGCTCTTTGTCATTTTTGAAGCTAAGAAATCGAACGACACTTGGGCCGTATCTTTCCTCTTCATATTTATATAGATTCGCCACCGGCACTTCGCTTATATCAAAACTTTGTAGGCGTTTTGACCAGCCGTTGGGAATTGTTTCAGTCCCTTCAATCGTATAGAGGAAATACTCGCTGAGCCCTTCTTTCTTAATTTCCTTCGGCCTACCAGCAATTGCCTCACTAATAGCTCCATACGCCGTTATGCCTGGGTGCCGCTGTGTGGATAAGTCTCTCTCCATCAGGACTTCACCAGGCCTGCCGTAAGGGTATTGTCGTCTCGCAAGCTCAGCTATTTGGTCGAGGATATGGACCTGGCCGACAATAAGGCGGGTCTGCGCATTCTCATAATCCTCGCCGCTGTTATTCGTAACCACCACATAGCCCTGCAATCGCATTGTCTTCTCGTCTTCAGTGAGCGTCCCCATATAAAACGCCCGCCAGGACAGGCCGCTTGTCAGATACGAAATCTCCACAGGCACCTTACCGGATACGCCACTTTCGATGTTCCACAATCCAAGATTTTGCACCCTCGGCGGATAGGTCAGGTCGGAAATATCAATCTTATCTGCGTTGGCCTTAGCTAACATTTCCAGACTGGTTGGGTCAATAAGAGTATTTGCCCAGGAGAATTGGAGCTTGTTTTTGCCTTCTTTTAGAGTCAAAGCACGGCTTTCGCGCACCAATGTCATATCCGCTGAGTTATAAATTGTAAGCTGCACTGTATCCCGCGTCGGCAGCGTTACCAAATCAACCTTAGCCTGTAAAGTGGAGGCCAATGCAACAGTTATAGCTAAAATCAAAGCTATGCGTCTCATTTTGCTGCTCCTTTATTTTAACTTCTGTATTCTATCATCTGTCTTATGCACTACGGCCTTATGTTACGGCGGTGGTAGCGCATTGTCAGTTCCTTGGCAGCGGGGCCGGCCTGAGTGCGAGCAGGCAGCTTAATCTCAAACTCGAGTGTGCTGGCGTCCTTCTTGACAAATTGCATATTGCACTCTTCCATATCCCACTGGCCGGGGATGTGCTGAACCATTGTCAGAACCGCGGGACTATCCTTGAAGTTCTCTATCTTGGCCGTGATTATCTCATCGGTATTGAAAAGAACGACCTTGTCATCGTTGT